>DAINRF010000002.1:0-219446 GCA_036742015.1 Mesorhizobium sp. | reverse complement strand
CGGGGGAGCGACTATCTGTTGTGTCAAGTTGCATTGATGATCTCCGCTCGCGCGATGCGAGCGCGTGCATTCAACCTGACGAGAAGTTTTCTGGCGAGTGCGGTTCGCACGACCATCTTTGGTTTTCCCGCAGCGCTCAACTTGGCGTGGAAAGCACCGAGATCGGGATCGTATCTGCGGGCGATGTCGGCGACGAGAAAGAGCAGCGACCGCACCGGAGCCCGGCCGCCGCGCACATGCCTTTGGCCGTGCCGCGCGCCGCTGTCGTCGGCGATTGGGGCGAGGCCTGCAAGCTTGGCGATGGCCTTGTTGGAGACCAGCCCGATCTGCGGCAGCTGGGCGAGCAGCAAGCCGACGCTGCGCCCCGCCAATCCCTTGAAGGAGCGGATGGCCTGATCAAGCCGGGCCCAGAGCGGGTCGTCGTCGATCATCGAGGCGATCTCGCCGGTGAGGCTGCGCTTCTGGCGGTTGAGGAAGGCAATGAGCTCATCAAGGCTGTCGCCCATCTCGGCATTGCGGGCGCTGGCCCGGCGCTGCTTGTTGACGGTGAGATCGCCGATCACCTGGCCAAGCCGGGCGACAAGCGCCTGCAAACGTTGACTTTGCGGGCCGGGCGGCGGTTCGGCCACAATGCCCTTGGCGAGCGCGAAGCGGGCGATCACCATCGCATCGATGCGGTCGGTCTTCTCCGCAAAGCCCATCGCCTCGGCAAAGGCGCGCACATGGCGCGCATTGGCCAATGCGCAGGGCTGACCCAATTGCCACAGCAGAAGATAGGCTTGCCGCTCAAGCCCGCCGCTCGCCTCCATGACGGCCAGCTCAGCGCCATGGCCAGCGCAGAACGCAGCCAGTGCGCCGATCCCGTCCGCGTCATTGGCAAAGCGGCAAGCCTCGCCGCGCTCGCCCGGGCCCGCCGCAACATGGGCGTCGAGCCAGTTCTTCGAAACATCCACTCCACAGATGATGCTGTTCACGGTAACCTGCCTTGTTCGTGCGATTGCAACCAAGCGACTGTTCGGTCGTGCGTGACAAAGGCGAAGATCCCAGGCTCCCCCACGGTTGTAGCCAAAGGGAATACGGGCGACATCGCCAAGCGCGAGGACTGGTTGCAACCGGTCCTCGCGCACAGCCGCTCTAATCGCACATTTCCAATCAAGTGCAGATACAAGGGGGACCACGTAGTGGTGGAGGGGGCGTGAGAATGACGGCTCTGCATGAGCCCTCTCAAAAAAATTCACAAAATCTCTCCCCCTCCTTTCAACTGCCCCCACAATAGCTTCCACCACAAACGGAGACACACATGGCAAGGGAGGGCAGACAAGACAGCAGATTGACCATGCTTCACCGCATCGTCGCGATGCTGTTCGCCCTCTCTGCTCTCGCCGAGCGCACCACAAAACGCTCACGCATCGTCCGCCGCACGCTGTGCTGGATTCTCGGCCTCGTCATTTTCCCCGTCCGCGACATGATCGCCGAAACAGGGCTCGAACTCGGCTTCGACATCGTCTTCTCCGACATTGACCTGACGCACTCCGACGACAGCGCCGAAGATCTGATGCGTATTTCCTCAGCTTTGAGCGAACTTGGCCGGGCCCTGTCTTTTCTCGTCGCTCACATCGAGCAACTCGATCAGGCCGACCGCGATGCGGCCCTGCAAAACATTTCGGCCCGGGTCACGCGTTTGCTTGAAATGCCCGCGCCAGTCTTCAACGCGCTGGCCAAGCGCGCCCGCGTGCCTTACGCCGACACGTCCTGAGCGAAGTTATTCCGGCGCTGAGCGCCACCGCCATTGGTATCAATTCCAAAAATTCTAACCGGCGTCGATTTCGGCTTGCAATGCAGCCATTTCGGCGGCGGCCGCTCGTGTTGCTGCTTTTTCAATTGTCCGGTAGCGGTTGACCAGCGCCTCGCCGACCGCTGTCAGCGTCGCGCCGCCGCCGCGCTTGCCGCCGGTCTGCGCGGCGATCACCGGCTTGCCAAACAGCTGGTTCATTTCCTCGACCAGATCCCATGCGTGTTTGTAGCTCATGTCCATGGCGCGCGCGCCGCCGGAGATGGACCCCGCGACGGCGATGCGTTCCAGCAATTCGATCTTGCCGGGGCCAATGCGGCCCTGCGGGTCGAGGTCGATCCTCAGGCTGAGCGACGGCATCGGCTTTCTCCCAAAAGATCATCCGCTATTGGCAATTGTATATAGCGACGACAGGGCCTGCGCCAGCCGTGTCAGCTGCCATCGGCAGGTGCGCGCGCTGCCTCGGTCAGGGTGACTGATTTCACCAGCGCGAAGACAGGCTTGTTTTGTGTCAGACCAAGGGCTTCGAGCGAGCGGCGGGTGATACGGGCCGGGACCAGATCGGTCCCTGACAGAATTGTGACAACGACGTCCGCCGGACCAGCCTCGGTGATGTCGGTCACGGTTCCCGCCAGCACGTTCAGCGCGCTGATCGCCGCTGGCCGTTCGGTCGCCAGCATGACGTCGCGGGCGCGGACCCTGGCGCGCAGCCTTGTGCCTGGTTCGGCATCGACATAGGGCAACCGCCACTCGCCGCCCGAGGAGCGCAGCAGCGTCAGGCCGTAGCCGTCGTCGGGCTCGATCAGTTCAAGCTCGACCAATGCGCCAGCTTCCGCCCGGTCCGCCTCCGGCAGCACATTGGCCTGTGACAGCACCGCCGATGCCGGCCCCGCCGATTGCACGCGGCCACCGGCCAGCACCACCACGTCGGTTGCCAGCCGCGCCACTTCGGCGACCGAATGGCTGACATAGACGATTGGAATGTTCAGCTCGTCGCGCAGCCGTTCGATGTAGGGAAAAATCTCTGCCTTGCGGGCTTCATCAAGCGAGGCAAAGGGCTCGTCCATCAGCATCAGTTTCGGGCTCGCCAGCAGCGCGCGGCCTATTGCGACGCGGCTCTTTTCGCCGCCCGACAGCATGGCCGGGCGCCGGTCGAGCAGATGGCCGATGCCGAGAAGGTCAACCACCGGGCCTTCGTCGACATAGCGGTCAGACGCAGGCGTGAACCAGCGGCCATAGGCGAGGTTTTGCGCCACGCTCAGATGCGGGAACAGCCGCGCGTCCTGAAACACGTAACCGACACGGCGGCGATGTGCCGGAAGGAAGGTGTTTGTGGCGCTGTCCGACAGCACCCGGCCACCGACCGAGACGCGGCCTTCGTTCGGGCGGATCAGCCCGGCGATGATGTTGACCAGCGTCGACTTGCCCGATCCCGACTGACCGAACAGGGCGGTCAACCGCCCGCGGCTTTCAAACGCCGCATCGAGCGTGAACTCACCTTGCCTGTGGTGAACGTCAACCGAGAGCGTCATCTAAGGTCGAGCCTGCGCGAGACGCGCCGCGCCAGGATTTCGGACGCGACCAGCGCCGCCATCGCAATCACGACCGAGACCAGCGTCAGCCGCAATGCGCCTGTCTCGCCGCCGGGCACTTGCGTGAACGTATAGATCGCCGAGGGCAGGGTCTGCGTCTCGCCTGGAATGTTCGAGACGAAGGTGATGGTCGCACCAAATTCGCCCATCGCCTTGGCGAAGGCGAGGATCATGCCCGCGATGATGCCGGGCAGCATCAGCGGCAGAGTGATGGTGGCAAAGGTCCAGGCGGGGTTTGCGCCGAGCGTGCCTGCGGCGGCTTCCAGCTTGCGGTCAATCACTTCGATCGACAGGCGGATGGCGCGCACCATCAACGGGAAGGCCATGACCCCGCATGCAAGCGCCGCACCGGTCCAGCGAAACGAAAAGACGATGCCGAATGTATTTTCGAGAAAGGCGCCCACGGGCCCACGCCGCCCGAAGGTGAGCAGCAGGAGATAGCCGGTCACCACCGGCGGCAGGATCAATGGCAGATGGACAATGCCGTTGAGGACTGACTTGCCCCAGAAGTCGCGCCGGGCCAGCAGCCAGGCGATTGCGATACCGAGCGGCAGGCTGACGAGTGTCGCCCAGATCGACACCTTGATCGACAGGCGCACCGCGTTCCATTCGTCCGCGCTAAGCGCCCACCATTCCATCTTTGTCCGGACTGCCCGCTCAGTTTGACACAGGCGGAGTCAATACCGTGAAACCCTGTTCCTCGAAAAGGGTGCGCGCCTTGTCCGTCTGCAGGCACTTGAGGAATTTTGGCGCATCCGCGTCCTTGGCCTCAGCGGTTTCAGCGACTGGATACACGATAGGAGGATGCGTATCGGCGCCAAAGGTTGCGAGCACCTTGACCTTCTTGTCGGCCGCGGCGTCGGTTGCATAAACGATGCCGAACGGCGCTTCGCCTGTCGACACCAAGGCGAGTGCTGCGCGAACGTTTTCGGCCTGCGCCACCTTGCCTTCAACGCCAGCCCATACGCCGAGCGATTGAAGTGCGGCCTTGCCATATTTGCCGGCCGGCACAGCGTCGGTGTTGGCCATCGCCAGCTTGCCGTCGCCAACTATAGCGGCGAGATCAACGCCCGCCTTCAGGTCCACGCTTGCGGTTGAGTTTGCAGGCGCAATCAGCACGATCGAGTTGCCGAGCAGCCTTGTCTCGGTGTCCTTCTTCGTCATGTTCTTCTCAGACAGATAAGCCATCCAGTCGAGGTCAGCCGAGATGAAGATATCTGCGGGTGCGCCTTGTTCGATCTGCTTGGCGAGCGCGGACGACCCGGCAAATGAAATGACCGCCTTTTCGCCGACATCCGCCTCGCAGGCCGTGTTGACCGCTTCCAGCGCGTTCTTGAGGCTGGCTGCCGCAAAAATTGTCAGCTTGTTTTCATCCGCCTGTGCTGCGCCTGATGCTACAATCATCAACGACGCACCAAGCAAAACCGATGCTTTCGCAACGCGGCCAAATCGAACTGTCATGCTGTCCTCCAATTGGCGCGGCAATGTCCAGGCCGCTATCATCGACTGATAGTCGATATATACAGCCAAACATAACAGTCCTGGAATGTCCATAGGCCGGAAGCTCGGGCGACGCCGCCCAACGGTATGGGCTACAGCTCGACCAGTTCGCGCCAGCGCCGGGCGAGGTAATTGTGCTCTGGCATGATCGTGCTCCATACGGCTACCTTGCCGATGCGTTCGCGATGGCTGCCGCCTTCGCGCCGTTCGCCCTTGCGCACAACGACGCGGCCCGACATGCCGAGCAGGTCTTCGGACGCCGGTTCTCCGCCATACCAATAGTTCCATTCGGCTTGCGACAGCGTGCTGCTCAGCGGTTCTGTCACGGAGATGTAATAGCCTTGCCGGGCCATGATCGCTCCAGCGCGTCCGTCCAGCCACCAGTTCATGTAGCGATAGGCCATGTCGACCGCTTCGGGACTGGCGCTTGCCGACAGGCAAAGGCCGCTGTGCCAGCCGCGATAGCCTTCGCGCGGTGCGGCATAAATCAGATCCTCGCCAAGACCGCGCAGCGAATAGAAAGCGGGCGACCAGAGCGAGCCGATGACGCTCGGGTTGGTCATCAGGCCGACGGAGTCTTCCGCTGATCCCCAGAAGCGCGCGAAGTGACCGCGCCGCTTGAGCGATCGCAACACATCGAACAAGGCGTCGATTTCTTCGGTCGTCAGATCGCCCGGATCGCGCAGGTCAACCAGGCCCGCCGAGCGTGCGGCCAGCGCCAGCTCGACCGCGCTGCCTGCCGGGTCAAGGCTGATCGTCGCGCGGCCATGCCAGCGGTCGTCGAGCAACCAGGACCAGCTTTCCGCTTCGCCTGGCCCGACCTCCGACAAGAGCTCGCTGCGGTAGGCGAAGCTGTCGACATTGTAGGTCGTCGGCACCATGCCGATGAACGGTCTGTCGGTGTGGCGGTGTGAGGGCCCGAGTGTTCCGTCCGGCTGGACGAACAACAAGTCTGTCGGGGCCTTGCCGGCATTGTGCTCCACCAACTGGCCTGAAGCCTTGCCGGCAACGTTGACTTGCTGCCAGCGTGTGATGCGGCTTGTGTCAACTGCCTGGATGGAGCCTGCCGTCCACAGGACGTCGAGCGAATAGAACCACTGGTCGTAGACATCGTAGCTTTCGGGGCTCAGCACGCCACGCCTCAGGCACGCCTGACCGTCGAGCACGTCAAACTCCAGTTCGAAGTCGAGATCAGCCCGCGCGGCCTCCCGCAACTCGTCGGTAAGGGTGGCGCTGGTGCCGATGATACGAAGTTTTGGGGCGGCCATTGGAGCTCGTCAGTCCTCTGCGACCATGTAAGGAGCGGTCGCCGGCGGTGGCAGGATCGCCAGCACGCGCAGCCGGGCCAGGATCAGCGGCTCGGAACGTTTCAGGTGAGACGTCAGCAGCGCCTGAGCGGCTTCAGTCGCTCCCGAATGCAGCAGCCGCACGATCTGGCCATAGGCCGTCAGGGCGGGCAGGTCGTTGTGGATCGGAAAGTGCTGTCTGAACAGCCGCGGCACCGTCAGCGCAATCTGGTTTCGCCGGATCGAGCCGAGCATGCGCGCATTGCGCAGGCCGTCAAACATTGTCTGGAAAATCTCTTCCTCGATCGCGTCGATTTCTGCCGCGCCGCAATCGGGAAACTGCGCCAGCGCAAGATCGATGCGGGCGGACAGTGCTACCAGCCAGTCGCGGTCGAGACCCGGCGCAACATTGGCGAGCGCGCGGGGTTCGAGCAATTGCCGCATCTCGAGCGAGTCCCGGACGTCGCGGGCGGTCATCTGACCGACGATCCAGTGCGACTTGCGATCTTTCTCGATGAGGCGAGAATCCATCAGGCGCCACAAGACTTCGCGGGCGACGGTGCGCGAGACGTGGTGATAGTTGCCAAGCTCTGCCTCCTGAATCCGGAATGTGCCGAATGGCATAACTGACATGATCTCGCGCGACACCTTCGCGAAGATGCCTTCCCAAGTCGCGCTGCGGTCGATCTCGTCTGTCGCCGGGGCCAGGATGTCATGCAAATCGCGTGACGACATCCGCCGCGCTGTCTCTTCGCCGACAACGTAGCCCTGTCCGTCGGCTGGCCGCACCAGTCCGTTCTCGGCGAGCATGAGAATGGCGCGGCGCACTGGAGCACGGCTGACTCCAAGGTGGCTTGCGACTGCCGCTTCTTTCAGCAAGGCCCCAGGGGGCAATTGCCGGTCGATGATCTTCTGGCGCAGCAGGTTGTAGACGGAGTCGTAGATGTAGCTCGGTCCAGCCAGCATGTCGCGAACGCCCCTCTGCGCTTCGTTTTTTGCGCCTGCGGCTGGCAGATTCGCGGAACCAGAATCAGCGTTTGCGGCACCCTCAGGATATCGTTCTGCCCGTCCCATGCAAATTGTCTATCGCATACAAAATGTGCAGATGCACAATCCTATTTCACTGTTTGCGAATGGATGCCGTGAATTCTCCCGGCATTTTTCATAGAATAAATGTGCATTGCATTCGAAGTACGTTTTTGCTTAGATCACTGCAATCCGCTAAACGGCAGTGTCCCGGCAGAAGGACGCGTTGTGCAGGCATGAGCTAAACCGCGTCGAATGGGAGACGAAAATGGCATCCAGGATTTCTCGAAATCGTTCCGGATCGGGCCTCACGCGCCGCGATCTGCTCAAAGGGTCAGCAGCAGCAGCCGGTGCAGTGGCAGGCACAAGCATTCTTGGCGCGCCGACTGTCTGGGCGCAGACCACCAAGGACATCACGCTGAACTGGGTTGGGCCGTCATATTCCGTTATCGCCGACATCGCGACGAAGGCCAGTGCTGATCTGGGCTTCAAGATCGTGCCGCAGACTGCGGAAACAACGCAGCTGATGGCCAAGGTCGTCAACCAGCCTGAAACGGTCGATATCGCAGACTTCGAGTTCTGGGGTCTGCAAAAGGTCTATCGCGCAGGCAACCTTCAGCCGGTCGACGTGTCAAAGGTCAAACTCTGGGGTGAGATGACCCCGCTGATGCGCGACGGTAAGAGCTTTGATGGTTCAGAACTGACGCGCCAGGGGACGCTTCCGTTTGAAGTGCTCTACACAGACAGCGCCGATTCAAAAGAATTTGCGGCAGCTGCGACGGACTTTGCGACCATCATGCCGTCCATCTACAATGCCGACACTGTCGGCATCCGCACCGATCTGATCGGTCGTGAGATTTCGAGCTGGAGCGAATTGTTCAACCCCGAATTCAAGGGCAAGTCGGCGCTCGTTAACATCCCGTCGATCGGCATCATGGATGCCGCAATGGCGCTCGAATCCAGCGGCCAGGTCAAATATGCCGATAAGGGCAATATGACCCGTGAAGAGATCGACAAGACGATTGAAGCGTTGATTGTACTGAAGAAGGCCGGGCAGTTCCGCGCCTTCTGGTCCACCTTCGACGAGAGCGTCAACTTGATGGCCGCTGGCGAAGTGGTGATCCAGTCGATGTGGTCACCGGCCGTGACGGCCGTCAAGTCGCGCGGCATCCAGTGCGTTTATCAGGGGCTCAAGGAAGGTTATCGAGGCTGGGGCCTCGGCATGGGGCTGATGCGGCATCTGGAAGGGCCGAAGCTTGATGCAGCCTACGAATTCCTGAACTGGTATCTCACCGGCTGGCAGGGCGCGTTCATCGCACGTCAAGGTTACTATTCGTCGGTGCCGAAGACGGCCATGGAGAACCTGTCCGAGAACGAGCGCGGTTACTGGTATGAGGGCAAGGCTGCATCCGAGGACATCAAGGATCCTTACGGGGCCATCATGGACAAGGCCGGAGCTAAGCGTGACGGGGGTAGTTTCGAGCAGCGCATGGGCAACATCGCCTGCTGGAACGCGGTCATGGATGAGGACCGCTACATGATCCAGCGCTGGAACGAATTCGTTTCGTCCTGAGGTCCCCCGGGGCGGCGCGTCAGCTCCCAAGCCCGCCGCCCCGTTTCCATTTCCTTCGCCCGAACCTTGAGGTGAAATATGTCTGGCAGGTCATCATCGACCGCCGGGGCGCTGACGCCCTATCTCCAGGTTGCGCCGCTGGCGTTCCTGATCGTGACCATGGTCGGCATTCCGCTGCTGACGGTTGTGCTGCTCAGTTTCTGGGAGTTTGACGGCATTGCCGTCTATCCGGCATTCACCTGGGACAATTACGCCGAGGTGTTGCGTTCACCGGTGACACTCAAACTGTTTCTGGCGACGCTGAAATATGCGGTGCTGACTCTGATCGCGACGATCATCATCGGGTTCACCTGCTCGTATTTTCTGGTTTTCTATGTCCGAGACCTGCGGTTTCAGATCGGTCTGTTCCTGCTGTGCACGATCCCGTTCTGGACCTCCAACGTCATCCGTATGGTCAGCTGGATTCCCTTTCTGGGCCGCGAAGGCTTGTTCAACAGCGCGTTGATGCAGCTTGGCGTGATTGATCGCCCGCTCGACATTCTTCTCTATTCCGATTTCGCAGTCGTCTTGACCTACATCCACCTGTTCACGCTGTTCATGATCGTCCCGATCTTCAACAGCATGGCCAAGATCAATCCGAACGTGATTGAGGCCGCGCGCGACGCCGGCGCCAGCCCGTTCCAGATCCTGCGCGACATCATCATTCCTCTGTCGCGAACCGGTATTGCGCTCGGCTCGATCTTTGTCGTTACGCTTGTGATGGGCGATTTTTTTGTCGTGCGGGTGATGAGCGGCGGCCAGAGCGCGTCAGTGGTCTCGGCGATGAAGAACAATATTGACCAGCTCTACTATCCGGTGGCGTCCGCCATGGCGGTGCTGCTGGTCATCGTCGTTTTGCTGATGGTGGCTGCGATCCTGCGGGTCGTCGACATCCGCTCGGAACTGGCAAAGTAGGAGGCGCGGTTGTCCCAGTCATCAACCAACCGGCGTGGCCTCGCCTTCTACCTTCTGGCGGCGTTCTTCGCGCTGTTCGTGATTTTCCTATACGGCCCGATGCTAATCATCTTCCTGCTCAGTTTTCAGGGGCCGTCGGGCGGCCTGACGTTTCCGATGCGGGGCGTCTCGACCGTCTGGTTCAACGATCTGTGGACGTCGAGCCGCTATGGTGATCTCGGTGGCGCGTTCCGGCGCTCTATGGTGCTGGGCGGCCTGTCGATGGTGATTACGGCAGTTGTCTGCCTGTTTGCCGGGCTGGCGTTCCGCCGCAAATTCTGGGGTTCCGGCCCGATCTTCTATCTGGCGATCACCAGCCTGGTGGTGCCGGGCATCCTGCTGGGCCTGGGCATCAGCCAGTTGTTCCAGCTGCTCGGTTTCAGGCTCAACTGGTGGCTGTCGGGCCTTGGTGCGCATCTGAGCTGGACGCTGCCGTTTGGCCTGCTGATCATGTTTGCAGTCCTCAACAGGTTTGACGGATCTTGGGAAGAAGCTGCGCGCGACGCAGGAGCGTCTGCCTGGCAGGTGCTGGCCTATGTCACGGTGCCGATCCTGTTCCCTGGGCTCATAGCGGTTGCCTTGTTCGGCTTCACGCTGAGCTATGACGAGATGCCGCGTTCGCTGCTGACAGTTGGCGGCAAGAACACGTTGCCCATCGAAATTTCGAACATGACGACCAATGTTACGACCCCGGCGCTCTATGCCATCGGCACCGTGACGTCTGTCGTCAGTTTCCTTGTCATCGCGATGGCGTTTGCCGCAATCGCCATCATCCAAAAACGCCGCGCTGCAAAGTCTGGAAGCTGAGAATGGCCGATCAGAGCCGAATTGATATTCGAAACGTCACCAAACTCTACGGTCCCGTGCGGGCGGTGAACGACGTCGACCTGACTATCGAGGGCGGCAGCTATTGCTGCATGATCGGGCCGTCGGGCTGCGGCAAGACAACCTTGCTGCGTATGATCGCGGGACACGAGACGCCGAGTTCGGGCACAATCCTGATCGGCAATGACGATGTGACGACGATGCGCACCGGCAATCGCGGCACCGCGCTGATGTTCCAGAACTATGCGCTGTTTCCACACCTGTCGCTGACCGACAATGTCGCCTTCAGCCTGAAGGTGAAAGGCGAGGCAGCGGGCAGCCGGCGCGAGAAGGCCCGCGCCATGCTCGACCGGGTGCAATTGCTGCATCTGGCTGACCGGGTGCCATCGGAACTGTCCGGCGGCCAGCAGCAACGTGTGGCGCTGGCACGCGCGCTGATTACGAACCCAAAGGTCCTTTTGCTCGACGAACCCCTGTCGGCCCTGGATGAGTTCCTGCGGCTTCGGATGCGCGTTGAGCTGAAGCGTTTGCAGAAGGAGCTTGGCATCACTTTCGTGCATGTGACGCACACCCAGCCCGAGGCAATAGCGCTGGCTGACCAGGTGGTGGTGATGGATCACGGCGTGGTCGAGCAGGCGGCGAGTCCGCGCGATATCTACAACCGGCCGCACAGTCCCTATGTCGCTCGCTTCATGGGCGGCCAGAATGTGCTGAGCGGCGACATCGAGACCATCGCCGGAAACTCGATGTCGGTGCTTACGCCCGACGGAGTCCGGCATGATGTACCTTTGCAGGCTGGCAAGAAGGCTGGCGATGCGGTCAAGTTTTCTGTTCGCCGCGACCATATCAACCTGACCGATGACGATAGCGCCAAGCGCAACAGTGCGCGAGGCAAGGTGGTCAATGTCGAATACCAGGGCACTTTCGTGAAGGTCGCGCTTGATACTGGCGTGCGCGAGGAATTCATCGCCTATCTGGATGAAGACGATTTCTACACGAGCCCGCGCCAGGTTGGTGATCTGGTCGGCGCGGTCTGGGACCCGCGGTTCAATCACATCCTTGTCGGCGCCAATGATTCAACCGGCACTCCGCACGAGGACTGACATGAAGCCCCGGGTCGAAGTCATTGCACTGGGCGGGACCATTGCCAGCAAACCGCGGCCTGGTCAGGATGGCGTGTTTCCTGATCTGACCGCTGAGGACATCATCAGCGCAGCGCCTGCAATCAGCCAGGTGGCTGATGTCGGCGCGCGCACCTACGCTGCGGTCCCCAGCGTCGAGATCGACATCCCGATGATGCGGCGGATCATTGCCCTGATGACTGATCTCGAAGCAAAAGGTGTTTCGGGTTTCATCATCACGCAGGGCACCGATACGATCGAAGAGACGGCCTATGTGTTCGATCTGCTTTGGGGCGGACAGAGCCCGGTGATTGTCACCGGCGCGATGCGCAATGCAGCTCAGCCGGGTGCTGACGGAGCGGCGAACATTCTTGCGGCTATCGTCTGTGCGGCTGATCCGTTGCTGCAAGATGCTGGCGTGCTCGTGGTCATGGACGACAAGATCCACGCTGCGGCCTGGGTGCAAAAAGGTGATACGTCGAACGTCAGCGCGTTTACCTCGCCCGCACCGGTGGGCTGGATAGCGGAGGGCAAGCCGGCGCTCTATGCAAAGCCTGTCCGGCAAAGACAGATTGGATTGCCGGCTGATGCGGGCATTCCGTTCGTTCCGATCCTCAAGCCTGGGCTTGGCGATCCACCGCTGCTGATTCAGGCAGCGCTCGATCTGGGAGCAGAGGGAATTGTCGCGGATCTGAGCGGTGGTGGTCATGGCGCAGTTGCCTGGGCCGACGCGCTGGAGACAGCGGCGACTACTGTCCCGGTCGTGTTTTCCAGCCGAACGCGTGGCGGCCGTGTGCTTTCCAACACCTATGGCCAGCTGGGCGCGGAGATCGACTTGATCAGGCGTGGCCTTGTTCCGTCCCGCGATCTGGACGCCCTGAAGGCCCGCTTGCTGCTCTCCCTGCTGTTGATGGCCGATGCGGTGGAGCAGTTTGAACAACACGCAATCTTGTCCTGGAGGAACATGCCATGACCACTGTGATTAAGGGCGGCGTTGTCGTCACTGCCGACCGGAGCTGGGATGCAGACGTTCTGATCGATGGCGAGAAGATTATTGCCGTGGGGCCAGGCCTGAAAGGCGATCAGGTGATCGACGCCAAGGGCGCTTATGTCATGCCCGGCGGCATTGATCCGCATACGCATCTTGAAATGCCCTTCATGGGCACGACGACCGCCGAGACATTTGAGAGTGGGACGGCGGCGGCGGCTTCCGGCGGGACGACCATGATCGTGGATTTTGTGCTGCCGGGGCCGGACGGCTCGCTGGTCAAGGCGGTGAAGGACTGGCACCGCAAGGCCGATGGCAAGATCTGCATCGATGTCGGCTGGCATGTCGCGGTGACCGGTTGGGACGAACGTATCTGGCGCGAGATGGCCGAAGTGGTGGCCATGGGCGTCAATACGTTCAAGCATTTCATGGCCTATAAAGGCGCGTTGATGGTGGAGGACGACGAGATGTATGCGTCGTTCTCGCGCTGCGCCGAGCTCGGCGCGCTGCCGCTGGTGCATGCCGAGAACGGCGACATTATCGACGAATTGCAGAAGAAATTCATGGCGGCCGGGCAGATCGGTCCGGAAGGACATGCCCATTCGCGTCCACCCGAGGTAGAGGGCGAGGCGGCCAACCGCGCCATCATGATTGCGGATGCGGCGGGCGTGCCGCTCTACGTGGTGCATGTGTCCTGCGAGGAGGCGCATGAGGCGATCCGGCGTGCGCGCCAGAAAGGCATGCGCGTCTATGGCGAACCGCTGGTGCAGCACCTGACGCTGGATGAAGGCGAATATTTCGACAAGGACTGGGACCATGCGGCGCGGCGCGTGATGAGCCCGCCATTCCGCGACAAGCGCCACCAAGACAGTCTTTGGGCCGGTCTGTCGGCGGGTAGCCTGCAGGTGGTTGCCACAGATCATTGCGCCTTCACCACGGCGCAGAAGCGGATGGGGCTGAAAGGCTTTCCGCAAATCCCCAATGGCACGGGCGGGCTGGAAGACCGGCTTTCGGTGTTGTGGACGCGTGGCGTCGAGACCGGACGTCTCACGCCTGAAGAATTCGTGGCGGTAACGTCAACCAATGTCGCCCGCATTCTCAATATCTACCCGCGCAAGGGCGCGATTGTTCCGGGTGCGGACGCCGACATTGTGGTGTGGGATCCGAAGCTGCCCAAGACGATCCGCGCCGCCGAACAGATGTCGATCATCGACTACAACGTGTTCGAGGGATTCGAAGTGACGGCACAGCCCCGCTACACGATTTCCCGCGGCAAGGTTGTCTGGTCGCATGGGCAGAATTCCAGACCGAAAGCCGGTCATGGCGTTTACGTGCCACGCCCTGCTTTCCCGTCCGCCAGCCGCGCCTTGTCTGTGTGGAAGGACTTGAACTCGCCGCGCTTCATCAAACGCGATCCGCAAAACATTCCAAGCGGCGTCTGACCGCATCGCAACCGACCAAGGAGGAAAATCGTGTCCAAGAAGAAGATCTACTGTGCGTTTGGCACCGACATCGATTCCGTTGCCGGATGGATCGGCTCATATGGCGGCGGCGACAGTCCGTCTGACATCCAGCGCGGCATATTTGCGACCGAGGTGGGCGTGCCGCGCCTGCTGCGCCTGTTCAAGAAATATGACATGCGCACCTCGTTCTTCATTCCTGGTCACTCGCTGGAGACATTCCCCAACGAGATGAAAATGATCGTCGATGCGGGCCATGAAGTTGGCGCGCATGGCTATCTGCACGAGAACCCAGTGGCGATGACGCCGCAGCAGGAAGAGGACGTCCTGAAGAAGTCGATCGAGCTGATTGAAAAACTGACAGGGCGTGCGCCACGCGGCTATGTCGCGCCTTGGTGGGAGATGTCCGAAGTCACGGCGGCACTGCTGAAAAAATATGATTTCAGCTACGACCACAGCCAGGGCTATCGCGATTTCCAGCCCTTTTATGCGCGCGTCGGCGACGAGTGGAATGTCATCGACTACACCAAGAAGGCCAAGGACTGGATGCATCCGCTGAAGCACGGCAAGGAAATCGACCTCGTCGACATTGCCGCCAACTGGTACATGGACGACCTGCCGCCGATGATGTTCATGAAGAAGGCGCCCAACAGCCATGGCTTCGTGAATCCACGCCATATCGAGGAGATGTGGCGCGACCAGTTCGACTGGGTCTACCGCGAGATGGATTATGCAGTCTACGCCTTCACCATCCATCCGGACGTGGCGGGCAGGCCGCAAGTGCTGATGATGCTGGAGCGGCTGATCGAATATATCAACGGTCACGACGGCGTTGAGTGGGCAGCGTTTGAGGACATCGCGGATGACTTCCGTAAGCGCTACCCCTTTGCCAGTGGCAAGCGTCCGCCGGTAATCTGACGCGCCATGTGCAGCGCCTGCGGTTTTCCGGCTGCACCCGGCCACTGGACTGACGCCGGGGCGACGCGCCCCGGCGACCGGTTACGTGTGCGCTTTGCGCGGCTGGCTGTGGTGAACCGTCTGCTCGAACCCTACGGCCTGTCCGCCCATGACGATGGCGCGATACCGGGCCTTCAATTGTTTGCGCGCAGCGGTGAGCGGGTGCTGGTGCCTGACCTCGATGTCTTGTGGCGCGAAGCAGCAAGGCTTGCAGGAGGGCCGATTGATCCGCTTTCGGACATTTCGCTCGGACCGGCCTGACCTGACGCAGCGCGGCGATGGCCGATTACCGCTGGTGATTGTCGGTGGCTTTCTGGGCGCAGGCAAGAGCACCTGGCTGCGCCATCAACTGCATAAGGGGCGCTTCGGACGCGCTCATGTCCTCGTCAACGAGGCCGCAGAGACGCCGGTTGATGATCTGCTTCTCTCCAATGCCGAACGGCTTGAGGTGCTGGCCGGCGGATGCGCCTGTTGCGAGGGGCGCGTTGCGCTGCGTGCTGCGCTGGTCAGTATCTGTAACCGGCAGGATCGCGGAGCTTCAGCTGCAATTGGGCGGATTGTGCTTGAGACCAGTGGACTGGCGGACCCTGGTGCAATTGCCGAGACGATCGCGGCTGACGCTGTCTTGTCACGCCGTCTGGCCGTCGAACAGACGATCGTGCTTTTGAGCGCGGTGGACGGCCTTGACCATCTGGCAGGTGAGCTGCTGGCGCGCCGGCAGGTCGAGGCGGCCGACATGATTGTTGTGACGAAATCTGCTGGTGAAGAGCGGGAGTTCCTCTCCCGGCTCGGCGCGACCCTGCGATTGATCGCGCCGGATGCCAAGCTTGGTTGGAGCGAATTTGGCGTTCCGGTTGCGGTTAAGCTGGATGCCGGTGCGTTGCCGTTTCGTTTGGGTAATTCGGTCGGCGACAAGGAGCCAATCCGTCCGCACCGACTCGATTTGACGGGAGCAGGGTGGGTGGCGATGTCGGCCTGGTTGTCGGCGCTTCTGGCGGCTCGTGGCGGCGAAATCGTGCGCGTCAAGGGTGCGATGACGACACCTGCCGGGCGTTTGCTGCTGCAATCGGTTCGCTGGCATGTGCAGCCAGCCGAAATCCTGCCTCCGCGCAGTACGGACGCACGGCCTGAAGATGATTTTCTGGTGCTGATCGGGCGTGGCATCGACCCGGAGCGGCTCGTCTTGTCTTGGCGGCGATTCGTGCTGGACGAAGCCTGACTGATTGGTCAGTCCCAGCCGCCCAGCATGGCGTTCTCGACAAATTCGAGATGGGCGCTCATGGCAAGCCGCGCCCCTTCGGAGTCAGCGCCAATGACGGCATTGGCAATGCGGGCATGATCGTCGAGGATATGGTCGCGCAGGCTGTCGATGCCGGCCAGATGGCGGTGGAAACGCTGGTCAACTTCCTCTGACCGCAAGGTCCAGAGCGAGTCCAGCATTTCCCGCAGCGTCACGTTGCCCGTGCCTTCGGCAATCGTCAGATGCAGGCTGCGGTCATCGTCGGCAGACCACCGTCCCTCGCGGGTTTCGGCGCGCATTCGCTCCAAAATTTCATCCAGACGGCGTTTGCCCGGCTCTCCGATATTGCGCGCTGCAAGCGCTGCTGCTTCCGGCTCGAGCAGACGCCGCACGGCCATAACCTCAGTCGGCGAATGCGCCAGGTCAGGCAAATCCCGGGGACTTCTGTTGGGCGACAGGGCGAATGCACCAACACCAACGCGAACCTCGACGAGGCCCGCCACTTCGAGCGCGATCAGCGCCTCGCGCACTGTCGGGCGGGACACTCCCAGCGTCGCCGCAAGATCGCGCTCGCTGGGAAGCTGTTGCCCGTGCTGCACAGCCCCCGATGTAATCTGGTCGCGGATTTGATCGGCGATCTGCAAGTAGAGCTTGCGATTTGAAACGACTTGAAGCCTCACCGCCATAGCCCCCTGAAGATGTCACTTGTCACATAATAACGGTTACCGTCAAAGTCAGTAGCTGTCTAGTGGTCAGGCCACTTGACAGCATGACAGATATAGGGTGTATGCATTTCTGCGATGCAGCCGCGGGAGGGAATTGCGGCCAGCAAAGGGGAGGAAAGCCATGACCGATCTGACGGGCAAGATTTGCCTGCTGACGGCTGCTGGACAGGGCATTGGCCGCGCGTCGGCGCTTGCGCTTGCCAGGTCTGGCGCACGCGTCATAGCAACCGACATCAATGAGGCTGTGCTGGCGGATTTGGCCACCACAGGGATTGAGACGTTCCGTCTTGACGTGCTCGACAGCGAGGCAGTGAGCAACGCCGTGGCGCGGATCGGCCGTGTGGACGTGCTCTTCAACTGTGCGGGCGTAGTGCACAATGGCAGCATCCTCGACTGCACCGACGAGGAGATGGAATTTGCCCTCAATCTGAATTTCAAGGCGCAGATCAGGACCATCAAGGCGGTGCTGCCCGGCATGCTGGAGCGCGGCGACGGCTGCATCATCAATATGGCGACGGTCGCATCGTCTATCAAAGCGGTTCCCAACCGGTTTGCCTATTCAGCCAGCAAAGCGGCGGTTATTGGCCTGACCAAATCGGTCGCAGCCGACTTTGTCACCCGCGGAATCCGCTGCAATGCGATCTGCCCTGGCACTGTCGACAGCCCGTCATTGCAGGCGCGGCTCGAAGCAACGGGCGACTATGAGGCGGCGCGCAAGGCGTTTGTGGCGCGCCAGCCGATGGGCCGCATCGGCACGCCGGAAGAGGTGGCCGATCTCGTCGTCTATCTGGCAGGGGCAACTTTCACCACCGGCCACACTTATATTATCGACGGCGGCTGGACAGCGTAGCGCCATGCCCGTTCTCGTCCGCATGACAGAGATAGACAAATCTTTTCCTGGGGTCCGTGCACTGACGAATGCGCGCTTTGACCTGCGATCTGGCGAAGTTCACGCCCTGATGGGTGAAAATGGCGCCGGCAAGTCGACCCTGATGAAAATCCTTGCCGGCATCTACACCGCTGACTCGGGTCAAATTCATATCGATGGCAATGCGGTTGATGTCGGTTCGCCGGCAAAAGCGCGGGACGCCGGAGTCGGTATCATCCATCAGGAACTCAACCTGATGCCGCATCTGACCGCTGCCCAGAACATATTGATCGGCCGCGAGCCGCGTTATTTCGGCGGGTTGCTTCTTGATGAAGCGGCGCTGAACGCCAAGGCTGGCGAAATCTTCAAGACGATCAATCTGAATCTCGACCCGCGCACCCTTGTCGAGGGGCTGACCATCGCCAAACAGCAGATGATCGAGATCGCAAAGGCGTTGTCCTACCGGTCGCGCATCCTGATCATGGACGAGCCGACTGCGGCGTTAAATGACGCGGAAGTGGCGGACCTGTTCGAGATTATCGGCAAGCTCAAGGCTGACGGTGTCGGCATCGTCTACATTTCGCACAAGATGGATGAGATCAAGCGTATTGCCGATCGCATCACCGTGATGCGCGACGGCGCCTATGTCGATACGGTTGGAGCCGCGGAAACGCCTGTCAGCCGGATCATCTCGATGATGGTCGGCCGCGAGCTTTCAACAACGCTGGCTACGCCCCCGGATCTTTCGGCAGCCGAGACCGTGCTCGAAGTGCGCAACCTCAACCGCGGCAATCTGGTGCGCGATGTTTCTTTCGATCTGAAGAAGGGCGAAATCCTCGGCTTCGCCGGCCTCATGGGAGCAGGGCGCACCGAGGTTGCCCGAGTGATTTTTGGCGCCGATCCTGCAACCTCCGGGGAAATCCGGGTTCATGGCAAGCCGCTCAGCATCAGAAGCCCGCAAGACGGCGTGCAGGCAGGAATCGGCTATCTATCCGAAGACCGGAAGCGCTTCGGGCTCTTGGTTGGAATGGATGTCCGCAACAACATTGTGATGGCGTCGATGTCCCGCTTCGCCAGAACCGGCGGCGTTCTTGACGAAAGCGCCATGCAACGGGTGGCAAGACGCTATATCGGCGATCTTGCTATCAAGACTCCTTCGGACCGGCAGGAAGCGCGTTATCTTTCTGGCGGGAACCAGCAGAAGGTGGTTATCGCGAAATGGCTGGAGCGCGATTGCGACATCCTGATTTTCGATGAACCGACGCGTGGCATCGATGTCGGCGCCAAAAGCGAAATCTATCGCCTGCTCAACGAGCTTGCCGCCGACGGCAAGGCAATCATCGTCATTTCCTCCGAGCTGCCGGAAGTCCTGCGGCTAAGCCACAGGATTGCTGTGATGTGTGAGGGACGGCTGACTGGCTTCCTGCCGGCCCAGGCGACGCAGGAGGATATCATGCATCTGGCGACATTGCGCGACGGTATGTCCGGCAAGGGGGGAGTTCATTGATGTCTGTGCAAACCGATACGGCTGCACGCTCCTTCAAGGAGCGTTTCGCGGAATCGCGGCAGAGAATTTTCGCCTTCAGCGGACTGCTGGCTCTCATCCTGCTGTTTTCGATCGTCAGCCCGAACGAATTCCTTCAGGTCTCGACGCTGACCAATATCCTCACATCGACCGCGGTCAACGGGACGCTGGCGATAGCAGCGACCTTGATCATCATCACTGGCGGCATCGACCTCTCAATCGGCACGTTGATGACGTTCTGCGCGGTCGCGGCGGGCGTGCTGATCACCTGGATGGGCGTTCCGGTTCCGTTTGGGGTGGTTGGCTCCATTCTTGTGGGAATGGCGTGCGGTGCGCTGTCGGGCTTCCTGATCGCCTACCTGAAAATTCCGCCCTTCATCACCACGCTTGGCATGATGCTGATCTACAAGGGCTTGTCGCTGCAGATCACGAACACCAAGCCGATCTATTTCACCGACTCGCCCGCCTTTCAGCAGATTGCCAGCGGCTCGGTCATCAAGTCGGTCATCCCCTGGCTGCCGATCACCAACAGCGCCCTGATCATGATTATTGTCGCGGTCGTGACCGCCTTCGTGCTGGCGAAAACGATGTTTGGCAGGTTCATCTTTGCGATGGGGTCGAACGAAGAAGCCCTGCGACTGTCCGGCGTCAATGTCGATCGCTGGAAGCTTGCCGTCTATGCGGTTGCCGGCGGCATCTGCGCCATTGCGGGCATTCTGATCGCCTCGCGTGGAAACTCGGCGCAGCCGGCACAGGGCATGGGTTTTGAACTCGACGCCATCGCCGCCGTCGTTATCGGTGGCACTTCGCTCGCCGGCGGCCGCGGCACAATTCTGGGCACCATGATTGGCGCCTTCATGATCAGCATCGTCCAGTATGGGCTCCGGCTCTACGGGATGGCGTCCGAAAAACAGGTCATGGTGACGGGCCTGATTATCATCATCGCCGTCTATCTCGACATTTTCTGGCGAAAGAAGACCTGACCGGAATGTTCCGGCAGCAACGTGGAAGCGACGTCAACTCAGGAGGAGAATGTAATGATTAGCAGACGCACTTTTGTCGGCCTCGCGTCGGCAGTGGCAATGTTGAGCGCTACGGGTTTTGCCCAGGCGCAGGACAAGCCCTACATCGCCGTAATCTCGAAGGGGTATCAGCATCAGTTCTGGCAGGCAGTCCGCCAGGGCGTGGAGCAGGCCGCCAAGGACCTTGACGTTACAGTCACCTATGAAGGTCCGGAAGGCGAAGCAGCCGTCAATCAGCAGCTCGACATGATCCAGGCGGCGCTTGCCAAGAAGCCGGCGGCGATCGGTCTGGCCGCAGTCGACAGCCAGGCAGCCATTCCGCTGGTGCAGCAGGCCAAGGAAGCCGGTATCCCGGTCATCGCTTTCGACTCCGGCGTCGCCAGTGACGTTCCGCTGGCCACCGCTTCGACGGATAGCGTTGCCTCGGCGGCTCTGGCAGCCGACAAGATGGCGGAACTGATCGGTGGCGAAGGCGAAGTCGCCATCGTTGGACACGACCAGACCAGCACCACCGGCGTTGATCGCGTCAAGGGGTTTACTGACCAGATCGCCGCCAAGTATCCGAAGATCACCATCGTCGACACGCAATATGGCGGTGGCGATCACACCAAGTCGGCTGATATCGCCAAGGCGATCATTCAGGCGAAGCCGAACCTGAAGGGTATCTTCGGCACCAATGAAGGCTCGGCTATCGGCGTGGCGCTCGGAAAGAAGGAATCGGGCAGCAACGTCGTGGTCATTGGCTATGATTCGGGCGCAGGCCAGATCGAGGCGATCAAGGATGGCACGATTGCCGGCGCGATTACCCAGAACCCGGTCGGCATTGGCTACAAGACCGTCGAAGCCGCAGTCAAAGCGATCAAGGGCGAGAAACTGGAGCCGCATATCGACACCGGCTTCTTCTGGTACGACAAGAGCAATATCGACGCGCCTGAAATCAAGGCCGTTCTCTACAACTAAACCTATCGCAGCGGACGCCGGCTTTTCCGGCGTCCGCATTTCCAACATTCAGACATATAGAGGCTTTCCGATGAAGCTCTTGCGTTACGGCCCTGCGGGCCAGGAAAAGCCCGGCGCGCTCGACGCCAATGGCGTCATCCGGGATCTGTCCGGCGTCATCCAGGATATTGCCGGCGACAATCTCATGCCTGCCGGCCTCAAGCGGCTGCGCGAGCTTGATCTCTCCAGCCTGCCGCCAGTCGACGGCAAGCCGCAGGTCGACATAAGGCTTGGTCCCTGTGTTGGCCGAACCGGAAAATTTGTTTGCATCGGTCTCAACTATGCGGACCATGCAGCAGAGACCAATGCGCCAATTCCAGCCGAACCGATCATCTTCAACAAGTGGACAAGTGCGATCATCGGGCCAAATGATGATGTCGAAATTCCACGTCATTCCGTCAAGACCGACTGGGAAGTCGAACTCGGCGTCGTGATCGGCAAGCCTGGCCGTTACATTGACGAAGCGAACGCGCTTGACCATGTGGCGGGCTACTGCGTCATCAACGATGTGTCCGAACGTGAATTCCAGATCGAACGCGGCGGCACTTGGGACAAGGGCAAGGGCTGCGATACGTTTGGCCCGACTGGTCCGTGGCTGGTCACTGCCGACGAGATCAAGGACCCGCAAAACCTGCGCCTCTGGCTCTCTGTCGACGACCGGATGTATCAGGACGGCTCGACCAAAACGATGATCTTCACCGTTCGCCAGATCGTCTCCTATCTGAGCAGATTCATGAGCCTGCAATCGGGTGACATCATTTCGACCGGCACGCCGCCTGGCGTTGGGCTGGGGCAGAAGCCGCCTGTCTATCTGAAAGCCGGTCAGGTCATGCGCCTCGGCATCGACGGTTTGGGTGAGCAGCGCCAGCGTGTCGTCGACGCGGCATAGAGGATCAACAGGACATGACCAAGATCGTTGATCTGGAAACGCTCGACCTTCGCTTCCCGACTTCGCAGCATCTCGACGGGTCGGATGCGATGAATCCGGACCCGGACTATTCGGCGGCCTATGTCATCCTGAAGACGGACGCCGGCATTGAAGGTCACGGGCTGACCTTCACCATCGGCCGCGGCAATGAAATCTGTTGCGCGGCAATCGAGGCGATGCGTCATCTGGTTGTAGGGCTCGATCTCGACTGGGTCCGGGAGGATCCGGGCCGGATGTGGCGTCACCTGACCAGTGACAGCCAGTTGCGCTGGATCGGCCCGGACAAGGGCGCAATGCATCTGGCAACCGGCGCGGTCGTCAACGCGATCTGGGACCTGCTGGCGAAGCAATCGAAGAAACCTGTCTGGCAGCTCATTGGAGATATGAGCGCCGAGGACGTGTTGAAGATCGTTGACTTCCGCTATCTCACCGATGTGATCACGCCAGCCGAAGCGCTGGCCATTCTCAAGAAGGCGGAAGGCGGCAAGGCCGAGCGCATCGCAACGCTGAAGCGCGAAGGTTACCAGTGCTACACGACGTCGGCAGGCTGGCTCGGTTATTCGGAAGAGAAGCTGCGCCGCCTTGCAAAAGAAGCAATCGACGCGGGCTTCAACCACATCAAGATGAAGGTTGGCCGCGATCTGGAAGACGATATCCGCCGGCTTACCATCGTGCGTGAAATTATCGGCCCGGACCGTTATCTGATGATCGACGCCAATCAGGTCTGGGAAGTGCCGCAGGCAATTGACTGGCTGCAAAAGCTGGCCTTTTCCAAGCCGTTCTTCATTGAAGAGCCGACCAGCCCGGACGACATTGCCGGTCACCGCAAGATCCGTCAGGCAGTGGCGCCGATGAAGGTCGCTACCGGCGAGATGTGTCAGAACCGCATCATGTTCAAGCAGTTCATTGCCGAAGGGGCGATCGATGTCGTCCAGATCGATTCCTGCCGCATGGGCGGGCTGAACGAGGTGCTGGCAGTCCTGCTGATCGCCGCGAAATACAATCTGCCGGTATGGCCGCATGCCGGTGGCGTCGGCTTGTGCGAATATGTGCAGCATCTGTCGATGATCGACTATCTCTGCGTCTCGGGCACAAAGGACGGCCGCGTGATCGAGTTTGTCGACCATCTGCATGAACACTTTATCGACCCGTGCGTCATCCAGAACGCCGCCTATATGCCGCCGTCTCTTCCGGGCTTCTCGATCGAGATGAAACCGCAGTCGCGCGACCAATACCGGTTCAGGGGCTGAGCGATGGACCTGAACTTGGGCGGCAAGGTTGTCATCGTCACCGGCGGAGGCGCCGGCATTGGCGGCGCAATCACCATGGCGCTTGCCGCAGAGGGCGCGATTCCCGCAATTATCGGCCGCAGTCCTCTCGACGCAGACTTCGAAGCGGGGCTCAAATCGCTGTCGCCAGAAGCCATCTTCGTCAGAGCTGATCTTGTCTCGGATGACGAGACTGAAGCAGCGGTAAAGGCTGTTGCAAAGGCGTTTGGCCGCATCGACGGCGTCGTCAACAATGCCGGGGTCAATGATGGCGTCGGTCTCGACGCCGGGCCTGCCGAATTTCGCCGCTCGCTCGACCGCAATCTGGTGCACTACTACACGGTGGTTCATCACGCCTTGCCGTGGTTGAAGGCGAGCAAGGGCGCAATCGTCAACGTATCGTCCAAGACGGCAGTCACCGGCCAGGGGAACACCAGCGCCTACGCCGCCGCCAAGGGTGCGCAACTGGCGCTGACGCGGGAATGGGCGGCGTCGCTGCTAGCGGACGGCATTCGCGTCAATGCGGTCGTGCCTGCCGAAGTGATGACGCCGCTCTATGAGCGCTGGCTCTCGACATTCCCGGATCCGAAATCCAAACTGGCCGAGATCAGTGCAGCCATACCGCTTGGGCAGCGCATGACGACATCGGAGGAAATGGCGGCGATGGCCGTCTTCCTGCTGTCGGCCAGATCCAGCCATACCACCGGACAGTGGCTGTTCGTCGACGGCGGCTACACCCATCTCGACCGGGCGCTGACGACCGGTTGACACATATCGAGGCCTGGCCATGCTGAAACGCATCGATCCGATCCTGACCGGCAAGCTGTTGCGGATATTGCGCGACATGGGACATGGCGACGAACTGGTCATTGCCGATGCAAATTTCCCGGCGCACTCCAACAGCGAGCGGCTTGTGGAACTGCCGGGCCTTGATGCACCGCGCGTTCTGACGGCCATTTTGTCTTTGCTGCCGCTGGATGAGTTCGTTGACCGGCCTGCAGCGACAATGGCGGCAGTCAGCCCTGGCGGCGCAGACGAAATGGACGCGCTTTTCCAACAGGTGTGCGATGAAGCCGAAGGCCGCAAGGTGGAGATCGAGCACGTCGAGCGGTTCGCATTTTATGAGCGGGCGCGCCGATCCTATGCAATTGTCCAGACCGGGGAGCGCCGGCTCTATGGCAATATCATCGTCAAGAAAGGCATTGTGAGGCCCGACATTTGATGATCGACGCCCATCAGCATTTCTGGCGTCCTGATCGCGGCGACTATGGCTGGATGGAGGGCGCTGATCCGATCATCCGCCGCGACTATCTGCCTGACGATCTCGCGCCTGTTCTGCGCCGATTTGGCGTATCAGGCACGGTGCTTGTCCAGGCCGCGCCAACGCTGGCCGAAACGGAGTTCATGCTTGGCCTGGCCGACGAACACGCGTTTATTCTTGGCGTGGTCGGCTGGCTGGATTTTGAGGCGGAGAATTTTCCTGCCGATCTCGCCCGGCTGAAAATGCGGCCCAAACTCGCCGGGCTTCGTCCGATGTTGCAAGACCTTGACGATGATCAGTGGATCCTCCGTCCGGCGGTGCTCGACGCACTGGCACGGCTTGCCGATGACGGCATCGCTTTCGACATCCTGGCGTTGCCGCGTCATCTGCCATTTGTGGCTGAAGCCCTGGAACGGACGCCGGGGTTGCGCGCCGTTGTCGACCATCTCGCCAAGCCGCCGGTTGCGTCCGGTGTCATGGAGCCCTGGAAAACAAATATCTCCCGGCTGGCGGCAATGCCCAATGTCTATTGCAAGCTTTCGGGGTTGATTAGCGAGGCCAGCCATGACGCGTGGTCGGTGTCCGATCTTGTGTCCTATGTCGATCATGCCGCCGCCGCGTTTGGCGCTGACCGGCTGATGTGGGGCAGCGATTGGCCGGTTTGCCGGCTGGCGGGCGAATATGGCGACGTGCTTACTGCGGCGATGTTGTCGCTGCCCCCGGCAATGCGCGCGGATCCGGGCATCTTTGGCGCCAATGCCCAGCGGTTCTATCGGCTTCATATGCCTCGCTGAGCATTGTCTGTCGCGAACAACGGCGCAGGCACGGATCTGATCTCGACGTCCTGATTGCAAAACCACGCGATAAACGGCAGTTGCAAAACCATGCGATAAACGACAGATCTGGCGAAATTTCCGGGAATCTATCGACTGCTGCAAACATCTTGCGTGCTGTTGCTGATAGCTTACCCGAGAGCCATGAAGGAAAGACCCTTAGATGACGGAATTTACCCCACTCGCCTCGCTGACCGGTGGTGCGCTGATCGGCCTTTCGGCCGTATTGCTGATGTTGTGGGAAGGGCGCATTGCCGGCATTTCAGGCATCGCCGGGCGGCTGTTGCCGCCCTATCTTGACGGTGCATTTGTGTCCCGTTTCGGATTTGTCATTGGCCTTGTCGCCGCGCCGTTTGTAATGATGGCGGTTACCGGTGAAACGATTGCCCAGACGGTCTCTGGAAACCTGCCACTGATGCTGGCGGCTGGCCTTCTCGTCGGGTTCGGCTCAGTTTGGGGCAATGGATGCACGTCCGGCCATGGCGTGTGCGGCATGGCGCGGCTGTCGACGCGCTCGTTCATCGCTACCGGCGTGTTCATGGCGGTTGCGATCATCACAGTCTTCATCACCCGCCACGTCATCGGAGGCTGAGCCATGCACTTCATTATCAATCTCGCGCTTGGCCTCATCTTCGGCGTCGGCCTCGTCATTTCAGGCATGTCTGATCCGGCCAAGGTGCTGAACTTTCTTGATCTAGCCGGTACTTGGGACCCATCTCTGGCCTTTGTCATGGGCGGCGCGGTCATTGTCGCCTTCATCGGCTACCGGCTGGTGTTCCGTCTCGACCATCCGCTTGGCGCGCCGTCGTTCCATGTGCCAACGCGCAAGGACATCGATGCGCGCATTCTGACGGGTCCTGCAATCTTTGGTCTTGGTTGGGGGCTTGGTGGTTTCTGTCCCGGTCCGGCGCTGACCGCGCTCGGACTCGGCCAAAGCGGCACACTGGTGTTTGTGGCGGCGATGTTTGCCGGCATGTGGGCGGCGCGGCTTGCCGCTGATGGCGCGATCAAGACAAGATCGGCGTAGTGGGCCGCACTTTCTTGCTTCGATTCGAGGGATGCGGTGGAGACCTGAATGGTTGTGATTGCAGTCTGAAGACATGCGCGCACCTGCAATGAACTTGTCTTTGCAGGCCATCGGGAGTGGGTCAGGCCATTTGGATCAAGACCGCAATCCAGAGCTATGACACCTGTGCGCGGATATGATTTTCGTGTTCTGGTTCAGGGTTCTGTCTGATTGAGCGATGGGCTGTATCTACGGAATCGCCTTGGACAGCGCCAGAGGCGGCGAGGCCGGTTCGCCCTTGGATCGGTTGGAGATATCCGGCATCGCGCTTGACCGGGGCCCGGTCAATGATGGCCGCGAGGTTGTCCAGAGACGAGCTGCGTTGCCCCTCGCTTTCACCAGACCAAGGCTCGTCTGGCCAATCTGGCCCCGTGACATTGCAAACCTCGATCGCGCTCTCGTCGAAGCAATCATGATTGCAGATCCCCGTCTACAAACACCCGCGTACAGATCTCGTAATCTGCGTTGAGAACGCGCGGTAAGGCCAGACCATGATGCCCAGTCCCGGCAAGCCGCCGGGAGCCGCGCATACCTGCGCACCGCGCTGGTGCCAGCAAATGTCAGCCTCTCTGGCCCGCGGTTGCGTTCATCAGGCAGTGCAACTTTCAAGGGAGGGCGGCATGCCGAACATGCCATTGCCGTTACATCGGCGGCCTCTGCAACCTTGCCGGGAGACCCCGATGCCCGGCCAGCAAAGCATGGCGCAGGTCGAAAACGGGGCCCGTGAAATGTGCTAATGTTTTGCCAATATAGCTATCGCATGCCGAAAGCATCGATGCTATCGGTGCCCGTTCAGGTATATTCACGATAGAAAGTAGTACAGGCATGCAGTTATTTCTGGCTCCTAGCGTGGACGGCGGTAAAGCCGGACTGGCCCTTATTTCTGACAGTTCGCTTCAGACCACATCTTCCGGTGTCGGCACCGCTGGCCTTGAGCCAATGCAATATATCGCGTCATCCAGCGGCCGTCATGGCTTCTGGCAACTCCTGACGCGCTCGCTAGAATTTGGTGACATTGAAGCCGTTGCCGTTTCTCTCAACAGCAACGTTGTCTTCGACGACGAGCTGCCTGTTCGTCTGGCAAAGGCTTGTGCCGGGGCAGCGGGCGGAGCGAAATGGGCTGTGCTGGCAAGTACTGGTAAATGCGTCAACGGCATGGTCTGTTCGGTGGTCTATCCGTCGGCCAGCCCGCGTCTGTTTGCGCTGAATATTCCGCAGCCAATTGTCGATTGTGGGCTGGAATTCTTTGTGATTAGCGCAGATTTTCTGCGTGCCACGCAAGAAGTGTGGCTGAGTATTTCGATGGAGCCGGAAAGCTTCGCTCAGTGGTGTATCCTGCAGGGGTATCTGACGGGGCGGCTTTCGGTCTTTCGACCTGAGCTGGCAATTGGCATTGACGGCGCGGAAACCGGACGCGACCTTGAGACACATGTGGACGTCATGCGCAATGCGTTTGCCAAACGGCTACCGGATCAGGCCATACCTTCGCTCATGGGCGAATTGCCGCTGAAGGGGGGCGATGCGCAAATTCAGCCGCCGGCAGCTGATCGTTCCGATGTACGCAAGACGGCATTGGCCCGTCCAGTGGTTCCGCTTCTGGACATGATCCGTGAGTTGACCACCCCAGTGGCCACGCCGATGTCGTTGTCCATTGTGACCCGTACGACATTTTCCCGCGAACATTTGTTGCGGAGAATGCTCAGCACGCTGACCCGCGCCCGCCACGAACTAGATATCAAGTTGGAAGTGGTGCTTAGCACTGACATCGACGCAGAGAAAGCACGCGCTGCCCATGAGACGCTGCAGGCGGAATTTCGTGAACTGACACTCTTGCTGCAGATTAACAACGAACCGCGCTATCCCCACAGTCGTGTAAACAATCTGATGGGAGGGATCATGGCGGCGCGCAATGACTATGTAGCAGTCATAGATGACGATGATTTCGTCGATATGGATGCACTGCGTGCCATCGCCGACGCCCGGTTCTTGGGGGCTGATCCTTTGTTGGTGATGTCATCTCAGGTTCGAAGTGAAAAATGGCGCGAAGCAGGCAATGCGCGCTGGCATCTGGAAAGCTCTTCGCCGGCCAACACATATTACAGCGACAATATCCGCTATATGTTCAAGGGCGTGAACCAGTTGCCGGTCTGCGCACTGATTTCGCCACGGCGTTGGATGCAGGATCGGCTCAGGGAGTTGCCGCTGCGACATGATCTCAGTGAAGATTATGCCATCTTTCTGGCTTTGCTCTGTGCGCCGGATCTTCCGCCGTTCCTGACCTATCCGGATTTCTTCTGTCTGATTTCGTCACGCAACGATGAGAGCAACACCGTAAACATGGTGGATCGCCGCCCATGGGTGCGCGATATCACCCTTTTCCTGCATGATCTTTTTGTTGCCGCGCCAATTTTGGGTGCGGGAGGGGCGCAGATGATGGCCCAGACGGCCCGTATCCCGGACAATGCCGCAGCAGATTATCTCAGAAGCTCCCGGGCGGAAGAAAAGCAACGCCGGGCGCGGGAACTTGCGCTGCTAAAGGCGGAAGTCGCCCATCTGCGCGAACTCATTGCAGGGCAGAAAGCGGCAGCAGAAGTTCTCGGAGGCTCCCGGGAGGAAGATAAACTACGTCAGGCGCGAGAAATTGCGCTGCTGAAAGCGGAGGTCGCCCATCTGCGCAAATTCAATGCAGAGCAGAAAGCGGAACAGTAATATGAAAATCGCCGTCTATACCAGCTGCGCCCTGAACTACTATGCAAAGGCTCGCGCCCTTGCTGACAGCATCGCACGAAATTCGCCCAATACATCCGTCACGTTATGTCTGTCCGATGAGCCAGACGAGAGCTGCGATCCTCAGGCGCATGGCTTTGCGCGCATGTGGCAACCGCAGGATCTCGGCTATGATCGGCCCTGGATTTTCCAGCATAATATTATGGAGCTCTGCACAGGGGTAAAAGGACGCGCGCTTGAGCGTCTTATGCTGGAAGAGCCCGATGCGGATCTTTTTATCTACCTTGATCCGGATGTCTATGTTTACAACGATCTCGCAGAGATAGACACGTACATGGGCGAAGCCTCAATCGGGCTGGTACCCCATATTTTGTCCGTCGAAACGACAGATATTGGTGTGCAGATGACGGAAATGTCTGTCACTGAACACGGCATCTATAATCTTGGTCATCTCATCGTAAGACCCGATAAGAATGGGAGAGCGCTGGCTAGATGGTGGGCGGAGCGACTGGACAAATACTGTTTCGATGACAAGATCACCGGCCTGTTCACCGATCAGCGCTGGATGGACTTAGTACCTTCTGTCTTCGAGGGCGTGAAGATCCTGCGCGTTCCCAATCTGGATGTTGCCAGCTGGAATATCGCGGGCCGAAGCGTCACCCAGGCCGAGGCTGGCAACGAGCGTTCCTTCAGAGTCGATGGCTGGCCGCTGATTACCTATCACTTTTCTGGGACCGGCCCCACTGGGACGCATAGAAGGGTTCGCGAAATCTTTGACCCTTCCGGTGGCGCCATGGCAGAGATCGAACGTCATTACGAAAGCGCCATTGCGCGTTTCGGGCAGAAACGGCTTGAAGATGTGACGCCTGCCTACGACTTTTTTGACGACGGCGAAAAGATTCCTGCCGCAGCGCGTAAGATGTATCGCCTTCACGAGGACTTGAGGACGCACTTCCCCGATCCCTATCTCGCGGGTGAGGGCTTTCAGTACATCGACTGGTTGCGCGAGAACCGGCCCGGTATGATGCGGGGCATACGCATTCCAGATTTTCGTCTGGATCATGCCTTCGGAGCACTCTTTGATGCCAATTATTATCTGGCTCGGTACGCAGATGCACGCGAAGCGGTGGAGAAGAAAACCTATGCATCTGCAGAAGAGCATTACGTCAAAGAAGGCAGCGCACTTCTTTATGATCCCTGTGAGTTCTTTATCAGCCGCTATTATATGGAGCAGGCCAAATACCTTGAGGGATTCCGGCTGAGAGGGCTTCCCCGCAGCAGGAAGACCACTGTTCTATGGCATTACCTGACCGTGGGTCTGCCGCATGGGCTGGAGCCGATCGAGTTCTTCGACAGCCGCTTCTACATCTCTCATAATCCGGATCTGGAGCAAGCTCTCCGGATCGGGGCTATCAGTTCGCCGTTAGGGCATTACCTCCACAATGGGAGTTATGAGCACCGTCAGCCCTGCGCCACTCTCAATCCGAAGCAGATGTTTGAAAGAGAACCACAGCTCGGCGAGATTATTGGGAGGGAAAAGCTGCGTGGTGTCCTGTCCGCGCTATTGCGACAAGGCCGCGTACTGGGGCGACCAGTATGAATACTGCGGTAATTTTCATCGGTGGACCGGGGAGGTCTGGAACGTCTTTCGTTGCAGACCGAGTCGGAACACATGATCAAGTCGCCACGTTCCGCGACGTTGAGCTGAAAATTTTTGGAGAGCTGGATGGGCTGATGGATCTACGTACCTCCCTTGTGGAGCGTTTTTCCCCCAATCGCGGCGAACTATCGGTCAAGAATTTCACCGTGATGTTCAATACAGTCTGTGCGGGCGACTTTGGCCAACCGACACTCAATAGCCTGGTTTCGGCTGAGGCGCTGACTGGTCTGCTATCCAGATTTCTGAGGCAGCTCCAACCAGATGGCTATATTGACAAAATTGACCACCTTACCTTCAATCGAGCGGCTCGAGCTTTGCTCGCGGGATTGGCACAATTGGCAATGGAGTCCAAGCCCGGCTCGAATGTCTTTCTTGAAAAGACTCCACATAATTTGCTGCAATCGCATTTTCTCCATGAGATAGCCTCCAGTGCGCGCTATCTGCACATCTATCGTAATCCGATGGCGACAGCGGTTTCGCTGCTTCGCCAGCCGTGGGGGCCTGACAAGCTGGAAAATGCCTGTATCTGGGTGGGTTCCTATTTTAGGGCGTGGCACGATGCTCTTGCCTGGCAACAACGCATGGACCTGCCCATCATGGATCTCAAGATCGAAACGATAGCGGCCGCCCCCGCACAATTTGGCATCGAGGTCTGTAGACATTTGGAATTGGACGACAGACCTGGCCTGTTCGATGGGGTTAATGGTGATACCCTCGAGGGTTGGCGCACGCAGGTCAATGATGAAGACAGAATCATCCTTCATGAAAGGCTGGGCGAGATTTGTGCTGCTCTGGGGTATGACAGCGTGATCTGATTGGCCGGGTAGAACACGGACAGAATGCCAGGCTGAGAGCCAGCAAGGCGATTAGTGCCGGGCCATTACCAGCGACGCGTTTGAGGTTGCAGGTGATGGTGGTGAGATGGACCTGAACTGCGGTCTTTGTACAACCTTACCATCGCATTCGGCGTATGCCCGCAGCCGAGCTTCTATCTGTCGACGACTTTCTCGATCCGGCAACGCAAACGATGGATCGGCTGGTTCCAGGCACCTAGACCCTTTCAGGTTCAAGTGGAAACGGCTCTGTTTCCTCGATGGCGAGGCGAACCGCAAGGAAGGCGGCGAAGGCCGGGCCACCAGCCCGTCCTTCGCCAAAGCCCTCGACCTTGGCCCAAATCCCCTCCGGCAGAACGATTCCATTTGGGCCTGAAAGGGTCTAGCCTGATGTTCGCGTCCTGGTGCGTCTTGACCCACACTCGCGTTGCCACGATGCGCGACGTACCCCTTCGTTTCGACCTGTGCCGCCGAAGTGTGGTCCTCAAGAGGCGATGTAAGAAAGGACCTTGCCAAGGTCATCGGGAAGTGCACCGGGGCCGGTGCGCCCATCGTTCTGTTTGGCCGGCTTCAACGAAATCTCCGCCACCAATGCTGTATCTACGGAATCGCCTTGGACAGCGCCAGTGGCGGCGAGGCCGGTTCGCCCTTGGATCGGCTGGAGATATCCGGCATCGCACTTGACCGGGGCCCGGTCAATGATGGCCGCAAGGTTGTCCAGAGACGAGCTGCGTTGCCCCTCGCTTTCACCAGACCAAGGCTCGTCTGGCCAATCTGGCCCCGTGACATTGCAAACCTCGATCGCGCTCTCGTCGAAGCAATCATGATTGCAGATCCCAGTCTACAAACACCCGCGTACAGGTCTCGTAGTCCCAAAATTGATGACCAGCTGCTCAGTAGGGATTTGTGCGGACGATTGGCATCAGGGACGAACACGACCACATTTTCAGGCCGCCACCGCAGCTTTTCAATCCAGTTTCGGCCTGGCGAGAATTCCCACCCAACAAAAGTAGTTTGTCGAATTTAATGACTCAATAGTCATTGACTGTCTGGTCATTAAGGTGCATTGCGCTTTCAGTGCATGGCTGGCGCTGAATACGCGTAGCGCCAAGCAGACAACACCCAAATGAGATTCTGCGGCCGCCTAGGTCCGGGGCACAGAACAAGGGAACGACAAGACTGATGACCCAAGTCACACCGTCGAAAGCCGCCAACAAACCTTCGCGCCGCCGGCGCAAGGAGGCTCGTCCGGCCGAGATCGTCGAAATGGCGCTGGAATGTTTCATTGAAGCTGGCTTCGAAAAGACCAGCATTGACGAAATTGCTCGGAGAGCCGGCATTGCGAAGGGCACTGTCTACATCTACTTCGAGACGAAGGAGAAGCTCTTCCGGGCTGTGGTTGAGCATGTCGCCAGAGCGAATATGCAAGAGATGTCGTCAGAGGCCGCATCATTCGATGGTCCTGTCGACAAGCTTATTGCCCTTTTCATTCTGCGTCTGACGAAGCTGGTCACGTCAACCAAGGGGCCGGACATTGCCCGGCTCATCCTGCGCGAGTCCGACCGTTTTCCAGATCTGGCAATGGCATGGTTCGAGCAGGTAGCCACACCGCTGCTTGGCGGCCTGGAGCCGCATCTGGCGGCTGCGCAGCAGCGTGGTGAGATACGGCAGGGCGACACGCGCATTCAGGTCTTCTCGATCCTGGGACCGATCACGGCTGCAATCCTGTTTGGCACTCTGATGAAGCGCGCTGGCCAGCAACCTGTCGATCTCGAAAGAGTCGCGGCTCAGCACGCCGAAACCATTCTGCACGGTCTGGCTGCGCCAAGGTCTGGTGCGCTTGATCCCGCTTGATAGCCAGTTCGACTCCAACACCTGACCGAGATGCGGTCTGAAATCGGCGAGCGTCCCCATGATGAAGAAAGCTCTTGTTCTCGTTCTGCTTGCTGTGCTGGCGGGTGGAGGCTGGTATTGGTGGAGCCATCGCGAAACAGGCGATGCTGACAATCTCGCACTGCAAGGCAATGTCGACATCCGCCAGGTAGCGTTGGCCTTCCAAGGGAATGGCCGCATTGCCGAATTGAGCGCCGAGGAGGGCGACCGCGTTACGGCCGGACAGGTGATTGGCCGCCTCGACACAACGATGCTGGAGCTTCAGGCGAAACAGGCTGAAGCGCAGGTTGAGGCGCAGAAGCAGGCGGTGCTCAAGCTCCGTAATGGTTCACGGCCCGAAGAGATTGCGCAGGCCCGCGCCCAGCTTTCATCTGCCCAAGCTTCGGCTGAACTGGCACAGCAGACTCTGTCCCGGCTTATCCGTCTTCGCAACACCGGCACAGCGAGCGTCCAGTCCCTGGATCAGGCGAGATCTGAAGCGGCGGCGGCCAACGCCACGGTTGAACAATCGAAGGCTGCGCTGCAATTGGTTGAAGCTGGTTCGCGCGCCGAGGACATTGCAAGCGCCGAGGCGCAGCTTGCGTCGGTCGAAGGCAGCCTGGCGATTCTGCGCTATCAGATCGATCAGGGGCAACTCAAGGCGCCGGTAGAGGCTGTTGTCCGCTCCCGGCTGCACGAGCCTGGCGACATGATTTCGTCGTCGACGACCATCTTTGCCCTGGCGCTGACCGACCCCAAGTGGATACGTGTCTACGCCAGTGAAACCGATCTTGGCAGGATCAAGCCGGGCATGGCGGCCCAGGTATTCACCGACAGCCAGCCCGACGAGCCGATTGCCGGCAAAGTGGGTTACATTTCCTCGGTCGCCGAGTTTACGCCAAAATCTGTGCAGACTGAAGAATTGCGCACCAGCCTCGTCTACGAAGTTCGCGTTACGGTGGACGACGCTGCCGACGCTCTTCGTCTCGGCCAGCCGGTTACCGTGCGGCTATCGGATGGAGCTGCGCCGTGACAGACGACGCCTCAATTACGGTTGCTGCCCGGGATCTGAGCAAGTTTTTCACGGGCCCGGATGGCAAGAAACTTGCCGCCGCCGACGGGATTTCGCTATCGGTTCGCGCGGGAGAACTCACTGCGCTTGTAGGGCCGGACGGAGCCGGCAAGACAACGCTGATGCGGATGATAGCGGGCCTTCTGAAGCCGGATGCCGGCTCGCTCCTGGTGCTTGGCACCGACGTTGCTGCAAACCCGCAATTCGTGCAAGACCGGATCAGCTACATGCCGCAGCGCTTTGGTCTCTATGATGACCTGAGCGTCCAGGAAAATCTCGATCTCTATGCAGACCTTCATGGTGTGCCGCAGGAGGAGCGGCGCAAGCGTTTTGCCCGCATGCTGGAGATGACCGACATGGCCCGGTTTACCGAACGCCCGGCGGGGAAGCTGTCGGGTGGCATGAAGCAAAAGCTGGGGCTGGCCTGCACGCTGGTGCGCTCGCCTGATCTGCTCTTGCTGGACGAGCCGAGCGTCGGCGTTGATCCCCTGTCGCGGCGCGATCTTTGGAAAATCGTGCAGCAACTCATCGACGATGAGAAGTTGAGCGTGATCGTCAGCACTGCCTATATGGATGAGGCCGAACGCTGTGCGCAGGTCTTCGTCATGAATGGAGGCAAGGTGCTGGCCGACGGCCCGCCCGCCAGCCTGGAAAGGCTTGCCAAGGGGCTGACATTCACAGCTATACCGCGTGCAGGCATGCCGGCGCGCGAGCTTCAGGCCAGACTGATCGACGCGCCGGAACTGATCGTGGATGCTGTGCCACGCGGCGGCAATGTCAGTTTCATCCGTCAGACGGACACCGATGAAGCTTCAACAAACGGGCTGCTGAACGGCGCCACTGCCGAACCGCGCGCGGAAGGGCTGGAAGATGCCTTCATGATGCTCTTGCGGCAGCATGAGCAGAAGGACGAAAGGGCAGTCAAGCGGCCTGCAGCTGAGATTCCGGCTGCTTCGACCCAGCGCAACAGCGGCAAACCCGTCATCGTTGTGCGTGATCTGGTGCGCAAGTTTGGTGACTTCACCGCAGTCGCCAGCACCTCGTTTGACGTGGCGCAAGGCGAGATTTTCGGACTGCTCGGTCCCAACGGAGCAGGCAAGACGACGACGTTCCGGATGCTGTGCGGTCTGCTGCCGGCAACCAGCGGCCACCTCGAAGTTGCCGGCCTCAATCTGCGCACGGCGCGTGCGGAAGCGCGTGGCCGCATCGGTTATGTTTCGCAGAAATTTGCGCTCTACAGTAATCTTTCCGTCCGCGAGAATCTGGAGTTTTTCGGCGGTGCCTACGGCCTGCGAGGCAAGGCGCTGCGCGACCGTATCTCTGCATCTCTGGAACAATTCGACCTCGAACCCTCTGCACAGAGCGGCCTTTTGCCGGCCGGCTACAAACAACGTCTCGCCATGGCGACCGGGTTGCTGCACCAGCCCGACATCCTGTTTCTTGACGAACCAACGAGCGGCATAGATCCACTTGCCCGACGCGCTTTCTGGCGCACCATCACCTCGCTCGCCAAAAGCGGCGTAACAATCGTTGTCACCACGCATTTCATGGAAGAGGCGGAATATTGCGACCGGATTGCGATCCAGGACGCAGGGGAAATGCTGGCGCTCGGCACACCGAGGCAGGTCAGAACGCAGGCCGGAAATGAAGGGGCGGACATGAACAGCGCCTTCATCGCTGTCGTCGAACAGGGCCGCGCAGCACGCAATCAGAAAAAGGAAGCGGCATGAGCATGCCTGGCTTTGTCATGCGTCTCGCCGCCCTGACGCGCAAGGAAACACGGCAGATGCTGCGCGATCGCAGCAATCTGGTCGTCGGGCTCGTGCTGCCGGTCGTCCTGATCCTGCTGTTTGGCTACGGTCTGTCTTTCGATGTCAAAGACGCCCGCGTCACGGTGGTGCTGGAGGACAGTTCGCCGGTTGCCCGCAATGCGGTCGCCGGGTTGCACGGTTCGCCGTCACTCGCCCCGGCCTGGGCGGCGTCGATGGCCGAAGCCGAGAAATTGATGCGCGCCGGCAAGACCGACGCGATCCTGCGGGTGCCGGGAGACTTCTCGCGTGGACTGGCGGCAGGTCAGGGGCGATTGCAACTCATACTGAACGCGGTTGATTCAAGCACGGCTTCATCCATCGAAGGTTTTGTCAGCGGGGCGCTCGGACTGTCGCTGCAGCATCAAGCCGACCGGTCGGGCGACAAGCCATCTGGGGCGGCCAGCATAACCATCGTGCAGCGCATGTGGTTCAATGAGACCGGCAATAGTACATGGTTCCTTGTGCCCGGTCTGATTGTGCTGGTGATGACGTTGATCGGCGCGTTTCTGACATCGCTGCTGGTTGCGCGCGAGTGGGAACGCGGCACGCTGGAATCGCTCTTTGTCACACCAGTCAGGCCGCTCGAACTCGTTCTGTCGAAACTCGCCCCCTACGTCGTCATAGGCGGCATCGACCTCATCATGTGTCTGCTCGCCGCAAAATATCTGTTCGAGGTGCCGATGCGCGGCTCCTTGTGGATCATCGTGCTTACGTCACTTCTCTACCTGATTGTGTCGCTGGCGCTCGGCCTCCTGATCTCGGCAACGACACGAAACCAGTTCGCGGCCAGCCAGTTGGCTCTGCTCGCCAGTTTCTTGCCGGCCATGATGCTGTCCGGCTTTGTATTTGACCTGCGCAATACGCCCGCGGCCATTCAGGTCATCAGTCAGCTTCTGCCGGCAACACATTTCATGAGTCTGATCAAAACCCTTTTCCTGGCGGGCGACTATTGGCCGGACATCCTGCGGAGCTGCGCCATTCTCTCACTCTATGCGACAGTGCTGATCCTGCTGACGCGCAGGTCGCTCGCCAAGAGACTGGACTGACGCCATGGCCAGGCCGATTGTCTATTTCGCTCAGGTTCTGTCGCTGATCCGCAAGGAATTGCTGGCCCTGGTCAAGGATCCTGCGAACCGGACGCTGCTCTTTGTGCCAGCAATCATGCAGGCGCTTCTGTTTGGGTATGGCGCTACATACGACCTGACCTATGCGCCCTATGTCGTCCTCAATCAGAGCCAGGGTACGGCCTCGACCGAGCTTCTGGCGCGGCTCGACGGAACCGGCGTCTTCGAACGTGTGGCGACGCTCAGTTCATCAAGCCAGATTGCCGAAATGATCGGCAGTGGCGACGCTCTGCTGGCGATCAGTATTCCTTCCGATTTCGAGGCGCGTCTCGCCACAGGTCAAGATGCTCCATTGCAGCTCATCCTCGATGGACGAAATTCGTCGACCGCCAGCCTGGCGTCAGCCTATGTGAGCGCGATTGTCGCGTCCTACAACCAGTCGCTTGGCGTTGCCGCTCCGATTACGATCGAGCGCCGCGCCTGGTTCAATCCCAATCTGGAGTCGCGATGGAACATAATGCCTGCGCTTATCGCAGCACTCTCCATGATGCAGACGCTGCTGATTGCCGCGCTGTCGGTCGCACGCGAGCGCGAGCAAGGCACGTTTGACCAGTTGCTGGTGACACCGCTGACGCCGTTTCAGATCCTTGTCGGAAAGGCGTTGCCGTCAATGTTCATCGGCATCTTCCAGTCTACGCTCATCTTGTTGATTATTCTGTTCTGGTTCCAGATTCCGATGAACGGATCGCTCTGGCTGCTCTATCTCGGCCTCGCCATGTTCACACTGGCGTCTGTCGGGATCGGCTTGTCGATTTCGGCGGTGTCGCTGACGATGCAGCAGGCGATGCTGTACACCTTCATGCTGATCATGCCGCTGATGCTGCTTTCAGGATTGCTGACGCCTGTGCGCAACATGCCGCAAATCCTGCAGATCGTGACCTATGCAAACCCGCTGCGTTTTGGTGTCGACCTCGTGCGCCGCGTCTATCTTGAAGGCGCCACATTCGCCGATGTCGCCTTCAATTTCGTGCCGCTCATCGCGGTTGCGGCAGTTACATTGCCGCTTGCCGCATGGCTGTTTCGAAACCGGTTGTCCTGATCCTGTAATGCCCGACGATGCAGTTGCCGCCTTGACAGGCGTTGCCTGCAAACGACCCGGCGTTTCCCCAATTTACGTGGATGCCAACCGTCGTATGCGGAAACAAAAAGCCCCCGCCGTGGCGAGGGCCTTGCAGTCCGGAACGTAGGTTTTTTGCATCAATCGAACCCCGGGCATGATCGTTCGATCAGCTGCTTCAGGAATTTCCTGTCTGACAATAGTCAGAAATAGACGATCCGGGTTTCGTTGATCACGACGCGGACAACACGGTAAACGTAGAAAAATGCCGCAATGCCGAGCGTGACAATAATCAGGACGGCCCAGATTATGACGTGGCCAATCGACGACCCCAGGTTAAAGCGGCAGTCAAGATACCCGATCTCGTTTCCTGCGCTGTCTATCACTTTCGTGCGGTTTAACACGGCTCGATTAAAGTAATAAGGGAATACGATCAGCGCCAAACCGAGCGTAATAATCGTCAACAAAATCCAGATGATGACGTGGCCGATGGAGTCGCCAATGCCAAAGTCGCTCCGAAGTCTGACTGGTCTGGAACCCTGTTCAGCCATGCTGCTGCCCCGCAATTGTGATCGAAATGCTCAATGCAACGTGCAGAGGTGTGGGTCAAGCTTGGTTCTCCTGCTGGTTGTTCGCCAAACCTGACAATCAAGAAATCCGGTCCGGCGCGATCCACCGCCGCCTACCTGTCCGCGCAACAAAAAGCCCCCGCCGTGGCGAGGGCCTTATTTGGTGCTGTCGAAGCTTGTTAACTGCCAGACCGCGTTTTCTGAACTGCTAAGCTAGAGTGCAACAATAACTTCAGCTCCAATTCAAAATCAAGCAGCAATCCATAGTGGAATTTGGTTCATCCGATCGTCCTGCCTGGCTTTAGATTTGCGGCTTGCCAGACACTGACCTGGCAGGCAGTTTCCTGATCTGGCGGCTTTCCGGGGAGTAATTCATGATCTTGGGCATCGATCTTGGCACCAACAGCATTGGCTGGAGCCTGTTGCACGATGAAAAAATCCTCGCTGCCGGATCACGCATCTTCTCCGACGGGCGCGAGCCGAAGTCCGGCAATTCGCTGGCTGAAGGCCGACGCGTAGCGCGGGGCATGGCGCGGCGGCGCGATCGCTACAAGCGCCGGCGCAAGGCTGTTGTACGCACGCTGACCGAATTCGGCCTGATGCCTCCTGATCCCAAGGCGCGCGCGGCGCTGGTCGCCGAAACCAACGACGCCGCCGCCGGGCAGATGTCACACGACGTCTACGCGCTGCGGGCGCGGGGGCTGGATGAAAAGCTGCCGCTGCATCACATTGGGCGGGCGCTGTTTCATTTGCAGCAGAGGCGAGGCTTCAAAAGCAATCGCAAGGCGGATCGCAAAGTCGACGGTAACGAAAAGGGCAAGATCGCGGTCGGCACCGAACAGCTCCATCTGGCGATGCAGGCGGTGAACGCCCGCACGCTTGGCGAGTTTCTGGCGGGCCGTCGCGGAGATGATCCGAGGAACCGTGGCACGGTGCGGGTACGCATCGACGCGGAGGCCAGTCTCGACGCCAAGACGCCCTATGACTTCTATCCCGACCGCGCAGTGCTCGAAGACGAGTTCGAAAAGATCTGGCAGGCGCAGGCGGAACACTGGCCCTATGTGCTGACGGAGGAGCGCCGGGCGCATCTGTTCCGGGTGATGTTTTACCAGCGGCCGCTGAAGCCGCCGGTGATCGGCAAATGCAGCTTCAACCCCGCCGAGCCGCGGCTGGCAAAGGCACACCCGCTGTTCCAGCAGTTTCGTTTGCTCAAGGAAGTAAACGAGCTGGAATTGGTGCTGCCCGACCAGACCCACCAGAAGCTGACGCTCGACCAGCGCAATGGGCTGGTGGCCAAACTGCGCAGCGCCAAGACGGCGAGTTTTGCCTCGCTGCGCAAGACGCTGAAACTGTCCGAGCGCGGCGCGGTGTTCAATAAGGAGGGCGAAAACCGCGACAAGCTGCTGGGCGACGAGGTCTATGTCGCGATGTCGGACAAAGCGATCTTTGGCAATCGCTGGGCCGAATTCTCAACGGAGCGGCAGTGGGAGATTGTCGAAAAGCTGCGCGATGAGGCTGATCCGTTGCTTTTGCATGGCTGGCTGATGGAGAATGCCGGCCTGTCGAACGAAGCAGCAGAAAAGGCGGCCGACGCCAAGCTGCCGGAAGGCCACGGACGGCTGGGAAAAACCGCGCTGAGCGACATGCTGGCGTTTATGCAGGCCGAGGTTATTCCCGAAGCAGAAGCTGCAAAACGCGCAGGCTATGATCACGCATTGGCACGGGTCGACGAGGCGGTGGAGCGGCTGCCAAAATATCAGGAAATTCTCGAACGGCGCATTCCACCCGGCACCAACGAGCCTGATGACGATTACGATATCCGTAAGGGACGCATCACCAATCCGACGGTGCACATTGCGCTGAACCAGTTGCGCGCACTGACCAACCGGCTGATCGACCGCTATGGCCTGCCGGAGCGCATCCACATCGAGCTGGCGCGGGAGCTGAACCAAAGTGATGACCAGAAGAAGGAAGCGACCCGCAACAACGCCAAAAACCGGCGCGAGGCGGAGCGGCGGTCCGAGAAGCTGCGAGAGCTTGGCCAGCCGGACAACGGCTTCAACCGGCAATTGCTGAAGCAATGGGAAGAGCTGAACCCGGACAATCCGCTTGACCGTCGCTGCATCTATTCGGGCACGGTGATTACGCCCGGCATGCTGTTTTCAGGCGCGGTCGACATCGACCACATTCTGCCCTGGTCCAAGACGCTGGATGACAGCCAGGGCAACCGGCTGTTGTGCACACGCGAGGCCAACCGCCAGAAGCGTGACTTTGCGCCCGCTGACGTGCCCTCATGGGCAGGGCGCTACGACGACATCCTCGAGCGGGCGCAGCGGCTGCCACAGAACAAGCGCTGGCGCTTTGCCCATGACGCGATGCAGCGGTTCGAAAAGGACCGCGATTTTCTTGCCCGGCAGCTGACCGACACGCAATATCTGGCGCGGCTGGCGCATGACTATGTCGGCGCCCTCTATTCTGACGAAGTTGCCGACGGCGACGGCGTGGTGAAAAAGCGCAACCATGTGGTGGTTGTGACAGGGCGGATGACCGAGATGCTGCGCCGCGACTGGGGGCTGAACAACATTTTGCCCGACCACAATTTTGCCGACCCGACCAAGGGCAAGAACCGCAAGGACCATCGCCACCATGCAATCGATGCAGCGGTGATCGGCGCGACCTCGCGCAGCCTGCTGCAGAAAATCGCAACGGCAGCGGGCATTGAGGAAGCCGAGGGTGCGGAAAACGCAGTGCGTGCGGTCGCGCTACCCTGGCCGTCGTTCCGCGAGGATCTGAAGGCTGTGATTGACACTATCGTGGTGAGCCACAAGCCAGATCACGGCACGTTGCCGAAACCGGGACAGCCCGGCAAGACCGCCGGCCAATTGCACAATGACACCGCCTACGGGCTGACGGGCGAAACGGATGCGCGCGGCAATCCGATCGTGGTGCGGCGAAAGCCGTTCCTGTCGCTGGAGCCGAAGGATCTGCCGTCGATCCGCGACGGACAATTGCGCAAGCTGCTGGAAGAGGAAACCTACAGCTTGTCCGGCAAGGATTTTCTCGCTGCCCTGACGCGCTTCCGCAAGAAGGACAGCCACGACTACTTCAACATCCGCCGGGTCCGGATGACGGAAACGCTGTCGGTGATTCCGATCCGCGACAGAAACGGCGTCGCCTACAAGGGCTACAAGGGCGACGCCAATTTCCGCTACGATGTGTGGGAAATGCCGGACGGCAAATGGCAGGCCGATGTGGTGACGATGTTTGACGCACACCGGCCCGATATGGACTGGCAGAGACGCCGCCCACACCCGGCTGCTAAGAAGGTGCTGTCGCTGAAGCAGAACGACATGGTGGCCTATGACGACCCCAAGGGCAGCGGCGTGGCGCTGGGACGTGTCGTCAAGTTCAATACCGCGGGCCAGCTCTACCTTGCTGGCAACCGGGAGGCAGGCGCGCTGAAGGCGCGTGACGCGGACGCCGACGATCCGTTCAAATACATGTCCAAGGCCGCCAGCGGGCTGCGCGACATCAATGCACGGCAGGTGCGCGTGGATGAAACGGGCCGGGTGTTTGACCCCGGCCCACAGGCCGGCAAGAAGCGGAAACGCAAGCCACGTTAAGGTAAACAAAAGGTTGCACTTTTCGCCTTGGCAGCCTGTGGTTACGCTTCCACCACGATGGAACGCGTGGTTGATATCAGCACCGATGGCCTGCATCTGGCGACAGATCGCGGCTTTCTGACAGTCAGCACCTCGGGCGGCGAAAAGGGGCGCATTGCGCTCGACGACATCGGCGCGCTGATTGTCCATGCCCACGGCACGACCTGGTCGAACAATCTGGTGGTGCGCCTGTCGGAACGCGCCGTGCCGATGGTGATCTGCGGCTCCAACCACGCGCCTGTCGCCTGCGTGTGGCCGTTGGACGGCCACCACGCGCAAGGAGCGCGGATGCGGGCACAACTGACGGCGGGCCGTCCGCTGGCTAAACAGTTGTGGCGGCAGATAGTGGCAGGAAAAATCCGGATACAGGGCGAGGCGCTGATTTTTGCCGGCAAGGAAGGTGGGGCGTTTGACCTGCTGTCCAGAAAGGTGAAATCGGGCGACCCCGACAACGTCGAAGCACAAGGCGCCCGACGCTACTGGAAAGCAATGTTCGGTAAGGATTTTGCCCGCGACCGCAGCGCTGACGGACTAAATGCGCTGCTGAATTATGGCTATACCGTGCTGCGCGCCATTGCGTCGCGCGCCATCTGCGCCGCCGGACTGCACCCTACTATCGGCGTGTTTCACTCCAACCGCGCCAACGCCTTTGCGCTGTCCGACGATGTGATGGAGCCGTTCCGGCCAGTGGTCGATCTGCTGACAAGGCAGCTTGCTGCCGAAGGCGTCGACAGCGTGACGGCCGACGCCAAGCGGCGGCTGGCCACGATTGGCGCGCTCGATATCGACATGGGTGACGGGACGGTTTCGCCGCTCAGTCTCACCGTTACCAAACTTGTGCACTCACTGGCGACCAGTTTCGAGACCGGCAAGGCGGCGCTCGACCTGCCCGCGCGCCCGGCCCCTGCCCGCGACGCGGAGCCGGACGAATGACGGCGCGGGCGCTCAGGGCCAATACCGGCCCGTCAATTCTCAGTGGATACAGGCTGATGTGGATGCTGGTGACCTTTGACTTGCCTGTAGAAACCAAGAAGCAGCGCGCAGCGGCCACCAGATTCCGCAACGACCTGCTCGATCTCGGTTTCGAGATGAGCCAGTTTTCCAATTATCTGCGCTTTTGCAACGGCAAGGAGCAGTTTGACAGCTATGTGCGAAAGGTGGAGGCTGTCTTGCCGCCATGGGGGGACATATTCATTTTCCAGTTTACCGACCGGCAATATGAGAACATTGTACGATTCTCCGACCAGCGCCGAAGACGGCAGCAGAAAAATCCCGAACAGATCGCGCTGTTTTGATGGGCGCGTTGGATTTTGCGGCATCGACAGCGGCGATTTCATGAACGAATTCAGGAAGATCGCCGCTGATCGAGCTTAGCAGTTCAGAAAACGCGGTCCAGCGGCAACAAAAAATCTCCCAGTCACCAACAACCGCTGAGCTTAGCAGTTCAGAAAACGCGGTCCAGCGGCAACCCGAACCGCGACGATGCGCTCTTTTCAAAGAGCTTAGCAGTTCAGAAAACGCGGTCCAGCGGCAACCTAGCGACAGCACTCAAAAATACCGGTTGGAGCTTAGCAGTTCAGAAAACGCGGTCCAGCGGCAACTGATGTGCTTGGAACGGCCAGCAAGACTGGAGCTTAGCAGTTCAGAAAACGCGGTCCAGCGGCAACGATGCGGCGATACTCGTCAATATTCTGGATAGCTTAGCAGTTCAGAAAACGCGGTCCAGCGGCAACGGCATCGGTTGAGAAGGCCGCCCTGCTGTCAGCTTAGCAGTTCAGAAAACGCGGTCCAGCGGCAACTAGATGTCATCCACCAGTGTATCGATGGTCAGCTTAGCAGTTCAGAAAACGCGGTCCAGCGGCAACATGCAGGCGGTCGGCAAGCAATCTGCCAAGAGCTTAGCAGTTCAGAAAACGCGGTCCAGCGGCACTTTCTGGTCGGCAAGGTTTCGTCAACTGAAAGCTTAGCAGTTCAGAAAACGCGGTCCAGCGGCAACGCAACAAGATCCGTGCCGCCGTCCGGCGCGCTTTTCTCACCGAAGCTTAGCAGTTCAGAAAACGCGGTCCAGCGGCAACCAGCCAGACATTGAGGATCTCGGCTACACGAGCTTAGCAGTTCAGAAAACGCGGTCCAGCGGCAACTCGTTACACCATCAAACGCTCAGTTATCCAAGCTTAGCAGTTCAGAAAACGCGGTCCAGCGGCAACTCGGTATCACGCGCTGATAATCCGGAAACGAGCTTAGCAGTTCAGAAAACGCGGTCCAGCGGCAACCTTCGCTGGTGATCACAACCCAATGTCAGATCAGTTCAGTCAATCACTGAACCGATCTGGATGACCGTTGCGAGATCAACGCGGCTAGGGAACGTGTAGCGTGTGCTGCCTCCACGACGTTCGAGCCACGCCAGCAGACTTGCCCTCGTGTCTGCCGTGATCCCGAACTGAACGGGTCGACCGGTCTTCTGCTGGATCACCATTGATCGGGTTCTTTTTTTGCCGCCATCTCGATGCGCAACGGGAGCTTGCCCTTGACCAGCAGCGGCGCGACGCCGCCCTCAATGCGACCAAGGCGGATCAGGTCGCCGCGATACTGATAATCCGAATGGAAGAAGGCGAGATTGCCCCAGCCCCTGAAATAGCAGAGGTCGCCCGGCGCCTCGTCGTCATAGTCGGCCAAACCGCCTTCATCGAGACGGCGCGGCAAATGCGCCAGCTTCTCGTTGTTGGAAAAGTCCTCGATGGTGAGATCAAGCGGCAAAAGCGAAACAAGGTCGCGGCTGGTCGGATTGTCGAACAAGCGGATCGTAAAGTTCTGATCACCAAATATGCAGCGAATGCGCATGTCTGTGTCTCCGGTCTGGGCAAGCAGCGCACGAGGCGCAGCGACGCTTGCAAGGACGCCGACAAGCACTGCGCGGCGTGAAACGTTCTGGGTATTCTGCAGGTCGGTCATGTCTCGCTCACATCAACTCATGGTGTCCGTGGAGACCGGGGCTGATGCCCCGGCCTGCGGATAGTTGGTCAGGCGAGAGCTTCTCCGAAGAAGCGTTCCAGCCGGTCAAACGGGATCATCTCAACCCGGTCATAGAGGTCGATATGGCGCGCGCCCGGCACGATGACCAGTTCGCTGCCGCCATTTGCCTCTTCGTGGACTGTTTCACTGAAATAGCGGCTGTGAGCGATATCACCGGTGATCAGCATGATCGGGCGCGGTGCAACGTCAGAAATGTGCTGCAATTGTCCAAAATTGATGTGCGACATGCCGCTTGTCAGTGTGAATGCGCCGATCGAGCGGGGGTGATGGCCGCGCGGTTCAACGTAATATTCGAAGAACTCACGTGTGATCGGGTCAGGACCTTGCTCCGGCATGGCAGCAGGGAAGGTCGGCTGAAGTTTCGGTGATCCTGCGTCGACATCGGCCCAGCGCTGGGCAGCAAGCTCAGCAAGCCTTGCATCGCGACCCTGTTCTGTCTCGCTGTCCTGCCAGCCGTTTCGCATCACGCGACTGATGTCATACATGGCGCTGGTGGCAACCGCCTTGATGCGCGGATCAACCGCGGCCTGGCTGAGCGCAAAACCGCCGCTGCCGCAGATGCCGATTGCGGCGATGCGGTCGCGGTCGACTTCCGCCAATGTGCCGAGATAGTCGACGCCGGCGCTGAAATCTTCGGCGAAGATCTCTGGCGACGTGACATGGCGCGGCTCGCCGCCGCTTTCGCCATTGTAGGACGGGTCAAATGCGAGCGCGATAAAGCCGCGCCTAGCCATTTCCTGCGCGTAGATGCCCGCGCCCTGTTCCTTGACGCCGCCATGAGGCGGGCCAATGACCAATGCGCCGTGCCGGGCCGAAGCGTCGAGCGTTGTGGCGCGATAGAGATCGCCGGCAATCTCGATGCCGTAGCGGTTGCGATACCGCACCGGGGTGCGGGTCACGTCGGGAGAGAGTGAAAATGTGTAGCCATCGTTTTGCATGTTCTGGGTCCTTGATGCTTGTTGGGTTGTCTGTGCGAAAACTTGCGTTGAGGCCGCGAGCGTGACCGCGGTGGCGGCCAGAAATGTACGTCTGGTGGGGCCGGGCGGGATCTGTCTGGGCATGTCTTTCTCCTGTGTAAGTTGATTTGAGGGGAACTATTCGACCGGTCTCAAGAGCCGGCTGCCATTGCCGACCAGCCAGACCGCTGCTGCAGCCAGCGCTCCGCTGCCAAGGAAGGTTGCGGTGATCGACCAGCCGTCGAGCAACACGCCGCCGACAACCGCTCCGAGCAGGATCGAGATCTGGATCGCCGCCACCATCAGGCTGCCGGCGGCTTCCGGGGCATCGGCGGCATTACGCGACATCCAGGTCATCCAGATCACCGACATGGCGGTGTTCATCGCACCCCAGACAGCAAGCAGCAGGGCCGTTGCTGCGACCGAACCTTCGGTCGCCAGCAGGGCAAGCGTGACGCTGCCCATGACGAGCGCTGGCAGCATCAGAAGCGGGGCAACGCGGTCGCCGACAAAGCGGCCCGCCGCCCATGTGCCGATAAATCCGGCCATGCCCAGAACCAGCAGCAGCATCGACAGCATGGTCACGTCGACGCGCGTCACCTGCTCCAGGAACGGCCGCAGATAGGTGAACATGGTGAAGGCCGAACCCCAGCTGAGCATCGCGCCGATCAAACCACGGGCGAAATAGGGACGCTTCATCAGTTCGATCAGCGAACCAAAGCTTTGGCGGCCGCCAGCAGGCAGCGAGGGCAGCGCAATGACGTGCCAGACAAGATTGATCGCGACGATGGGGGTCAAAAGCCAAAACACTTCACGCCAGCCGAACATGCCGCCGAGATAGCTGCCAAGGGGGGCCGCGAATGCGCCGGCAATCGCCTGGCCGCCGAACATCAGGGCGAGTGCGCGCGGCACATCATTTTTAGGCACCAGACGCATGATGACGGATGTCGCCAGCGCCCAGAAGCCGCCGACGCAGATGCCGAGCAATGCGCGGGCAATCATCAGGACGGCAAAGTTCGGCGCTGCCGCCACCATCACCAGCGAAACAAGCATCAAGGCTGTCATCGCCACCAGCACCCATTTGCGGTTCACGCGTCCGGCAACCGTGGTGATCATCAGGCTTGCCGCAACGGCGAACAGGCCGCTGATCGAGATCGCCTGGCCGGTCATGCCCTCGGTCGCGCCCAGCCCCTGCGCCATCGGTGTCAACAGGCTGACCGGCATGAATTCGGACGCAATCAGCATCGAGACGCACAGCGTCATCGAGAGAACCGCGCCCCAGGCCGCGCCGGACCTGTCTTTGCCGGACGTGTGATTGATCGTGTCGTATGTGAGTTCGGTCATTGCCGCCGCTCCATTGTCTTTGAGATGCGGCGGAACATATCGGAGGACGAGTAATCAGATTAGACAGGTAATTTGGCATGGACTAATCGACCTGGTCGATTAATCTCGAAGGACTGGATTGGCAGGAAAAGTGATGCCCCAAACCGACTTCAACGACCTGATGTGGTTCCGCGTTGTGGCCGAGGAACAGAACTTTACCCGAGCGGCAGCCAAACTAGGCGTGGCGCAATCAACGCTCAGCCACACGATAAAGCGGCTGGAGACCAATATGGGCATCCGCCTGCTGACGCGCACGACGCGCAATGTTGCACCGACGGAAGCCGGCGACCGGCTGCTCAAGACAATCGCGCCACGGCTGAGCGAGATCGAGGATGAAATCGCGTCGCTGATGCAGTTTCGCGACAAGCCGTCGGGGCTGGTGCGGCTGACCTTGTCAGATCATGCGATGAATACGGTCGTCTGGCCGAAGCTGAAGCCTGTCCTGATCGAATATCCCGATATCAGCGTCGAATTCAGTCTCGATGGCGGGTTCCGCAACATCGTCGAGGACGGTTTTGACGCGGGCGTCAGGCTTGGCGAGAGCGTCGAGAAGGACATGATCGCGGTCAGGATCGGCCCCGACTGGCGCATGCTGGCGGTTGCTTCGCCCGACTATTTTGCCGAACACGGCATGCCGGGTCACCCGGAAGAACTGTTGCGCCACAATTGCATGCGCATGCGCCAGTCAACGCGCGGCGGCATCTACGCCTGGGAGTTCGAAAAGGACGGGCAGGCGCTGAACGTGCGCGTCGATGGCCAGCTGACCTTCAACAATTCCTACGCGATGATCGACGCGGCTGTCAGCGGCATGGGTATCGCCTTCGTGCCCGACAGCATGGCGGCAGATCATATTGCGTCCGGGCAACTGGTTGTCGCGCTCGACGACTGGTCGCCATCATTCGACGGCTATTTCCTCTTCTATCCGACCCGCCGGCAGAACCTGCCGGCTTTCAGGATCATCGTTGATGCGCTCAGGCAAAACAGCTCGCGTCTTGAGGCGTGATCTCGGTATGCGAACATGCCTTCTCAAGGACGCCGGCTTTCGTTGGCAGCGACACCATATTCGAACGACCGAAATGAAAGCGAAGCTGAATCAGGCCTACCAATTTCGCGCTGGGCCACGCCGGTCAGATTTTCTCGATCGGCCCATCGCTTCCGCAGTCATCTCGAGTCGCGCGAATCCATTGGTCGGATCAGAAGACATGCGATCCGATAATCAATCTAACGAGCAGAAATATGCTTTTGCTTCACTTTGCAAAACTGTGCTGCATGCACAGTTTCTTCGGTTGGGAGAACAATTCACGGTATTTGGCCAAAACATCCTCCCGCCCTGCCAATGCAGCCTCTGCGTCAAGGTAACCGCCAAAGCAATCGAGGAATGTTCCGGCCGTATCGTCGAAAAACGTTCTGGCCAGTTCTTGCGAACAAAGCCCTGCCTGAAGGCACAGTTGTAGGCGATTGAAGAAATAGCGGACCTGCTCGAACGCCTTGACGTTGGCATCTTCGCCAAAAAAGCCGCGATAGAAACGGCTTTCCATGTTTTCCCGCGCCGTCTGATTTGTTTGCACCGAGCGCCAGTCAGCCTCAGGCAGTGCGCTATAGAAGTTGCGCGTCACATTTCGGATGTGCCCGTAGGCTACGCGATAGCCACGTTCCTCCCAGGCGTCAATCAATCCGATTGTCTGTTCATCCTGCGCCATGTTTCGCCGATCGCTATACTCAAACCAAGCAAAGACTGCAGCGGCCAGCGCAAACACAAGGCCGAAAACGGTCACAACGTTCGCCAGTAATGACCAGGTTTCCGGCGAGCTCCAGGAAGACTTTGGTGCCGACACCGTGGAGGCGGAATTATCACCTTCCGCGTCACTCACGGGCTGCAATCCGTTGCCAGATCAATCACGATGTCAGGATCATAAGGCCCCTTTTTGGCGCCAAGCACCTGCTTCACGCATTCAAGGCCTGCCTTGTCCAGCAGATAGGCAGACCGGGTCGCCTTCCGGCTGGCTCTCGAACGGTCGAGGACGGCCTTAGGATCAGGCGTGTTGAGTGATTCAACACCCCGCGAACCAGCACCATCGACACCAAGACAGGCAGAGAGATCGACATTGACCCGGCCATTGTCTGATTTGGCAAGGTTCCGGTCAAACTCGTCATAGCCGGACAGGAAACATTTGGCGGCCGGGTCGGTCAGTTGCACCACTTCATCGCATGAAAAGCAGCCTTGCGCGGACGCAGTCACCGGCCCTGAAACAAGCACGAGCGCGGCAATCATCCAGACCGCTCTTTGTGTCCATGATCTAGAACAGCGCATAGTCTCCCACCATTCTGCTCCGCACGACCCAGGGCGTCTGCTCCCCTTTGCTGCCGGCAACCACCTCGGTCTTGACACCCCGATAGAACTCCGACGCTTCGATCGCGCCATTCTCGTTCGTGTCAAATCGCGCACGTTCCTTGCCGAGAACATTGGCGACTGCCGTTGAAAACAGCCCGCCCCCGGCATCGGCTGTCTCAAGGGAAACCTGCCTGCCTTTTGACGCCGCGACAATGGTCAAATTGGATGGGACACCAGCCAGATCGGTCACAAGCTCATCGCTGGTAGCAAAAAGGCCGTCGCCAACCGATCCGGAATGACAGGTGTCCAGCAGCAGGGTGATGCGCGCGAGACTTCCAGCCAAGCGCTCGCGAAGTCGGCCGAACGGCAGCGCCGTGTCGGCGAGCTTGTCCGGGTCGGTGGCAGATGTCGCCAGGTAGAACTCCCCAGAGGCATCGCGCAGTCCGTGGCCAGCAAAGAAGATCACGGCATGATCTCCCTTTTCCAGTCCCGCGAGCAGACGGTCGACAGATTCAAGTATGGCATCCGGGCTGGCGCGCCGGTCCTTCAGCGCAATGATGTCGCCAAACGCGTCTGACGGGCCACCTGCGTCGCCGAGGGCAATCGCTACGCGTTCGGCATCAGCCAGCGCATAGTTCAAAGATGGCAGCTTCTCGTTGGCGTAGGTGTTGACGCCGACAATCAGAGCCCGGCGCACGGAAGCCGCTTTTGCAGGCGCCTCAAACGTCACCGTAAGCGGCAAGCTTGCCAGGCCGTCAGCGTCGGTCGCAAATATTGCCGCTGCCCGAGCGTCCTTCAACCGCCCGAAGCGATATTCAGTCAGGCCTTTCTGCGGCAGTGCATCGGTCTGCACCCCGTCCTGGAAGACCAGTATCTGGGCCACACGCTTGCTGTCGAATGTCAGATTTGCTGAAACCTCGCCATTGGCGTCCGCCGATGCCGTCCCGCCCAGCACCGGCGGCACGGCGATGTCCGGCGACAGCGCCTGCATTTCCTGCCCACCGAGCGTCGCAGGTCCGAGACCGGCAACCCGCAGCGATGCGCCAAAGCGGTCGAGGCTATATTGCAGATTGTGGCCCGGAAACTTGAGATCGATCAGCGCCTGTGCCTCGGCGGTGGCGTCGTAGCGGAAATCCGCAGTCCATACAGCAATCTCATCGTCGATAATCCGCCCAAAAAGCAAGGGCGCACCTTTTTCAGTCAGCGCATGGACAAAAATGTTGCCGTCGGAATTGAGTTGAACAAGGTGTTTTCCATCTTCCAGCAGCCAGGCGCCGAGCAATAAGCCGCCATCGGGAAGATTGTCTCGCGTGTAGACAAATTTGCGGTCTCGCCGGTTCCACACGGATACGGAGCCGGCTCGCGGCGCATAGGTCAAAACCAGATCGTCGTTGGCCTTGATCCGCATCGGGCCGTCATACCAGACTGGCCGCGCTGCATTCTGGCCGAACATCACGGACTCAACCAGCAGTCCTTCGCGCTTTGCCGGACGCTTTTCCCCTGTGTCCATCAGGTAAAGCACCGAAAAACTCCGCAGAGATCCAAATGTTGCGCCCGCGCTGCAAAAGGATTGCGCTACCCATATCGCTCCCTTGGCCGTTTCAGCACGATTGACCACATCGACATCGCGCGGCGCCAGCAATGCCGATCTATTCCCGCTATCGCTGCCGTCAATCTCTCCGAGACCCAGATGATCGCACTCCGGCATCGTCAGCATCGGGTCCGGCAGTGACCATTCTATCTTCCAGCCGACGGTCTTGGCCTCCTTGGCAAAGCGGTCCATGACCTGGCCGGCCCGCTCCATCCTCACATCGGCGTCTCCAATAAATGTCTCGAACCCACGCCCGTCCGGGGCGGTTGTGCCAAGCAGCGTTTCACCATCGGTCATCGCCATCGTCTCGATGCCCAGCCGGCGAAGCTGGTCGGGCAAAGCAAGTTCGAGCGGGACCGAATTGGCGCCGAGCTCGGAAGTTGCCATTGTCGGTCCGCGTGAAGCGCGTTCAATAACGCTCGCTTTCAGGCCGGACATCGCCAGCCTTTTGTCAAGTTTCTCCTCAAACGTCAGTTCCGGCTTTTCGGCCTCGTAGATCTCCCGCCAGGCTGCTGCGAACCCGCCTGCAGCATCGAACGTGGGCGCGAGACTCACCGGCGAAACCATGCCCAGCGAAGCCAGGAAAGAATGAAACAGCATCGAATTGCCCCGGGCTTCCGACGAGTAGCCGCCCGGCGAATTCTCGATCAGGTGAATCCGGTCATTTTGCAGCGCGCCGATCCGGTGACCGAGCCTGCCCCATACAGTATAGGCCGCATTTTCTAGATCAATACCGATCCGAGTGGCCCCGACCTCCGGATCACAACAGGACGCACCGGTCAGTTGCTCTCTGACTGCGAGATAATCGCCAAAGGTCGAGGAAATGTCGACCTTGCCCCATGGTGCACTACCGGAAATTGCAAAGCTGTCCTCCAGCACCCAGTGCGTTGCGCCGTGCGGCGCTACGGTCTCACCATCAAGAATGTCGACAATCTCGCCCACATCAATGAACCTGTGTGTCGGCGACAACTGCAGGTTACTCCCCTGCCGTTGCACGATCTCCGTCCCGGTCTCACTGTCGAGCAGCAGGAACCGGGTTTCATTGAACAGGATTGTTCGCTTGTACTTTGGCACCTCGATCCGATGCGTGTATGCGGCGCGTCCTTCTACCGTATTGAGCACGATCTTGGCGTCTGCCGGCGTCACGGCAATATCATGCTGCTCGCGCCTCAGCACGATCTCCTGCTCGCAGGACCGCAGATAGCCCACCACCGATAGTGTCAGGTCAAGTCGGCCTTCCTGGAGCGGAACAAATCGCACCTCGCCGGCCCGGTCGGCGCCACGCGCGGCAAGGGCCACGAGCGCCCGGTGCTCACCAAGGCCAGTCTTGATGCCAAACGGGTTAGGCGCGTCAGGTCCAAGCGCGATATGCCCCCTGCCTTTGAACCGCATCGGCTGCCTCGACGACACCATGACCCACACAGGAATGCGATCGGCGAGGTTGTTGTTGCCCCACTTGAGCGACAGGCCATCGCCAACGCGCCCTTCTGCCGCGTCGTCAAACGACAAATCGAGGCCGCGCGCCAGTTCGTTGAGCGTCGTTTCTTCCGTGGCGCAATTGCCGCCGAGGGGCTTGGCAGCTTCGCGTACACGGCGCTGATAGCCGGCCAACACATCGTCAGCGCGCCAACCGGCCGCATTGTCGACCACCGGTCCGGGTCCAGCTGCGGGTGGCAACAACATTTTCGTAAGCCGCCCGTTTCGCTCTGCCGACCAGTTCAACTCGGCGTCTGCCTCGCCATCCAGCCGCTGGAACTTGCCGCCAAACGGGTCTGCAGCCGATCGATACGTGGCCATAAGTGATTTGCAGGCGCGCGCGACGCTTTCGACTTTTGACACAGAGTCGCGCAGACCAATCATGAGGCTTTCATTGCCAACCGCCAGCGTCAGCAGAGGATTCTGCTTTGCGCTTGCCAGGAACGCTTTCAGATGGTCGGGTCCCAGCGGCGTCAAATCCTGAATCTTATCCACGGCCAGGCTCATCGCAAATTGCCTGCCAACGGCGAGCGCCACCCGATCAACCTTGTCGAAAGCGCTAGTCGAACTTGACAAACGGAACGCAAGGCCGACGCCCGGATCGCACACCACCATGAGACAGGCTTCGCTATATTTGTCCGTGCACCCTTGCGCCAGCAAACCGTCATACAGCTCGTTCTTCACCTCCCAGCGCAACAGGCCCGCATTCGACGTCACGCGGTTGTTAGCTTCGCTTTCAATGTTCTCGACATGAGCCAGCCGGACGCTATTGGGCGCATTCCAGCCGCGATCCCGGGCCCATTTTGCCAACGCCGAACGTGTCTTTTCGACCATCTCGCCGCTTGTGGTCCCAGGATCGTAGCCGAGCACGATCAGTCCGACCTGCGCCCGCCGGATCAGCGCCACATCTCCACCGGAAGGCTCAGGCGCCGCGGCGACGCCATTGCGGTCGACCTCATCTTCCATGTTCTGCACATGCGCTTCGCGCAGCGCATCAGGCGCTTTCCATCCCCGGTCGCGCGCCCAGGCGACAATCGCTGCCGCCGTCTGACTATTCATCTGGCCATTGAAGGGCCCCGGATCGTAACCAAGCGCCGACAGTGCGCGCTGGCTGCGGGCCACCACGTCGTCAGGCTGCACGCCTGCGACCGTGCTGCCGGAACCGCCACGCGTCCCTAGTTCATTTTCCATGCTTTGCAGATGCGCAAGCTTCAAGGTCTGCGGAGCTGCCCAGCCCCGAGCCCGGGCCCACGCAGCCACAGCCTCGCGTGTCGCCGGTCCGTCGCGACCGTCAATCTTGCCTTGATAATGGTTCAGGTCACGTAGCGCCGTCTGCAACCGGCGCATCTGAGCGGCGGAAAGCTCCGATTCAAATCTCGATCGTGATGGCTGGGAGCTGCGCCCGTCGCGATTTCCTCGCTGGTTGCCTTGCCGTGCGCTGTCCATCAGCCTGTCGAGCAGATCAAATGGAGATTGCGCATAGGCGCGACCATCCGAATTCAACGATATCAGGACAACGAGAAGCAACAGACGAAACATGGCCACAATCCCCCGATTGTTAGGCCCATTGGAGCGTGATCTTGCAACTGTGGTCAAAACTGAAAAGAAACTCAACCCACAACCGCCAACACTAAGACAATTCCACAAACCGCGGGCTGACTATCATCTATTGCTTTCACACCGATCAGCCTGAGGACTCACAGGCGTTTCAATGGGATTGTGCTGCGGGTGAATATTCAACCACGCATTCTGGCGACTTGCCTTGGCCGTCTCATCGTTCAGAATTAAGGGGGCGAGGCCAGCTGAGCTACGCGGCGTTACAATGCATCCAATCAAATCGGGCGCGCCGCCAGTAGCAAACGGCAGCAATGAAAGCGCGTTGCGGTCGTTTCTTGCCGGATGCTGGGAGATACGCGCACCACCAAATCGCAGCGATCCATGCCGGCTTAACCGATTGCGCTGAGGCGATAATTTTTGAGACGCGTCTGGGACCACCATAAGATCGGCATCATATCAACATGACGTTCGCGAGAAGCAGCCGAACGACCGCCATGCGTGATTACCACGATGCGGCGGCGTACATTGTGTAGGCGACTTGAAGTTCTATTCCCGCATCCGGCCGCAAAGCAGTCCTCATCGCAGGGGCGACCGAGAACTCCGGCCGCCTCGATTTCGTCAGGCATTGAGAAAGTCGACGCTTCAAATTCCTAGAACAAAAGAAGCCCCAGAAGTGAAAGAATGGACATTGCTACCAATGCAGGATAGAAGTCCCTTACTTCGCGGTGCCTCAGCCCTGCCCGAAAATTTTCCCTATCGCAGATTCGATCTAACGCAGTCGACCCGACTTGCGACGTCGATCGTGCGTCCGGGAAACTCACAATGGAAAAAGTTGTTCTTCGCGCCGATTGTGCGCAATGTGCAGCGCTTTGCTGCATCGCGCTTTCATTCGACCGATCCAGTCTGTTCGCCATCGACAAGGCGTTGGGTCAAGCCTGCCCGCATCTCGATGCCTGCGGTGGCAATTGCACTATTCATAGCCGACGCGCCGAGCTTGGTTTTCGCGGATGTATCGAATTCGACTGTTTAGGCGCCGGGCAGCGTGTCACACAACAGATGTTCAAAGGTCGCAGTTGGATTACCGACCAATCGTTGTTGGTTCCGATGTGCCGGGCGTTCATTGCCGTCCTGCGGGCGCATGAATGCCTCCTGCTGTTGAGGGAGGCGCAGGGCCTCCCGCTTTCATCTTTCGATCGGCAGAGATTGGCCGAATTGCAAATGGCTATCGAGAATGCCGACGCTTCTATTCAGTTGATCGAGGCATTGAAGTCGAAGACATCAATATTTCTAACAAGCCTGCGATCCTATTTCAAAGATGACTGGAGAGGGAACCCGCGTCAGATTGGCCCTTCTGAACGCGGTTAGGCCCAGAGCCGAATTGGCCAAGAGAGTTCAGTCGTATTAGTGTGTTTGGGTTACCCCGAACCAACATTGCACGACTTGAATCAGAACTTGGCGTTTCTTGAAGAGGAGGGACAGGCAATGTCGGATGTCTTTCATCGCATTAGCTATGCTGAAGCTGGGCCGCGTGAAACAGGCAAGCTGCTGGAGGTTATCGAACCATACCTTTCCTTCTCGATGGATCGGCGCCCCGATGAGCCTTTGGCGTTGGAATTTTCTCTAAGGATATTGTCGGGCGCGTTTGTCAGTAACCAATGGCTGTCAGGCGCCACCATCGCGCGCCAGAAAAAGCACGCAGAAGCGGATGGAAATGATGATCTGTGTCTGTTGATCCCGCGCAGGGGAAAGACGATCCATATGCACTATCCTGGCAGGCGCCACGGACTTGACGACGTCATATTGAGTGCAGAGGGGCATGCTCAACTCTGGGGCAATGACGAACGCTATGAGTCCTGGTCGCTCGAAAGTGACAATCAGGTCATCTGTGTGCCGCGTAGCGAAGTGTCCAGTTCTGTCAAAGATCTGGACGATGCCATGAGCAAGGGTGTGCCGCGGACTGCTGCGCTCGACCTCCTGAGCAGCTACGCCAGGACGCTTGCCAGTGATCTTGGTCCGCTGGATGGCGGCACGATTGTTCAGGCCAGGAAAACGCTGACAGACCTCTTCATCCTTGCACTCGGACCTTCCGGTGATGCCACCGAAGCGTCGAAAGGCAGCGTGCGAACCGCGACGCTGGAGCGGATCAAGGCGGACATTGACGTCAATCTTGCAGAACCGGCTATGAGCCTGGGCTGGATTGCCGGCAGGCATGGGCTTGCGCCGCGCGCCATACGAGACCTGTTCTACGCGGCCGGCACAAATTTCACCGATCATGTGCTTTCGGTGCGGCTGGCGCGGGCTCACACTTTGCTGTCCAGCGCTGACCAACGCCATCGCAACATCACTGCAATCGCCTATGATTGCGGCTTTGGCGACCTGTCCTGGTTCAACCAGGCATTTCGCCGCCGCTACGCGATGACACCATCGGATTTGCGCAGCAGCGAGACACAACCACCTCCAGCGTGAAGCCTTGCTTCACGGCTCTCACCCCTGCCTCATCCCCCGAGCCGCTACAACCACCTTGCGTTACCCTGAGCCGATAGGGACGGTCCAAGAGGGTTGATACTCATGTTTAGTAGAAGACTTTTGGCCTGGCGCAGCGCTCTCAAACGCGCGCCAAGGGCACTGATCCTGTGCACGCTCGGCACATTGTCGACGTCCGCTTTCGCAGCCTCGCCGCAGTTCAGGAATATCGAGATCGGCGGCGGTTTTGACGTTGAAACAATATTTGTCGAACAGGAAGACGACATGTGGAGGCGGATCAGCAATCATCCGCGAACGATCCCCGTCCATGTGACGATCGAGATGTCGCGCGGCTTTATCCAGTTTTATCGCGTCGGACGACAACTCACAAACGGCGCTGTCCGCGGCGTCTCATCTACCCACACCATCGCACCTGACGGATACGCGAAAACTGACAACCGGATTGAAGCCCATGTAAATTCCAGAACGTCGGTCGTGGGGCCGGTAAACATTCTGATCGACGAGTTTACGCGGCTGAACGCCGGTGATGAGCAGGCGATCATCAACCAGTGCAATGCCAAATGGACCGAGGTGGAGCGCGGCCACTCGTTTTCCTACAGCCTGCCGCTCGCGATGCACGCCGATGCAAGAGAAAATCGGCGATTGAAATTTCCCTTTTATCTGAACGAATATGAGGGATATGGCGATTTTGCGCGTGCATCAGCGACCGGTTTCGTTGGCCTCAAGGTCGTGTGTCTTGGGCAGGACGTAAAGTACCCAAGGGGCGACTCAAAAGCGCCCAGCGACTCCGGCGGGATACCCCGCTCAAGCGGCAGCGACACACCCAAGGCACCGGGCGGCCAGGACCTTGGATTCAACCAAGGTCCGATGACGGTCAATGATATCAGGCTGACATTGACCACATATTCCAACGCCTACACGGAGCCGACTCCCGGCACGACGTGCAAGAAGGCCAAGCTGCGCGTGACAATGGAGACCAATCAGGAAGGCCCGGTCTCGTTCAAGCTGTGGGGCAAACGCGGCGACGGCGCCGTCGAAAGCGAGGAGATCGATCTGCAGGCCCAGCACGATGAGGGCTATTTCCGTGCGGTTCACGAACGATGGGTCGAAGTTGATGAGACCACAAACGTGCAGTTCAACGCGCGCGATCTGGTCAACGAAACATTCAACAAGGAGACCGGCTGGAAAGACATCACTTTGCATTGCACCGGTGCAGGCGGTGGTGGTCTTGCAAACCCGACTGGCGACAATGACGACGATGTGCCGAAACAGACGGCGTTCGAGGGTAATTTCGAATTCATCGACAACGGTCCACTTGCCCAGCAGAACTCATGCCCGCGTGACGCCAAGGCGCTGGTCTGGTTCAACGCGCCCAAGGCTGACAATATTCACTATTCGCTGGATTGCGGCGCGCTGGGCAATTTTTCCGGCGTGCTGCAGCCTGACAAGGTTGCGAGCGGTCACTACCGGGCAGGCAAGCTGATTAATTTCAGCGTGACTGACACGATCGAGGCGGGTTGCACCCTGCGCAGTGTTTCGCCGGGCGATGCGCGAGACCATGCCTTCAAGGCCAATGCATTCCAGTGCGCAAAGGCGGCAGGACACAGCGCGGGCATAGATGGGTTCACCGGTAGCAAAAAGGATCCCGGTCACGACCTTCCCAAGCCCAAGCCGCAGGTCAATCCGGTTTTTGGCGGTAGCGTTGAAGGTTTGACCGCCGTGCCGAACCCGACACACGCGCCGCAACGTGGGTCGCCCGATAAACCGGCAACAAAGCCTGAGAAGAAGACGGAACCGGCGCGCACAAATCCGAAGCCGACAAAGCCGAGGCTGGTTTGTATTGGCGGCAAGATTACCAAGAAGAGCTGCCAGTGCGGTCCCAACAAGATCCGCAGGAAAACCGGCAATGCATCATATCAGTGCATCGCTGTTGCCAAGCCGCCTGAAAAGCGAGAGCCCGTGCGGGCAAATCCGACCGGGAAGAAGGCGCAACTTGTCTGCAAGAACGGTCGCATCAGCAATGGCAAGTGCCAATGTGGTCCCAAGCGCAAGCTGGTCAAGACGGGCAACAAAGCCTTTGCCTGCCAGGCCAACAAGGCAGTGCGAGCTGATCCCGCGCCAGCGAAGAGGGTCACTCAACCGAAGCGGCCGACGCCCCCGCAGACACGGCAGAATGTTGTTTGCAAAGGCGGTGTCGTTCGCGGCGGCCAATGCCGTTGTGGCAGGAACAAGGTTGCCAACAAGACTGGTCCCCGTCGCTTTGTCTGCGTGAGGCCGAGGGGATAGGCTTCCATGCCCTGTACCGGCACAGCAGGGGCAAATCGCGCAAAGACGATGCGCTGGGTTCGACCGGAGCGGTCCGGCTGCTTGGCGCCAACGCGATCCATCTGACGACCTGTGTCCTCCTGGGCGCTGTCTCCACCTTTGGCCTTGTCGGCCAAAGGTGGAACTATCATCGTCGTCTAACTATCCAACACGACCGTCAAAGCCATCGTCCGCCTGGAACGCTTGCGGGCTCACCGGAGCCGAATGAGCGCTCAGGGTGAAGCAGGTTTGGTTGACCTGTGCGCAGCAATGACGGATGCGGCGGACAGGATCGGGGTCAAATCGACCTCGGGCATGGGCGGACTGTTCGAATGGTCGATGATGGAATTTGAGAAGGTGCTTCGGGAGCGTGCGCGATACGAGTTCTGGCGGGTCTGTCGCGCTACATGCACAGAGCTCATCGCGAAGTTCTTTCCCAACCCGGGATAGCTGACGTGCAATCCAGGATCAGGCTCGAACTGGGAACGATAGAGGCAAACGTCAACGCCGCTGACTAGATCGTTTCAGTTTTTGACGGAAGCATATCCTGCGTTTTTGAGATAGTTTGCGCATTCGGCTGGCTGGATTGTCGAGACGAGGTGTCCAAGGTGGCGCCACGTGTCTTCGATTGTTCGTTTTTGCGCCATTCGCATCCAGTGCTTGATTTTGGAGAAAGCCTGCTCGATCGGATTGAGATCCGGGGAGTATGGCGGCAGGAACCAGAGCCTTGCGCCTGCGGCTCTGATGGCCTGCCGAATGGCGGCGGCCTTGTGGGAGCCAAGATTGTCCATGACGACGATGTCGCCGGGTTTGAGTTCGGGCACGAGCAATTGCTCGACATAAGCGCGGAAGCATTGGCCGTTGATCGGGCCGTCGAAGACACAAGGGGCGGTCAGCCGGTCGCAGCGCAGCGCGCCCAGGAAGGTCAGGGTGCGCCAGTGTCCATGCGGCGCGAAGCCACGCAGACGCTTGCCACGTGCCCCCCAGCCACGCAGAGGCGCCATGTTGGTCTTGATCCATGTCTCGTCGATAAAGACCAGGCTGCTCGGATCGAGGCCAGCCTGGATGCGTCGTCGATGGCCACGTGCAGGGCTTCCCAGCCAGTTCCCCAACCCTTGCCACGCTTCGAACTCTGGCGGATGCGGTCGCCGGTGATGCGATGTCCGACGCCGTCGATGCGGCCCAACCTCTTGGAATCAAGATGGACCAGTTCACCCGGCCGCTCGCGCTCATAGCGAATAACCGGCGGTTTGGGATCAAGCGCCGCGAGCCTGCCAAGCCCAATCCGGCGAAGCACCTTGCCAATTGTCGATGCCGGGCGGCCGATCCGGCGCGCGATTGCGGGGCCAGACAGACGTTGACGCCGCAGAGCCTCGATCTCAGCCTCCTGAATGGGAGCAAGCCGCGATGGCGATGAGTGGGGGCGCGACGAGCGGTTCGCCAAGCCAGCGGCGCCCTGAGTGTCGAAACGGCTTCGCCATTTGCGCACCGTTCTGCCGTCGATGCCCAGAGCTGACGCCACTGCGCCAATTGTCCAGCCCGCCTTGAGACGTTCAACGATCAACATTCGACTGTGCGGGGTTGTTCTGGCATTCTCATGCATGTCCATCCGAGGCTCCTGGAACCGGGCTGTGTGTGTCGCAACAACAACCTCTCATCCAAGCCTCGGACGGACAACCTCCGTAGCAATGACAGCTAGACAAGCGTCAAACTCCGCATCGACGAGATAGGCTCCCTCTTCGTGCAGCTTTTGCAGGATGATCAATCCCTTAATCGGGAGTGATTTCATCCTGTCGGTGAGCGGGGTTATTGGGCTCGGCCGGCTCAGGAGCTCTGCGGTTGCACTGAGAAAGCCGCCAACGTCCCCATCGCGCAGCGCGCACATGAATGTGTCATCGTCGAGAATGTCTTTGCCTGCAAGACGATCACAGTGCGCGCCAATCCGCTTGACGAGTTCGGAACGGGGCAGGGTCTTGAGGTCGTCTGTATCTATCGCACGCAAGTCCACGAACAATTGCTGGGCCGCGCTCGCAAGCTTGAGCGCGCGCCGTCGCAATTGAAGTTTCGGCGCAGGTGTCAGTGGAACCGATAAGGATGAAAACGCAAAATGGCTGGCCAGATCACGCGGCAGACGGATCTGGAACTGAGGGCCGGTGACGCCATCGGAAAAATATCTGGCCACATACATTCTCCCATACATTTGGGCGAAGCGCGTGGCGTCGAGTCGTTGAAAAGCCCGGAAAACGGGCCTTCAGAAGCTGATTTTTGCCTGGAAGGAGCTGGCGGAGAGGGAGGGATTCGAACCCCCGATGAGCTTTAGACCCATGCCGCATTTCGAGTGCGGTGCATTCGACCACTCTGCCACCTCTCCGGTCGCATGGTCGCGCTAGTGCGCGGCGCACACATAGCCAAGCCGCGCCAATGAAACAAGGCCAATCTGCGAAGAATTGTTCGGGATGCAGCGAGCGCCCGACTGAGCAAGCAACTGACTTGTGTCAGGGCAGGCAGCAGACCCGCCGGGAAACGAAAAGGGCGCTTCGGTGAGGAAGCGCCCTTTGTCTGATGGTCCGGCGTGAAGCCGTGTCCTCTACTGCGGCTGCGGTTCCATTCCGCCGTCGGGCTCCGGGCCCTTCTTGCGCGAACCGCTTGATTTGCCAGCCTTCGGCACTGCCGAGCCGCGCGACGTCGGCGTGTCGTCGCCCTGGTCGCGGGTCGGTTTCTCGCCATTCATCAGGCCGCGCAGTTCGTCGCCCGTCAGGGTTTCGTATTCCAGCAGCGCCTCGGCGATCTCCGTGAACTTCTTCTTGTTCTTGGTCAGGATCTTCCGCGCTTCGGTCTCGCCATACTCAATCAGGCGGCGAACCTCCTCGTCGATCAGCTTGGCCGTCTCTTCGGACATGTTGGTGCTCTGGGCCACCGAATGGCCGAGGAACACTTCCTGTTCGTTTGAGCGATAGCGGACGCGGCCGAGCTTTTCCGACATGCCCCATTCCATCACCATGGAACGGGCCAGGTTGGTGGCCATCTGGATGTCGCCGGATGCGCCCGTCGTCACCTTGTCCTTGCCGAAGGTCATGATTTCGGCCTCGCGGCCGCCAAACAGCATGACCAGACGCGCAAGCGCCTTTTCATAAGTCCAGTTGTAGCGATCCGACTCCGGCAGCGTCATCACCATGCCCAGTGCACGGCCGCGCGGGATGATCGTCGCCTTGTGGATCGGGTCGATGGCGTTCGACAGGGTCAGCGCGATAACAGCGTGGCCGGCCTCGTGGTAGGCGGTGTTCTTCTTCTCGTCAGCCGTCATGGCCAGTGACCGGCGCTCTGCGCCCATCATGACCTTGTCCTTGGCGTCTTCGAACTCCTGCATGGTGACGAGGCGCTTGTTGCGGCGCGCCGCCATCAGGGCCGCCTCGTTGACGAGGTTGGCCAGATCAGCGCCGGAGAAGCCCGGCGTTCCGCGCGCCAGAACCCGCAGATTGACGTTCGGTGCGAGCGGCACGTTACGGACGTGCACCTTGAGGATCTTCTCGCGGCCATTGACGTCTGGATTTGGCACGGTGACCTGACGGTCGAAGCGGCCGGGGCGCAGCAGCGCCGGGTCGAGAACGTCGGGACGGTTGGTGGCGGCGATCAGGATGACGCCTTCATTGGCCTCGAAACCGTCCATCTCGACCAGCAGCTGGTTCAGCGTCTGCTCGCGTTCGTCATTGCCACCGCCGAGGCCTGCGCCGCGATGACGGCCGACCGCGTCGATTTCGTCGATGAAGATGATGCAGGGCGCGTTCTTCTTGGCCTGTTCGAACATGTCGCGGACACGGCTCGCGCCGACGCCGACAAACATTTCAACGAAGTCCGAACCGGAAATGGTGAAGAACGGCACATTGGCTTCGCCTGCAACAGCGCGCGCAATCAGCGTCTTGCCGGTGCCGGGAGGGCCAACCAGCAGAACGCCGCGCGGAATCTTGCCGCCCAATCGCTGGAATTTCTGCGGATCGCGCAGGAATTCGACGATTTCCTCAAGGTCTTCCTTGGCTTCGTCAACGCCGGCGACATCCTGAAAGGTGACGCGGCCATGCGCCTCGGTCAAAAGCTTCGCCTTTGACTTGCCAAAGCCCATGGCTCTGCCCGAACCGGATTGCATCTGCCGCATGAAGAAGATCCACACACCGAGGATCAGCAGCATTGGCAGCCAGCTAAGCAGAACCGACACAAGCGAGCCAGAACCATCGTTCTCCGGGCGCGCGTTGATGGTGACCTTCTGCGCTTCCAGCTTCTGCACCAATGTATCATCGCCCGGCGAATAGGTCTGGAAGCCGGTGGCGCTGTCCGAATAGGTGCCGGTGATGCGGTCGCCAGCGATTGTAACAGACTTGACCCGGCCGGCATTCACCGACTGGAGAAACTCGGAATAGGCGATTTCTGTGGTCGCGCCACGCTGCTGCGGCGTCTGGAACAGATTGAACAGCGCAATGAGAAGCACGGCGATGATCGCCCACAGCGCAAGATTTCGATAATTCGGATTCATCTCGGGTCCCGCTGACGCCGAGAGAGGACGGCGCCGTTCCTTACGTTTGCGCTAAGATAGGTAGGCAAAGCTACCTTGCCAAGCTTGCTCCTACGATTGGGTTAAGTCGTGGCCCTCACTGTGGCGCTGGTAAGGCGAATCCAATGGAATTTGCGCGCCGATCAGATTTGCGACCGCGCGTGCCGGTGCGAAATCAAAAGACGGGAGCAGCGCTGCCCAAGGTGCGGCCACCGGGCGGGCCCGTATTCCCGGGCATGTGCCGTCCAATGCAAGCGCATTGCCGTTCTGGCTCTGAATGCCCGGTTCCGCACTTTGGGCGGCGCGGAGAACAGAAGGGGGAATTGAGGGGTGCGGCAGTGGATCGGCTTGTTGGGAGCCAAGTGTGACCAGCATTCTTTCCTGCCGGGCAAGGCTGCATTCGATCCGGTAACGGCCATCCCAGACCAGTCTATCACCGGACAGAATGGCCTGCGGCAGGTTGCGGTTTTCGCGGTAGAGGAAGATCGAATCCTTGCGGCGGTCAATCACTGACCGCGACAGCGTGCCGCGCCAATTGATGGTGCTTCGGGAAAGCGTGTCGAGAAGCGCTCTGGTGGTTTCCTCCCCGGGCAGATGCTGGCGGCCGCCGGCGACAGCAAGCAGAATGCGCATTGCGTAGAGCGCGGCGTTGCGGTCGTCATGTCGTGACAGGCTGGCATTGATCCAGATCAGACCCGGGGCAGGGCGGGATGCGGCCTCCTCGATGATCGCAGCTGCCCGGATACCAAGCAGCTCGCGCTCGCGGGCGGCGTCAGTTCCAAGAGCCAGCAAGTCACCGATGCCTGCGCTGGCCAGTTCGCGGCGGATGCGGGGCCGCTCATATCTGTTGTCTTCATTGGTCGGGTCTTCGATCCAGCCGATCTGCTTGTAGCTCAGGAACTGGCGTAGCGTTGTGCGGCGGATGCCAAGCAGCGGACGCAGCAGCCAGCAACTGCCATCGAGTAGCGAAACCGGCGCCATGCCCGCGAGACCGCGGCCGGCGCCGCGCGCACGCCGCATCGCGATTGTTTCGGCCTGGTCGTCGGCGGTGTGTCCGGTCAGGATGGCTGATGCGCCAAATTCACTGGCGATCTCGCCGAGCAGCCGGTAGCGCGCAGCACGCGCTGCTTCTGCAATGCCGGTCGAAGGCTTGTCGCCCTGCCAGCGCCGGGTGATGTGCTGGATGCCGCGGGCGGTGCAAACAGTGGAGACGGCGGCGGCTTCGATTGCCGACTGCGTCCGCAGACCATGGTCGATGGTTGCGGCGATCAGCTGGACGTCCGGGCGGTTCAAGGCGAGATGATCGCGAAGCGACACCAGCAGCGCCAGTGAATCGCTGCCGCCGGAAACAGCGGCAATGAGTGTCGTGTCAGACGGAAAATCGAGGCCCTGCCAGGCCTGGTCGAGTGGCTGCGACTGCCGGTTCAGCAACCTGCGAGGGCACGCTCTTGTTTGACGCGCTCCTTCAACGAACCCGAAGCCTTGGGATAGCGCTGGCCGATCTTTGAAAAGGTTGCGCAGGCAACTTCGCGCTGGTTCAGCGCCGACAGCGATACGCCGAGCTTCAAGAGCATGTCGGGTGATTTGCGCGTGTCGGGGAATTCGCGGTTGGCTTCGACAAACACTTCAGCAGCGTCGCGGTAGCGCTGCTGGCCCAGCAGGGCTTCACCGAGCCAGTAGCGGGCGTCAGCGGTCTGCGGGTCAGCCGGATAGCGCTCGATGTGACGGCGGAAGCCAGCTTCAGCTGTGCCGTAGTCGCCCGACAACACATATTCGTAAGAGTCACGGTAGAGTTCACCCGGATTGTCGCTTGCCGGCAGCGCCGCAACCTTCTGGTCGTCGGTGCCGGCGTCTTCTGCCCCCGCCGGGTCAGTTCCGACTGTTGCGGACGGGTCCATTGTGCCGCCTTTTACGTTGCCGGACTCGTCAAACACGATCGTGCCGAGCGGCTTCTCTGCGGGAGCTGTTGCGGGGCGCATGTCTGCGTCGGCATTTGCAGTCTGGGTGGCCGCTGGAAGCTGCGCTTCAGCCTTGCGGGTGGGCTCCGATGATCCGGCATCGCCACGCTTCTGCTCCATGTCCTGCAGCCGGAAGTCGACGTCTTCTTGCATCTTGCGCATCTGTTCCTGGATCTGAAGGATCTGGAAATTCATTTCCTCGATGCGGCCGTTCAACTGGCGAACCTGCTCTTCAAGACCAACAACGCGTGGGTCAGACGCCTGCGTCAGCTGGACATAGCCGCCAGTGTCGCGGCCAGCCATGTCAGGCATGATCTGGAGCATGGGCGATGACGAGATGGCTGGCAGGTCGAGATTGGTGGCCGGCGACGCCTCGCGCGCCTGCGACGGGGTTATGGCGAGCAGGGGCAGGGCAACAGCGCCAAGCAGAAGGGAATGCAGTTTCATGGACAATTCACCGTAGACAATTGCGCCGCAGCTTCGGGCATTGAGGCGGCTGGAAAATTCGATTGGCCTATTTCTCGCCGAGAGTTCGGCCAAATTTTGTTTAGACCGTCTCCAAACAAGCGAAAAGCGGCCCGGGGAGGCCGCTTTGATGAATTTTTGCCCTGTGTTGCAATTTGAGCGACAGCCGGGTCGTATTGACGAACCAGTTGTTGGCTGTGCCGCAGCGTCTATCCGTCACTACGACCTAGCTGCCCTGACCGCCGAGAACGGTGACTGCGCGACGGTTCTGCGTCTGGCAGGAGCCATCGTCGCACAGCGCCACCGGGCGCTCTTTGCCGTAGGAGATCGTGCGCAAGCGGTTTGACTGGACACCCTGACCGACCAGATAGTCGCGGGCAGCAGCGGCGCGGCGGGCACCCAGCGCAATGTTGTATTCGCGGGTGCCGCGTTCGTCGGCATGGCCTTCAATGGTGATCTTGTAGTTGCGATACTGGTTCAGCCACTGCGCCTGCTTGGCCAGCGTCTGCTGCGCGTCTGCGCGGATCATCGATGAGTCGGTATCAAACAAGATACGGTCGCCGACGTTCAGGGTAAAATCCTGTGACGAGCCGGGAGCGGCGTTGTTACCGTTAGCGTTGAGGCCAAGGTCGCCTGCGTTGTTGGGAGCCTTTTTCGAGGCGCACCCGGTGATTGCCAGAGCTGCGACCAGCGCGATCATGGCGGGATTACGTGTCATTGCTGCGATACGGCGCATCGGCGCAACTCCTTCGCATTTGATTGATGTCGTTCAAGCTGTAGTAACCACGTCTGAGTTAACCGCCCTTCAAGGATCGTGGTTAACAAAGTGTGGCTCACCTGAATTTGGTGCAGGGTCCCCCGGCGCCGCGTTCACGTAAACTGCTCTGGGCTCCAAATCCTGCGTCGAGGTGGCCTAATTGGGGCAAGATGGCGGCATTCGACGAAAAAGGCGCGACAAATTGACTGTCGCGCCTAGTTTTTTCCCCGTCTGTGAACCCGGTCACTGCCTGAGTGGTGACCAGGCCGGGTCGGATCCGAAGTTTGGCGTCGGGATCGCCTGTTCATTCCGGCCGGTCAGATCAATCGAGTAGAGCTTTGGTCCGCCCGAACCTCCGGCTTGACGCTGGAACATGATGACGCGGCCGTTCGGAGCCCAGGTCGGGCCTTCCTGCAGATTGCCCGATGACAGGATGCGTTCGCCCGAACCGTCGGGGCGCATGACACCGATCTGGAATTCGCCGCCGCTTTGCTTTGTGAAGGCGATCAGATCGCCGCGCGGCGACCAGACCGGGGTCGAGTATTTGCCGTCGCCGAACGAGATGCGATTCTGGCCCGAACCGTCGGCACCCATGACGTAGAGCTGTTCACGGCCGGCGCGGTCGGATGTGAATACGACCTGAGATCCGTCCGGCGAGTAGGATGGCGAGGTGTCGATGGCGTTTGACGTGGTGAGACGGGTGGTCTGCTTGGATCGTAGATCCACGGCGTAGATGTTGGAATTGCCGTCGTCGCGCAGCAAGCTCATGATGACACGCTGGCCATCGGGCGAGAAGCGCGGCGCAAAGGTCATGCCGGGGAAGGCGCCGACATCCTCGCGCTGGCCGGTCTCGATCTGCAACAGGAAGACGCGCGGACGGTCACCCTCATAGGACATGTAGGTGATTTCCTGGCGGTTCGGCGAAAACCGTGGCGACAGTTCGATAACGCGGCCATCAGACAGGTTGCGCATGTTGGCGCCGTCCTGATCCATGATTGCCAGACGCTTTTTGCGGTTGTTGCGCGGGCCGGATTCGTCGATGTAGACGATGCGGGTGTCGAAATAGCCCTTTTCACCGGTGAGGCGCTCATAGATGGCGTCGGCGATGATGTGAGCAACGCGGCGGCGGTCGGTGCGCGCGGCAAAAAACTGCTCGCCGGTCAGCTGCTGGCCGGAAAACGTGTCCCAAAGGCGGAACTCGGCGCGAATGCGGCCGTCGCCTTCCTGGCTGACGCGGCCGGTGACCAGCGCCTGTGCGTTGATGACCTTCCAGTCTTCAAATCGCGGGGCTGCGTCAGGGTTCGAAATCTTTTCAATGAACGCGCCCTTGTCGATTGGCGCAAACAGGCCAGATCGCTGCAGGTCGGCGGAAACGATCTGGCTGATTTCCTGGCCAAGTTCGTCGCCCGAAATGAAGTCGGTGATGGCGATCGGCAATGGCTCGACGACGCCTTTGTTGACGTCAACGACAAGCTGCGCACTGGCTTGCTGGGCAAACATCGGGATGGCGGCCGCAGCCATGGCGGTGGCAACAAGCAGGGAGCGGATCATTCGTTTCATGGGCACTTTCTTTCGAAGTTTGCTCAGAACATGTCGGTAGGGTCGAAGTTCACGACGACTTCGGACCATGTATCATATTTGTCTGCAGGCAGGTTGAACGGCGCGCATTTGGACACGGCGCGCACGGCGGATTCAGCCGCGGTGCGTGCAGGCCCGGACGAGCCGCCGCCCTTGATGATTTCCGGACGCGCTTCGAGCTCGCCGGAACGGTCGAGCCGGAAACGCACCGAGACTTTCAGCAGTTCGGCGTCATCGACGCCGGCGGGGATTGACCAGCAGCCGGCGAGACGCTGGCGCAGTGCATCCATCTCGGACACAGACAGCTTTGCGCCGGTTGCCGGACGGTCATTGCCGAGGGCTGCCTGCCGTTCGGAACGCTTGGCCCCGCCGCCGGCCGGCTTTTGCTTGTCGAGCAACGCCTTGGTCTCATCGAGCAGCGATTCGAGATCCTGCTCTTTCGGGGCCTTGGCAGTCTTTTCTGTCTTCTTTGGCGTTTCGGCCGACTTGGTCTGCTCGGACTTTGTTTCCGGCTTGGTCTCCGCCTTGGCGACCTGCTGCTCGCGCTGAGGGCGCGCCTGTGGCTTTGGCAATTCGTCGGGGAACTCAAGCTGCTCGGTCGGCTGCGCTTCGGCGTTGATCGCCTCGGCAATCGGGTCGGGCTTGGGCTCCGGCTTCGGCTCGGGCTTGGCTTCTACAGGCTTGGGCTCAGGCTTTGGTTCGGGCTTGGCTTCCGCAACTTTTGGCTCGGGTTTCGGCTCTGGCTTCACCTCGGCCGGAACCGGATCAGGTTTTGGTGCGGGTTCAGCCTTAGGCGCGCTGGCGGTCTCGACCTTTTGCGGCTTGGGTTCTGGCCGCGGCACGTCATTCAGATCGATGTCATTCTCGCCGGCATTCTTGGCGTCAGCAACCGGGTCCTGACGCTTGGTCGGCTTGGGTGCGGGCTTTTCGGCCTTTTCCTTCACCGTCTTGTCGCCTTGCTGCAACTCGGTCAGCGATTCAATCGGCACAATGTCGACCGGCAGCGCCATGACATCGCCCACCTCATGCGGCTTCGGCGCCGTCAGCGTCACGAGGCCGAAGCCAAGGACGAGGGCGTGAAGAACGAGTGATGTGGAGAAGCCTGCCTTCATGGCTGACTACTGGTCCTGTTCCTGCAAGGTGATGAGGCCGAGATTGCGGAAGCCGGCCGACGAAACCCGCGCCATCACTTTCATGACAGTGCCGTAAGCGGCGGCAGTGTCGCCGCGCACATAGATGCGCTCTTCGTAGCCGGTTTTGGCGATGGCGGTCAGTTTAGGAACGACCTCGTCAATCGGGATTTCGGTTTCCTGAAGGTAGATAACGCCGTCTTTGTTGACCGAGATCGTAATCGGCTGCGTTTCAGCGTTCATCGGCTTGGCCTGCGTTTCAGGCAGGTCGATAGGCACGCCAACTGTCAGGAGCGGTGCTGCGACCATGAAGATGATGAGCAGAACCAGCATGACGTCGACAAATGGCGTGACGTTGATTTCAGCAATCACGCCGTGGTGGCGGCCACGCCGGCGGTGACCGCGGCCACCACGTCCGCCTCCGCCTGATCCAACTGACATACCCATGAGCTGCTCCTATGCCGCCTTCTGGGCCACTTTCTCGTCGATCTGTCGCGAGAGTATGGCGGAGAATTCATCGGCGAAGCCTTCCATGCGCAGGCCGAGCTTGCCCGCGTCGGACGACAGCTTGTTGTAAGCGATGACGGCGGGAATAGCCGCGAGCAGGCCAATGGCCGTCGCCAGCAGCGCCTCGGCGATACCCGGTGCGACAACTGCAAGACTGGTCGATTTTGAACCGGCGATGGCCTGAAACGAGGTCATGATGCCGACGACCGTGCCGAACAGGCCGATGAAGGGCGCTGCCGAGCCGATGGTTGCCAGGAAGCCTAGACGGCCTTCGAGGCGCTCCATTTCACGGGTCAGCGCAAGGTCCATCGCCTTGTCGATGCGGTTCTGGAGGCCAAGTGGGGAGCGCGCGCCCTTCTCAAAGCTCTTCTTCCACTCACGCATGGCGGCGACAAAGATCGCACTCATGCCGGTGGTCTTGCGCTCCGACAGGGTGCGGTAGAGATCCTCCAGCGATTGTCCTGACCAGAACACCTGCTCAAAGCTGTTGAGCGCCGATCGCATGCGCGCATAGGAAATGAGCTTGTCGATGATGATCGCCCAGGTCCAGACGGACGCGGCGAGCAGGCCGATCATCACAAGCTTGACGACCCAGCCGGCCTGCCAGAACAGGCCCCAGATCGACGTGTCGTGTGTCACGGCCTCAAGAGGTAAGGTTTCCATTAAATCAATCGTCCCAAGAAGCGGGCCTTGCAGCGGCTAGCCTCGCGCATTGTCCCAAAAACTTGCCCAGCCGGCCCAGAGCGCGCGACCCCGACCTGAAAATGCCTGACCGAAACGGAGCGGATGCTGCCCTTTCGGTGGCAAATTTGGTTAAAGGAAGGCGTTCGCCGGTGCAGGCGGGTTCCCGGATACACTTATTGGGACGTTATGGTTAACGATCAGTAAGCATTCCGGCTGCGCCTGCTTGTTGCACTGCAATATGGCCAGAGAAAGATCAGGCCTGCCTGGATCAGGCTATCTGTTCCTGTGCTTCTGCAGGCAGGAACGCCGCCGCCCATTCCTTGGGAAAGCGGCGCGGCCGGCCCGACTCGGAAATGATCGCCGCCTCCACCTTGGCCTGAACCAGGGTCTCGCCGTTGCGCGACAGCGTCTGGGCCATGAAGATGCGGGCGCCGGATACGCGCTCGGTGGTGGTGTCGATGGTCAGAACATCGTCGATGCGCGCGGGGTTTTTGAAGTCAATCTCCATGCGGCGCACGACCCAGACGAGCTTCTCGCCATGCTTGCCGTCAGCCAGCTCGGTGTGGTGGACGCCTGCGAGGCGCAGGAAATCTGACCGCCCGCGCTCAAAAAATTCCAGATAGCGCGCATGGTAGACAACGCCCGAAAAGTCGGTGTCGGCATAGTAGACACGCACGACATGGCGGTGGCCGGACCGGGTGAGAACGCCCGAAAGCGGGATTGCCGGTTCGCCTGTCTGTTCACTATGACCGGTCATAGGGCTTTCCTTTCCTGCGCGCGGCTGGCAGGTAAACACTCCAGCCTGGGAAACGATCCGATGGCACGTCCGCGCCGCATCTTCAAGAACGCTGCTCTGACCGCGCTGCTGTGCGCTGGCCTCGCGCCGGCCCAAGCCGCGACCTTCGAGGCCGGGCGCGGGATCAATCTCGATCAATGGGTGAGTTGGCCGGACGAAAGCCGCTGGGACGACGCTGACGTGATGCTGCCGTTTCCCGAATGGCGCAAATCACTCGATGAAGCGGGGCTGGTACGGCTGAAAGAGGCCGGGTTTGATTTCGTGCGCATCCCGGTCGATCCTTCAGTCTTCCTGTCCGAAAAGAGTGCTGCGCTGCGTGTCAGGCTTATTGCGTCGCTGGCGGACTCGGTGCGGCTGGTCAATGCCAGCGGCCTCAAAGCCATTGTGGACATGCACCTGATCCCGGCAGGGCCGAACCGCAAGATCGGCATGAGCCAGGTGATGGAAGACGCCGGCCTGTTTGACAATTATTTGCAGGCAGTGCGCGACGTATCGCGGGCGATGTCGGCCTTCAATCCGGCTATGGTTGCGATTGAACCGATGAACGAGCCGGTGATTGGCTGCGAGGGGAGCGAACAAAAAGCCTGGGAGGACCGGATGCTGCGGCTGTTTGCGGCCGTGCGGTCGTCGGCGACGCGGCAGACAGTGGTGCTGTCCGGCAGTTGTTGGGGAGGTGCGGATGGCCTGACGGCGATTGATCCGTCAATCGTGCCTGATGACAACATCATCTGGTCGTTCCATTCCTACGCGCCTTATCTCATCACTTCGCAGGGGGCGACATGGATCGACGACATGATCTCGCAGGTGTGGGGTCTGCCCTATCCGCTCGGCCAGGTGCCGAAGGCTGAGCTGGACAAGACCGTGGCCGAAATACGCGAGCGCATCGAGGCGAATTCGTCGAGCGGCAAGGTCGCGCTGTTCGACAAGCTGCTGGCCGAGATCGATACACCCGAAAAGATGCAGGCCGAGATATCCAAGCCGTTCGAGGCGGTCTCAGCATGGGCCGACCGGCATGGTGTCAAGCGCGACGACATCCTGCTCGGCGAGTTTGGCATTATCCGGCAGGAATACGGCACGGATCACATTGTGCCAGCGGTCTGGCGCGCGGCGTTCTATCGCGATGCGATCACGCTTGCCGAACGATATGGCTTCGACTGGTCGATGTGGGGCTATGGCGGCGCGTTCGGGGTGGTCGAAGAGTTCGAGAACAGGCCGGCCGAACCGGATGTGATCAACATGATCCGCGCGCTGCCGCCCCGCGCGCACAGGCAGTAGTGGGCTCACTCCTCCTGAAACAGGTTGATCTGCTGCTGGGCGACGTCGGCGGGTGCGTTGAGGCCAAGGTGCCGCCAGGCATTCGCCGTGAGCACGCGGCCGCGCGGGGTGCGGGCGACAAACCCCTGCTGGATGAGATAGGGTTCGATGATGTCCTCGATGGCGTCGCGCGGCTCCGACAGGGCTGCCGCGATGGTCTCGACGCCGACCGGGCCGCCGGCAAAATTGTTGGCGATCATCGTCAGGTAACGCCGGTCGAGCTGGTCGAGGCCAAGCGCGTCAACTTCCAGCCGCGACAGCGCCTTGTCTGCAACCGTGCGGTCAACCAGCTCGGCGCCGGCGACCGAGGCGAAGTCGCGTACCCGGCGCAGCAGGCGGCCGGCGATGCGTGGCGTCCCGCGAGCGCGACGGGCGATCTCGACCGCACCGTCGTCGCCGAGCGGCATGCCGAGAATGCGCGCGCCGCGGCGGACGATGGCTTCGAGTTCGTGGACTTCGTAAAAATTCAGCCGCACCGGAATGCCGAACCGGTCGCGCAGCGGATTGGTGATGAGCCCGGCGCGGGTGGTGGCGGCGACCAGCGTGAAGCGGGCAAGGTCGATCTTGACCGAACGCGCGGCGGGACCTTCGCCGATGATCAGGTCGAGCTGATAGTCCTCCATCGCCGGATAGAGGATTTCTTCGACCGCCGGGTTGAGCCGGTGGATCTCGTCGATGAACAGGACGTCGCGGTCTTCGAGATTGGTCAGGAGTGCGGCGAGGTCTCCCGCCTTGGCGATGACCGGGCCGGAAGTGGAGCGGAAGTTGACGCCCATTTCACGCGCCATGATCTGCGCCAGCGTGGTCTTGCCGAGCCCCGGCGGCCCAACAAACAGAACATGGTCAAGCGCCTCGTTGCGGCCCTTGGCGGCCTCGATGAAGACCTTCAGATTGGCGCGCGCCGCCTGCTGACCGACAAAGTCGTCCAGCGTTTGCGGGCGTAGCGACTGGTCGGCGTCTTCGCCGCGCTTTTCTGACGAGATGAGGCGGGGAGCGGTGGTCACGCGAGCAATTCCATGGAGGGGACGGCGCGGGCGGCGCGCCTGTCGAGCGTCATCGTGGCCGCGCAGCCTGCTCTCTCACCAAGTTCGGCAACAATGAAATCGTTCAACTGGTTCATTGTGCCTGCACCCTTGCGGACGAGCTCAAGTGAGTGCCTGCATTCGACAACGAAGTCGTCAGAGTCGAGAAACAGGCCAAGACTATCCATGATTTCCGCCGGTTCCAGTCGATATGCCCGGCGGAGAACCCAGATTGTCTCGACCAAGGTGACAGCACTGATAAAGGCCGGGCTTTCCGGCGTCCGGCTTCCAAAAAATGACACCGCCTGCTGATGCTGGCCCGGTTCATCGGCGGTCAGAAACCTGACAAGAACGTTTGTGTCGACGCCGATCAATCGATGCCCTCTCGCCATTCACGCATGATGCGCTCGTCGTCTTCGGCGACAGCATCCATCATTGCCTGGTCCATGTCTTCAATTGGCATCGACTTCATGCCTGGCCGATGCAGGATGCCTGCGAGGTCGATGGCGCGCAGCTTACGTGGCCTGACGATCGCCCTGCCGTCTTCGACTGTCCATTCGATGCGGGTGCCCTGATCCAGTCCAAGCTGGTCCCGAACCTCTTTGGGGATTGTGGTCTGGCCCTTCGACGTGACGCTGCCGATCATTCCCATGTCTCAGTCTCCTTACCCATTAATTCTAGTAAGGAATTGCTTTTACTGCAAGGAATCACCGCGCCAGCCCCTTCATGCCGAGGCGGATCAGCTTGGCAGAATCGGCGCCGTCGCCGGCGGATTTGAGAGCGGCTGCAATGATGTTGGGGGCCATGTCGCGCCTCTCAGGCGCGATGGGGCGAGGGGCGGTGGTCATCTCAAAACTCCCACGGCGATATCAGGTCCAGACCTGTCGTCTGGAAATCCGAACTGTTGCGGGTCGCAAGGCGACCACCGTTGATCTGCGCGATGGCGGCGATCATACCGTCTGGCGCTGACATTGCCCGTCCCTGCCCAGCGGCGCTGGCCATAATGTCCCCATATGCAAGAGCTGCCTGTTCGGTGAGGCCAAAGACGCGGTGCGCGAAACGCTTTCGCCATTCGAGCAATCCGTCGTCGAGTCGCTTTGCCCTTTCATCCGGCCTGATCCTGGCGATGCCGTAGGCGATCTCTCCGATGACGACCGTGGAGAGTGCGATCTCGGCGTCGTGGCGCACCAGCCAGGCAAGCACAGCCTCGTCGGGTGACCGCTTCATCGTCTCCGAAATGACGTTGGTGTCGAGGAAGATCACAGGTCAATGCCCCTGTGTGGAGACCGGCGTTCCCGTATCAGATCTTCAAGGTCGATATCTGCGCCGAAATCCTCCGCGAGCCGCTTGTAGAAGGATTGAGCGGGTTCACGCCCCGCTTCGCGAACCTCATATGCCTCAAGGGCGCGCTCGACGATGTCGGCGATCGAACGATTTTCCCGGCGCGCAAGCCGATGGGCCAGATCCCGCGCACGGGCGCTGCGGACGGACAATTGCGGTTCAGCCATGTTCTTCTCCTGAAGGGAGAAATATAGGCTGAGCGCAAGGTGCCATCAAGATGGCAGATGATGGCTGGACGACTGGTATCACCGCGCCAGCTCCTTCAGGCCGAGGCGGATCAGCTTGGCAGAATCTGCGCCGTCGCCGGCGGATTTGAGAGCGGCTGCAATGGCGTTGGCGGCCATGTCGCGCGAGTAACCGAGATTGACCAGCGCGGAGACTGCGTCAGCCACCGGGGCAGGGGCCGCGCCAGAACCAATGTCCTGCTTCAGTTCGATGTTGAGCGCACCCGACGAAGCGAAGGCCGGCGTCTTGTTCTTCAATTCGATGACGATGCGCTCGGCGACCTTCTTGCCGACGCCCGGTGCGCGCGACACCATGGCGATGTCTTTCAGCGCAATCGCGTTGGCGAGTTCGGCAGGCGACAGGGTGGACAGGATAGCGAGCGCAACCTTTGCGCCAACGCCCTGGACGTTTTCGAGCAGCAGTCGGAACCACTCGCGCTCGAGCGCCGAGCCGAAACCGTAGAGCCGGATCAGGTCTTCGCGCACATAGGTCTCGATAAACAGCGTGACAGCCTCGCCAGCCGGGGGCAGGGCGGCCAAAGTGCGCGACGAGCAGTAGGCGACATAGCCGACGCCTTGCACGTCGATGACGCAGTGGTCCTCGTCGATCTCGTCAACAATGCCCTTGAGTTTGCCGATCATGGATGGGTTTCCGGAGAGATGATCTGAAGCAGCGGGAAGTAGGTGCGGTAGCGGCTCATGTCGCGCGTCAAAAGGCGATAGCCCATCGCGACTGCGTGGGCGCCGATGTAGAAATCGGGCAAAGGAGATCGCTTCTCTCCACCGCTGCGGCGATAGCTCAAATAGGCTTTGCCTGCGAGAAATGCGGCGTTCCACGGCAAGTCTTCGCGGAACATCGTCCCCGGATCAAATGTCTCTGCAAGTGCGCCTTCCGTCGGAAAACCAGCTGCCAGTTCGGCATAGATGATCGGGTTGATGACAACCGGCCCGGCGCGTTTGGCGATTTCGATTTGACGGTCGCACCAGGGCCTCCATTCGGAGCGCAGGTTGAACAAATCGACCCACACATTTGTGTCAACCAAGGTTGCAGTCATCGATTCAATCCCGCAACAGCGACATGAACTCGTCTGTTGTCAGGCCGCCAAGATCCATGACGCCGCGGTGCTTGCGGATGTGAGCCATGAATTCGGCGACTTCGCGCTCGTTTGTCTCGCAGTTTGAAGCCGCAGGACGCAAAACCGCCTCATCGTCGCGAAGCATGAATTCGACCTCGCTTCCGGGCTTGATGCCAAGGCCGCGCCGAATGTTCAGCGGAATCGTCACCTGGCCTTTGCTAGTTACGCGCATGGTAATACCTCACCGGTATTACATATCGGCGAAACGAGAACAAGTCAAGAACAAGAGAGTGGTCAGGACGTGTCGGGAGCGGGCGTGCGGGCGGCTGGGAGGTTGAAGACAGGCACGGCAACTGCGAGGCAACACCTGACGTGGCGCACGATATTTTGAAGCGCTGCTTCACGGTCGGCGATGTCCAATTGCCCGATGTGGGCGACGAGGAAAGACAGTGCCCGGCCAAGTTCGCTCAAGGCTGAAGAAATGCGCATCAGGTCTTCGGCGCTGTCGTCGGAGTGCATCAGGTCAATGTCGGAAAAGACGATGTCAAAGCCGAGTTCGATCCCGGTTTCGGAGATCATGTCGCGGACAGGCGAAATGACGAGGCCGAGTATCCAGCACAGCGCGCGGCGCACCGGGCGTGAGCGGTTGGCAGCGCGTTCGGCAAGGGCGGAGAGCGCAAACAGCATGGCGACGATGCGGTGAAGCATCTGCATTCTGCTGTCGTTTTTGCCCTCCCTTGCCATGCGTGCCTCCGTTTGTGGTGGAGACATTTTGGGGGAGGTTTCGGGGAGGGGGAAAGAAATAGCGAAATATTTTTGCGGGGTCTCCTGCAAAGCCGTCATTCTCGGGCTTGTCCCGAGAATCTGCCGCGTTTCAAGATGTGATGGAGGCCTTGCGCCCCGCGACTGTCCAGCTGGTAGATCCTCGGCACAAGGCCGAGGATGACGGCGGAAACGTTGCCCCCTCCACCACTACGTGGTCCCCTGCCGGGGTGAGCCATGGGTCTCGCCCGTCCTTCGGACCCCCGTATCCAGGGGAGGATCAAGGTCGAGGCCGTCCGCAACGTAATATCCTCCCTTGCGAAGCGGGGGGGTGGAACCACTTTGTGGTGGAGGGGGCGTCGAGCACTGTATGAACCGTTTCCCCGGGGAGGGACCCTGCTGCCTGCGGCAGCCCCGCCCGTTCGACGCTCCTTGTCATGCCACTGGCATGACAAGTTCGCCTTTGGCGAACCGGCGCCTCACCCCGCCAGCACAGCCAGCCGCCCGGTGATGCTCTGGCGGTGGTGGGCGTGGCAGATGGCGATGGCGAGCGCGTCGGCTGCGTGTTCGCTGTCATAAGTCGATTTCGGCAGCAGCACTTTCACCATAAGCGCAATCTGCGCCTTGTCGCCATGGCCGACGCCGATGACCGCCTTCTTGACAGCGTTGGGCGCGTATTCGGCGACAGAGAGCCCGGCAAGGGCCGGCACCAGCATGGCGACGCCGCGCGCCTGGCCAAGTTTCAGCGTCGCCGTGGCGTCCTTGTTGACGAAAGTAGCCTCGACGGCGGCTTCGTCCGGCGTGAAGACTGCCAGCATTTCGGTCAGGCCGGCATGGATCTGGCACAGACGATAGGCGAGGTCGGCCTTGTCGTCGGATTTGATGGTGCCGGCAGCGATGAAGCGCAGCGCATTGCCCTGGCTTTCCACGACGCCCCAGCCGGTGCGGCGCAGGCCCGGATCAATGCCGACAATTCGAATCGTGCTGCCCATGTGAGAATCCTTATGGCGGATGGGCCTAGCTGGCCAGTAAATTGTGAACAAACCAGAAACGAAAACTGGACCAGCATCCTGTTGCCGCCTGGCGTTGCGCGCGATGGCCGGAAAGGCTCTACAGCCAGGCAGGGGAATTTGCCGGGACAAACGACAGTTATGACGATGCCGATCATCGACACCGCATTCATATTGCTCGGCCTGACCGTGTTTGTTGCGGGCGTGGCGCGCGGGCTGGCCGGATTTGGCACCGGCATGATTGTCGCGCCGATTGCCGGCGCGCTCTATGGGCCGAAGGCCGCGGTCATCATTATCGTTTTCATCGACCTGCTGCCGGCCCTGCCGGTGACGATACCCGCGTTGCGGATTGCGGCCTGGCGCGAGGTGCTACCGATCCTTGGCGGCATGGCCATTTCGGTGCCGCTGGGCGTCTGGATCCTGTCACATGCGCCGGAACTGCCGCTGCGCCTGTTCATTGCCGCGGCGATCCTCTTGTGTGCGGCAGCGCTGTGGCGCGGCTGGCGTTATCATGGCGAGCGCACGCTGCCGAAGTCACTCGGGGTGGGCACGGTAGCCGGGGTGCTGTCCGGCGTTGCGCAGATTCCCGGGCCGCCGGTGCTGGTCTACTGGCTGGCGTCGCCGCTGCCTGCCGCGATCATCCGGGCGAACCTGATGACACTGTTCTTTCTGGCGACCTTTATCACGATCCTCAACCTCTATTGGTCGGACCTGTTCACGCAGGAAGCCATGATGCTGGGCGTGGTGCTTTCGGCCCCGTATTTCGCCGGTATCCTGACCGGGTGGGCGTTCTACGGGCGCACAAGCGATGCGCGCTATCGCCAGATCACGCTGGCGCTGGTGGTGCTGTCGGCGCTGCTGTCGCTGCCGTGGCGGGAAATGTTCGCCGGGTAGATTTAGGTCGTAGTGACGAATTAACGTTTGTCTGCGCCGCAGCGAAAATCCGTCAGTCCCAGGAGCGAGGAGGACGGACATGCAGCGCATATTCGACGACGAGCGACGCCGGAATGATGGATTTGCGCGCGGCCCCTTCGGGGTTGGACCAAAATCGTCCGTGAATGCGTTGAAAATGCTCGACGGTGGTCAACACCGCCTTGCGCTTTTCTCCTGTTCACGACCAATTTTGGTCGCCAACGCAGCCAAGCGTTAATTTGTCACTACGACCTAGACCCTTTCAGGTTCAAGTGGGCGCGCGGTGCTTTTAGCCGTGGCCAAATGCGGTGCGCAGCAGGCTGATCTGGTCATTGACCGGATTTGACGCACGCGACGCGGCGGGAGCGGATTTGGATGCATTGCCGTAGAGCTCCGCATCCATGCGGCAGACCAACCCTTGCAGGCGCAATGAGTGCTCGACCAGCGCCAGGAACGCCTCCGGCAGTTCGTTCCAGCCCGGCGCATCGTGGCGGGCAGAAGCGGTGTCGAGGCGGACCTTGGTTTTTTCAGATTTAACCTGGTCGCGGGTCATCTCTCCGGAATTGGCAGCGCGCTGGAGCAGCAGCCAGGAGGCGACCTGCATCAGGCGCGTGGTCAAGCGCATCGACTCGGCAGCGTAAAGTGTGGCTGCTGTCCGCGACAGCAGCTTGGCGTCCTTGCGGCCTGCGCCATCAAGATATTCGGCGGCCTTTTCGACCAGCCCCATGCCTTCATTATAGAGTGGCTTGAAGGACGGCGAGAACACGCGGCGTTCCGCCAGTTTGATTGTATTTACGCCATCGGCGCCAATATCCGCCATCGGTAATCCCCGGACTCTCACGCAACTCAATGCTCAATACCGATGAGCACAGCCGATGTCAGCCTCTCTGGGACATCGGCGGCAAAGATGCGCGCTTGTCCCAAGAAGCGCAAGAATATGTTTAACAAAGGGTTAACGCGGTGGTGGATAGGAGCGCAAAAAAAGAGCCGCTGGGAAGCGGCTCTCGAGAGTTTACAGGGAGGCGTCAAACAGAGTGGCTCCAACCACCCGGTATGAATCCAGAAGACTGGATGGGCACAGAATGAACCGAAATGGCTAACAGCCGGTTAACCGGGTGATTTTTACCATTTTGGTTTACTTGCCCTTTGCCATATCCCTGAGCTTGAACTTCTGGATCTTGCCTGTTGAAGTCTTTGGAATCTCCGCAAATATTACGGATTTTGGGACTTTGAAGCGGGCGAGCAGCGAACGGCAATGATCGAGTATTTCGGCTTCGGTGGCGGTTTTTCCGGGCTTCAGTTCGACATAGGCGATGGGCACCTCGCCCCATTTGTCGTCGGGGCGCGCGACAACGGCGGATGCGGCCACTGCCGGGTGTTTATAGAGCGCGTCCTCTACCTCGATGGAGGAAATGTTCTCGCCGCCGGAGATGATGATGTCCTTGGAGCGGTCCTTGAGCTGGATGTAGCCGTCGGGGTGCATGACGCCGAGGTCGCCGGAATGGAACCAGCCGCCGGCAAAGGCCTCGTCGGAGGCGGCGCGGTTCTTCAGATAACCTTTCATGACGATGTTGCCGCGGAACATGACCTCGCCGATGGTTTCGCCGTCATGCGGGGTTTCCAGCATGGTCTCGGGGTCGCGCACCGACAGGCCCTCAAGCGCGGCGTAGCGCACGCCCTGACGCGCCTTCTTGGCGGTACGGGCCGGCTTGTCGAGATCGTTCCAGTCGTCATGCCATTCGTTGACGACGGCCGGGCCGTAGGTTTCGGTCAGGCCATAAAGGTGGGTGACGGCAAAGCCGGCGTCGGCCATGCCGGACAATACGGCTTCGGGCGGTGGGGCGGCGGCGGTGTTGAAGGTGACGGTCTGCGCAAACTCACGCTTGTCGCCGTCAGCGGCGTTGATGAGCGTCGACATCACGATTGGGGCACCGCACAGATGGGTGACACCGTGGTCGGCGATGGCGTCATACATGGCCTTGGCGCGGACCCAGCGCAGACAGACATGCGTGCCGGCCTGGACGGCGAGCGTCCAGGGAAAACACCAGCCGTTGCAGTGGAACATCGGCAGCGTCCAGAGATAGACGGCGTGCTTGCCCATGCCGGCGTGGATTGTGTTGGTGTAGGCCATCAGGGCAGCGCCGCGATTGTGGTAGACGACGCCCTTGGGATTGCCGGTGGTGCCCGACGTGTAGTTGAGCGAGATTGCGTCCCACTCATCGTCTGGCATCTGCCAGTCGAAATTCTCGTCGCCCTCGGCCACAAAAGCCTCGTAGTCGAGATCGCCGAGCCGGTCACCCTTGGGATAGGGCGCATCGGCGGCATATTCGGGATCGTCGAAATCGATGATGAGCGGCTTCACCTTTGTCAGCTTCAGTGCCTCTTTCACCACTGGCGAAAATTCACGGTCGACGATGAGGACTTTTGAGTCGGCATGGTCGAGCTGGAAGGCAATGATCGGCGCGTCGAGACGGGTGTTGAGCGAGTGGAGCACGGCCTTCACCATCGGCACGCCAAAATGGGCTTCAAGCATTGGCGGGGTGTTGGAGAGCATGACCGAAACGGTGTCGCCCTTGCCAATGCCGTGCTTCGACAGCGCCGAGGCGAGCGCAAGCGAACGCCGCCAGAAGTCGATATAGGTCACGCGGGTGTCGCCATGCACGATGGCGATATGATTGGGATAGGTTTTTGCCGCGCGCTCAAGATAGGTGATCGGCGTCAGCGGCTGGTGGTTGGCCTGATTGCGGTCCAGGTCCTGTTCGTAGGGATTTTGCATCCGGGGCGTCTCCTCGCGTCGCAGAAAAGCTATATCAGGTCGATTGCGGAGTCATAGATCAGCTTTATGCCAATCAGCGCCACGGTGACGTAGGTCAGCGTGTAGAACAGGTCGGGCCGCATGCGCCTGACCAGCCAGGCGCCGGCGAGTGTCGCCAGTGGTGCAAGTGGCATCAGCACGGCAGACGTCGCCAGATTGACGGCATCGAACTGGCCCAGCGCAAAATAGGGCACCAGCTTCACCGCATTGGTGATGGCGAAAAAGATCGCCGTAGTGCCGGAAAACACCTTTGGGTCGAGCCGCAGCGGCAAGGCGTAGATCTGATAGGGCGGGCCGCCGACATGGGCGACAAAGCTGGTGAAGCCGGAAACTGTGCCCCAGAAGGCGGCCAGAATGCGGTTGGGCTGTGCTGCTGTGTCGCCGGTGCGGTGGAATTTCTGGTAGAGCCAGCGGCCGACAAAGACGATTGCCACCAGTCCGACGACCAGCCGGATCATCGCTATGGTGACAGAGGCGGCGAGCAGCCAGCCGAGCGCGATGCCCAGAAGCGAGCCGGGCACCATGTCGATGAGCAGGCGGCGGTCAAACAGGCCGCGCCATGTCCACAGCGCGGCCGCGTCCATGATGCAGAGGATCGGCAGCAGGATGGCGGCGGCCTGAACCGGCGAGATGACCAGCGCCATCAAGGGCACGCCGACAAAGCCGACGCCGCCGGCAAAGCCACCCTTGGACAGACCGACAAGGATGACGGCCGGAATGGCGGCGTAATAGAACAATGGATCGGTGATGATGGTCATGGCGGATGCTTTCGGCCCGCGCATATCGCATATGTGGCGTGATGAAAACGCCCGGGGTGCGTTGTGTGGCGGCGGTTTGGCGCGCTATGCCAGAATCCAGCCAGAATTCGCACTCATAGCGAAGCGTAACCGAGAGCCACATGACCGATACCGCTGTTCCCAACCGCTGCAGGATTGTCCTGATCGCCCGCGCCGCCGACAAGGGCGCCGCGCCTGACCGCGTGCTGGCGGCGCTTGAGGGTGGCGATGTGTCGTCGTTGATCCTGGTGGGCGACGAGGCCGGTGGCGACAAGTTTCAGGACTGGTGCGAGGCGATTACGTCCGATGCACAGGCCAAGGGTGTGGCGATCATTGTCGCGGGCGACACGCGGGTGGCCGGGCGGATCGGCGCCGACGGCATTCATATGATTGCGGCGGCTGACGATATTGCCGATGCCGTGAAACGCCACAATGGCAAGATGATTGTCGGGGCCGATGGCGGCAAGACACGCGACGAGGCGCTCGACATTGGCGAGGCGCAGCCGGACTACATTTTCTTCGGACGTTTCGGTTTCGACAACAAGGCGGAGGCGCACCCGCGCAATCTCGACCTGGCGCAATGGTGGGCCGAGATGATCGAAATTCCGTGCATCGTGCAGGCTGGCAGCGATGTGGCCTCTGTCGAGGCGGCTGCTGCGACCGGGGCGGAATTTGTGGCGCTGGATGCGGCTGTGTTTGGCGAGGGGGTTGATCCGCGCGGGGCGGTCGCCGAGGCCAATCGCCGGCTTGACGAAACCGCACCGAGATTTGAGGACTAGATGAAGCTGAAACTGCGCGCCGCCGTTCTGACGCTGCTGGTCGGGTTTTCGGCCAGCGCCTTTGCCGCCAGCCAGCCAGTTGATCCGAACCGGTTTGGCGACCGGCCGGCGGATTCGGCCTATGGCGCGTTCCAGCGCGGGCTCTACATCACCGCGCTGAACCTTGCGTTGCCGCGCGCCAAGGATGGCGATGGCGCGGCGATGGTGTTGGCGGCGGAGATTTACGCGCGGGGTCTCGGCGTGCCGCGCAATGCGGCGGCGGCGACCGAATGGTATGGCAAGGCGGCGGACGCGGGCATGCCCGAGGCGCAGCTGCAATATGCGCTGATCCTGCTCGACGGCAAGACCGTGAAGCCCAACATGGACAAGGCGCGCGACCTGCTGAAGGCGTCGGCTGAATCGGGCAATCGCAACGCCCAGTTCAACTATGCGCAGTTCCTGCTCGACCGCGAGCATAGCGAGGACGGCCAGAAAATGGCCATCGACTATTATGAAAAGGCGGCGAAGGCCGGCCTTGCGGACGCACAATATGCCATGTCGCAAGCCTATGTGGCGGGACTTGGCGGGCGCAAGGCAGACGAAGTTGAGGCGCGGCGCTGGCTGTCGCTGGCGGCGGCCCAGAATTACGACACTGCGCAGGTTGATCTCGGCACCTGGCTGGTGGAAGGCCGGGGCGGCGAACGTGACATGAAGGCCGGCTATGGCTGGATCCGCATGGCGGCGATGGGCGGCAATGTCGCGGCGCAGAACCGGCTGGCAAAACTCTATGTCGAGGGGCTCGGGGTCGAGCCTGACATTATTCAGGGCGCTGCCTGGTATATCGTGGCGCGGCGCGAGGGGCTGGCCGACATTTATATGGACGACGTGCTGGAAGGCCTGACCGGCGAGCAACAGAAGGAAGCGATAGAGCGGGCCAACCGTCTGAGGTAGGATTCAGTTGAGCGCGGCCTGCAAATTGCATTTGTCTGCGCATCCGATGCTCATGAACTGAAGTTCACGCCACTTCGGTTCTCGGCCAATACAATTTTCGGCACTCCCTGAACTGAATCCAGATCGATGTTCATGTGCCTTCCCTTGCGGGTTTTGCGGAATTGTGGTCTTGGGAGCGCCGAAACCGGCCCGACCGGCAACAATCCTGCGCAAAAGTGAATTCCTATGGCCAAGATCAATGGCAACGAAATCCGTCCGGGCAATGTCATCGAACATGATGGCGGGCTGTGGGTGGCGGTTAAGGCCAATTCGGTGAAGCCCGGCAAGGGCGGCGCCTACAACCAGGTCGAACTGAAGAACCTGATCAATGGCACCAAGCTGAACGAACGTTTCCGCTCAGCCGAGACGGTTGAGCAGGTGCAGCTCGAACTGAAGGACTTTACCTTCCTCTACGAGCAGGAAGAGATGCTGGTCTTCATGGATCAGGAAAGCTACGAGCAGCTCGAATTGCAGAAGGATTTTGTCGGCGACCGCGCCGCCTTCCTGCAGGACGGCATGAAGGTGACGGTGCAGCTCTATGAGGAGCGCCCGATCGGCATCGCTCTGCCCGACCAGGTGGTGCTGACGATCACCGAAGCGGACCCGGTGGTGAAGGGGCAGACGGCTGCCTCGTCCTACAAGCCTGCGATCCTGGAAAACGGCGTTCGCGTGCTTGTGCCGCCCTTTATCGAGGCGGGCGAGCGCATTCTCGTTGATACCAATGAACTGACCTATCTGCGCCGCGCAGACTAGGATTTATCGCAATCCAGATGAGGCCGATTAGTCTTGATATCGGCGCTTCCGGGCAGAGTTAGAGACAGAGTTTCCGATGGCACGTTCAGCAATCATCAATGTCATGGTGCAGGCCGCAATGAAGGCCGGGCGCTCGCTGTCGCGCGACTTTGGCGAAGTGCAGAACCTGCAGGTGTCGATGAAGGGGCCGGGCGACTTTGTCTCGCAGGCTGACCGCAAGGCCGAGGAAATCATCCATTCCGAGCTGTCGCGGGCGCGGCCAGACTATTCGTTCCTGATGGAAGAGAGCGGCGAAGTGGCTGGCGCTGACAGTCAGCACCGCTTCATCGTTGATCCGCTCGACGGCACGACCAATTTTCTGCACGGCATTCCGATGTTTGCGATTTCCATCGGTCTGGAGCGGCAGGGCCAGATGGTGGCTGGCGTCATCTACAATCCGGCGATGGACGAACTCTACACCGCCGAGCGCGGCGGCGGCGCATTCGTCAATGACCGGCGGCTGCGCGTTGCCGGCCGACGCAAGCTGACGGATTGCGTGATCGGCACCGGCATCCCGCATCTGGGGCGCGGCGACCACGGCAAGTTCCTGATCGAGATGCGCCATGTGATGGGCGAAGTGTCCGGTGTGCGCCGCATGGGCGCGGCGTCGCTTGATCTCGCCTATGTGGCGGCTGGCCGTCTGGACGGTTTCTGGGAAACCGGCCTTCAGCCCTGGGATATGGCGGCTGGTTTGCTGATGATCCGCGAAGCCGGTGGTTTCGTGTCTGACATGTCGGGTGGACAGGACATGCTGGAAAGCGGCGGCATCGTTGCCGGCAACGAGATCATCCAGAAGGCGCTGCTGGCGCAGATCAGCAAGCCCTACATCAAAGCCTGAAACGGGCTGGTCACAAAATCCTGATTGCGACCTGATGCTACGTTATCCGTAATCCCGCCTTCATGTTGTTGTGCGAGGGTGGGTGATGACGAGCAAATGGCCTCCTTCGCGTGTCTACAGCCGTGGCGAACTGATCGCTGATGGAGCGGTGCATGCGGTTGGACTGGCGATAGCGCTGATCGCCGGCGGGTTTCTGCTGGTGATGGCGGCAGGCAAGGTCAACGTTGGCGAATATGCTGCATTCCTGATCTATGTGCTGGCGCTGGTCACCGTGATGAGCATTTCGTTTGCCTACAATCTGTGGCCGCAGACGCCGCTGAAGGCAAAGTTGCGGAGGTTTGACCATGCGGCGATCTATCTGCTGATCGCGGCGACCTACACGCCGTTGACCGTACAACTGCCTGACAAACAATTGGCCATCGGCATGTTGCTGGTGGTGTGGCTGGGCGCATTTGCCGGCATGGCGCTGAAACTGTTCATGCCGCACCGGTTCGACCGGCTGTCGATCGGGCTTTACCTGCTGCTGGGCTGGAGCGGGGTGATGATCGTCAGCCCGCTGATCGATGCGATCCCAACGTCCTCGCTTTGGCTGGTGGTGGCAGGCGGGGTTGTCTACAGCGCCGGCATCATTTTCTACGTAGCGCACCGGCTGCGCTTTCAGACCGCGCTGTGGCATGCGTTTGTGGTTACGGGGGCTTGTCTGCACCTGATTGCGGTTACGGGATTGCTGGCCGACAGGGCGTAGTCCGCAGGCCCATCACCAAATCGTAAAGTTTTCATTTCCGACACAATTCGGGTTACAACTCGCCCCAGCAACGCTTGGGGCGACGAAACACAGGGGTTATTGAGGATGGCATTCCTAAAGTCTGCCGACATTTTTAGCGCGGGTGACAAAGACTACGACCCCCGGAAACTGTCGTCGCCGCAGGTCTTCCTGTTTTCCATGCTGGTGTTTCTGGCGATAGCGGGTTTCGTCGCAGCAATTCTTTACCGGCAGATTTCAGCAGCGTTCTCGACCAATCCGGGCCTTAACGGGCTGATCCTTGGCGTGCTGGTGGTCGGTATCGGTCTGTCGTTTACGCAAGTGCTCAGGCTGTTCCGGGAAGTGAAGTGGGTCAACTCGTTCCGCGCCGGATCAGAATCGACCGAGCCGGTGCTGCTCGCGCCGATGAAGGCGCTGCTTGGCCGGTCGTCGACGATGGCGCTGTCGACCAATTCGATGCGGTCAATCCTCGATTCGATTGCAACGCGCCTCGATGAAAGCCGCGATATTTCGCGCTACCTGATCGGTTTGCTGGTGTTTCTCGGTCTGCTGGGCACGTTTTGGGGTCTGCTCGGCACCATTGGGTCGATCTCGACCACGATCCAGTCTCTTGATCCAGGGTCGGGCGACGCCAATGACGTGCTGAACTCGTTGAAGAGTGGCCTCGCGGCTCCGCTGGCCGGCATGGGCACGGCGTTTTCGTCGTCACTGTTTGGTCTGGCTGGCTCGCTGATCGTCGGATTTCTTGACCTGCAGGCAGGCCGCGCGCAGACGAGGTTTTATACTGAGCTGGAAAACTGGCTGTCGACGGTAACTGATCTCGGTTCCGACTTTGCACCTGCCGCAAAGGATGACGGGACCGCCGACGAGATGCGGGCGCTGAGCGAAAGATTGCGCAATCTGCAGGAGACCGGTGGGTCGAACCAGCGCGTGACGGCTGCCATGGCCAGCCTGGCGGAAGGCGTGTCGGGGCTGGTGAAGAACATGCGCAGCGAGCAGCAGACGATCCGGGACTGGGTAGAATCGCAATCGAAGGAGCAGGTCAAAATGCGCGAAACGCTGGACCGGCTGGCGCGGGCGATCGAACACGACAAGATGTCTGACCGCGAGAAGGCGAACTGATATGGCGCTGGGCCGCGTGCGGCGCGAACGCCGCTCCGTCGACTACTGGCCGGGCTTTGTCGACGCCTTGTCGACGCTGCTGCTGGCGATCATGTTCCTGCTGTCGGTGTTTGTCATCGCCCAGTTCATGCTGAGCCGCGAGATCAGCGGCAAGGATGAGGTGCTCGACCGGCTGAACTCACAGATCAACGAGTTGACGCAGTTGCTGGCATTGGAGCGATCCAACACGCAGGACAGCGCGGATGCGCTCGCCAACCTGCAGGCGTCGCTGGAATCGGCTGTGAGCGAGCGCGACCGGTTGCAGCAATTGCTCGACCGGGGTGCAGGCGCAGGCGCGGCGGCGGACGCCAAACTCGGGCAACTGAACTCACAGCTGGATTCGGAACGCCAGATCAGCCAGCGGGCGCTAAGCCAGGTGGAGCTGTTGAACCAGCAGATTTCCGCGCTGCGCAAGCAGATCGCGGCGCTGGAAGTGGCGCTGGAAGCGTCGGAAGTGCGCGACAGGGAATCCAACACCAAGATCGCTGATCTGGGCAAGCGGTTGAATGTGGCGCTGGCGCAGCGCGTGCAGGAGCTGAACCGCTATCGTTCGGATTTCTTCGGGCGGCTGCGCGAAATCCTGTCTGACCGCGAAAACATCCGCATTGTCGGTGACCGCTTCGTGTTCCAGTCGGAAGTGCTGTTCCCGCCGGGCGCCGAAACGATCAACGATCTCGGCCAGGGGGAGATGAAGAAGCTCGCTGATGCGATCATCGAGCTGCAGAAGGAAATTCCGCCCGAGATCAACTGGGTGCTGCGGGTCGACGGGCACACCGATAATGTGCCGCTGTCAGGCACCGGCCGCTATCGCGACAACTGGGAACTGTCGTCGGCACGTGCGACGTCGGTAGTGAAATTCCTGATCGCCAATGGCGTGCCGGCGAACCGGCTGGTGGCCGCGGGCTTCGGCGAATTCCAGCCGCTTGATGAAGGCGACAGCGCCGAGGCGCGTTCAAAAAACCGCCGCATCGAACTGAAGCTGACCGAACGATAGATTTCTATTCCGCACCAGACCGGATCAGGGTGAAGCGCCAGTTGACCTCTGCGATTTCAGAAGCCTTGAAGGACAGGGTGATCTGGCGGTTGCGGCGTGGGCCTGCGACGCCGGCAAAATAGATCGAGTCTTCCAGCTCCGGCTGGACCTCGACACAAGAGAATGCCCAGTAGTCGGCGTCAGCCGAGCCGACAACAAAACGATCTTCCGCGTCCTGGAACAAGCCGGCATCCGGGTGAAGATGGAAGCGGATGACGATCGCGTCCTTGCCATTGTTTTGGGGTGGCGCGCGGCCAATGCCATAGAAGCGGTCAGCGCCGGAAACCATTGCGCCGCCATGCGACATTTCGATCTCGCGTTCGTGGAACAGGCCGAAACGGCCGAGATAGCCATTGTGGTTGGCGATGAAGCGCTGGCGCTCGTCTGTGTCGTCGCGTTCGGCAACGATTTTTGTCGGGCCGGCATAGAGCGGCGCGCCAAGCAGGTCGCGATAGCGCGACGGCAGCTGGAACCGTGCCGAGGATGCATCGTTTATTGTGGCAGTGGAATGTGCGGCGGTGGCACGCGCCAAGGGACGAAATTCGGCCGGCCCGAAGAGGTCGACCCCGGCATTGACGACATATTGATTGCGGCCTGACGACAGCTCAAACGACAGCGCGCCCGCATGAGCTTCGCGCGAGACGTCGAAGGGCGGCGGCCTGCCCACATCGGCGATGAGCACCGTGCGGCCCATGGTCAGCCTTTCATAAGCCGAATAGGGAGCGTGCAGCAGCGGTGCGCCGGCGGTATCGTCGTGGCGCAGCACAGACGCCAGCCTGTCGGCAACCGTTGCACCCATGCCGTTGAAGCGCGCCAAGCCGCCATCAGCGTGGCGGAAAAACCGGAGCGCCGGCAACATACGGTCGATTGCCCCGAGCAAGGCGCCGGGCGGGGTCTGGCCCTGGTTGGAATAAGTCTGGCGCAGCGGCAGAAGATCGGCCAGAAGTTCCAGCAGGGCGTAGGGATTGCGCGAGATGTGGCCGCCATCGGGCAGGATTTGCCGGTCAAGCTCTGTTGCCAGCGCCTTGTTGGCATTTCTCAAGGTCGAAGCCGAAACGGGTAGCGCCAATGAGGAGAAGGCAAGCGCAATGCGCGTGCGCAACAGTTCCTCACCGTCGGGCATTTCGCGCGCCGCAACGCGCAGATACCGCACCTGTGCGGTGAGGTGTTTCATATAGGAGCGGTAGAAGGGAAATTCGGCGCCCTGGAGGACGGTGGTGGAGTGCTGCAACCAGGCGATGATGCGCCGGGCGACAACCCCGGGATCCCATGCGGGAAAGTCGATGTGTCCGCCGTTGGAGGCGATCCAGTCGCCGACCAGGGCGCGCGCATTGGCAGCGGCCAAATCGGTGCCGGCCTCGTGCATGTGGCGCAGCCAGCGGAAACCATGCAGCGACTTTTGCCAGGCCAGACTGGCTTCTGTGACCTGAAACGGCGACTGACCGCCGGTCTCGACGCGTTCGCCATTGAAGGAAAAGCGTCCGCGATAGATGTCGTTGGCGACTTCAGGGTCGGCCAGGCGCAGATCGGGCGGGGCTACGAGAATGCGTTCGGGCGTGCGGCCGGAATAACGCCAGCGATAGCGTGGCCCAGCGCCGAATCGGCGCTTGACGCGTCGCCATATTTCCCGCGACGCGTAGCCCAAAAGGGCGCCACGGTCTCCACTCGCCAAGAACGGACCCTTCCATCTGTTCCAGAATGTGTCCGGTCAAAAACCGGACTCACTAGATTGTCCCGGCGGCAGTATGCGCCGCAAATTCATTGCTGCACAGCCGCATCGGCTTTCCCAATCGTTAATGATGTGCAAGGACATGGTTGAAGTTCCGTTAACTGTGATGCTGTTAGCTACTGCCGACTCAGCCAATGACCGGAAAAACAAGGTGAAGCGGCTTCTAATTTTCGCGACCACGACCATGCTGATGGCCCCGGTATTGCTGCTGGCGCCCGCTCTCGCCGTGACCGATCTGGAAGCGCGGCGCGGCGCAAGCATCAGCGAATTCGAACGTCTTTCGGCCGAAATTGGCCTGTCGGAGACGCGGCGCAAGCAATTGGCTGACGAGATCGCGCAGTTGCGCAAGGACAACGCGTCGATGACGGCAGCGCTGATCCAGGCCGCCAAGACAGAAAAGAAGCTTGCCGAAGACGTGGACGAGATCGAAACGAGGCTGAGCGGGTTGCAGGAGCAGCAAGACAGCATCAGATTGTCGCTGACGACGCGGCGCGGCGTTCTTGCGGAAGTGCTGGGCGCGCTGCAGCGCATAGGCCTGAACCCGCCGCCGGCGATCATGGTCTCGCCCGAGGATGCTCTTGGGTCGGTGAGAAGTGCGATTCTGCTGGGCGCCATTGTGCCGCGTCTGCGCCATGAGGCGCAGGTGCTCCTGGCCGACCTGAACGAGTTGCAGCGGGTTGGCGAATCAATCTCCGCCGAGCGCCAGAGACTGGTTTCGACCATGACTGCGCAGGCCGCAGAGCGCGGCCGGTTGTCACTTTTGCTTGAAGAGCGCAAGAAATTGCAGGCCACGTCCGAGGCCGATCTTGGTCTGCAGCAGGAGACGGCGGCCAAGCTTGCAGCGCGGGCGCGCAGCCTGAAAGACCTGATCGGATCGCTCGAAAAGGAAATCGACAAGGCCCAAAAGGCTGCTGAAGCAGCACGGGTCGCCGAAGAAGAGCGGTTGCGGCGTGAGGAACTCAGCGCGGCGGGCGCTGTGCCCGAAATCAACCGCCTTGCAGTTGCCAGGCCGTTTACACAGATGCTCGGCGCGCTGGCCCAGCCCGTTTCGGGCCGGTTCATCCGCCGTTTCGGCGGGGCAGATGATGCCGGAGTCGAGACGTTTGGAGACACGCTTCGGACACAATCAGGCGCAATCGTCACAGCGCCATCGGACAGTACGGTTTTGTATGCGGGGCCGTTTCGTTCCTATGGCCAACTCTTGATCCTGGACGCTGGCGACGGGTATCATGTCGTTCTGGCCGGACTGGGCAGAATCGCGGTCGCACAAGGCCAGCGTGTTCTCGCCGGAGAGCCTGTCGGCGCGATGGGAGATACAAGAGTTGCAAGTGCGCAGTCGGACAGCAATATAGAATTGCAGCCGGAACTCTATATCGAGTTCCGCAAAGACCAAAAACCCGTCGATCCGGCACCTTGGTGGGCGGAACGGCAATCGGGAAGGACAGGACATGATTCGTAAATTGTCACTGCTGTTTGCTGGCGCATTGATGGGCGCATCGGCGATGACGCTTGTCTATGGCGCGCCGGGCTCGACCGCGAACGCAGCCGATTCCGACACCTATCGGCAGCTGGCAATCTTTGGCGATATTTTTGAGCGCGTGCGCGCCCAATATGTGACGCCGCCAGATGACAAGAAGCTGGTGGAAAGTGCGATCAGCGGCATGCTGACATCGCTTGATCCGCACTCGTCGTACCTCAACCCGGACGCCGCCAAAGACATGCGGGTGCAGACCAAGGGCGAATTCGGCGGTCTCGGCATCGAAGTCACGATGGAAAACGAACTGGTGAAGGTGATCGCGCCGATCGAAGATACACCAGCAGCGCGCGCTGGCGTGCTGTCGGGGGATCTTATTGCCGAGATCGACGGCCAGGAAGTGCGCGGCCTGACGCTGGAAGAAGCGGTCGACAAGATGCGCGGCCAGGTCAATACGCCGATCGAACTGACAATCCTGCGCCAGGGCGCAAAGGATCCGATCAAGCTGAAAATTGTTCGCGAGACGATCAAGGTGCGCGCGGTGCGTCACCGGGTCGAGAACAATGTCGGCTATATCAAGATCAACTCGTTCACGGAAAAGGCCTATGGCGACCTGCAGGCAGCGATCGACAAGATCAAGGCCGATGATCCGAACGTGAAGGGCTACATCCTCGACCTGCGCCTCAATCCGGGCGGTCTGCTCGACCAGGCAGTGTCGGTCTCCGATGCGTTCCTGGACAAGGGCGAAATCGTTTCGACTCGCGGCCGCGATCCGGACAAGGCGGAACGCTATGACAGCCGCGCTGGCGACCTGATCGACGGCAAGCCGCTGATCGTGCTGGTTAATGGCGGTTCGGCATCGGCGTCGGAAATCGTCGCCGGCGCGTTGCAGGATCATCGCCGCGCGACCGTGGTTGGCACGCAGTCATTCGGAAAGGGATCGGTGCAGAGTGTCATTCCGCTGCCTGAAAACGGCGCATTGAAGCTGACGACGGCACTCTATTACACGCCGTCGGGCTCATCGATCCAGGGCAAGGGCATTACGCCTGATATCAAGGTGGACCAGCCGCTGCCCGAAGACCTTCAGGGCCGCGACATGACCCGCGGCGAATCCGATCTCAAGGGCCACATCAAAGGTCAGAACGAGAGTGAGGAAGGTTCCGGCTCGGCAGCCTATGTGCCGCCGGATCCAAAGGACGACGTTCAGCTGAAGGAAGCGATTGCGCTGATCCGCGGCGAGAAGACCGACCCGGCGTTCCCGCCGGACCCGACGAAAGCGGTTCTTCTGAACCAGTAATTGGCTTGAGGCCGGCCGGAGCGGCGCTCCGGCCGGCCTTGGTCTGTAAGCCGGCGTAACTCGGCAAGTCATCGAGACAAACGCCGGAGGGTACCCTGACACATCAGCTTGAACAGCCGCTTGGCCGCGATCAGAAACAGCGTCCGGCGCGCCGTCGTTTCGAACTCGACGGGGTGAGCCTGTTTGGTGTTTGTGCGGCGGTAGCCGTGACAGGCGGCTCGGTTTTCATTGCTCTGCAGGATGACGGGCTGCGTGTGCCGGTGGCCGAGGCGCCGCCTGTGGTCGAACAGGCCGCAGCGCCGGTTCAGCCTGTCGCTCCGGTGCAGCCGGCCGCGCCGCGCTCGGATGGACCGTCGATTATCAAGGTCAATCCTGATCCGGAGCCGCCATCCAGTGGTGTTGTTATCATTCGCGATCCGTCGGCGCTGGCGCGAAATCCACGCACGGCGCATCTGCCGGACAAGGATCTGCTCGAACAATCCGAGGCTGGTCCCTTGCCGATGCGGGCGGCGGATGGTCGCCGTCCGTTTGAGGTCTATTCCATGCCCTGGTCAGGGTCGCGCGGCGCCAAAGTGGCAATCGTCATTGGCGGGCTGGGCTTGTCGCAGACCGGCACCCAGGCGGCTATCAAGGCGCTGCCGGCTGAGGTCACGCTAGGCTTTGCGTCGGCTGGCAATTCGCTGTCGCGCTGGATGCAGGCGGGCCGGCAGGCAGGTCATGAGATTGTGTTGCAGGTGCCGCTAGAGCCGTTTGACTATCCACGTGTTGACCCGGGCCGTAACACGCTGACTGTCGACGCATCGGCCGCCGAGAATGTGGAAAATCTGCATTGGGCGCTGGGCCGGATGACAAACTATGTCGGTGTCATGAATTACATGGGCGGCCGCTTTGTCACCGATCAGCGGGCGATGACGCCTTTGATGGCGGAACTTGGCAAGCGCGGCCTGATGTATCTCGACGACGGGTCTACGGCGCGTTCGGTTGCGCCGGAAATGGCGCCTGGCAATTCGGTGCCGCTGGCTATCGCCGACGGCGCTATCGACGGCCAACGCGAACGTGGCGCCATTCTCAAGAAGCTCGACGAGCTGGAGGCGACGGCGCGCGCCAAGGGTTCAGCCATCGGTACAGGATCGGCCTTTGACGAGACGGTCGAGGCGGTGAGAATCTGGGTTGCGGAAGCCAAGAAGCGCGGGATCGAAATCGTTCCGATCTCGGCGCTGGCGGCCGATCCGGAAAAGGGGCGCTGACATGACGGGCAAGTTGCCGGACCGGGAAAAGATGCCCTATCGGCCCTGTGTCGGCATCATGGTGCTGAACAAGGATGGTCTGGTGTGGGCCGGCCGGCGCATCCGCTCCAGCGACAGCGAGTTGAAGGAGAGCGAGGTCCAGCTGTGGCAAATGCCTCAGGGCGGTATCGACAAGGGCGAAGACCCGCTGCCAGCAGCCTATCGCGAATTGTACGAAGAGACGGGTATCAAGTCGGTCACCCTGCTGGCCGAAGCGTCGCGCTGGATCAACTACGATCTGCCCGACGATGTGCTTGGCAAGGCGCTGAAGGGGAAATACCGCGGCCAGACACAACGCTGGTTTGCCTTTCGTTTCGAGGGCGACGAAAGCGAGATTGCCATCAACCCGCCGCCGGGTGGCCACACGGCCGAGTTTGACGCATGGGGCTGGAAACCGATGGCCGAGATGCCGAAGCTGATCGTGCCGTTCAAGCGCATGTCCTATGAAGAGGTGGTCTCCGAATTCCGCCATCTCGCACCGTAAAGCAGAAATCTCTTGCGCCCGGCGTCGAGGGTCACCACATTGCTGTTGTGTTCAACAGATGAAAGGAGGTGATCCGATGTCGAGTGATTTCGGTTTCCAGGGTGCGTTCTCGGCGGATTGCCGTGGCAGGGAGAAAATTTCCTGACCTCCGCATGATGCGCCGGACGGTTTTGCCTGACGCGAGCCGCACCCGGAACGAAGCACGAGAAGGCCGCCGATCTGATTGACCGGCGGCCTTTTTTTGTTGGTGATTGCCGTTACTTTACGAGAGCCAGCCGTTCGATATTGGCAGCGATTTCCCGGAAGGCCGCATCGAGTTCAGCGCCGCTGGAGGCTTCGTAATAGTGGGCGACTGCTGACTTGTCGGGCGATGCACAGCTTTTCAGCACGTTCTTTGCAGCAGGCTGGTCGAGCTTGAAGCCGATCGTGAAAATCTCGATGCCGTCCTTTTTCATTTCTGTGCAGTGCCGGCGGGCGTTGTTCGCCGACTTCGTGTCTTGCTGATGGACCTTTGCTTCGTCAGCGACATCGGCAAATGCCGTATTGAACTCGCCGTCGGTCATCAGGATCGCGTATTTTGCCGACTTTTTCTGCTTGTAAGGTGCGGGTGTGGACGAAGCTGGCAGGACAGACGCCCAATCCGGCGACAGCATATAGCGTGTCCATTGAACGCCGATGCCTCCGCCGGTGTAGCCGTTAGCCTTGAAGTCAGCGATGGTGTCGAGAAGCTTCGCCTTGTCGGTCGTCAGCGGTTGCAATTCGGCCTTGGGGCAATAGTTCAGGCGGTAGTCGCGATTGACCATTGCGATGAGGGGGGAAGCATCGGTGTAGGCGTTCGAGCCTTTGCGGTCCGTCGCGCAGGTGTCCTTGTTTGAATGAGCGACTGCTGATGCGAGCACGAGTGGATCAAGCGCAGGCGGTTCGCCGGTTGTGAACTTCTTCTCGCCATAGACGCCAATTGCCAGCTCGCCGACATTGACGGAATCGGCATAGGGCACGATGGCGACACGCACGCGGGGAACAACCCCGGCATTGCCGGCCAGGAACGTTTCGACGGCGTTTGAGGCGGCGGTCTTGAGATCCTTGATCTTCTGGCCGGACATCGAGCCGGTGATGTCGAGCATCATCGCAACCTCGATCGTGCGATCGGAATAGACCGCAGCGGAATCGACAACGATGCGCTGCGTCGAGGCCGTGGTGAAGATGGGGAAGGCGAGCGGCACGTCGACACTCGCTGTGGCCATGACCTGACGGGTGGCCCTTTCGAGCCCGACCTTGTCAAGCTTGAGGGAATTGGCAAACACGATACCGTCACGGGTGTTGACCTTCAGAAATGCCTTGACCGACTTTGCGGTGTCGGCCTCTTTGATGAGACCTGTGGTGATGTCGCGGGCAGTTGAGACAACCGCTGCGTCAAGCGCATTCAACAGGTTCGAGCGCGCGGCTGACAATTGCGCGAAGTTGAGAGCAACGCCCATCGACATGGTGACGACAGTGGCTGCGCAGACAAACATGATTGCAAAATTACCGGATTTGTCGTGCGAGAACCGGGTTACGATGCCTCCGCGTTTCGAAATTGCCATGACATGTCTCCTTTTGGACGATCGGTGGGGCCGATGCGGAGACATGTGCAGGAAGCCGGCCACAATCGCCGGTTGAAATCCGGGTGGCAGGGCGGCTGTTGAATTGTTTGGGTTTTCCCGGGAATTTGGGTGAATGAAAAGTTAAGACGCCGGACTGTGTCTGTGCCCGGCAGGCGGCAGCCCGATTCCAGGATGGCGATTTGTTCCGGAATGAGACAAAGCTTGTTGCTGACGATCAAACAGTTGTGGTGATGGCAGTCTGGCCCTGCACTTTTCGCCGGGTCTGCATTGCAGTACGCCAGATGTGAGGGGCGAGCCTCAAGGCTGAGGCTGCCGCAACAGTTCCTTGGCCTGTCTGCGCCAATCAGAAATCGCTGGCGATTCCCTTGACCTCCCAGTCGCCGTAACGGGCGGGGTCCGGCCCATCACGGCCGCCAATCTCTTTGGGTGGCGCGGGCTTGCGTCTGGCGGCGGCGCGGCGCGCCTCTGCTTCGGCCAGAGCGCGTTGTGCAGCAGGCGGCACTTGCCGCTTCGCAGGCTGTGGAGGAGACGTGTTTTCGTCGTCGATTTCAGGCATAGAAAGTGACCGCTTATTGAATTGGACCCTTGGGTCCACCATCATATTAGCTCGTATATAGTCTATGGCAGCGGCGAACAAACCGGTTGCCTTGAGGAGACCCGAATGAATGTGATCCGCACTGCGGCACTGCTGGCCTTCATGACCGCGCTGTTTATGGCAGTGGGTTACGCCATTGGCGGTTCCAGCGGCATGACGATTGCCTTTGTCATCGCTGCCGGCATGAACATCTGGAGCTACTGGAACTCCGACAAGATGGTGCTGCGCATGAACAACGCCGTCGAGGTGGACGAACGCAACGCGCCGGAACTGTTCGAGATCGTGCGCGGCCTGTCGCAGAATGCCGGCCTGCCGATGCCAAAGGTCTATCTGATCAATTCCGACCAGCCGAACGCGTTTGCCACCGGCCGCAACCCGCAGAACTCGGCAGTTGCGGCGACAACGGGCCTGCTTCAGCGGCTGTCCTATGAGGAAGTGGCGGGGGTGATGGCGCATGAGCTGGCGCATATCCAGAACCGCGACACGCTGACCATGACGATCACCGCCACGATTGCCGGCGCGATTTCGATGTTGGCCAATTTCGGCATGTTCTTCGGCTCCAACCGTGACAACAACAATGGCGGCATGGGCATTATCGGCACGCTGATTGCCGTCATTGTTGCGCCGCTCGCGGCGATGATGGTGCAGATGGCGATCAGCCGGACCCGCGAATATTCGGCTGACCGGCGTGGTGCGGAAATCTGCGGCCATCCGATGTGGCTGGCTTCCGCGCTCAACAAGATCGCCAGCAACGCCAAGCGCATCGAATATCCGGCGGCAGAGCGCGACCCGGCGATGGCGCATATGTTTATCATCAATCCGCTTTCGGGCGCGCGTATGGACGGGCTGTTCTCGACCCATCCGAATACGGAAAATCGCATTGCAGCCCTGCAGGCGATGGTACCGGAATTCGAAGCAGCGTCGGGTGGCGGCCGTCAACAGCCTGCGCCGCGCGTAGAAGCGCCTCGTCAGCAGCCGCAAGCCGGCATTGACCCGCGCGGCGAACCGACATCTGGCCCGTGGAGCGGGCAGGGTGGCCGCACCTCTGAGACAAGCGCCGAGCCCAAGTCTGGTCCCTGGGGCGGCGGCGGTGGACGCTCGAGCCGTGCTCCGGAACGGTCGCAGCCGTCACTGGACGATCTCAATCCGCCGGACGAGCCGCCTGCACAGAAGCCGCCGTCTGGCGGGGCATGGGGCCGCAAGCCGGATAAGAAGGGTCCCTGGTCGTGACGCAACAGGCGTCGAACCGGCCCAAGCGTCAAAAGCATAAGTCAAAGCCTCGCCCCACTGCTGACACGGCAGATGTGGCGGGGCTTGCTGCGCGCCAGGCTGCGGCAAAGCTGCTGGCGGCGGTGGTTGACGCCGGCACGCCGCTTGACGGGATGACGGATGCTGCCCACGGGCATCCGCAATACAGGGCGCTGGACGAACGCGACCGGGCGCTGGTGCGGGCGATCCTGAACACGGCGTTGCGCCGCCGCCGCACGATTGAAGCAATTCTCGCTGCCCGCATCGACCGGCCTCTGCCAGCCAATGCACGCACGCTGGTGCACGTCATGCATGTGGCGCTGGCGCAGATGCTGTTCCTCGACATTCCAGACAGCGCCGCCGTGGACGTCGCGGTGGAACACGCCAAGGCGGACCCGCGCACGGCGCGGTTTGCTGGCTTGGTCAACGCGGTGCTGCGCGGGGTGGCGCGCGACAAGGGCAAAGCTTTGCCTGAGGTGGCGGATGCGCCCGACTGGTTCATCAAGCGGCTGGAAGCCGCCTATGGCAAGGCGGAAGCCGAAGCAATTCTTGCGGCGCACCGGCTTGAACCAACCATAGACTTTTCCGTCAAATCTGACGCCGTGGGTTGGGCCGAGAAATTTGGCGGCGAGGTGCTGCCGACACAAAGCGTGCGTTTGGGAAAACTCGACGGACCGGTGACGGCGCTGCCGGGTTTTGAAGACGGGCAATGGTGGGTACAAGATGCCGCTGCTGCGCTGCCGGCGCGGCTGATGGGCGACATCGCCGGCAAGCGCGTTGCGGACCTCTGCGCAGCGCCCGGCGGCAAGACGGCGCAACTGGCGCTGGCAGGTGCGGATGTGACTGCGTTCGACATTTCGGCGAACCGGCTGAAGCGCCTGGAACAGAATCTGAGCCGGCTCAATCTGCCGGCAAGGACAGAAGTCGGTGACATTGCCAAACATCAACCGGTGGGCCTGTTTGATGCAGTGCTGCTTGATGCGCCGTGTTCGTCGACCGGCACGGTGCGGCGTCACCCTGACGTGTTGTGGACCAAAAGCGAGGCGGACATTGTCAAGCTGGCGGGAGTGCAACGCGCGCTGCTTGACGAGGCGGTGCGGCTGACAAAGCCGGGCGGCGTGATCGTGTTTTCCAACTGCTCGCTTGACCCGCTGGAAGGCGAGGAGCTTGTCGCGGCGTTTCTGAAAGAGACGCCGGGTGTGGCGCTTGATCCGGTGAAGCAAGACGAACTGCCGGGTATTGCCGGGTTTGTGACGGCTGAAGGCACTCTGCGCACGACACCGGCTGGTCTGAAGTTGGCGACGCCGGAACTGTCAGGGCTCGACGGGTTCTTTGCGGCAAGGTTCAGGAAGAGGCAAGTCCCTGACGGATATGCTTCGACATGAAAACATCAGAGTCCAATAACAGGAAAGATTTGTTTCCGGACTTTCAAGCCAAATGATCCATTCGAATTCGAATTCCTCCTTCTGCTCCCGGCGTCTGGCAAAGTTCTCTCAGGACTTTCTCGACGTGGCCAATATCATCAAATTTGCCGGTCGCGACCACATCTCTGACAACACCACTCTCGTAGCTAAGGCGGGTTCCGTCCCCCGTAGACATGAGATTCTTGACGAATATCTCTGATTCAGGTCGACTGATTTCAATGATCTGATCATATTTGTCAGAGAGTATTGTGATGCTGCCGCCGTTGATCGGCCTATTGAGGAAGCCGCGTACCATCGATACAGCTTTTTCGGTTGATAAATTGACGCCGTATTTCTTCACGCCAGAAATAGCGAGATAGAAGTATGTGACGATGCCGATTGCCAACAACAGAAATACTATTGGCAATAGCTCGCCCACTTCTGTCTCCCGTCCAAGATTGACCCAGTCTATACAACAGATTATACTGAATCGAACGCTACAGGTAATTTACCGGCCGTCTTTACCACAGGCGGATGCCGAACGTATCTCGTGGTCGCCGGATACGCTTCAACGTCACATCATCAACTTCCAGGTAAATTGCAACGTCCCGTGGACATTGCAAAGGCACTGAACGCCGGGAACGGCGGCGGTCGGCGATGATTGCTGGGGGAGGCGCCATCAGTTGGCGCGCTATGCCCGATGATACGGGTGACCAGACAGGATCGTCGCGGCGCGGTAGAGCTGCTCGACCAGCATGATGCGCACCATCTGGTGCGGCCAGGTGGCCGCGCCAAACGACAGAACCAGCGCGGCCTGCGCTTTGAGCGCCGGGTCGTGGCCATCCGCCCCGCCGATCGCCAGCACGGCGTTGCGCTGGCCGCTGTCGCGCAGCGCGCCGAGCTTTTGAGCAAAGTCTTCGGAGGAGAGGTTCTTGCCGGTTTCGTCCAGCAGGATGAGGGCCGCGCCATCGGCGGCCTGTTGCAGCGAGCGCGCTTCTTCGGCCTTGCGCTGGCTGGCGCTCTGGGCGCGGCTTTCGGCAATTTCGGTGACGCCAGACCACTCAAGGCCGATAGCTGGTCCGGCCTTTGAAAAACGGTCGACATAACGCGCCGCAAGGTCCCGTTCCGGACCCGCTTTCATGCGGCCGACAGCATGGATCGCAATGCGCATCGCCTGAAGCCCGCTCCTGGCCGGAAGCCCGACGCAGCCGATTCAAAACGCTAGAGCGTCCTTTGCGCGTCCACGCGGACGCGCAGCGCTCTAATGAACCGTGCCGTCCTCTGCTTCGGGAGTCATCCACATCTTCTCGAGATTATAGAACTCGCGCACTTCCGGGCGGAAGACATGGACGATGATCTCGCCCGCATCAATCAGCACCCAGTCGGCTGAGGCCAATCCCTCGACACGCGCGTTGCCATGACCTGCGTCCTTGAGGGCGCTGATCAGATGGTCGGCCACGGCCGCGACATGACGGCTCGACCGGCCGGATGCGATCACCATGTAATCGCCGAGGCTGGACTTTGCGCGGATGTCGATGGGGATGATGTTTTCGGCCTTTGAGTCATCAAGACTGGCAAGGACCTGGTTCAGGATCGCAGACGCGCCTTCGGCGCTGGTCTCGACCGGCGAAGGCACAGGGTCGGCCTTCTTCCGCAGTTCGGTTCTCAGTGTCGTTCCTTTCCATGCGGGACCAAAGGGATGGGTTCGCCCCGCGCGAACCTTATTCGCGCATATAGATAGGCAGAGTCTGCCTGCAGTTTCAAGACAGGGCGCCAAATCTGGAAATGTTGGAACGAAGGCTCTATGAAACGATTTCATTTCTTTCCATTCAATTCTTCCAGGATTTTCCATGAATGTTGACGTCAGCTCGACCATGTCGAGCATTCAGACTGCTATTGCCTCGATCAGCGGTCTTCTGATTTCCTACTCCTTTTCGGTCATCGGTGCGGTGCTGCTGCTGATCCTCGGCTATTTCCTTGCCGGTCTGATCGAGCGTTCGATCAAGTCTGCACTGTCCCGCATCCGGGGCATCGACGAGACGCTAGGACAATTCTTCTCCAAGATTGCTCGCTACGTTGTGCTGGTGCTGTTCTTCGTGATGGTGCTCGGCCAGTTCGGCGTGCAGACCGCGTCGATCATTGCGGCTATCGGCGCAATTGGCCTGGCGGTCGGTCTGGCGTTGCAGGGCACGCTGCAGAACATTGCCGCTGGCATCATGCTGCTGGCGCTCAGGCCATTTCGCGTTGGCGAATATGTCGAGGTTGGTGGCGTTGCGGGCACTGTCGAGGAGATCGGCCTGTTTGCGTCAAGGCTGCGCGCGGTCGATGGCATCTACATTATGGCGCCCAATTCGACGCTGTGGAACCAGCCGGTGCGCAATTTCAACCGCAACGGCGTGCGCCGCAACGACCTGACCATCGGAATTGGCTACAATGACGATATCGATCTGGCGCAGACGACGCTGGCGGAACTGGCAGATGGCGATAACCGGGTGATGCGTGCGCCTGCGCCTCAAGTTTATGTCGATGCACTGGGCGACAGCGCCGTTGCAGTGACGCTCCGTTACTGGACGTCCGACAAGAATTTCCTGTCGACCAAGGTCGAGATGACGAAGCGCGCCAAGATCGCGTTTGACGAGCGCGGCATCTCGATCCCGTTCCCGCAGCAGGAAGTGGTCTACCGCAATGTCACCCCGGTCGATCCGGCTCTTGCGGGTCCACAGGAAGCGGAGTCTGAGCAGAAATAGGGATGAAGCCGCCAGTTTCGCTGGCCGGTACGGCGCGGGTTTGGGTGGTGCGCCAGATGACAAAGGCACAGAAGACGACCGCGATCGTAATCGACATCGGGATGAAAACCTGTGTCCCGTAGATCGCAGTCAGCATCGTGCCGACGCCCGGTGCAATGAAGCCTGATACCGACCACAGGAACAACAGAGTGCCGGACAGGGTGACGAGCTCGTCTTTCGCGGCACGGTCTGCTGCATGGGCGTTTGAAAGGGAATAGATCGAGTCCGAAGCGCCGCCCATGATGAGGTAGATGGCGATCATCAGTGGCAAGGCAGCGCCATCGAACCTCCAGGCGAATATGCCCGCGACCGCTACCAGAGCCGATGCAGCCAACAGTACATAGCGGCGGTCTGTTCGATCTGACGCCCAGCCGAATGGCAACTGGAACACAATGGTGCCAAGCGGCATAGCGAACATCAAGGTTGCAACAGCCTGCTGGTCGTAACCGATTGCGGTTGCGTGGATCGGCGCAAACCCAGAAATCATCATCGACAGGCCGCCGACGGCGAGCATGCCCGCCACTGCGACGGGTGAAATGCGCCATGCGTCACGGATGGCGACCGACGCGCCGGCAGGCGGCGGCGGTTGCGGCAGGCGGGTGAGGCCGACCGGCAAGATCGAAAGCGCCGCAAACAGGATGCACAACAGCGGCGCCGATCCGTCGCCGAGGTTTACGAAGGCGAGCAGATACGAGCCAAGGCCGAGGCAGACAATATAGGCGACATAGAACACCGCCATGACGCGGCCGCGAATGTTGTTGGCCACCGCGTCGTTCAGCCAGCTCTGGGCGACAATAAATAGTCCGCACACGGCAAAGCCGTAGAGTGCGCGGCCGGTGACCCAGACGAGCGGATCGACGACCGCCGCAATCGCCAGGTGAGACAGGATGACAAGCGTCGAAAAAACCATATAGGCGCGGGCGTGGCCGACGCGCCGCACCAGCCAGCCGGTGAGAAGACATCCGGCCAGGCCACCGGCCGACAGGCCGGTGAGGATCGATCCAGCCCAGGCGGGTGCATAGCCTTCTGCGCCAAGGCGCACAGGAACGTAAACATACATAAGCCCGTTGCCGATGGCGACCAGTGCCATGGCGACGATGACGCCGGCGACGCCAATCAGCGGCGCGGCGCTCGAATCCAGTTTTTCGTCAAGGCTTGTCATGGCCCCAATGTGCGCTGCCCGATTACGGTTTGCCGCGTCAAAAGCGACATGCGGCGGTGGCCTGTGTGCGGTTCAGCCCTTTGCCAGACCGGCGCGGATAGCAGAGGATGACAGCGTGGAGCGTGGACCGTGGATAAAGGTCCAGGCCGGGGCCGGGGTGCTGGCAAGACGAGAAGCGAATTGTTCGTCAATGCGGGCGTAGTCAAACGTCTTTGCAACAGCAGACGACAGGAACGACAGCGTCGCGCCGGGACGGTCGATGACAGCGATGGGGAATGTCATGGCAATCTCGCGCCAGCGCTGCCAGCGGTGAAAATCGCGCAGGCTGTCGGCGCCCATGATCCAGACAAAGTCAACGCCCGGGTTTTTTGCCTTGACCAGCGCCAGCGTGTCGGCGGTGTAGCGCATATGATGCGCGGCCTCGAAGGCTGTGACCTTGATGCGCGGGTCCGGCGTGATCTCTTCCGACAGCCTGATGCGTTCGGCGAGCGGCTTCAGCTCGCGGGTGCTTTTCAGCGGATTGCCCGGCGTGACGATCCACCAGAGCTGGTCGAGGTCGAGCCGCCGCATGGCGATCTCTGCCACCAGCACATGGCCGGCGTGGGGCGGATTGAACGAGCCGCCAAACAGGCCGACCTGCATGCCACGCTCGACATAGGGCATGCGGAGATAGTGGGCGGGGGCTTGGGCTTGGTTCATTCGCCGGGCAATTCATTGTCTGGCCAGTCGCGCGAAGCGTGGATGATGCGGACAATCGTCAAGGCCGTATCGGTCAGCCGATATGTCATGATGTAAGGGGTTCTCAACACCAGCTTCTCGTAGGTTCCAGCGACCCGGCCCGGACGTCCAGCAGGAACCTCTGCAAGCAGGTCCGCGGCGGTTTCAATTCGATCAACAACAAGGGATGCCGATTTGGGGCTGTCGAAGGCGATGTATTCGATGACGGCATCAAGATCGTCCAGCGCGTCAGTCGACCAGACGACCTGTCGCATCAATCTGGTTGAGCACGCTGGCTAGCGACCCGTTCGATCGTTGCTCTCAGCCTTCGCATCGCCTCTTCATGCGGTATGACCCGACCGGCTTCCACGTCGGCAATGCCGCGTTTGATGCCTTCGACAATCGCCAGCTCGCGCTCGACATAGCTGGCGATAGCCTCGCCCGCGAGGAACGATTTTGTCCGGCGTGTCTCGACCGCCAGTTCTTCGAGGCGTGCCTTGGTTTCAGGGGCAAGGCGAACGGTTACGGTCTCAGATTGTGTGCTCATGTGCACAATCTAACACAATCTGACGGCCCCGCAATCAACCGGGCCGAACCTGGCCGTTGCCGCGCACGCGATATTTGAAAGAGGTCAGCTGTTCGACGCCGACCGGTCCGCGCGCATGCATGCGGCCTGTCGCGATGCCGATCTCGGCGCCCATGCCGAACTCGCCGCCATCGGCAAACTGCGTCGAGGCGTTATGCAGCAGGATGGCCGAGTCGATCTCGTTGAAGAACCGCTCAACCACTGCCGGATCCTCGGCGACGACCCCTTCGGTATGGTGCGAGGAATGGGTCTCGATATGGTCAATTGCGTCCGACACGCCGTCGACCAGTTTCACCGAAATGATCGCGTCGAGATATTCGGTTGACCAGTCAGCGTCGTTTGCCGCCTTTGCAGCGGGCCAGGCCTTGCGCACCTCGTCTGAGGCGCGCACTTCGCATCCGGCCTTGGCCAGCCCGTCGAGCAGGGGGGCAAGATGGGTCGGCGCAATCGCGCGGTCGACGAGCAGCGTTTCCGTCGCGCCGCAGATGCCGGTGCGGCGCATCTTGGCGTTGACCGCGATGTTCACAGCCATGTCGAGGTCAGCGGACTTGTCGACATAGAGATGCACGATGCCTTCAAGGTGGGCGAAGACCGGCACGCGCGCCTCGGTCTGCACCCGCTCGACCAGGCTCTTGCCGCCGCGCGGAATGATGACGTCGAGATTGCCGCCAAGACCCTTCAGCATTTCGCCAACGGCGGCGCGGTCGGTCGTCGGCACAAGCTGGATCGCGTCTTCCGGCAGGCCGCCGGCGCGCAAGCCTTCGACCATGCACGCATGGATGGCGAGCGAGGAATTGAGCGAATCCGAACCGCCGCGCAGGATGACGGCGTTGCCCGCCTTGACGCAGAGCGCACCGGCGTCCGCTGTCACATTGGGGCGGCTTTCATAGATCACGCCGATGACGCCGAGCGGCGTGCGCACGCGCTCGATATGCAGGCCGTTGGGGCGGTCCCATGCGGCTGTTACCTCGCCGACCGGATCGGGCAGGGCGGCAATGGCGCGCACGCCATCGGCAACGCCCTTGATGCGCGCAGGCGTCAGCTTGAGCCGGTCGAGCATGGCCGATGTCAGACCGGCTTCCTCGCCATTGGCCATGTCGATGGCGTTGGCGTCGAGGATGGCTTGCGTGTCACGCTCAATCGCATCAGCCATGGCAATCAATGCTGCGCTTTTCTTCTCAGCCGGGACCAGACCAAGCGGGCGCAGCGCCGCACGCGCCTTGCGACCGATTTCGGCCATCAGGGTTGCAGTGTCGGTGTTACCGGTCTTGGTCAGCATGTCCGATCTCCATCGGTGGCGGTTGGCTAGATGTAGAGGTGTGAAGCCGTCGCTGCAATGAGCGGCGGCTGGCCGGCCTCAAGCCGGTGCGCCTGGCGGCGTGGCGCGCGACATCGCCAGATCGTCGCGATGCACCATGGCGGCGCGGGCCTGGTAACCCAATACTGCCTCGATCTCGGTCGATTTTTTCCCGGCAATCCGGATCGCGTCGGCTGCGTCATAGGCGACAAGGCCACGCGCCACTTCGCCGCCGTCGGGATCGATGATCGCCACCGTGTCGCCGCGGGCAAAATTGCCTTCCACATTGCGCACGCCGGCTGCCAGCAGCGATTTACCTGATTTCAGCGCGCCGACGGCGCCCGCATCGACGGTCAGCCGGCCTGCCGGCTCCAGATTGCCGGCGATCCAGGTCTTGAAGCCTTTGACCGGGCGGCCGGACGGCGCAAACCAGGTGTGGCGCTCGCCCGCATCAATTGCGGCCAGCGGGTTCAGCCGCGCACCTTGCGTGATGATCATCGCCGCGCCCGCAGCTGTGGCGATCTTGCCGGCGTCGATTTTTGTGCGCATGCCGCCGCGCGACAGTTCCGACGCCGCCCCGCCGGCCATTGCCTCGATGGCGGGCGTAATCGCCTCGACCCGCGAAATGAACTCGGCGTCCGGGTCCTTCGCAGGCGGCGCGGTGTAAAGCCCGTCAATGTCGGACAACAGCACCAGCAGATCGGAGCCCGCCATGGTGGCGACGCGTGCGGCCAGCCGGTCATTGTCGCCATAGCGGATTTCGGTCGTGGCCACCGTGTCATTCTCGTTGATGACCGGCACGACCTTGAGGCCGAGCATCGTGGAAATCGTAGCGCGGGCATTGAGATAGCGCCGCCGCTCCTCGGTGTCGCCCAGCGTCAGCAGGATCTGGCCTGATTTCAGCCCATGGCGCGCCAGTTCGTCGGACCATGCGGTGGCAAGCGCAATCTGGCCGACAGCCGCCGCCGCCTGGCTTTCCTCCAGCCGCAGCGACTTCGCCTTCAGGCCCAGGATCGTGCGGCCAAGCGCGATGGCGCCCGATGAGACGACCATGATCTCGACGCCGCGCGCAGCCAATCCGGCGATGTCAGCCACCAGCGAGGCCAGCCAGTCGCGTTTGACCCCGGCGGTGCGGTCGACCAGCGTCGCGGAGCCGATCTTGACGGTGATCCGCTTGTAGGAGGAAAGCGCGCGGCTCATGTCTGCCAGCGCTCGTCGGGCTTTTCCGGCTCGTCTGCCTGGCGGGCCTCTTCAACATCGCGCATCATGGCGCGCAGCACCGCTTCAACGCCTTCACGCGTCACCGCCGACAGCATCATTGGCTCCTTGCCGGCGGCGCGTTTCAGGCTTGCTGCCTTCTTCTTTCGCTCGGCCGGGTCGACCGTATCGATCTGCGACAGCGCGACGATCTCGGGCTTTTCGGCCAGACCTTCGCCATAGGCTTCCAGTTCGCGGCGCACCGTCTTGTAGGCCTTGCCGGGGTTGTCGTCCTGCGCAGACACCAGATGAAGCAGAACGCGCGTGCGCTCGACATGGCCGAGGAACCGGTCGCCGATGCCAACGCCTTCATGCGCGCCTTCGATGAGACCCGGAATGTCGGCAATGACAAACTCGCGCGCGTCGATGCGCGCCACGCCCAAGCCCGGGTGCAGAGTCGTGAACGGATAGTCGGCGATCTTTGGCTTGGCTGCCGTCACGGAGGCGAGGAAGGTGGATTTACCCGCATTCGGCAGGCCGACGACGCCTGCGTCGGCGATCAGTTTCAGCCGGAGCCAGATGGTCTTCTCGATGCCGTCCTGGCCGGGATTGGCGCGACGCGGCGCCTGATTGGTCGAGGTCTTGAAATGGGCATTGCCAAAGCCGCCATTGCCGCCCTTGGCCAGCAGATAGCGTTCGCCAACTTCGGTCAGATCGCAGATCAGCGTTTCGTTGTCTTCTTCATAGACCTGGGTACCAGGCGGCACTTTCATCACAATGTCTGCGCCCTTGCCGCCGGCCTGGTCGCGGCCCATCCCATGCATGCCGGTCTTGGCGCGAAAATGCTGCTGATAGCGATAGTCGATCAGCGTGTTGAGGCCGTTGACGACCTCCAGCCAGACATCGCCGCCACGACCGCCATCGCCGCCGTCCGGTCCACCAAACTCGATGAACTTTTCACGCCGGAACGATACCGCGCCGGCACCGCCGTTTCCGGACCTGATGTAGACTTTGGCCTGATCGAGAAATTTCATCGTTTGCTCGTTACACGGCGGCGGCCCTGCCGCAAAGGGCCGTCGTTCAATTTCACTATGACCGGTGCCAGCTGCGCAAGCCGATCCAGGTCTTGCGGTCGAGCCGGTAGCGAACCACGGTCACCTGTCCGGCGGCAATCGAGTTCAGCATGCCCTGGCCACAATACTGGAAACCGCACTTGTGGATCACCCGCTGCGAGGCGGTATTGGTCACCCGGCAGGTTGCCGTCAGGCTGTCCGCGCTGGATGCACGGAACGCAAGATCAACAAGGGCATGCGCCGCCTCGGTTGCATAACCCTTGCCCCAGTGTGACTGGCCGATCCAGTAGCCAAGGTCGTAGCCGCCATGCACGGGCCGCAGGCCCGCACAACCGATGAATTCGCCTGTGGCCACGACAGTCATGGCGTAAACAGTCTCGCCGCGCTCGGGGTCGGAGGCGAACTCGATGAAGGCACGCGCCTCGGCCTCGCCATAGGGATGTGGCATGCGCGTGAGCATGTCGGCAACGCGCCGGTTGTTGGCCAGCCGCGCCAGGTCCTCGATGTCGTCGGCATGCGGCTGGCGCATGACCAGCCGCTGTGTCACCAGGACCGGGCAGTTGATGCGGGATAATTCGTCATCGACTTCGGATTCTGCAATCATTGTCCCCGTCTCCCTCGTCCATCACGCCGCTGCGCGCTCGAGCGCCGGCGCATGGCTTGTCCATGCGGCCGCGTCGAGGCGCGTCGTCAACGCATCAACCATCGCATCACGTGCCCGGCAGTAGGTCTGGGTCAGGCCGGTTGTCCTGAAACCAAGCTTCTTCTGCACCTGCATGGAGGCGGGGTTGTCGATGAAGACCGATGAGGCGATGCCTTCGATGCTGCGCGTCGCAACGGCATGATCGATCAGCGCGCCGGCGGCTTCGGTCATGAAACCATGGCCGTGCGCTTCCTCGGCCAGCCAGTAGCCAAGATGCGGCACCGGTCCACCACCTTCCAGCGAAACGACGCCGATCAGCTTTTCGCGATGGATCGTGTATACGATATTTTCCGGTTCTGACGCCAGTCCGCCGATCCAGTCGAGCGCATCGGCTGGAAAATACGGATGCGGCACGACCGCCAGGTTTCGCGCCACTTTCCAGTTCGACAGGCCTGCGGCGATGTCGTCGGCATCAAGCGCGACGGGCGGCCTCAGTGTCAGTCTCTTGGTGACCAGTATGCGCATGGCGGACTTCCAAAACGAAAAAGGGGAGATGGAAACCCATCTCCCCTGATCCTTTTTCTGGCTTGTCCAGACACCGGTTCCCGAGATGGGCGCCGGTGTTGTGGTGCGGAACCGGCTACTCCGCTGCTTCCTGAATCGGGTTTACCGATACGTAGGTTCGGCCGTTTGCTTTTTTGGCAAACGAAACCGCGCCTGGCTGAAGCGCAAAAAGGGTGTGGTCGGTGCCCATGCCGACGTTGACGCCGGGGTGCATCTTGGTACCGCGTTGACGAACAAGAATGTTGCCGGCGAGAACGGATTCACCGCCGAACTTCTTCACGCCGAGGCGCTTGGATTCTGAATCGCGACCGTTGCGCGACGAACCGCCAGCTTTCTTATGTGCCATGGCTCAATACTCCTATGCGCCCGTGGGCGCGCTTGATCTGTCTATGATCGCGTTTGCGATCGAATTCAAGGCAGAATGGCGAATTACTTCGCCAGTTCCTTTGCCTGACCCTGCCAGTCGCGGATCTGATCCGACGAGAATGGCATATATTCGTCAATCTTGGCGATGTCCGCCTCGGTCAGCTCTGCAAGCTGCTTGAAGGTGGTGATGCCCTGTTCGGCGAGCTGCTTGGCCGCGACCGGGCCGATGCCCTTGATGTCGACCAGCTTGTCGCCCTTGCCGGCCGGAGCCGTGAACAGCGGAGCGGCGGCCGAAGGCGCAGCGGCGGCCTCGGCCTTGGCTGCGGGCTTCGCGGCGGCAGCCTTCGACGGCTTGGCGCCACCGATCAGGATCTCGGAGATCCGGACGGTGGTCAGCAACTGGCGGTGGCCAATGCGGCGGCGCGAGTTCTGGCGGCGGCGCTTCTTGAAGGCGATAACGGTCTTGGCATGGCCCTGGGCCACGACTTCGGCGGCAACCGATGCGCCGTCGACGAAGGGCGCGCCCAGCGTGACGTCGTCGCCATTGCCATGTGCGAGGACCGAGCCGATGGTGATGATGTCACCAACAGCGCCTTCGATCTTCTCGATCTTCAATTCCTGATCGGCGACAACGCGATACTGCTTGCCGCCCGTTTTGATGACTGCGAACATTTTTTTGCCTTTCGCTTGTTCGGTCGGCTCTCAGCGGACTAGTCCGTCGGGCCGTCTTTTTTTCAGTCTGCGGGGTTCAAAAACCAATCGGCGCGGAACGAGCCCACGCCGAAGGACGTGTGCGACTACCCGATGGGTGCTGGAGAGTCAAGACAAGCAGGTAGCGGCCGTCGTTTTCCTGCGTCGATTGACAGGCTGGAACCGGGTGGCGCATCGTCGTTGCAAATACGCTGGGAGGCGTCAGGACATGATAGTCAGATCGTCATTACTAGGACTTGCGCTGATGGTCGCTGGCTCAACAACTGCGTTGGCCGCCGACATTCTGGTCGAGGCAGGCGAAGGCGCGGCTGAACGGCTGCAGGAGGCGCTGATTACGATAGAGCCCGGTAACGCGGTCAAGATCGGCCCGGGACGCTTCGATCTGACCGAAGGCCTGTCGCTCGACGTCGACAATGTAAAGGTGCAAGGCGCCGGTGCAGGTCAGACCGTGCTCTCCTTCAAGGGGCAGACCGGCGCGGGCGAGGGCTTTCTGGTCACCTCGGACAAGGTCGTGCTGGAAGACTTTGCCGTCGAGGACACCAAGGGTGACGGCGTCAAGTCGAAGGGTTCGGACCAGATCACGTTCCGCAATCTGTCGGTGGTGTGGACCGGTGGCCCGAAGGAAACCAACGGTGCCTATGGCGTCTATCCGGTTTCGTCCAAGAATGTGCTGATCGACGGCGTGTTTGTGTCAGGTGCATCGGATGCCGGCATCTATGTCGGCCAGAGCGAAGACATCATCGTGCGCAACAGCCGCGCTGAATACAATGTCGCCGGCATCGAGATCGAGAATTCCAAGCGCGCCGACGTGTTCAAGAACACGGTGACCCATAACACTGGCGGCATACTGGTTTTCGACCTGCCCAACCTGCCTGTGCAAGGCGGGCAGGACATCCGCGTGTTTGACAATGACGTGGTGGAAAACGACACGGCGAATTTTGCGCCGAAAGGCAATATTGTTGCGATCGTGCCGAAAGGCATGGGCGTGATGGTCATGGCCAACCGGAACGTCCACGTGTTTGGCAACCGCTTCGACAAGAACGGCACGACCCATGTGCTGCTTGCCGCCTATCCAAACGACTATGACGACGACAATTACATGTTTGTGCCGCGCGGGGTCTATGTGCACGGCAATACCTATGGCGAAGGCGGCGGGTCGCCTGATGGCGAGGTCGGCAAGCTGATTTCCGATATTTCAGGGACGCCGGTGCCCGACATTGTCTGGGACGGCGTCACTCGCATCCCCGAATATTTCTCCTGGGTCTCGGCTGAGAACAAGATCTATGTCGATGAGGCAGAAGGCACGACATTCGCCAATCTCAAGATGATCTCGAACATGCTGTTGCCATGGTCGACTGCACCCGACACGGCGATCGCCGGTTACAAGGGCTCGCTGCCGGAGCCTGCGCCTGTGAAGCTGCCGCAGGATGGCGGGGTGTGACGCTGATGGCGGGACGCTGGCTGCCGGCGATAGCTGCCGCTGCCCTGCTTGCGTTGCCGGGATTGGCCCTTGCGGTTTCGGACCAGGCGATCCTCGCCGACAAGCCGCCAGAGCTGCTGTCGGAATTCGGGTTCTTTGCTGACGCTGGCAAACAAGTTCCGGCAGACGGGGTTGTGCCCTATGACCTGAATACCCCGTTGTTTTCCGACCACGCGCTGAAATACAGGTTCGCCTATGTGCCAGCCGGCAGTTCCGCTGCCTACAGCGCCGACGAGGCGTTTGAGTTTCCGGTCGGCTCGGCGCTGGTCAAGACATTTGCCTTCCCGGCCGACTTGTCGAAACCGGAGGAAAATGTGCGTCTGATCGAGACGCGCGTGCTGCTGAAACGCGAAAGCGGCTGGTTTGCCGCCGCCTATCTGTGGAACGAAGACCAAACCGAAGCCGAGATGAAGATCGCCGGGGCAAAGGTTGCGGTCGAAACCATGCTCGACGGCAAGCCGCTGTCGATTTCCTATGCCGTGCCCAACCGGAACCAGTGCAAGGGTTGCCACTCGTTCAACGGCGAGATCGTGCCCCTGGGACCCAAGGCGCGCAATCTGAACAAGGATTTTGCCTATGCGGGCGGTGCGGCCAACCAGCTCGCGCACTGGACGCAGGCCGGTATCCTGACCGGTGCTCCCGATGCAGCAGCTGCGCCCGCTGTTCCTGACTGGTCGGATGAGACCGCATCAATCGATGCGCGGGCGCGCGCCTGGCTCGACGTCAACTGCGCCCATTGTCACCGGCGGGAAGGTCCGGCCAGCAATTCCGGCCTGTTCCTGACCTATGGCGAGCAAGATCCCGTGGCTCTGGGTATCCGCAAGCGCCCGGTTGCCGCTGGCCGCGGCAGTGGCGGCCGGACGTATGACATCGATCCCGGCAACCCGGAAAATTCAATTCTGCTCTTCAGGGTTGAAAGTACTGAGCCTGGTTTGATGATGCCAGAACTGGGGCGGAGCCAGCCAGATGCCTCTGCCGTAGCGCTGCTTCGCGCCTGGGTTGAAGCCTTGCCCTGAGATCGTTCAATTCCTCAGCAAGCTGTTAACTACTTTTGCTATCAAGAACTTAACCAGGCTTGATGCAATCTGCTGCAGTTCGACTGCGGGCTCACAGTTACACGCGATCATATAATGTGATCCTGTTCTTTTGTGCAATGTGGCAGAACACTGGCAAGAAAACGAAGCAGTTCCGGGGCGTGGAGTTCCAATGTCCAGACGATATTTTGGCACGGATGGTATCCGTGGCCGCGCAAACAGCTTTCCAATGACCGCAGAAGTGGCGATGAAGGTGGGCATGGCTGCCGGCATGTCATTTCAGCGCGGCTCGCACCGCCATCGTGTTGTGATCGGCAAGGACACACGTCTGTCGGGCTATATGATCGAGAACGCGATGGTGGCAGGTTTTTGTGCCGCCGGCATGGACGTATTCCTGCTTGGTCCGGTACCCACTCCTGCTGTGGCGATGCTTGCCCGGTCGCTTCGCGCCGACATCGGTGTGATGATCTCGGCCTCGCACAACCCTTACTACGATAATGGCATCAAGCTGTTTGGTCCGGACGGTTACAAATTGTCGGATGAAATCGAGCTGCGGATCGAGCAGTTGCTCGATTCTGATCTGTCGTCACATCTGGTCGGCTCGGATTCGCTGGGCCGGGCGAAACGTATCGACGGTGTCCATGACCGATACATTGAATTCGCAAAGCGGACCCTGCCGCGTTCAATGACGCTGTCTGGGATGCGGGTGGTGATCGATTGCGCTAATGGCGCCGCCTACAAGGTTGCTCCGGCTGCCTTGTGGGAACTCGGCGCTGATGTTGTGACCATTGGTGTTGAACCCAACGGCACGAATATCAACCAGGATGTCGGCTCTACACACCCGATGGCGCTGTCCAAGAAAGTGCATGAAGTGCGCGCAGACGTTGGCATTGCGCTCGACGGTGACGCGGACCGGATGCTGATTGTCGACGAGAACGGCACCATGATCGACGGCGACCAGATTCTGGCGCTGATCGGCGAATCCTGGCACGAGAACGGTCGTCTGGCCGGCGGCGGTGTTGTGGCGACCGTTATGTCCAATCTGGGACTTGAACGTCATATGAGTGATCTTGGCTTGTCGTTGCACCGCACCAAAGTGGGTGACCGCTATGTAGTCGAACACATGCGCACCCACGGTTTCAATGTCGGAGGCGAACAGTCCGGGCACACAGTGCTTTCTGATTTTTCGACCACCGGCGACGGGCTTGTGTCCGCGCTGCAGGTGCTTGCCTGCATCAAACGTGCCGGCAAGCCGGCCAGTGAGGTCTGCCGCAAATTCGACCCGGTGCCGCAGGTGCTGAAAAACGTTCGCTTCACTGGCGGCAAGCCGCTCGAGAGTGAGCCGGTGAAGAAGCTGATTGAGCACTCGCGCGGCAAGCTGGGGCCCGCTGGCCGCCTTGTCATCCGTCCATCAGGCACGGAACCACTTATCAGGGTGATGGCGGAAGCTGACGATAAGGTGCTGGTCGAAACCGTTGTCGACGAGATAGTTGACGCTATTTCGTCAATGCGCACGGCAGCCTGACAGGGCTTCCAATCACCATTCTGAAGTCAGAAAGGCGGCCTTCGAGCCGCCTTTCTTTGTGTATTGCGCCTGACTGGAATCTCGATTCGTAGTTAAATTTCTGGGTTAAGTGCACTTTAACCTTTGCAATTCATTATCCACACCTGAGTTCAAGCACAGCCGGTTGATATAGTGCCGGGTGAGAGGGTAATGATTATGAACGCGAAATTCCCGACTGCGTTTTTCGGCGCGGCGCTTCTTGCATCCGTGTCGATCCCGGCCATGGCGGCCGACATGTATGAGCCTCCGGTTGTCGATCCGGCGCCTCCAGCACCGGTTGCGGTCTATGAAGAACCGGCGCAGGATTTCGGCGGATGGTACATCCGTGGCGATGTCGGCTACGCATCGGCCGACTTCCGCGGCGGTGACTACATGACCCCTGGCCCCGGAATGAACAGCTTCACGTCCGGCAGCTTGAATAACACTTGGACAGGAGGCGTTGGCGTCGGCTACCAGGTCACCAGATATCTGCGCACCGACTTGACGCTTGATCATATCGGCAAGACCGATTTCCTCGCCTCGACCCGCGGTGCTTGCGGTGTCGCTGCCAATTGTGTTTCCAACGACGTTTCCAGCTTCTCGGGCTGGAGCTTGCTGGCGAACGCATATGTCGACCTCGGCACCTGGCAAGGCATTACGCCCTATGTCGGCGCTGGTATCGGCGGAACGCGTGTCAAGTGGGGCAATCTGATCAATACCGCTTGTGAAGAGGCGAATCCGGCCAATTGCGATTTGCCAGTCACCCATGGCGGCAAGGCAAATTGGCGCTTCACCTATGCCCTCATGGCTGGTGCATCCTACTGCCTGACCGAAAAGCTCAAGCTTGACGCTGGTTATCGCTATCGCCGTATTGAAGGCGGTGCAATGTTCGATCTGGCGGCTGGCAATGGTCCTGGTTTCGACAAGGGCATCAACATCCACGAAGGCCGCGCAGGCCTGCGCTACCAGTTCGGCGGCGCGACAGAATGCGCTCCCGAGCGCGTCGCATACCAGCCTGAGCCGCTTGAGCCACCAATCTACAAATAATCCATCAGCAGCAAATTGTCAGCGAACCGCCCGGTGCAAGCCGGGCGGTTTTGTTTTTGCCAGCAGTTTCCAAACAGATTTTTCATTTGGCCAATCATGCTTAACCGCCATTTAACCTTCATGGTTAACACTGAGTTCAATGTAGTCCGAAGCGAAACACCGCTTCGATCTGTAGTGGAGTTGGGACTAATGAAACTGATCGCGCGCATGGTATTCCCATGTCTTCTTGCTTCCGTCGCCTGGGCGGCGCCAGCCATAGCGGCTGATTATGATCCGCCTCTGGTGATCGATGCTCCTGAGGACGTCGATGAGTTTGTGCCAGTCGAGGTTGGCACCGGATGGTATCTGCGCGGCGACGTTGGCTATGCGATCAACAAGCCGTTCGCACATCGTTACTCGTCCTACACCTCGCCGGTCGGCACACCTGGTGAATATCGTGACAACGCCAGCCTGCTGACTGGCTCTATCGGTATGGGTTATCAATTCAATTCCTACCTGCGCAGCGAACTCAACCTCTCCATGTTGCCAACGAATGAATCGTCGTCGAGCGTTGTTGGCCGGTGCGAAGGCACCGGGCTCCGGGCGGTCGGCGACACTGTTATCGAATATCCCGATGAAACTGCGCCTTGCGATGTGTCCAACTCGGCTCGCAACAAGGCATATGCAGTGTCGGCCGCCGGTTTTGTCGACCTGGGAACATTTGCCGGTTTCACCCCATATGTCGGCGCCGGAATGGGTTTGACCTATACGAAGTCGCAACGGACCGTGAACGAAAAACACTGTGTCGATACGCCGACTTTCCGTTGCGACGACGTGCTTGACTATCGTGGCGTGCGGGATTCTGTCGGTGGATTTAACTTCAACTATTCGCTGGCTGCGGGCGTGGCTTACCAGTTGTCACAGAACCTGAAGCTCGACGTCGGCTACGAATTTATGTCGACGCCAACAGCTAAATGGGTCAGCTACGATTCGGACCAGACATTCCGCTGGCACAAGGGTCTTGACTATCATCAGGTCAAGGTCGGTCTGCGCTACGCCTTGTGGTAGAACCGGCAAAACTTGAAATTCGTGATGGGCGGGCCTTGGTCCGCCCATTTCCGTTTAGGAATCGCTCTGGCTCTTGACGAACCACACACCTTCCAATATCGCCGTCCTTGGGCCACCCCTCCCCAACGAGCGGGCTAACTATCTGGAAGGATAGATCACGATGACGACAAGCGTCGCTACGCCGGAATTGCGTCCGGCAAATCCCAATTTTTCCTCTGGACCATGCGCGAAACGGCCTGGCTGGTCGCTCGATGCGCTCGCCAATGCAGCACTTGGCCGCTCGCACCGCGCCAAGATCGGCAAGGACAAGCTGGCGCTCGCTATTGAGCTGACGCGCGAGGTGCTCCAGGTTCCAGCCGACTACCGGATCGGCATCGTGCCGGCCTCCGACACGGGCGCGGTCGAAATGGCGCTGTGGTCACTGCTCGGTCAGCGCGGCGTCGATATGGTCGCTTGGGAATCGTTTGGCTCCGGCTGGGTGACCGATGTGGTCAAGCAGCTGAAGCTTGCCGATGTGCGCACATTTGAAGCGCCTTATGGCGAACTGCCTGATCTGGCTCAGGTCGATTTCGATCGAGATGTTGTGTTCACCTGGAACGGCACGACCTCGGGGGTGCGCGTCGCCAATGGCGACTTCATCCCCGCCGATCGCAAGGGTCTGACGATCTGTGACGCCACTTCGGCGGCGTTCGCACAGCGCCTCGATTTCGAAAAGCTCGATGTCGTCACCTTCTCCTGGCAGAAGGTACTGGGCGGCGAGGGCGCGCACGGCATGCTGATCCTGTCGCCGCGGGCCGTCGAGCGGCTGGAAAGCTACAAGCCGGCCTGGCCGCTGCCAAAAATCTTCCGTCTCACCTCCGGCGGCAAGCTGATCGAAGGCGTCTTCAAGGGCGAGACGATCAACACGCCATCAATGCTTTGCGTCGAGGACTATCTCGATGCGCTGAACTGGGCGAAAAACATAGGTGGACTTGATACGCTGGTTGCGCGCGCCAACGCCAATGCAGCCGCGATCAACCACTTTGTCGACAAGTCCGGTTGGCTCGCCAATCTGGCGGTCGATCCTGCGACGCGCTCCAATACGTCTGTGTGCCTGCAGATCGTTGATCCCGAAATCACCGCGCTCGACGCCAAGGGCCAGGAAGCGTTTGCCAAGGGCATTGTCTCGGCGCTCGACAAGGCTGGCGTTGCCTATGACATCGGCCACTATCGAGATGCGCCGGCTGGCCTGCGTATCTGGTGCGGCGCGACTGTAGAGACGGCAGACGTCGAGGCACTGCTGCCCTGGCTCGACTGGGCCTTTGCAAACCAGAAGGCCGCGCTCAAGGCGGCTGCGTAGGTGCCGGTTAGCCTCCCCTTGGGGGGAGGGTCGATGCGAAGCATCGGGGTGGGGTGTCGACCCCATCCCTTCAAACAAGAAATTCATCCCACCCGGACCTGCGGTCCGACCCTCCCCCTCAAGGGGAGGGTGATTCAGGAGCAATCCAATGAAACCCCGCGTTCTCGTTTCCGACAAACTCTCCCCCACCGCCGTGCAGATCTTCAAGGATCGTGGTGTCGAGGTCGACTATTTGCCTGATCTGGGCAAGGACAAGGACAAGCTGGCAGAGGTGATCAGCCAGTATGATGGCCTTGCTATCCGCTCGGCGACGAAGGTCACCGAAAAGCTTATCAATGCGGCGACCAATCTCAAGGTCGTCGGCCGGGCTGGTATCGGCGTCGACAATGTCGATATTCCCGCCGCGAGCCGCAAGGGTATCATCGTGATGAACACGCCGTTCGGCAATTCGATCACGACGGCCGAACATGCAATCGCGCTGATGTTTGCACTGGCGCGCGAACTGCCGGAAGCCAACAAGTCAACCCATGACGGCAAGTGGGAAAAGAACCGCTTTATGGGCGTCGAGGTGACCGGCAAGACGCTCGGCATCATTGGTGCTGGCAATATCGGGTCGATCGTTGCTGTGCGCGGCGTCGGGCTGAAGATGCATGTGGTGGCGTATGACCCGTTCCTGTCGGAACAGCGCGCGCAGGAACTGGGCATCGAAAAGGTCGAACTGGACGAACTTCTGGCGCGGGCTGATTTCATTACCCTGCACACACCGCTGACCGACAAGACCCGCAACATCATCGACGCGGCAGCTATCGCCAAGATGAAGAAGGGCGTGCGGATCATCAATTGCGCACGCGGCGGCCTGATCGTTGAAGCTGATCTGCTGGAAGGACTGAAGAGCGGCAAGGTGGCGGGTGCAGCACTTGACGTATTCGAAACCGAACCGGCGACCGAAAGCCCGTTCTTCGGCATGGAAAATGTCATCGCCACGCCGCATCTGGGTGCGTCGACGTCTGAAGCGCAGGAAAACGTAGCTTTGCAGGTCGCCGAGCAGATGGCCGACTATCTCATCAAGGGCGCGGTCACCAATGCGATCAACATGCCGTCGATCTCGGCCGAGGAAGCGCCGACGCTCAAGCCTTTCGTCAAATTGGCGGAAGTGCTGGGTGCGTTTGTCGGCCAGGTGACCGATGAGCCGATCAAGTCGGTTGAAGTGCTGTTCGACGGTGCGACGGCGACGATGAATACGCGCGCACTGATGAGCGCCGCCCTTGCCGGTCTGATCCGGCCGCAAGTGTCGGATGTCAACATGGTGTCGGCGCCGATCATGGTGAAGGAGCGCGGCATCATCGTTTCCGAAGTGAAACGCGACAAATCCGGTGTGTTCGACGGCTATATCAAGCTGACGGTGACGACGGAGAAGCAGACTCGCTCAATCGCCGGCACGGTGTTCTCCGACCACAAGCCGCGCTTCATCCAGATCAAGGGCATCAATCTCGATGCGGAAGTTGGCCAGCACATGCTCTACACGACCAACAAGGACGTTCCAGGCATCATTGGCCTGCTAGGCACAGTTATGGGCGAGAGTGGCGTGAACATCGCAAATTTCCAGCTTGGCCGCGACAAGGCCGGTGGGGATGCTATCGCGCTGCTGTATCTGGATGAACGTATTCCGGATACTGTGTTGAAGAAGTTGCGTGAAAATTCAAAGATTGCATCGGCCAAGCCTTTGCAATTTGACGTTGGATATTGAGTCAGGGCGCTCTTTCTGGGGAAATTCTTCAAAATACCCGGGTATCTCAATGTAAGAATTGTGAAAGCGGCGCGTCTCTCGATGCGCCGTTTTTGCTTCGACGGTGTCTAATTTCATTCAATTTTTGCCGATTAAGGTTGCTGGAGCTTTTCCGTTTACGAACCCAAAACGAATAGTATTTTGCCGCTTTGAGATGGTCCCCACATCAAGCCCGGCTTTCATTCATGGCAATTTTTGATCTTATTTCCGATTTTTTCGCTCCGGCCGCCAGGTCTGAGAAATATGACCCGCTGTCCAACAAGAGCAGCATCGAATTCAGCTTTCGCGCCAGGCGCTTTACGCACATCCAGCAACTCATCGAGACGGTCCTTGAGGAGAAAGGCGAGTGTGCGATCCTCGATGTTGGCGGCACGGAAAAATACTGGCGTGTCGGTGGCGACTTCATCCGCCGGAACAGGCATAGATTGCACATCACACTGGTCAATCTCGAAGCTGAGCAGATCAATGACCGAGTTCTGTTCGAGTCGATCGGTGGCGATGCGACCGATCAGCAGCTCTGCGGTGATCGCCGGTTCGATCTGGTGCATTCCAATTCGGTAATCGAGCATGTCGGGCGTGACCGAATGATGGCCTTTGCCGACAATGTCCGGCGGCTGGCTCCGCGATATTTCGTCCAGACGCCGAACTACTGGTTTCCGTTTGAGCCGCATTTTCGTCTGCCGGCGTTCCAGTATCTGCCGGCGTTTCTGCGGGTCGCGATCATTCGCCGGTTTGCTGTCGGCTTTTTCGACAAGGTGCCAGACCGGGACGAAGCAAAGACCGTCATCAAGCACCATGATATGATTGGCGCACGCCAGATGCGGCGGTTCTTTCCCGACGGTGAGGTTCAGTTCGAGCGTTTTGCTGGCCTGAACAAGTCGGTGATGGCGATCAGAGCCAAGCCGGCAGAGATGGACATTTCAGCTGGCGACATGACCCTGAGCGCACCTGCGCTGGCCGTAGCTGACGATCTGGTGCAAGTGCCGGCTCGCCTGGAGGTTGCGGCGTAGGGTCTGTCGCGCGCGACACAATTTTGGCTCGAATGATTTCGGCTTACTCGGCGGGCGGTGCGTTTCTGTCGTGCCGCCCGCTTTGTTCAGCCAGCCAGATGCCGCCAAATGTCAGCGCCAGGGCAACGGCGTGGTAAGCCTGAAAACGCTCGCCCAGCAGCAGGATAGACAGCAGTGTGCCGAAGATGGGCACCAGGTTGATGAACAGTCCGGCACGGTTGGCGCCAATCAATTCAATGCCGCGAATGTAGAAGATTTGCGCCACGATTGATGGACCGATCGTCACATAGGCGAGGATGGCCCAGCCGCGCGCATCTGGCATGATGCCTGCGCCTAGCGAAAACTCGGCAATGGTGAACGGCAGCGAAAACACGAATGCCGAAAAGCATAGTGCAATCATCAGGCTGTGCCAGTGGATGGCCGGTTTGAAGCGCAGCAGGACGCTATACCCTGCATAGACGATGGCTGCGGCCAGCATGATCGCGTCGCCAAAATTCAGGTCAAGGGATAGCAGCCGGGCAGGATCGCCGTGGCTTGCGGCAACAACAATGCCGGCAATCGACAGGATCAATCCAACGATCTGCGCCCAGGTCGCTTTAAGGCGAAAAAACAGAAAATTGAGCAGGAAGATCAACATCGGAATGCCGGCCTGCTCAATCGAGACGTTGATGGCCGTTGTGTAGTTGAGCGCGGTGTAGAGAGCGATGTTGAAGACAGCGAACCCAACGGCGCCAAGTGTAGCGAGGATCACCCAGTTCTGCTTCACCGTTTGCCAGTCTGATCGCAGGTTTTTCCAGCCGATGGCCAGCAGGATAGCTGCCGCAAACAACCAGCGTGCGCTGGTGAGCAACATCGGTGAAATGTGGCCGACAGCCAGCTTTCCGGCGATAGCGTTGCCGCCCCACAGAAGCGTGGTGGCAATCAAGACCAGATATGCGTCGCGGTGTGTTCGATCCATGAGGGAATCCCTGGAGCCCGATCAGGCTCAGACCGCCGGTTATGGCGCTCGGCACCCGAAGTAAATGTGCAAACATGCGAAAATGCGCCGCGCCTGGCGTTCTGGGGGCAATCAGGTGTCGCGCGACGGTGACTGTGACGCTATAGAGACGCGCAACTTCACATCAGCGCGACTGCGCGGAACGGGACATTTCAGATGACGAATGTGGTGGTCGTCGGCTCGCAGTGGGGCGACGAGGGCAAGGGCAAGATTGTTGACTGGCTTTCAGAGCGCGCCGATGTCGTGGTGCGTTTCCAGGGCGGTCACAATGCAGGCCATACGCTGGTGGTCGACGGCGTGGTCTACAAGCTGTCGCTGCTGCCGTCCGGCATCGTGCGCCAAAAACTGTCGATCATCGGCAATGGCGTCGTGTTTGATCCGCATGCGTTTGCGGCCGAATGCGCCAAACTGGAAGCGCAGGGCCTGTCGATTACGCCAGACGTGTTGAAGATCGCTGAAAACACGACGCTGATCCTGTCGCTGCACCGCGAACTGGACGGGTTCCGCGAAGACGCGGCGTCAAATTCAGGAACCAAGATCGGCACCACGCGCCGCGGCATCGGGCCAGCCTATGAGGACAAGGTTGGCCGCCGTGCGGTTCGCGTGATGGATCTGGCCGATCCAGAAACCTTGCCGATCAAGGTCGACCGGCTGCTGACCCACCACAATGCATTGCGCAAGGGTCTGGGCCATCCTGAGGTCGCGCATCAGACCATCATGGATGAGCTGACCTCGATTGCCGGCAAAATCCTGCCTTACATGGATCGGGTGTGGAAGGTGCTGGATGACAAGCGCCGCGCCGGCGAGCGCATCCTGTTTGAAGGTGCGCAGGGCACATTGCTCGACATTGACCACGGCACCTATCCCTATGTGACGTCGTCGCACACGGTGGCCGGGCAAGCGGCCGCCGGTTCGGGTCTTGGGCCGGGGGCAATCGGCTATGTGCTCGGTATCACCAAAGCCTACACGACACGTGTCGGCGAGGGGCCGTTCCCGACCGAGCAGGACAACGAGATTGGTGAATTTCTTGGCACGCGCGGCCATGAATTTGGCACTGTGACGGGGCGCAAGCGCCGCTGCGGCTGGTTTGACGCGGTGCTGGTTCGCCAGGCGGTTGCCGTCAACGGCATCGACGGTATCGCCCTGACCAAACTCGACGTGCTCGATGGCCTCGACGAGATCAAGGTGTGCACCGGATACATGCTCGATGGCGAGTTGATCGACTATCTTCCGGCCAGCCAGGGCGCGCAGGCGCGGGTGGTTCCGGTCTATGAAACGCTGGAGGGCTGGAAGGGGACGACGGCGGGTGCGCGCAGCTGGTCGCAGCTGCCTGCACAGGCTGTGAAATACGTCCGATACGTTGAAGAACTGATCGGTGCGCCGGTTGCATTGCTGTCCACCAGCCCGGAACGGGACGACACGATACTTGTGACTGATCCCTTTCAAGGTTAGAGGTTACTGGGGTTTCAGGGTGGTCAAACCGGCGAATGCTGCCGGTTCACCATCTTGTCGACAAAAATGACGGGTCAGACGGATCGTATTGGCTCACTATGGGTTAGTTTGAATGGCGGATTTCGTCGCGGTTCTGAAAAAGACGATCGACGGCTTGGGGGAAACAACTCCCGAGATGCGTACGCGCGTCTATGACAAGGCGCGATCAACTGTTGCCGCAAAACTAGCCGCCATCCAGCCGCCGCCTCCGGTAGCCGTAATCGAACGCCAGAAGGCGTCGCTTGAGCAAGCGATCCTTGATGTCGAGGCCGACTACGCCGTTGCAGTGACGGGGCCGGAGGACGGCTTCGACGATCTTGACGCAATTATCGATCAACTAGGCGCCGATCCAAAACCTGCTACGCCTGCGCCTGTCGTGCCTGTCGCGCCTGCTCCAGTTGTCAAGGCAGGACCTGTTGCGCCGCCGCCGTCTGCTCCTTTGCAGCCGGTTCCGCCAAAGTCTGTTGAACCTGTCGCGGTGGCAGCCCAGCCGCAGGCGGCTGGCAAGACAACGGAACCTGTCGAAGCTGACAAGCCGCGTCTGGTTGGAGAGCCCGTTCGCAAAGCAGAGCGCAAGAGTTCGGGTAGTGGCGGGCTGATTGCAGTTGCTTTGATTGCGCTGGCATTTGTTGGAGCGGCCGCATACGCGATCTGGCTGAACAAGGATGAGGTTATGCGTATGGCGGGCATGGGCGGGACTACGCCGCCAGCTGTCCAGACGCCTGCCACGCCTGTCCAGCCAGAACCGGTTACGCCAGCAGCGCCAGAACCGGCCAGCGCGCAGCCCGAAGAAAGTGTCACCAAATTTACCCAGAAGCTGAATGCCGATGGCTCTGAGACGGATTCCGGTCCGGCTGGCGGCGAGAACGGCGTGGGCGAAGGCACATCGGTTGCCGAGCTGACCGTGCCGCCACCTGCCGGGGGGCAGCCTGCCGCGCCTGTAACTGATCCAGCAGTTCCTCCGGCGACCGCACCGGCTCAACCGGCAACGCCTGCTGCGGCTGAACCTCCAGCGCAGACCGTCGCTGTTGGCCAGCGCGCGATATTCTATGAAGAACGCACCACAGCGACCGATGGGTCCGCCCAACAGGGCAGCACGATCTGGTCGCTGGTGCAGGAATCGCCGGGCAACAATCTGCCGCCGGAGCCCGCCATACGCGCCGAAGCGACAATTCCGGGCAAGGAAGTGCAATTGCGGATGACGATCCGCCGCAATGCGGACAGCACCCTGCCGGCCAGCCATATCATTGAGCTGATCTTCCTGACGCCCGAAAATTTTGACGGTGGCGTGATCGACAATGTGCTGCGCATGACATTCAAGGAAACCGAAGAAGCCACCGGAATGCCGGTAGTCGGATCGCCGGCCAAGATCGGCGACGGTTTCTTCCTTATCGCGCTGGGCGACAAGCCTCAGGAGGTCGAAGCCAACATGCAGCTGTTCCGCCGCATGAAGTGGATCGACATTCCAATCGTGTATCGAACTGGCCGGCGTGCACTTATGACGCTTGAACGTGGTATTCCCGGCGACAAGGTGTTTGAAGACGCGCTCAAGGCATGGGCTGCGGGAAGTAGCGGCTGACGCAACGGGTAGACCGGAATCAACAACGGCGCGGTGAAGACCGCGCCGTTTGCATTTCTGATCCTGTGCTGCGCTTCAGTGCGCAGCGGCTTCGACCGGGCGCAGCGCCTTTGCCTGGGCAAGAGCTGCGGCCTTGACCGCGTCCTGCACCTTTTCAAATGCCCGCACTTCGATCTGGCGCACGCGCTCACGGCTGATGTCGAACTCGGACGACAGTTCTTCCAGCGTCATCGGGTCATCCGACAGGCGGCGAGCTTCAAAGATGCGCCGCTCACGGTCGTTGAGCACGGCAAGCGCGCTGGACAGCATCGACCGGCGATTGTCCATTTCGTCCTGCTCGACCAGCATGTCTTCCTGATTGGAAGAGTCGTCGACCAGCCAGTCCTGCCACTCGCCCGATTCGCCTTCCGACGCACGGATCGGCGCGTTGAGCGAGGCGTCGCCTGACAGGCGGCGGTTCATCGACACGACTTCGGCTTCGCTGACATTCAGCTTGGTGGCGATTTCCTTGACCTGGTCAGGGCGCAGATCGCCATCGTCCAGCGCCTGGATCTTGCTCTTCACCTTGCGCAGGTTGAAAAACAGCCGCTTCTGGTTGGCAGTCGTGCCCATCTTCACAAGGCTCCACGAGCGCAGGATATATTCCTGGATCGAGGCCTTGATCCACCACATGGCGTAGGTGGCCAGGCGGAAGCCGCGCTCCGGCTCGAACTTCTTGACTGCCTGCATCAAGCCGACATTTCCTTCGGAAATGACTTCGCCGATCGGCAGGCCATAGCCACGATAACCCATCGCAATCTTGGCTACGAGACGCAGATGGCTCGTGACAAGCTTGTGGGCCGCGTTTGTGTCTTCGTGCTCGGCGTAACGCTTGGCGAGCATGTATTCTTCTTCCGGCTGCAGCATCGGAAAGCGGCGGATCTCTTCGAGATACCGCGACAGACCGCCTTCGCCGGACACGATGCTAGGTAATGACTGGGCCATAAAGCGCCCTCCCTCCTTGGATGTTGCCCCCTTTTTCAGGCGGGCCAGGCTCCGAAACCAACTCTACGCATTCCGAAGCACCCCTTCATATAGGTGATGAAACGGGAATTACATTAGTCTCCGATGGAAACCTACTCACTTTTTTTCACGCAAGCTTGAGCCGAATTCAAAGCTGGCCGAGCGCATCCCGCAATTCGGTCATATCTGCGGGCAGCGGCGCTTCAAACCGCATGACATCGCCTGTTGCCGGATGTTCGAAAGCCAGAAGCCAAGCATGCAAAGCTTGTCTGGGGAAAGCGTCGACAATGCGGCGCTGCTCGTCGGGCAGCTTGTTGGCCTTTGTCCTGAAGGCTCCGCCATATTCGCGGTCGCCGATCAGAGGATTGCCAATATGCGCCATGTGGACGCGAATTTGGTGGGTGCGGCCGGTTTCGAGCTGGCATTCGACCAGAGAAGCCTGCTGATCCCGCCCAAAAGTCTCCAGAACCTCATAGTGGGTCACCGCGTGGCGGGCATCAGGCTGGGTTTCGCGAACTACTGCCTGTTTCAGCCGGTCGCGCGAGGAACGGCCGAGATAGGTCTCGATGGTGCCGGAGCGGCGTTGCGGCGCGCTCCAGACGATTGCCTGATAGGCGCGTTCCAACGCGCCGGTGCGGCCGTGATCTGCAAACTGATCCGACAATGAGCGATGCGCACGGTCAGTCTTGGCGACAACCATGACACCTGATGTGTCCTTGTCGAGCCTGTGGACGATGCCAGGCCGCGCTACGCCGCCAATGCCCGACAGCGACGCGCCGCAATGGGCGATCAGCGCATTGACCAGCGTACCGCTTGTGTTGCCGGCGCCGGGGTGGACGACCATTCCAGCGGGCTTGTTGATGACGATCACCTCGTCGTCCTCAAACAGGACATCAAGTGCGATGTCTTCGCTTTGTGGTTCGGCCGGGGCGGGCGGCGGCAGGTCGATGCTCACCTGTTCACCACCGGCGAGCTTTGTCTTCGGCTCGGTTGCCGCTGCGCCGTTCACCATCACATGGCCGGCCTTTATCAGCGACTGAATGCGGCTGCGCGACAAGTCAGGCCCGGCGGCTTCGGCCAGCCATTGGTCAAGGCGGCGGCCTGCGGCATCGCTGTCTGCTTGATATGCTTTCAATGCGGGGGAGGCTCCGCTATCAGGGTCGCTCATTGTTTCCAGCCGGGACCACACAATATGGCCGTTAATCCAGATGTCGGGCAGGACGAAAAGCCGCTCGATCCAGCCGCCGAGCGGGTGCGCCAGAAAATGGTGCGGTTCCTGGCGATCAATCTCGGCATCCTGTTCCTGGCGGTTATGATTGTGTTGGGCGCGGTTGTCTATCGCGCATTCCTGTCAAAACCGGCCCCGGACGCCACGGCAGTGACAACCTCTGGCCCGGTGCAGGCAGCGGGCGAACTGTTGTTGCCGTCCGGCGCCGAGATCGTGTCGCAGTCGGTTTCCGGCAACCGGCTGTCCCTGCATGTGCGCCAGAACGGGGCCGAATCGATCCTGATTTATGATCTGGCGACCGGCAAGCAACTCAGCCGTTTCGAAATCCGGCGGGCGATCCCGTAGTTCGCCGCTTTAGCTTGACGCCCGCCGGAATTCCAACTATGGAACGCCGACTTTTCCAGAAGGCCGCATTGCTGACGCGCGCGCCGACCAAAGCGGTGCGTCTCGAAACTGTGGCCTGGCAATTACAGAGGCAAGACCATGTCCCGCGAATGTGAACTGACCGGCAAGGCCGTTCTTTATGGCAACAATGTCAGCCACGCCAACAACAAGACCAAGCGCCGGTTCCTGCCGAACCTGGTGCGCGTCACGCTGATCTCGGAAGCGCTGAACCAGAACGTTCGCCTGCGCATTTCGGCCAACGCCTTGCGCACGGTCGAACATCGCGGCGGTCTCGACGCGTTCCTGGCAAAGGCTGACACTGCCGAGCTGTCGCAGCGCGCGCGCCTCTTGAAGAAGCAGGTTGCCAAGAAGCTGGCCGAACAGCCAGCCGCCTGATTTTTTGACCCCGGGGCGGCTTCGGCCGCCTCCAGCTGGTGCCATCACCCAGGATAAAAAAATGGTCCGTTTGACCTATTTGCCGTTTGTCGCGGCCATGGCGATTGTCGTCGTGGCGTCCAATGTGCTTGTCCAGTTTCCTGTTCAGGGAACGCTCGGGAGCCTGTCGCTGGCCGACATCCTGACCTGGGGCGCATTTACCTATCCCTTCGCCTTCCTTGTCACCGACCTTGCCAACCGCAAGCACGGCCCGGCGTTCGCGCGCCGTGTGGTGCTGGTCGGTTTTGCGCTGGCTGTCGCCTGTTCGATCATCCTGCCGCCGTTGCTGTTCAAGGCCGGGCTGATCGAGTTCGAGACCACGGCTGACCGGCTGGTGCGTATCGCCATGGCGTCGGGCGCAGCATTCCTGACAGCGCAACTGCTCGACATCACCGTGTTCAACCGCTTGCGGCAGCAGAGCTGGTGGCGCGCACCTGTGTTTGGCACGGTCGCTGGCTCGGTAGTCGACACATTGGTGTTTTTTGGCGTGGCGTTCTCGGCTGCCTTTGCCTTTATCGGCCCGGACGATGGATTTGCGCTGGAAGCTGCGCCGTTGTTCGGCCTGTTGCCAATGGAGGCCGCACGCTGGGTGTCCTGGGCGCTGGGCGATCTGACGGTGAAGCTGCTGATCGCGATCTTTGCGCTCATCCCTTACCGGCTTATCGCAGCGCGCTGGAGCCAACCGGCGACGGCGTAGGCAGCTTCGCCCGAAACAGTTCGGCTGGCCGCGACGGGTCGTCGGCGATGACGTAGAGGCGGCTGCCGTCGCGTACCAACCCGCTTGCCGCACTCAGCCAGCCGCCGCCGGATGCGGCCGAGAAATGCAGGTCGCGCAGTTTGGCGAGCTTCATTCGGTGAGCTTGAATTCCAGATAGAGATTGCGCTGCAGAATCGAGTGGTTGTCGTCCGACAGCAACGAGACGATCAAGGCGCCGTCGTCGCGGCGCCAGACGTCCAGCCCTTCCATATTGTCGATCTGGTAAAGCATCGAGGCTTCCAGCAGGATCTCGCCATCGACCAGCGCGCCCTTGCGGATTGTGTCGCTCTTGATGAGCCGCAGGCGCATGGCCACGCCGCGCGACATGGCAAACGAGCGTTCCAGCAGCAGCAGATCGCCATTGGGCAGGAATGAGCCATCGGTGATGTCAAACTCGCCGTTGCGCTTGACCATGAAGATGCCTTTTTGCGGCCCTTCCAGAATCGCAGCAAAAATGTTGCCCTGCTTGTCGAGGCTCTTTTCAGACACCGCCACCAGCGAGCCGGCCAGCGGACCGTTTTCGGCGGCGTGGGCCAGTGTCTCAAAGCCGCGGTTCTGGCGCAGTTCATAGGCAGGTACGATAAAATCGCGGTTGCGGATCGGACCACTCACGACGTCTCCGGACAGGCGATAATCCGAAATGCGGTGGTCGCGTTCAAAGCTGGCAATGACATTGTTGCCATCAAGCGCCATGCCTTCGGCGTCTGTCAGCCATTTTTCGCCGATCACCTTGCCAGCCTTGTCTGTCATTTCCGCCATGCGGAAATTGGACACGCCGGTTGGTTTGCCGCTGGCGTCGCGTTCCATTTTGCCAAAGAACCAGAAGCCGGTGTCGGCTACGCCGACAAAATCACTGCCAGCATTCTGGAACCGGAACGCCGACAGCGAACCAAAGTCGCGACCGGACGATGTCATCTCCAGCCCGCCGACAAATTCAAGCCGGCCAAATGTCTTCTGTGAGAAACCGATGCGGAAATAGTCGATCTGGCTGGACTGGACGTCCATCCGTTCGATCCTGGCCTGCGGGATGGCGGGCGAGGTGGCCAGAGCGCCCAGCAGGGCGATGGCCGCAGCAATTGCCCGACGCAAGGGCGTCGCTGTCACGCCACCCGCCTGCGGCCAGAGCGGCGGCTGTCGCGCGTCGACTCTTCGGAGAACAGCGAGGCGAGTTGCTCGGTCATGGCGCCAGCCAGTTCTTCGGCGTCGACAATCGTGACCGCGCGGCGATAATAACGCGTCACGTCGTGGCCGATGCCGATGGCCAGCAGTTCGACCGGCGATTTTGTCTCGATCAGGTCGATGACGCCGCGCAGATGGCGCTCGAGATAATTGCCGGGGTTCACCGAAAGCGTCGAATCGTCGACCGGCGCGCCGTCTGAGATCATCATCAGGATTTTTCGCTGCTCGGGCCGCGCGATCAGGCGCTTGTGCGCCCACAGCAGCGCCTCACCGTCGATGTTTTCCTTCAGCAGGCCCTCGCGCATCATCAGGCCGAGATTGCGACGGGCGCGGCGATAGGGTTCATCAGCGGATTTGTAGATGATGTGGCGCAGATCGTTCAGCCGGCCGGGTGCTGGCGGCTTACCGTCCTTCAGCCATTTCTCGCGCGCCTGGCCGCCCTTCCACGCCTTGGTGGTGAAACCGAGCACTTCGACCGACACGCCGACGCGCTCCAGCGTGCGGGCCAGAATGTCGGCGCAGGTGGCGGCGACCGTGATCGGCCGGCCGCGCATCGAGCCCGAATTGTCGAGCACCAGCGTTACGACGGTGTCGCGGAATTTCGTGTCGCGCTCCTGCTTGAAGGAAAGCGGCTGCATCGGGTCGATGATGATGCGCACGAGGCGGCCTGGGTCGATATAGCCTTCCTCGAGATCAAAATCCCAGGAGCGGTTCTGCTGCGCCATCAGGCGGCGTTGCAGGCGGTTGGCGAGCCGTCCGACCACGCCTTGCAAATTGGCCAGTTGCTTGTCGAGGAAGGCGCGCAGGCGATCTAGTTCGTCTTCGTCGCAGAGCTCTGCTGCGCTGACGGTCTCGTCAAACTGGGTGGTGAAGACCTTGTAGTCGAAATCAGCCGGCAGATTCGTCAGCGACGGTTCGGGGCGTTTGGCCTCGCCGGGCGTTTCGGACTCGGTGTCGTCATCGGTTTCGTCGTCGGAAGTGGCGTCGGCGGCTTCCATCTCGCCGGCTTCCTGCTCTTCGTCAGACGCCTCAGCTTCTTCGGACTGCGACTGGTCGCCGCCGCTCTCATCGTCGCCGCCGTCTTCGCTTTGCTCTTCGCCCTGCGGCTGGTCGTCGTCGTCCTCGGTGTCTTCCTGCGACTGGTCCTCGCCGAGTTCCTCGGCCATGTCCATCTGCACCAGCATGTCGCGCACGACGCGGCCAAAGGCGTTCTGGTCGTTCAGTGCTGTTTCGAGGCCCGAATAGTCGCCGCCGACTTTGTCGTCGATCCAGTCGCGCCACAGCGACACGACCTTTTCGGCGCTCTTGGGCACGGGGCGGCCGGTCAACTTCTCGCGTACGATCAGCGCCAGCGCCTCTTCAATCGGCGCGTCGGCGCGCTCGGTGACGCCGGCAAGGTTTGCCTTGTGGTAGCGGTCTTCCAGCATCACGGCGAGATTGTCGCCAACGCCGGTCATCGCGCGCGCGCCAATCGCCTCGACACGCGCCTGCTCGATGGCGTCAAACACGGCGCGAGCCTGCTTGCCATCTGGCGCAAGCTTGGTGTGGATCGCCGCATCATGGCGGGCGCGGCGCAGCGCAATCGAATCGCCAATGCCGCGGGTAATGGAAATGTCGTTGCGGGTCGGCTTGCGCGGCAGTTCAGGCAGGCGGGCGCGCGATCCGGCCAGCGCCGGCTTGTCCTTGGCGAACGAAACTTCCATCTGCGCGTCGCCGGAAATGGCGCGCACGCAGGTGGCAATCGCGCGCTTCACCAGCTCGCCATCGGCGCCGGTCTTGGGTTTTGCGCGTGAGTTATCGCCGGGTCCGGCCATTGATTGGCTGCCGCCTTATGCCAGAGCCACGTTGACGGCGCTTTCCTTCAGCTCCTCGCCAAAGGCGCGCTGGTAGAACTCGGCCACAACCGAACGCTCCAGCTCGTCGCACTTGTTCAGGAAGGTGAGGCGGAACGCCATGCCGACATTGCCAAAGATCTCGGCGTTTTCGGCCCAGGTGATGACCGTGCGCGGGCTCATCACGGTCGACAGATCGCCATTGATGAAGGCCTGGCGGGTCATGTCGGCGACGCGCACCATCTTGTTGACGATGTCGCGCCCCTTTTCGGTACGGAAATGCTTCACCTTGGCCAGCACGATGGCGACTTCGTTGTCGTGCGGCAGATAGTTCAGCGTGGTGACGATCGACCAGCGGTCCATCTGCGCCTGGTTGATCTGCTGGGTGCCGTGATAGAGGCCGGTCGTGTCGCCCAGACCAACCGTGTTGGCGGTGGCGAACAGGCGGAAGGCGGGGTGAGGGCGGATGACGCGGCTCTGGTCGAGCAGGGTCAGGCGGCCAGACGATTCGAGCACACGCTGGATGACAAACATCACGTCCGGGCGGCCGGCGTCATATTCGTCAAACACCAGCGCGACATTGTGCTGGTAGGACCAGGGCAGGATGCCGTCCTTGAATTCAGTGACCTGCATGCCGTCGCGCACAACAATCGCGTCCTTGCCGACGAGGTCGATACGGCTGACATGGCTGTCGAGGTTGATACGCACGCAGGGCCAGTTCAGCCGTGCAGCGACCTGTTCGATATGGGTCGACTTGCCGGTGCCGTGGTAGCCCGAGACGATAACGCGGCGGTTGAAGGCAAAACCGGCCAGAATGGCCAGCGTCGTCGCCTCATCGAACAGGTAGTCCGGGTCGGCGTCCGGCACATGCTCGCTGGTCACCGAATAGGCAGGCACTTTCATCTTCGATGCAAAGCCGAATGCCTCTTGTACATCGACGGTCGTGTCGGGGAGATTTGCGATGTCGCGGTCGACCTTGTTCATCATGCCTCCAGCGCGCCAAATTCTATAGCGCGGCAACAAATCCATTTTTCGGGCTGCTTCTTAGACCGATCGAGGCCGCGTGAAAACACCCGCACCCGTGAAAGTCGCCCGGCTTCCGGTCGGCGGCTCAGCAGAAACCTGACTGCTTGAGCAGGCGATATGCCTGGATCACGTCCCGGAAACGATCTTCAGAATCACGGTTGCCGCCATTGGCGTCCGGATGATGCTGTTTCACAAGCTGCTTATAGCGCGCCTTGATGTCTTCGCTAGTCGCATTTGCGGCCAGGCCCAGCGTTTCCAGCGCCTTGGCCTCAAGCGGGCGGGCCTTTCGCTGACGCGTGGCGGTCTGCTGGTTGGGGTTGGCCTGGCTGCCGAACAGATTGAACGGGTCGCGAATGCGGTTGTAGTAGCCGGCGCGGCCAGAACGTTTGGTGGCAAATTCAGGTTGTGAACGGGCGCTGGCGTTGACGCCCATCTGCCATGTGGGCCGGTGGCCGGTTAGCGCCTCCTTCTGGAAGCGGGCAATGTCATTGTCGCGCAGGCCGGAGAAATAATTGTAGCCCTTGTTGTACTCACGCACGTGATCGATGCAGAAGCGGAAATATTCCCCCTCCTTCATCCGGCCAACGGGGGCCTTGTGGGTGCCAGGCTCGTTGCAGCCATCCCACTGGCATTGCGGCGCGTGCGACTTCACCTCCGCCTTTGCGCCGGGGCGGATTCTCATTCGTTCAAAATATTTCGAATATTCGGTCACGGGCTGAGTATGGGGTGTTCGCGGGTTGATACAAGAATTGACAATGACGAAAGGATGAACCTATCGCGTGAATCGGGAGTGAAGCTTGTCATGAGTGAGCGCCTGATATGGTGAAGGAGACGCAAAATGTCCATGCAACAATCCATCGAACGGAAGCTGCGTGAGCGATTTGCGCCCGAGCGGCTGCAAATCGTCAATGAAAGCCACCTGCATGCAGGTCATCATCACACTGAAAGCGGCCATCATGCCCAGTTCGATGGTTCTGGCGAAACCCATTTGCGCATTCGCATAGTTGCACCAGCTTTTGCCGCCATGAGCCGGCTGGAGCGTCATCGGGCTGTAAACGAAGTTGCAACCGACGAGATCAAGGCCGGGCTGCACGCCCTGGCGATCGAGGCCTCAGCGCCGGGCGAGAAGACACGGTGGTGACGCGCGGCGCGGCCTCACCCGGCCCTGATGCAGCGCACCCGGTCTTCGCCGATCTCGACCACCGGCGGTGCGCTCGCGCTGCATTCGGGAATGACAAGCGGGCAACGCGGGTGAAAATGGCAGCCTGACGGAGGGTTGACCGGATTGGGGATTTCACCCGCCACCGGCGTTCTGTCCTTGCCGGTCATGTCAATGTCAGGGACCGCATCTAGCAGCATGCGCGTGTAGGGATGCTGCGGGTCAGCGAACAGCTGACGCGACGGCGCGTCTTCCACCAGCCTGCCGAGATAGAGCACACCGACGCGGTTGGCGACGTGGCGCACCACCGCCAGATTGTGGCTGATGAACAGATAGGTGAGGCCAAGTTTCTGCTGCAGGTCGCGCAGCAGGTTCAGGACCTGCGCCTGCACCGACACGTCGAGTGCAGATGTCGGTTCGTCGCAGACGATGAATTGCGGCTCGGATGCCAGCGCCCGCGCGATTGCGATACGCTGCCGCTGGCCGCCGGAGAACTGGTGCGGAAACTTTTGCGCGTCCGCCCGGTCGAGCCCGACCAGCGCCAGCAGCTCGCCCGCCCGGTCGCGCCGGTCTGCGGCGCTTGGCAGCAGATTGAACGCCTTGATCGGCTCCTCGATGATCGCACCGACACGCCAGCGCGGATTGAGGCTGGCATATGGGTCCTGAAAGATCATCTGGATCGAACGCCGCATCCGGCGCTGCACGTCGGCGTCCTTCTCGCCCCAGACATCGACACCGCCGATGGACACGGAGCCGGCGGTTGGCGGCAGCAGGCCAACGACCATCTTGGCGATGGTCGATTTGCCTGAACCGGATTCGCCAACCAGCGCGTAGGTCTCGCCTTTCGGAATGGTGAAATCGACATTATCGACCGCCGTCAACTCGACCTTGCCGGTGCGCTCCAGCATACGGTTCAGCCAGGGTTGTGACAGGTCGAAGATACGGCGCAGGCCCTTCACGTCGACAAGCGTCTCAGGTTTGGAACTCATCGCGCGGCCTCCGGCCATTTCGGCAGCGTCAGGCCTGCGTGGTGCGCATGTTCGATGATGTCGCGCGGTGGCAGCGACTTCGGATCGGGGTCGTGCAAGAAGCATGCTGCCTGGCTTCCACCTGCCAGATAGGCTGACGGGCGCTCGGCGCGGCAGCGATCGAAGGCGAAGCCGCAGCGCGGATTGAAGGCGCAACCTGCCGGGATCGCGCCCAGCCTTGGCATGGCGCCTGGAATTTGCGCCAGCTTTTCGTCGGGATCATCCGCCAGCGACGGGATCGCGGCCATCAGCCCTCGGGAATAGGGGTGCTGCGGGTGTTTCACCACATCGCGCACCGGGCCGATCTCGGCCATGCGTCCGGCATAAAGCACGCAGACGCGGTCGCAGGTCTCGGCGATCACACCCATGTCATGGGTAATCAACATGACGGACGCGCCACGTTCGGCGCAGATACGCTTCAGCAACGCAATGATCTGCGCCTGCACTGAGACGTCGAGCGCCGTTGTCGGTTCGTCGGCTATGACCAGTTCCGGGTCAGCCGCAAGCGCCAGTGCGATCACCACGCGCTGACGCATGCCGCCGGAAAACTGATGCGGATAGGATGAAAGCCGCTGCCGGGCTGCGGGAATGCCGACCTCCTCAAGCAGCCGCACCGCCTTTTCGATCGCATCCTGGCGCGACATCGCCTCATGCGTCAGGATCGTTTCGGTCAGTTGATCGCCGATGCGATAGAGCGGGTTGAGGCTGGTCAGCGGGTCCTGAAAGATCATGCCGATGCGTTTGCCGCGCACATGGCGCATGCGCTCTGGTGGCAGGTTGTCGATGCGCTCGCCATCAAGCAAAATCTCACCGCCAGCGACATGGCCCGGCGGCTCCAGCAGCCCGATAATGGCCGAGCCGGTGATCGATTTGCCAGCGCCGGATTCTCCGACCATACCGAGCACTTCACCGGGCGCGATGTTGAACGACAGGTCGTCAATTGCCACCAGAACGCCGTGGCGGGTCGGGATTTCCACCCGCAAATTCTTGACTTGAAGGCCCTTGGTCATTGCAGCCTCGGGTTCAGCGCGTCGCGCAGCCAGTCGCCCAGCAGATTTACCGACAGTGCTAGTATTGCCAGTGTGATGCCCGGGAAAATGGTGATCCACCATTCGCCTGAGAACAGAAAGTCGTTGCCGATGCGAATCAATGTCCCCAGTGAGGGCTGGGTGGGAGGCACGCCGACGCCAAGGAATGACAGTGTCGCCTCGGTGATGATTGCAAGCGCCAGATTGATCGTGGCGATCACCATAACCGGACCCAGCACGTTAGGCAGGATGTGCTTGAACATGATCGCTAGTGGCCGCAGACCAATCAGGCGCGCAGCCATCACATATTCCTTGTTCTTTTCCACCAGCACCGAACCGCGCACTGTGCGGGCATATTGCACCCAGAAGGACAGCCCGATTGACAGGACCAGCACGTAGAAGACGATGCTTTCGTAGGAGCGCGGGCCGGCCATGGCTCGGGCCACGCCGTCGATGAGCAGTGCGATCAGGATGGCCGGAAAGGTCAGCTGCACGTCAGCAACACGCATGATGATGGAATCGATCCGGCCGCCAGCATAGCCAGCGACGAGACCAAGCGTGATGCCGATCACCATCGCCAGCAGAACGCTGGAAAAGCCGACGGCGAGCGAAATCCGCATGCCATAAAGAATAGTCGACAGAACGTCCCGGCCCTGATCGTCGGTGCCCAGAAGGAAGCGCGGATCACCCCTTTCGTCCCAGGCGGGCGGATAGAACGAATCCATGATTGACAGCGAGCCGGGATCAAACGGGTCATGTGGCGCGATCAGGGGCGCAAAGATTGCCGACAGGATCAGCAGCGCCGTGACGGCTGCCGAGATCATCGTCACCGGCGAGCGGGTGAAGGAATACCAGATGTCGGAGCTGAAGAATCTGGCAACAACGCCTGGCTGTTTTAGGGCTTCAGCCGCCTTGTCTTGCTGGTCGGTTGCGGAAGACAACGTCTAAGCCCTCCCGTCGATGCGAATGCGCGGGTCGACCGAGACATAGAGCAGGTCGACGATGAAATTGATCATCACGAACAGGAATGCGATCAACATAAGATAGGCGGCCATGATCGGGATATCGACATTCTGCACGGCCTGCAGGAACAACAGTCCCATGCCGGGCCACTGGAACACGGTTTCGGTGATGATCGAAAACGCGATGATCGCACCGACTTGCAGGCCGGTGATGGTGATGACAGGCACCAGCGTGTTTTTCAGCGCATGTCCGAAATTGATGGCGCGGGCCGACAGGCCGCGAGCGCGGGCAAACTTGATATAGTCGGTGCGCAACACCTCCAGCATCTCGCCGCGCACAAGGCGCATGATCAGTGTCATCTGGAACATGCCGAGCGTGATTGAAGGCAGGATCAGTGACATCCATCCGGATTTGGTCAGGAAGCCGGTGGTCCAGCTGCCGATGCGCACGGTCTCGCCGCGCCCGAAGGAGGGCAGCCAGCCGAGATTCACGGACACGATAAAGATCAACAGGATGCCGATCAGGAAGGTGGGAAGCGATACGCCGATGAGGCTGACAGCGAGGATGGTGCGCGAGACCCAGGAATTGCGGCGGAGCCCCGTGTAGATGCCAAGCGGAATGCCGATGGCGAGCGCAAAGAAGGCTGAGACAAAGGCCAGTTCCAGCGTCGCCGGCAGACGCGACAGGATCAGGTCCGACACGGGCTGCTTGAACTGGTAGGAAATACCGAAATTGAACTGGGCAGCGTTGACGATGAAGCGCCACAACTGGGCAGGCATCGGATCATTCAGGCCAAGAGCCTGACGCAGGGCCTCACGCTCTTCGGGGGACGTGTCCACACCGACGAGCTGATTCACCGGATCACCGACGAACCGGAACATGACGAATGAAATCAGCGCCACGACCAGCATGACCGTGACAGCCTGAATCAACCGTCTGATTGCGAATGCAAGCATGAATGTCCCCCAATGCCTGCGGCCCGCACCATATCTTCCAGGAAGAAACCGGTGCGGGCCGTGGGTTCGTTATGGGGTCAGTTGACCTTGGCCCAGTAGAGCAGGATCTGGTTGTCCGGGCGCTGAACGATGTCGATGTTCTTGCGCTTGCCCCAGACCAGGTTCTGCTGATGCAACGGGATGTGCGAGGTCTCCTCGGTCAAGATCGTGTAAGCCTGCTTGATCAGCTGGTCTCGCTTGGCGATGTCAGATTCAACCAGAATCTGCGCTGCGAGAGCATCGACGTCCTTGTTGCAATAGCCGCCGAGGTTGAAGGGGCCACCCTTGCCGGTTGCATCGCGGCAACCAGCGAGGTTGGTCAGCACGTTCCATGAGTCGAACGAACCGGGGGTCCAGCCGAGCAGGTAGAAGTCCGTGTCATAGCCGCCGGGCGCCAGCACCTTGGCAAAATACTGTGCCTTGGGCTGTGCATTGAGCGTCACCTTCAGATTGACCTTGGCCAGCATCGACACGGCAGCCTGACAGATCGATTCGTCGTTGACATAGCGATCGTTCGGGCAATCCATCGTGAACGAGAAGCCGTCCGGATAGCCGGCATCCGCCAGCAATTTCTTGGAGGCTTCCGGATCAAACGGCCAGCGCTTGAAATCGCCAGACATCGAAAACTGTTCGTTGGCGATCAGCAGCGGCACCGGCGTCGACAGGCCGCGCATCACGCGCTCCTTGATCGCTTCGATGTCGATGGCCTGGTAGATGGCCTTGCGCACATTGGCGTCGCGGAACGGGTTCTTGCCCTTGACATCGGATGTCGCCAGCTCATCGCGGATCTGGTTGTAGCCGAGATGGATGACGCGCAGTTCCGGGCCGACCATAGCTTCGGTGTTAGGGTCGCCGTTGACGCGCGGAATGTCCTGCACCGGCACGGGATCGACCAGGTCGACGTCGCCAGCCAGAAGCGCCGCGACGCGGGTTCCGTCGGCTGAAATCGGGGTGAAGATCGCCTGGTCCAGATTGTGCTCGACAGTGCCCCACCAGGCGGGGTTCTTCTTGAACACAGTCTTGACGCCGGGCTCATGGCTTTCGATGACAAATGGTCCGGTGCCATTGGCCTTGAAGGCGCGCGGGCCGGGATTTGTATCTTTGGCGGAGATCGGGTTGACCGCGCCTTCGGCTTCGGCCCACTCCTTGTCCATCATATACCAGGTGTCCCATTCGTAGTTCAGAATGGGGTTCGGCGACTTCAGCTTCACTTCAACCGTGTGGTCGTCGATCTTGATCCATTCGGAATCGGCTGGAATGCGCGTGCGCAGATCGGAGCCGTCAGCGCGCACGCGCTCGGCAGAGAAGATCACGTCATCGGCGGTAAAATCGTTGCCATTGGCGAATTTGACACCCTTGCGCAGGTTAAAGCGCCAGGTCAGCGGGTCGACCGTTTCCCAGCTTTCAGCCAGGCCTGGAATGATCTTCAGGTCCTTGTCGCGCTTGGTCAGGCCCTCGAACACGTTGCCGAACATGCCGAGCGAAAACGTCTCGTTGAGGGTGTAGGGATCAAGCGCGTTCAGCGTTCCCTGGAAAGCGAAACGCAGCGTCTTGCCTTCTTGCGCGTGGGCGCCAAATGCGCTTGCTGCGACTGATGCAGCCAAAACCGCAGCGCCGAGCCATCGGCGCAAAGGCCGGGTTGCTCCCATTGTCATTTTGTTGTTCTCCCACATTAGTTTTCTAAGGATGCGATTTGTTGCACATGACAAAAGGCGTGGGAAGCCTGCAAGGGCAGGCGATTTCGCGACCTGTGGGAAACATGGCGTCGCCACTTACACAATTGTGTGACGCAATCTGCCTGCAAAGTGGAGCAAATGGTGTGCGGCGCGCCCTTGGCTTCCGGCGAGGCTTCGGTAATGAGGGTTGTCCATCAGGTTGCCGGCAGCGTGCTTCCCTGCGCATGGCGCAATGATGGCAGTGCCGGCCATTTGGCCACGACGGGCCGGCGCGCCGCTTTGCTCTATCCAGACTGAGCTACCGGTATCGATGGCCTCCAGTTGCCTGCCAGAGATTGCCACCACCGCGCGGGATTTGAACCCGCCACAACCGCAGGATACACGGTCCGGTGCTCGTAAGCCAGATGTGCTGGCCCCGGTGTGGCGGAGCATGGTCTTCCAGATGCGTGTAATGAAGTGGTGATCCCGACTGGATTCGAACCAGTGGCCTACAGATTAGGAATCTGTCGCTCTATCCTACTGAGCTACGGGACCAACCGGGAAGACACATAACCGCTTCGCGCTTCTCAGCCAAGCGGTTCGCGTCTCGCGCGGCGGCTACTTTGCCAGCGCGCCTTCAGCAAGCTTCACCCAGTAGCTGACGCCATGCGGGATGATCTCGTCATTGAAGTCATAGGCCGGATTGTGCAGGCCGGCGGTGTCGCCATTGCCGATGAAGATGAATGCGCCGGGGCGCGCTTCCAGAATGTAGGAAAAGTCCTCGCCGCCCATCACTGCCGGGGTATCGATATTGACCTTGTCCTTGCCAGCAATATCGCCCGCGACGCCGGAGGCGAACTTTGTTTCGTCGGCATGGTTGAACGTCACCGGGTAGTTCCATTCGTAATCCATGTCGATGGTGGCGCCATAAGTTGCGCCAATGCCGGCGCAGACTTCCCGCATGCGCTTTTCGGCCATCCTGCCGATATCCATGTCGAGAATGCGCACGGTTCCGGCGAGTTCCGCCGTCTGCGGAATTACGTTGTAGGCGTCGCCGGCATGGAACTTGGTGACAGAAATGACCAGCGACTGGATCGGGTCGGTGGTGCGCGACACAATCGCCTGGAACGCCTGCACCAGCGCCGAACCAATTACAATCGGGTCAACCGTATTGTGCGGCATTGCGGCGTGGCCGCCGAGGCCCGTGATCTTGATCGTGAACTCGCAGGTGCCAGCCATCATCGCGCCCGGACGGATTGCAAATTCCCCAACCGGTACGCCCGGCATATTGTGCATGCCGTAGACTTCCGAAATGCCAAACCGCTCCATCATGCCGTCTTTGACCATCGCCAGGCCGCCAGCGCCGCCTTCTTCGGCTGGCTGGAAGATGACGGCGACAGCGCCGGGAAAATTGCGCGTTTCCGACAGATATTTCGCCGCACCCAGCAACATGGCGGTGTGGCCGTCATGTCCACACGCATGCATCTTGCCCGGCGTCTTTGACGCCCATGGTTTTCCTGTGATCTCGGTCAGCGGCAGCGCGTCCATGTCGGCGCGCAGACCAATGGTCGCACCATCGCCCTTCTTGCCGCGGATGATGCCGACAACACCGGTTTTGCCGATGCCCGGCACAACCTCGTCAACGCCAAATTCCTCCAGCTTGTTCTTCACGAAAGCCGACGTCTGGTGCACGTCGTAGAGCAGTTCCGGCATGGAGTGCAGTTCACGGCGCCACCCGGCGACTTCGTCCTGCAATTCTGCGGCGCGATTGAGAATTGGCATTTTTACCCTCTTCAAATTCAGGTCATCTGGGGCAAGCGGTCTTGCCCGTCTGGCGTTTTGCCTTGTTGACGTCACATAGACTATCTAACCGGACGATAACTGCCGCAAGCGCGCGCGGCCAGTGGGCTTGCGTGTTTTTTGGACTAAACAGCGCCGCGCTAAGCGGTCGTGGGATTGATTTGGCATGACTTCAATTCGCTCAATGTTACGGGCAGCGCTGGGCGCAGCATTCGGTTTCGCTGTATTTCCGGCCTTTGCCGGCCCGTCGATCCTCGTCGACGGCAATACCGGCGTGGTGCTTCAGGCAGATAACGCATCTCAGCGCTGGTATCCGGCGTCGCTGACCAAGCTGATGACGACCTATGTTGCCTTCCGCGCAATCGATGCTGGTGAAGTGACGCTTGATTCGCCGGTGCGCATCTCGGTCGAGGCGACAAAGGAAAGACCTTCGAAGATGGGCTATCCGGCCGGCACCGTCATTACGCTCGGCAACGCCATTCGTATGATCATGGTCAAGTCGGCCAATGACGTCGCCACCGCAATCGGCGAGAGCCTCGCAGGTTCGACGTCTGCGTTTGCGGAACGGATGAACGCCGAGGCGAAGCGCATCGGTATGACGAGCTCGCATTTCGTCAACGCGCATGGCTGGCATTCGGACGAACAATACACCACGGCGCATGATCTGGCGGTTCTGGCCATGGCGCTCAAGCGCGATTATCCGCAATACGCGTCGTTCTTTGATATCGAGGCGTTGAGTGATGGCAAGAAACTGATCCCCAATCACAATGACATGATCTTCCGCTTTGCCGGCGCTGACGGCATGAAGACCGGCTACACCTGCGATGCCGGCTACAATCTGGTGGCTTCGGCCACCCGCAATGGCCGTGTCATGGTGGCGGTTGTGCTCGGCGAAAAATCGGTCGGGGATCGGACCGACAAGGCTGCAGATCTCCTGGCGCAGGGCTTTGGCGCGCCGCCGCGCACGGGTGCTGATCTCGCCAGCATGCCGGTGACCGGCGAACGCGAGCCATTCAATATGCGCGAATCAGTGTGTTCAAAGGAAGCGCGCAAGGAATTGCTGGCCAGCCTCGACGAGAAGGGCAGGATCATCTTCAAGTCGGCCCACGTCACCGGTGGCGAACTGCCTGTGCCGAAGCCGGAACCGATCTTTGTCGGCGGGGCGACGGGGCCTGCCTCGCCTTTCTATCCGGAGGTCAAGCGGCCTGAATCGATCAATGGCATTCCGATCCCGATGCCGCGGCCCGAGCGTCCATCTGAACTGAAGGCAAGCGCCCAACCTGCCGGCGTGACGCAATAAATGCAGTTCCCAATTCCCGTTTCGGTGCTGACCGGCTTTCTGGGTTCGGGCAAGACCACGCTGCTGAACAGGCTGCTGAAAGACGAGGCGTTGACCGATACGGCCGTCATCGTCAATGAACTCGGCGAAGTCGGCATCGACCATCTGTTGGTCGAGACTTCCAATGACGGTCTGATCGAACTTGCCGGCGGCTGCATCTGCTGCACGGTGCGTGGCGATCTGGTCGACACGCTTGCCGGGCTGATCGATGGCGCACAGACCGGCCGCATCGCAAAACTTTCCCGTGTCGTTGTCGAGACCACTGGCCTGGCTGACCCGGTGCCGGTGCTGCTGTCGCTGATGGGGCATCCTGCCCTGATGCAGGCTTTCCGGCTTGATGGCGTTATCGCAACTGTCGACGCCATCAATGGCGCTGCGACGATCGATAATCACGCAGAAGCCGCGCGGCAGATCGCGGTCGCCGATCGCATCGTGCTGACCAAGACGGATATTGCGCCTGCTTCCGGCTCATTGCTTGCGACAATCCGCAAACTCAATCCCGGTGCGCCGCTGGTCGAGGTTGCAGAGGCCGGTCCGGCAGAGCTTTTCAACTGTGGTGTCTACGATCCAGCCACCAAGACGGCTGATGTCAGTCGCTGGTTGCGTGACGAGGCGCTGCACATCGATCATCACCATTTGCATGATAGACACGATCATGAGCACGGCCACCATCACCATGAGCATGAGCATCGCCACGATGCGATTCGCAGCTTTTCGTTGACTCATGGCGCGCCGGTTCCCTACGCCGCGGTCGAAACATTTTTTGACCTGCTGCGCACCACGCAGGGCCCACGCCTGCTGCGCATGAAGGGTGTGATCGAACTGGCTGAAGACCCGTCACGGCCGCTCGTTGTGCATGGCGTGCAGTCGATGCTGCATCCGCCTGCGCGGCTTCCTGTATGGCCTGCAGGACAGCGTGGCGTGCGGCTCGTTTTGATCGGTGACGGTCTGCCGGAAACCTATGTGCGGCAGTTGTTTGGCGCCATTACCGGCCAGGTCGCGCCAGACCAGCCGGACCGTGCGGCGCTGGAGGACAATCCGCTGGCGATTGCCGGGATGAAGATTTGAGGGGTGGCAACTGCATATGTGTTGCAATTTTCCTCCTCCGCAATCATCGCGGTATGATTGCCCAAAGCAAAATGCGGGCACAGTCAATTCGCTATGGACGTGAATGAAATCGGAGAGTTTGAAAGAATCAGAAGGCCGCCTTAGCCCTGTTTATGTCAAGAGAAAATATTATTATTTGGCGAATCGCACTATGCTCGCAACGAGTAGGAGTTTTCGTGCTGGCCGGTGCGCAGGGGAATGTTGGCACTCGATTGTTAGGAATTTGTCTTGAACACCGTTGAGAAATCGCACGACGCTAGGGCGATTGCCAATTACATCTTGGAGAAGGCGCCCGCCTACGGCATCAAAGGATTGACCTTGATGCAATTGCTTAAGCTCGTCTATCTCGCGCATGGATGGTCGCTTGCCTTTGATGAGCAGTCACTAGTAAATCAGAGTCCTCAGGCGTGGCAATATGGACCTGTCTATCCACATATTTACAAAGCGCTAAATAAGTATGGTGGTAATATAGTAGGTGAAAAAATTAGGGACAAGCTCACTGGTTCAGAATACAGACCTACAGATATTACGGAGAAGCAGGAAAAAATTATTGCTGCGGTTCTAAAAAGCTATGGTAGCAAACATGCATTCGAGTTGTCGAATATTACTCACCAATTGGATGGTCCTTGGGATCAGACTTTCAAGAAGCTCGGTCCATACAAGGATATATCTTCTCAGTTGATGAAGGAGCACTACGACGCACTTAGGACGCAACGTAACATCAAGAGCTTGTAGTGGCAGACAATTCCAATCCGCTAAGCGAACCAAATGTCGTTAGTGGTGATTCCGCCGATGCGGACATCAAGAAGATATTGGCAAGATGGTCAGATTTAGAATTACTTCTGGAGAGGTCAGCAAAGGCAGACCATCTTACTTCAGAGTTGCAATCGTATATAAGTGAGTTGCGTCAAGACGTTTCTGCGGTAAAATTCCTAAGAAATGGCATGATGATCGCGACTTTAGCTTACATCGTATTTATTAATTTGTTGCTTTTGTGTTTGCTTTTTTATCACAAGCTTTTCTTTCTTGCGATGGGGCAGTATGGAAAGGCTATTTTGATCTTGGTGGTCTTTTCGTCAAGCGTTATCTTGATTGCCAAGATATTGGGTGGATTGTTTCGGACACATGGTGACAGAAACAAGGATGAAATGTTGCCGCCGCACCTGAAGGCGATAATTGAGGCTTATTCGGCGACCCAAAATTGATGACGCTATTTTTGAGAACTGCAGAATAGGGCCAAGTAGGTCATCTCCTTGTGGTCCGCGCCCGCCGGATCAGGAACGTATGCCCACCTTCCGACTTCAACGTTTCCACGAGCTCGTGGCCGCTCTCGTTGCAAAATGCTGGAATGTCGAGCCCGGCCAGCGGGTCGGTTGTCTCGATCTTCAGCAATTCGCCGGGCTTCATGCCAGCCAGCCGCTTGGCTGTTTTCAGCACAGGCAGCGGGCAATTCAGCCCTTTCAGATCGTAGATTCCGACGTGTGAAGCGTCCGCCATGCGCGCCCGTTCAACCGCCGAACAGGTTCTTGATCTTCTTGGCGCCAGACTTTGCCGCGCCGAGAATTCCGGCCGGCTTTTCTTCCGGTGCAGCTGCCACGTCTTCCTTGGCAGGTCCGGCGGCGGCTGCTTCTGTGGCGGCCTCCGCTGTTGCAGGTTTCTTTTCGCCGGCCGAAGGCTTTGCAGGCTTGTCGCCCTTTGCAGTCTTCTGCTGTGCTGCCGCTTCTGCCCTGACCAGCTTCTCCTGTTCAGCAGCGGCGGCCTTCTGTCTGGCTGCATCCAGTTCCGCCAGCTTCATCGCTTCCTTCTTGGCGGCGAGTTCGGCCTTGGCCTTTTCTTCAGCGGCCTTCTTTTCTGCGGCGATGCGCTTTTGTTCGGCGATCTTGGCGTCCTTGGCGGCTTGACGGCGGCCAACCTCGGAATCGATACGACCCATTTCGCCGGTCGCGACCACCGTTCCATCAGAGCGCATTGAGGGCGGCTGCATGGTCACGCGTTCGCCGCGCGAGCGCTTCTTCGACCAGTCAGCGACAACGGCTGCTTCCTTTGTGCCCTGGATCGAGGCGCGTGGCGCAGGCATGCCCGACTTCTTGGTAGCTTCGTTGTAGGCGTTGGTATAGCTCGCCTGATAGGACTGGTAGGCGCTGTCAGCTACGGCTGGCGCGCTTTGCGGCCCACAGGCAGCGACGGGTTTTCCGTCGGCAGTCAGGCCCCGATTGAAGACATACTGCTTGCCACAGACATCAACCTTGGGCGGCACACGCGCCACTTCAAAGCGGTCGTAGCCTTCCTTGAGCATCTTCCAGAATTCGAAGTTCGGGTCTTCGCGGTAGCGCGCCATGTTGGCAGCGGTCATGCGGAAGGGGAAGGCCTGAACCTGGAATGATTTCTGTCCGCCGGCAAAGGCGTCGCGCGCCAGCGCATAGATTTCCTGCATCTGGCCGTCTGTCATAGAATAACAGCCGGATGACGAGCACGAACCATGCACCATCAGATGTGCGCCCGTGCGGCCATTCGCCCGGTCAAAAGCGTTGGGATAGCCCATGTTGAACGCGAGGTAGAATTGCGAGTTCGGGTTCATCTGACCCGGTGTAATGGAGTAAAAACCTTCCGGAGCCTGACGGTCGCCCTCGGTGAACTTTGGACCCAGTTTCCCCGACCAGCGGCACATCTGATATGTGGTGATCAGTCCGTAGCGGCCATCTGTCTTCTGCTTCCACACTTCAAGCGTGTTTTCTTCCTTGAAGATGCGCACCATGATCGGCGAGGTCTTGGCCATGCCGCGCGAGCTGGTGAGCGTCGACAGTTTGCTTGTCACCGCATAGTCCGAGCGCGGTGATTTTGGGGCGATCTCTTCGATTGACGCGTTGTTGCAGCCTGCAAGGGCGAGTGCGCTCAACAGCGCTCCGGCGCGGAACATGCTGAATCTCATCGGTGGCTCAGTTCGTGTCCCTGTTTTTCGCGCCGGACCCGGCCCGGGTCCTGCACGTTCTCTTATGTGAGTATCGTCCGGTTAGCTTTGAATTAACTTAAGCACAAGCATTGAAACACCACCTCACGCGATGTTCATAATGCCAGCCGGACGGCAAATTTGTGGCAATGCGGGACTGAAACGGGCCTAGAGCCCGCGTCCGATGGCGAGAAACTTCTCTCGCCGCTGCTCGCGGAAGTCGCCCTTCGATTGGGTCATTTCCGTCAGCGCAGATTGTATTTTGGCGCCTGCCGCCTCAATCACGGCATCGGTGTTGCGATGTGCTCCGCCCAGCGGTTCGGGAATGATGCCGTCAATGACCTTCATGTCGAGCAGGTCCTGGGCGGTAATCTTCATATTGGTCGCGGCATCCTTGGCGCGGGTCGAATCGTGCCAAAGGATGGAAGCTGCGCCTTCTGGCGAAATCACTGAATAGATTGCGTGTTCCAGCATGTAGACGCGATTCGCGGTCGCAATGGCGATTGCGCCACCCGATCCGCCTTCGCCAATGATGACCGACACGCTTGGGCTCTTCAGCGCCAGGCAGGCCGCCGTCGAGCGCGCAATGGCCTCGGCCTGGCCGCGTTCTTCCGCGCCAATGCCGGGGTAAGCGCCGGCGGTATCAACAAGCGACACCAGTGGCGTCTTGAACCGGTCGGCCAGTTCCATGATGCGAACGGCCTTGCGATAGCCTTCCGGCCGCGCCATGCCGAAATTATGCTTCAGGCGGCTGGCGGTGTCGTCTCCCTTTTCCTGGCCGAGAATGGCCACCGGAGAACCGTTGAACCGGGCAAAACCGCCGATAATCGCGTTATCTTCGCCAAAATTCCGGTCACCGGCCAGCGGAGTGAAGTCGGTGAACAGTTTTCGAACATAGTCCAGACAATGTGGCCGGTCTGCATGGCGGGCCACCTTGGCCTTGTCCCACGGGGTCAGCCCTTTGTAGAGGTCGCGCAACAGCTCCTTGGAGCGTTTTTCCAGCTTGGCAATTTCTTCGGAAAAATCGACGCTGCCGCCGTCAGCTTGCAAGCGCCGCAATTCGGCGATCTTTGCGTCGACATCGGCTACTGGTTTTTCGAAGTCGAGATAGTTGAACATTCGTTTTTGGAAACCCGCAATCCCGGCAATATGTTTGGGCGGAAGTTCGCTGGCTTTCGCCCGAAACCCAATCATCACATATCGTTGGCTGACCTAATCGGCAAGCGGATGATGGTCGCGGACAAGGCTGACCAGCCTCTCTTCCAGAACATGTGTGTATATCTGGGTGGTGGATATGTCGGAATGTCCTAGCAATTCCTGAACCGCGCGCAGATCGGCGCCGTTTTGTAAAAGATGGCTGGCGAAGGCGTGCCGGATGACATGGGGCGAGACTTTTGCGGCGGAAATCCCGGCCAGCGCCGCCAGGCTTTTCAGATCTCGGGCAAAGACCTGGCGCGGCAGGTATCCAGCTTCTGACGACGACGGAAACAGCCAGGGGCTGCTTGCCAAGCGCGGGTCGGCGTTGCGCAGGCCAAGCCAGCGGCGCATCGCATCGCGCGCCTTTGGCGACAGGGGCACCATGCGTTCTTTGCCGCCCTTGCCGCGAATGATGAAAAATCGCTCGTCACGCTGTGCTACCGTGACCGGCAGCGATACGAGTTCCGACACGCGCAGCCCGGTGGCGTAGAGCACTTCGATCAGCGCATGCATACGCACATCGGCAGCGCCGCCTTTTGCGGCTTCGGCCGCCGCCATGTCCAGCATGCGGCCGGTTTCGGCTTCATTCAGGATCTTTGGCAGTCCGCGCTGTTTTCGTGGGCTGTCCACAGGCCCGGACGGATCGTCGCCGCGATAGCCTTCCGCGTAGAGAAACTTGTAGAATTGCCTGAGCGCAGACAGTTTTCGCGCCTGGCTGGAGCCGGCAAAGCCGCGCGCCGCTACACCGCTGACATAGGCGCGCACATCAGCAGCCGAGGCCTGGACAATGCCGGCCGTCATGTTCTGTTGCGCGTCTTCAAGATCGCGGCGATAGGCGGCCAGCGTATTTTCGCTGGCGCCGCGTTCGACGCTCATCATTTCCAGAAATGACTCGACAAGCGCCGCACCCCTCATCGGTTTTCCAGCTTTTTCAACGGGATGCGCTCGGAAATCTCGGCAGTGTTGGGCGTCACGAAGGTCGCAAGCGAAAACACTACGCCGTAGATGACAGCGCAGATCAAGGCGACGACCGCCAGAAAACGCGTAAGTGTCGGCATGTGCCGCCCAATTTTATTGGCTGGTTCAAAGACAGCTTATGAATGGCCAGCGCTTTCGGATCAAGACGTCCACAACTTCCGAGCGGCGCCACATCGCCAACTTGACGCCAAACCGCTTTTGATGTCGTTACGCGGCAATGGAAAACCGCCCACGATGGACGCAATGACGGAAGCGCCGCTCGTTGTTCCCGCCGATGTGATCGATCGGCTGGGCAATCGTTCGATCGTGTTCATCGGGCTGATGGGCGCTGGCAAGACGGCGATCGGCCGCAAGGTGGCGCAGGCGCTCGGCCTGCCATTCATCGATTCCGACCACGAAATTGAAACGGTCTCGCGCATGACCGTGCCGGAACTGTTCGAACATTATGGCGAGCCGGAGTTCCGCGCGCTGGAAGAACGGGTCATAGGGCGGCTGGTCAAGGACGGACCGCAGGTTCTGTCCACCGGCGGTGGCGCTTTCATGAACGCAAATACCCGAGCGGCAGTGGCGGCTGACGGGGTTTCAGTCTGGCTCAAGGCTGATCTCGATACGCTGATGGCGCGGGTGGCGCGCAAGCCCAATCGGCCGCTGCTGCAGAACGCTGATCCGCGCGGCGTGATGCAAAAGCTGATGAACGACCGATACCCGACTTATGGGCTCGCCGACATCACCGTACAGACGCGTGATGCGAAGCGCGAGGAAATCATGGCCGAGGTGATCGCTTCGATTACAGAATGGCTGCAGAACGAGCGCCCGACATGACCGTTGAGACAAAAGATCAGCCGGTGCGGGTGCAGGTAGCGCTGGGCGAGCGCGGCTACGACATTCTGATCGGGGCCGGACTGCTGGAGCGGGCAGGCGGCCACATTGCTAGAGTGTTGCCGGGCGCGCGTGTTGCTGTCGTGACTGATGAGAATGTGGCAGCCACTCATCTCGATACGGTCACGCGCGGCCTTCAGGCCACAGGCGTTGACGCGCATCCGATCATTTTGCCCGCCGGCGAAAAGACCAAGAGCTTTGAGCACCTGCAAACGGTCGTCGACGGCGTGCTTGGCGCGCGGCTCGAGCGTGGCGATGCGGTGGTGGCGCTGGGCGGCGGCGTTATCGGCGATCTGGCGGGATTTGCGGCCGGGATCGTGCGGCGCGGCATGAATTTCATCCAGATGCCAACGTCTCTGCTGGCGCAGGTCGATTCGTCCGTGGGAGGCAAGACCGGCATCAATACAGGGCGCGGCAAGAACCTTGTCGGCGTTTTCCAGCAGCCGCGGCTGGTGCTGGCCGATACGGCCGCGCTTGACACTTTGCCGGAACGCGAATTCCGCGCCGGCTATGCCGAAGTCGCGAAATACGGCCTGATCGACCGCCCCGAGTTCTTTGCCTGGCTGGAAGTCAACTGGCGCGAGGTGTTTGACGGCGGCCCCGCGCGCGCGCAGGCCATCGCCACTTCCTGCCAGGCCAAGGCCGATGTCGTGGCGCGCGACGAGTTTGAAACCGGCGACAGGGCGCTGCTCAATCTCGGCCACACATTTGGCCACGCGCTGGAAGCGGCGACCAGCTACGATTCCGCCCGCCTTGTGCATGGCGAAGGCGTCGCCATCGGCATGGCGCTGGCGCATCGCTTTTCGGCGCGGCTTAACCTTTGCAGCCCCGATGATGCAGCCCGTGTCGAGCGTCACTTGAAGGCCGTTGGTCTGCCGACCCGTATTTCTGACGTGCCGGGCGACATGCCGGGTGCCGAGGCGCTGCTCGGCTTTATCGGTCAGGACAAGAAGGTTTCGCGCGGGAAACTCACGTTCATTCTGACACACGGCGTCGGCCAGTCCTTTATTGCGAAAGACGTGCCGTCGTCCGAAGTTCTGGCTTTCCTCGAACAGAGTCTCGCCGCATGACGCCGCTGCCGTGGATCGCTGTTGCTGCGGCCACGATTGCTGTGCTTGCGACTGCCGCCGCGCTGTTTGGCCGATCTATCCTTGCCCGTTTCGGTTACGAGATCGAACGCACCGGACCAACGCTTTCGGCGCATGACGAACTGCGCGGGACGCTGGCTGAGCTGCACCGCGAAGGCGCGGTTGTCAAAGCCGACCGTGACCGTGTCGGCGGTCTGCTCGACCTGGCAGAGCTCGAAGTCTCCGACATTATGATCCACCGCACGGCAATGCGTATGGTCGACGCCGATACGCCGCCGGCGCAGCTTGTGGCCGAAATCCTGCAAAGCCCCAACACACGTATGCCGGTGTGGCGCGACACCAATGACAATATCGTCGGCGTCGTGCATGCAAAGGCGCTGCTGCGCGAACTCAACGAGCTCGGCAACGATTATTCAAAGCTCGACATCGTCAAGGTCGCGGCCAAGCCGTGGTTCGTACCCGATACCACCAATTTGCAGGACCAGCTGAGCGCTTTTCTGCGCCGCAAGGCACACATGGCCATCGTCGTTGACGAATATGGCGAAGTGCAGGGGCTGGTGACACTGGAAGACATTATCGAGGAAATCGTCGGAGACATCGCCGACGAGCACGACATCGACATTCAAGGCGTGCGCCAGCAGGCCGATGGCTCGATCATCGTGGATGGTTCCGTGCCGATCCGCGACTTGAACCGCGCGCTTGACTGGAGCCTGCCTGACGACGAGGCGACGACGGTTGCCGGCCTGGTGATCCACGAGTCGATGTCGATTCCGGACGAGAAGCAGGCATTCACCTTCTACGGCAAACGCTTCACTGTCCTGAAGCGTGAAAAGAACCGGATTGTGCGATTGAGATTGAAGGCCGTGGAGGGCGCTCAAGCTCCGGTTCGCGAGACGCGGCGCTTTCGTTCCGCGACCCCTCGCGACGCCGGCTAACATCCAGATTTTCCGGCAGAATCTGACATTTTTGACGGGCCATTCTTGCGGGCAGGGGATCCAGCCTATCCCTCTTGCGAAGACGCCGGTTTCCACAACCCATTGCAATCAATTGATAATTATGGCTATATTGAATGAGCATTCAATAAGAAGCGAGAGCGACCATGACCCATCACGCCGGTGATGTGGCCGTCCCGAACGACTGGGACCGCAGTGGACTTCCTGGCTGGGCCTACCACTCCAGCGCCCTTCTCGACCTTGAGAAAGAGCATCTGTTTCGCACTCATTGGCAGATCGTCGGCCACGTGTCCGATGTGCCGGAAGCTGGCGACTATCTGACCATGGACGTGGTCGGAGAACGCGCGCTGGTTGTCCGCGGCAAGGACGGCGTGGTGCGCGGCTTTCACAATATGTGCCGCCATCGGGGCTCCCGGGTCGTCGCCGACGAAAAGGGCTCTTGCAAGAATGCACTTGTCTGTCCGTTCCACGGTTGGGTCTACAATCTTGATGGCACGCTGCGCGGCGCGGCGCGGCCGGGTACATTTCCCGAACTCGACAAGACCGAATTTGGCCTGAGACCGCTTGATCTGGAAATCTGGATGGGGCTGATCTTCATCCGCTTCCGGGCTGGCCCGCAGCCGTCAGTGGCGGAACTGATGGCGCCGCATGCGGAGGAGCTTTCGCACTACAATGTCGAGCACATGGTGCCGACCACGGGCGTCTGGACATCAGTCTCCAACGTCAATTGGAAGTCGGTGCGTGACGTTGACAATGAAGGCTATCACGTCGCGATGGCACATCCGGCGCTGCAGGATCTCTATGGCTCGACCTATTTCGACGAGCCGTTTGTCGACGGCGTTTCACGCTCTTTCGCCACCTACAATCCGCATGCCGGCCGCCGCTGGAGCGTCAAGAATTATGTGAAAATCGCGCCACGCCCGGACCATCTTCCCGACACGCTGAAAGAGGCCTGGGTCTACTACGGCATCTTTCCTAATGCGGTGATTTCGGTGCAACCGGAATCGGTGCAATTCTATCAGGAATTCCCGATCTCGACTGGCGAGACCATGCTTCGTGGCGCGATTTACAAATATGCAGACGAGAGCCGCGAGCAGGCCGCAGCCCGCTACCTCGCCTTCCGTATCGACCGCGACACCATGGCGGAAGACGTCAAGCTGTCGGAATGGTCAAACGAGTCGATGACGTCAGAAGCGTTCGAAGGCTTTTATCTGTCCGACCTCGAATATGGCGTGCGCACCCATCACGACCATCTGCGTGCGGTTCTGCCGGTGCTGACATTGGAAAATGCGCCTGATGAGAAAGACATTTCGGGGCTGAACGAGGCGCTGGCAAGCCGAAAGTAGCGGCTCATCGGGCGCCGGGTCGGAGCCTAGCGCGCAGCGCTCTGGATTGGCTCGCGCTGCCATGATGCGATCATGTCGAAGATTTTTCGCTCGCGCTCCTTCCACGCCGTGTAGTCAAATTTCTGGCCGTCGTCATAGCTGAAGGCCAGCAGTCCCGCGTCGGATTTCGACAAGATCCGGCAAGACTGACCGCCCACTCCGCATTTGGCCAACAGGGTTATCTGTCCTCGATCGTCCAGGACGAGATAAAACGCTCTTGCCGCGCTCGCGGGCTTTGCAGGAGACGACGTATAAGCCGCCAAGCCGGGTCCGATATCGGCGTCTGATTTTTCCATTTTCTCTGCGAGGGCAGCAAGATCGGTGATCCTGTCGCCGTCCCGTGGGATGCTCCATTCGTGGTCAAGCTGAAAATAGGCGTCGAAATATGACGTAATGTCCTCCCGGGAGAGCGTCGTATCAACCGTACGGCAGTATCCCAGCTTGCCCTGCCTTTCGTAGTAGCCGCTCCAGTCGTCGTAACAGTAGCTGAGGTTGACTTCTGATTTCGGACCGGGCTTGCCGCCCTGCCGTTGCGTGTAGACGCTTGGAACTCGATAGGCGTCGTTGCCGGCATATTGGGTGAATGAATCTGGAACCGGTTCGACCAGAAAAAGGATCGCTGCGGCGCAGAGGACTTCAGCTCCGAAAACGGTCGCCAGAATGCGCGGAAAGTGCCGCCTGATAGGCTTTTTGCGCAGGACGAGGAAGGCAATCGTCAGAACAAAGGCAACGGCGGAGAACAGAATTGCTGAGTAGAACATCCATCCGGCGTATGGCGAGGAAGCTGCATTGGGATGATAGTGTGCGCCGACGGCCATGTTGATCGAAATCACAAGCAGCCCAAAATTTGCAGCGAGAAAGAGAAAGCTGAGAAACGGACTATTATTGGTGACCGGCGCTTCGTCGCTCATGAAGGTCCCGTTGATGCGTTACATCACATGGCCTTCCAGATTACATAATATTCCCGGCCTGAACAGACCGAGATGCGAGGCGCGAACGTAATCGCGCTTCGTGTCCGGTGTTCACAGATATCCGTTGCTACCCCCTCCAAAGTCCTTCCCGGCGCAGGTCGTCCTGTGTCAGCTCAATCCCCTTGCGCAGGATCGCCACCATCTCGTCGATCTGCGGGCGGGTGATGATCAAGGGCGGGCTCATCACACACATGTTGATGAGCGGCCGCACGAGCAGCCCCATGTCCTGACAATGAGCGTCGATGCGTTTGCCAACCTCATTGTCCAGTGTCAGCGGGTTCTTGCTTACCCGGTCTGCGACACATTCGACACAGGCCATCAGCCCGAGCCCGCGTACCTCGCCGACCAGCGGCAGTTCTTCCAGCGTCTTCAGCTCCGTCTGGAAATACGGGGCGACATCGGCCACGTGCTTGAGAATACCGCCTTCCAGCAGGTCGAGGTTTTTTAGCGCCACGGCGCAGCCGACCGGATGGCTTGAATAGGTCAGGCCATGCGCAAACATCGCGTCCGGGTGGTTTGATTTGCGCAGATCCTCAAACAGCCGGTCGGAGATCATCACCCCGCCGAGCGGGAAATAGCCGGATGTGACGCCCTTGGCGAAGGTGATCATGTCTGGCTCGACGCCAAACACGTCCTTTGACGCAAAGACATGGCCGAGGCGTCCAAACGCAGTCACCACTTCGTCAGACACGTAGAGAATGTCGTTGGCGCGGCACAGTTCTGCTATACGCGGCAGATAGTTGTCTGGCGGCACGATCACGCCGCCGGAAGCCTGCACCGGTTCGCCGACAAAGGCGGCGATCTTGTCTGCGCCGACGCGGGCAATGGTGTCGCGGAACTCATCAACGAGGAAATCTGAAAACGCCTCGACGCTCATGCCCCCGGGCCGGCGGAACGGATTGGGCGATGACAGTTTCACCACCATCTGGTCGGCCCCGTCCATCCAGTCGCGGTCGCGCGGGCGGCCGTTCAGCGATGCCGACAGATAGGTCGAGCCGTGATAGGCGCCAGCGCGCGACAGGATCATCTTCTTGTCCGGGCGGCCGCGCACATTGTTGTAGAACTGGGCAAAGCGCAGTGCAGTCTCCACTGCTGACGATCCGCCGGTCGTGTAGAACACATGGTTCAGGTCGCCCGGCGCAATTGCCGCCAGCCGCTCGGACAGGTCGACCGATGGCTCACTCGTCGTATACCAGGGCGTGTTGTAGGAGAGCTGCATCGCCTGGTCGCGCATCACGTCGGCAAGTTCGGCGCGGCGATGGCCGGCATTGACGCACCACATGCCGGCAGGCCCGTCGATCAGGCGCTTGCCGTCAGCGTCGTGGATGTAGATGCCCTCGCCATCATTGACGACCGTGCGTGATTCAGCGCCGATCTCGCCTGCGGTCGGCCAGGGCTGCACCAGATGGCGCGCCGCGCGTTCTGCCAGGTCCTCTCCGGCCGATCCGGCACTTGCCTGACTTTGCTTAACCGCCGCCATGCCGGCCTCCATGATTGTAAGCAGAAAATCACATGCTGCATTGGTAAAATGATGGAAAACAATACATAATTCGTCCTGTATTGAATGTCCGTTCAATCAACTTGTCAGAGTTTTTGCTTGATTTCAATCTCACTTTGAAGTGTGATCCCGCTATTCCCATTGCGTGGCTCTAATTGCCGCGGCAGGATCGAGATATGAGCGAAGACGAGCTGTCAGACCTGTTTCGTCTGCATTCCGCGGCGCTGCTTTCAATGAGCTGCGCTTCGGGCGAGGGCGTCTAGATGACGGCGGCGGAACTCCGGTCGGCCGCCTCCCATGCGTCAGCTCATCGCACGTCATTTTTCAAGTCAGATGAAGGCAAGGGCTACACGCTGATTGCGCCGCCCTTCCTTTTCGCGCTGTTCATGCTTGGCCTGCCGATTCTGGTCGTCATCGCCCATTCGTTCTGGACGCAGAATTATCTCGAGATCGATCGGACGCTGACGCTGGAAAACTACCGGCAGGCACTGTTCGAGCCGATCTATCAGGATCTGCTCGTCCGATCGCTTGTGATCTCGTTCACGGTCAGCGTGTTGACGGTGATGCTCGCCTATCCGGTTGCCTACTACATCTCGTTTCATGGCGGGCAGAGAAAGAACCTTTTGCTTTTCCTCATCACCATTCCGTTCTGGACCAGTTATCTGCTGCGCGTCATGGCCTGGAAAGTGGTGCTCGGATACAACGGCGTGCTCAATGCCGGCCTGCTCGGCATCGGCATCATCGACGAACCGTCGACGGCCTTTCTCTACAATTCAACTGCCGTGCTCATCACGCTGACTCATGCCTGGGTGGCCTTCGCAATCCTGCCGATCTTTGTCTCGCTCGAAAAGGTCGACCGCACCCTGATCGAGGCCGCAACCGATCTTGGCGATGGGCCAATCCGTTCCTTTCTCCGTGTGACGCTGCCATTGTCGATGCCGGGCGTTGTCTCGGCGCTGCTAATCGTGATGATCCCGACGGTCGGCGACTATGTCACGCCAAAGCTTGTCGGCGGGTCAGATGGGGTGATGATCGCCAACGCTATCCAGGCGCAATTCAGCCGGGCGATGAACAAGCCGCTGGGGGCGGCTTTGTCGGTGACGACCATGATCGCGGTTTGCGCGATGGCGGGGCTCACCGTCTTTGCGTTGCGGCGGCTGGTGAGGGCGTTCCGATGAGTGCGGCGCGGCGTGGCGCGAGCGGCTGGCTGACAGGATATGCACTGGCTTTCATTGTCTTTCTCTACCTGCCGGTGACGTTGCTGCCGATCTTCTCGTTCAACAATTCGCCGACGCCGACGTTCCCGCTGTCCGGCTTCACCACCAAGTGGTACGCGGGCCTGCCGCGCACGCCGGCGCTGATTGACGCCGCCTGGAACAGTCTGATGGTCGGCGTGTCGGCCTCATTGCTCGCCACCATTCTCGGTATTTGCGCCGCGCGCGCCGTCACCCGCTACCGGTTCCGTGGCCAGCGCGCCATGCAAGGCCTCATCATGGCGCCGCTCATCATGCCCGAGATCATTGTCGCGGTGTCGCTCATCATCATCATTCTGGCGGCAGGCATGCCGTTGTCACTGCTCACGGTCACCATGGGCCACGTGCTGATCTGCATTCCCTATTCGATCTCGGTGCTGATCTCCGGTTTCGAGGGTTTTGACAGCAGCCTTGAAGAGGCGTCTGCCGATCTTGGCGAAACCGGCTGGGGGACGTTCCGGCGTGTGACCTTGCCGATGATGACGCCGGCGATCATTTCCAGCCTGCTGGTCGCCTTCACCATCTCGCTCGACGATTTCATCATGGCGTTTTTCCTCGGCGGCAACGACGCCACCCTGCCGGTCTATGTCTGGGGGCAGTTGCGCTTTGCCGCCAAGCTGCCCGGCGTGCTGGCGCTCGGCACCTTGATGCTGGTGTTTTCGGTCGTGCTGCTGACAATCGCCGAAATCATGCGCCGCCGCGCCGAGAAACGAACCAATTCGAGTGGAGGCGTGTATGCCTGATCCCGGCTCCCGTCCAATGATCGAGATCGACAATGTGACGCGCGCCTATGGCGCGTTCCTGGCGCTCGACAAGGCGAGCCTCGCCATCCGCGAGGGCGAGTTCTTTTCGCTGCTCGGGCCGTCCGGCTGTGGCAAGACCACGCTGCTGCGCATGATCGCCGGTTTCGACAATCCGACCTCTGGAACAATTGCCATTGACGGCCAGCCGATGGCGGGGATTCCGGCGAATGCGCGGCCTACCAATATGGTCTTCCAGTCCTACGCGATTTTTCCGCATCTGAAAGTCGGCGAGAATGTCGCCTATGGGCTGAAGAAGCAGAAGCTTGGCGCGGCAGAGGAAAAGCGCCGCGTCGACGAGGCGCTTGAGATGGTGTCGCTTGGCGGGCTGCATGACCGTGGCGCAACCGAACTGTCTGGCGGCCAGCGGCAACGTGTGGCGTTGGCGCGCGCGCTCGTCATGCGGCCAAAGGTGTTGCTGCTGGACGAACCGTTGTCGGCGCTCGACAAGAAGCTGCGCGAGCAGATGCAGGTCGAACTGCGCAAGTTGCAGCAGGCGGTCGGCATCACCTTCATTCTGGTCACGCACGACCAGTATGAGGCGCTGGCCATGTCTGACCGCATCGCGGTGATGTTTGGCGGCCGCATCACCCAGGTCGACAGTCCGAAAGAGATCTATCAAAAACCGGTCAACCGGCAGGTCGCGGACTTCCTCGGCGGTATGAATTTTGTCAGCGCCGATTTGATCGAAGACCGGACCAATGAAATCGTCGTCGACACCAAAGCCTTCGGCCGCGTTACCGCCGACAAGCCGCGCGGCTATCAGGCGAAGGGCAGGGAAGCGACGCTCGGCATCCGGCCCGAGCGCCTGCGCATCCTGTGGGACGATGACAAATCCGAGCACGAGGTCAGGGGCAAGGTGATCGAGCGCCACTACTTTGGCGAGATCACCCATCTTGTGGTGGAGTTGTCCGGCGTCGATGCGCCGCTGTCGGTGACCGAGACCAACAATTTCGGCGCCGACGATCTGCCGGTCGGTGCGCCGGTGCGGCTGGCGTTCGATCCTGACGCGCTGGTAGCGCTGGCGGATTAGGGCTTGCCTATTTTCCCCGCGCGGCAACTACCGTGTTTCGGACGTCGGCGATCTGCGCCTCGCTCAGCGCTCGCTTTGGCAGAATGTTGAACAGACGCGGGCTCTGGTAAAACAGGAAGACGTGCTTGTCCTCGTCCCAGCTGTAGAAATCCGTCCATTTCACCTTCCAGTCGCCATTCTCGTTGGCGGTGCTGAATCCGGCATTTGACCAGGAAAACTCAAACGGCTGCTGCAGCGTCTTCTGCCTGGCGTAAGTCCGGCGCGCGGTGAATGGAGAAACCACAAAATAGAACAGGAAGGGCAGCAGCAGAAATCCGCCCAGCGCGCCGACAAAAAAGTCTGACGGAACGCCGAATGCGGCCCGCGCCGGCTGCTGCATGATTGCCCAGCCAAAGCCGGCAAGTGCTGCCAGCCAGACCAGCATCGGGATGGGTTTCAGGCTGTTCTTGAGGGTGTGCCGCCGGTTGGCGTTGGCGTAGTCATCAGCGGAGATTGTCACCGGCACGCGGCGCTGGATGTCATCTGTCATGCTGTGTCCGTCTGCGAATCCCCCCGGCCGCAATTTCACGCGGCCGGACAGCCAAGTCAAACCAGGCCACAGCCTCCCTTTGCGTCCTCCGCACGGCTTTGCGAGACCCTTTCAGGCCCAATTGGAATCGTTTTGACGGAGGAAATTCGGGTCACCGGCCTGTCCTTCGCCACCATCCTTGCGGTTGCTTCGTCATCGAGGAAACAGAACTGTTTCCATTTGATCCTGAAAGGGTCTAAACGGCTGGCTCCTATTGGGAACTACATCATGACAGCCGCAAAACGCCCCCAGCCAAAACAAGGTGTGATGGACATCGCTGCTTACGTGCCCGGCAAGAGCGCCGTGCCTTCCGGGGTGAAGTTGCACAAGCTGTCGTCCAACGAAAATCCGCTTGGCGCGTCTCCAAACGCGCAGGAGGCGGCCCGGATGGCTGCTGGCAAGATGGAGTTCTATCCAGACGGTTCGGCGACCAAATTGCGCGAGGCGATCGGCGAGACCTATGGGCTGAACCCGGCCAATATCATCTGCTCCAACGGGTCGGACGAGATCATCGGCCTGATCGCCCAGACCTATCTGTCGCCTGGCGACGAGGCGATCTACACCGAGCACGGATTTCTGGTCTACGAGATCTATATCCGCGCTGCGGGTGCAACGCCGGTGAAGGTGAACGAAACCAACATCACGGCCGATGTCGACGCGATCCTCGCTGCGGTCACGCCGAAAACGAAGATCGTCTTCCTTGCCAATCCGAACAATCCGACCGGCACCTACATCCCGTTCGACGAAGTGCGCCGCCTCCATGCTGCGCTGCCGTCAAACGTCATCCTGCTGCTGGATGCGGCCTATGCCGAATATGTCCGCCGCAACGACTATGAGGCGGGCATCGAACTCGTCTCCAGCAATGAGAACGTTGTCATGACCCGCACCTTCTCCAAGGTGCACGGCATGGGCGGCACGCGGCTCGGCTGGTGTTATGCGCCATCGCACATCACGGATGCGCTCAATCGCATGCGCGGCCCGTTCAACGTCAATGCGACGGCCATCGAGGCTGGGGTCGCAGCCATCCGCGACCGCGCCCACATCGAAGCGTCGGTGAATCACAACGAGAAATGGCTGCCCTGGGTGTCTGCCGAACTGACCAAGCTTGGCCTGACCGTCACGCCATCGGTCGGCAATTTTGTGCTGATTCATTTCCCGGCGGACGAGGCGCATTCGGCGGCAAAGGCCGACGACTATCTGACAGCGCGTGGTTATGTGCTGCGCCGTGTCGCTGCCTATGGGTTCCCGAACGCCTTGCGCATGACCATCGGCACCGAAGACGCAAATCGCGGCGTCGTCGCTGCGCTGAAAGACTTTCTGAAATGACCAAATTGTTCGACAAGATCGCGCTGATCGGCATCGGCCTGATCGGCTCGTCGCTCGCTCGCGTCATCAAGCGCGAAGGGCTGGCCGGCCACGTCTCGATCTCAACACGCAGCCAGTCGACTCTACGCCGCGCCGAAGAACTCGGCCTCGGCGACAGCTACACCGCTGACCCAGCAATGGCGGTTGCCGACGCTGATCTGGTCATCGTGTCGGTGCCGGTCGGCTCGTCAGGCGCGGTCGCCGCCGAAATTGCGCCCGGCCTCAAGCGCGGCGCCATCGTCACCGATGTCGGCTCGACCAAGCGTTCGGTCATCGCCCAGATGGCTCCGCACATGCCCGAAGGCGTGCATTTCATCCCCGGACACCCGCTGGCGGGCACGGAAAAGTCCGGTCCGGATTCGGGCTTTGCGACCCTGTTTGAAAACCGCTGGTGCATCTTTACGCCGCTGGCCGACACCGATCCCGAGGCGCTCGAACGGCTGGTCGCCTTCTGGCGCGCCTGTGGCTCGTCTACCGATGTCATGGACGCCGACCATCACGACCGCGTGCTGGCGATTGTTTCGCACCTGCCGCACATCATCGCCTACAATATCGTTGGCACGGCGAGCGATCTGGAAGAAATCGCCGAGGGCGAGGTCATCAAATACGCTGCGTCGGGTTTCCGCGATTTTACCCGTCTTGCAGCGTCTGATCCGACCATGTGGCGCGATGTGTGCCTGCATAACAAGGACGCGATCCTGGAAATGCTGGCGCGGTTTTCCGAAGACCTCGCCTATCTGCAAAAGGCGATCCGCTGGGGCAAGGGCGACGAATTGTTCGACCTGTTCACCCGTACCCGCGCCGTGCGGCGATCAATCATCGACGCCGGCCAGGACGTGGACGTGCCGGACTTTGGCCGTCAGGTCGTGGCGCATCCGGAGCAGAAGTAGCGTTCGCCAGACGCTCCAGCCACCTCTTGCCCACACCGCGGTCGCGCATGATGGCCAGCGGGTCCTGATAGTCCAGCCGCGAACAGAGGCGGTAGACCTCCAGCGCCTCGTGTCCCATGTCGCCACGCTTGTGGAAATACATTGCCGCAGCATAGCGCGCCCGGCCTGACCATTCCTCGCCGAGCGGCGTGTTCACCAGCGCCCAGTTTTCGGCAAGGTCGGGGTCGTTGGCCATCTCAATGATCAGCCGGCGGCGTGGCGGTGCGGCGCGCCAGCTTGACGAACGGCCGCTCCACGATCTTTGCCCGCTTCATCAACTTCACATATTGCAGTTCGCGCATTGCATAGATCTCGACCCAGAGGTCGTCATTCCTGTCCACGCCAAACGGGCGCGTCAGGCTGGCAATCGCAATGTTGCGCTTGGCGGTCGGCGACCAGATTGCCGCCGTCACCAGCCCGACTTCCTTTGTCTTGCGGTGGTAGACGATGGCGTGTTCGGCGGGCACATTGCCCTCGATTTCCAGCCCCACCAGAACGTGGCCAAGCGAGCGTTCTGCCCGCGCCTTTTGCAGCGCGCGACGGCCATTGAAATGCGGCTTGTCAAAGTCGATCAGCCAGTCCAGGCCGATTTCGTCTGGCATGCGCACCCGGTCGGCGCGGATCGCGTGTTCGGCGGTGACAAAATCGCCATTGGCGACGATGAAGCCTGCCTCAATGCGCGCCCGGTTCAGCGCGGTGTAGCCGATGGCGCGGATGCCGTGGACGGCGCCCGCCGCAAACAGGTGATCCCACAGTTTGAGCGCGTCTTTTGCGGTGACAAACAGCTCATAACCCAGATCGCCGGTGAAGCCGGTGCGCGAAACCGTGACCGGCGTCTTGCCGATGGCAAATTCGCGAATGTCGAACGGTTTCATCGCCTCAATGCCGGCAAAATCGGCCGCCTTCAGCACCGCGCAGGAGGTCGGCCCCTGCAAGGCAAGCCCGGCGATTTCCGCCGTTTCCTCCCGGATCGTCACGTCAAAACCGATGGCACTGTCGAGCAGCCAGGGCAGGTGCCGCTCCTGACAGCAAAGGCGGAACAGGTCTGGCCCGAGCCGGAACAGGGTGCCGTCGTCCAGCACATGGCCTTCGTCGTTGCACCAGGCGGTATAGTGCACGCGGCCGGGTTTCAGCCTGGCGACATTGCGCACGGTGAGCCGGTTGAGAAACGCCTCCGCGCCCGGGCCTTCAATCCGGTATTTCACCATTGGCGAAATGTCGAAGACGCCCGCCTGCGAGCGGATGGCGAAATATTCCATCTCCTCGTCCCACAGCGAATGCGGGGCTTTGTAGCCGGCCCACGAATACCAGTCGTTCTGCTGCGACAGTGCTGCGAGGCGCGGGTGGAACGGCGTTTCGAGACGCAGTTGTTCGATGTGCAACTGGGTGGATTTGCGAGAGGGTGTTTTCATGTCTCGCCCCCTCCACCACTTCGTGGTCCCCCTCCCCCGCTTTGCAGGGGAGGATATCGGTCGAGGCCGTCCGCAACGCAGATCCTCCCCTGTTTACGGAGGAGGGGGACGACGAAGTGGTGGAGGGGGCAAACCAATATGTCTCTCATCTCCGCCCCCGCATCACCGCCCGCGCGGCATTCATCCCCGGCGCGCCTGACACGCCGCCGCCGGGATGCGAGCCGGCGGACGCCAGCCAGAGCCCGTCGACCGGCGCAGCATATTGTTCCGCACCAAAAAACGGCCGGTTGAGCAGCATCTGATCGACCTGCAATTCGCCGTGATGCCAGTGGCCGCCCGGCATGCGGTATCGCTGCTCGATGTCGGCGGGCGTCAATAGTTCGGCATGCTGAACCAGCTTGCCAATGCCGGGCGCATGCGCCTCCAGCACCGTCATGATGGCTTTCAGGAATTTTGCCTTGCCCTTGTCCCAGCCTTCTTTCAGCCGGTAGGGCGCATACACGACATTGGCCGACAGGACCGCGCCGCCCGCTGGTGCAAGCGATGGATCAGACACACTGGGCAAAGTCACTTCCATCACCGGCTCAGGCGAGAATTCGCCATATTTTGCCGGGTTAAAGGCGCGTTCGACATGGTCTGCCGAGGGAGCAATCAGTAGCCGTCCGGCCAATGCTTCGGCCCGTAGGCCGGGGAATTCGGGCAGCGCCGACAGCGCCAGATGCAGTTTGGCGACATTGCCCTCCATGCGGATGTTTTTCACCTTGCGCACCACGCCGGTGTCCAGCTCCGGAGCGCCAACCAGATCAAGCAGCGCCGTGCGTGGATTGATTGCCGAGATGACCGTGCTGGAGACGATCAGTCCGCTGGCGGCAGTCTCGACGCCGAGCACACGGCCTTTTTCAATGACGATCCGTGCGGCGGGCTCGCTTGTTCTGATCTCGACACCGGTCTCGCGCGCTGCATTGGCGATCGCCTCCACTATCGAGCCCATACCGCCGGACGGAATGATCTGCGCGCCGGTCTGGCCGCCGGCTTCACCTGTCAGGCGATAGTAGAGCCCGAGCAGCGAAGTCGGTGAGCGTGGTCCCAAGTGACTGCCGAGCGCCGCCTCAAATGCCAGCAGTCCCTTCAATCTGTCGTCGGTCAGATGTTCGTCAGCGACGTCATGGACGTTCATCAGCATCATGCGCAGGAAGTCGCGCATGTCCTCGTTGCCGAGCCGTTTCAGCGCCAGTCCCGCGCCGCCGAATGCCAACTTGTCGGTCAGCGCCATGCCGTGCAGGTCGGGTGGGTTGCGGGTCAGGAACGGCTTCAGGATCGCAGCATAGCGGATCAGCTGCGCCCGCATGGCGGCAAAATTGGCCTTCTCGGATTCGCTGATTGCGCCCTCGATCCGTTCGCCCCACGCGCCATGCAGGATGATCGGCGGCTTGTCCGGGGAGAGCAGGGCGGTCGGCGCGGGTGTTGCCGCGCCCACATCCAGCCCCAGCGCCTTCACCACATCGGGGTGCAGACGGTTGAGCAGATGTGCGGTCGAGGCCTTGTATCCGGGGAAGAATTCTTCGGTCCGCGCGGCTCCGCCCAGCACATTGTCCGCCTCCAGCACCAGCACGCGCTGGCCGGCTTTTCCAAGCATGGCGGCGCAGACCAGCCCGTTGTGGCCGCCGCCGATGATGATAGCGTCATAGCGATCAAATGACGTCATGGGCGTCGCTCATGGCGTGGTTCGGCTGCTTCAGGTCACGCAGCATTTCGGCTGCCGCATTGCGTCCGGGCGCGCCCATCACGCCGCCGCCGGGGTGGGTCGACGAGCCGCACATATAGAGCCCGCGCACGGGCGACCGGTATTGTGCGTAGCCGGGCACCGGCCGATTGAACAGCAACTGGTCAAACGTCAGTTCGCCCTGAAAGATATTGCCTTCGGTCAGGCCGACTTCGGCCTCGATCTCGCGCGGCGTGCGCACTTCCATATGCACGATGCGGTCACGGAAGCCGGGCGAATAGTCTGCGATCTGCGAGATCACGGTTTCGGCGAACGCGTCGCGGTCGGCGTCGGTCCAGTCGCGGCCTTCGATCTTTGGCGGCGCATATTGGACAAAGCAGCTCATGAAGTGTTTGCCGGGCGGGGCCATGGTCGGATCAAGCGTTGTCGGGATCACCATGTCGAGGAACGGATCTGCTGAAAAACGCCCGGCCTTCCAGTCGTCATAGCCACGCTCCATGCGCTCGACTGTGTCTGTAAAATGCATGTCGCCTTTCAGGCATGGCGAGCCTTTTGGAAGCGCCGGAAAGTCCGGTATGGAATCGAGCGCGATGTTCACCTTGCCCGACGAGCCGCGGATCTTGAAATTCTTCACCCGGCGCAGAAACGGGCCGGGCAGTTCCTTCTCCTCGACCAGCTTGAGAAAGGTGCGCTTGACGTCGGGATTGGAGACGATTGTCTTGCCGCGGATTTCCTCGCCATCGCTCAGCACGACGCCGGCCGCAGCGCCGTTCTTCACCAGCACTCGCTCGACGCCGGCCCCTGTGCGGATCGTGCCGCCGGCGGCTTCAAACGAGGCGGCCAGCGCCTTGGTCACCGCGCCCATGCCGCCGCGCGCATAGCCCCACGCGCCGACCGAGCCATCGACCTCGCCCATGTAATGGTGCAGCAGCACGTAAGCCGTGCCGGGCGACATTGGCCCGAGCGCCGTGCCGATAATGCCCGACAGTGCAAGATTGGCCTTGATGATGCCGGTCTCGAAATATTCGTCCAGAAAATCCGAGATCGACATGGTCCAGAAACGAAGCGTCAGCGCCATTTCTTCCGGTGTCAGGCCGCCAAATTTTTTGCCGAGAAACATCAGTTCGCCGAGGTCGCGCGGCCGCAGCGATGTTGGATCTGGAGCAGTGCGCATCAAGAGCGGCTGGATGAAGCGGCATTGCCGCGTCACGTCGCGGGCGTAGCGCTCATAGGCTTCGGCATCACGCGGCGACCAACGGGCAAATTCGCGCCGGTGGGCGTCGTGATCGCGATAGGAGGCGAGATAGTCGCCGTCCTGGGAAAACACCGCGCCGCCCTCATAGGGGATCACCTGCAGGCCGTGTTTGGGCAGGTCCAGGTCGCGCATGATCTCTGGCCGGAACAGCGAGCAGACATAAGAACAATTGGAATAGAGCCAGCCGGGCGTCAGTTCGCGGCTGGTTGCCGCGCCGCCCACCCAGCCGTTCTTTTCCACCACAAGCACGTCGAGTCCTGCGCGTTGCAGGTAACAGGCATTGACGAGGCCGTTGTGGCCCGCGCCGATGACGATCACATCCCAGGTCTTCAATGGCGTTTCCCGCTCCATCTGCACCAAGCGTGGCACAGCTTTCGCCATTCTGTCCAGTCATGTTGAATGAACGTTCAACAAGGGAACTTGCTTTTTGTCGTGGCTGCGCTAGGGTTTTGGGCAATCGGAGATACAAGACCGGAGTCATGACCGAGCACGCCGCCGACGCCCCGGAATATGACGACAAGGCGATCCGCTTCCTTGAGGTGTTGTGGGGTGAAGGCTGGTTGTCGCCGGGCGGGCCGGATGAGGTTGACCAGGTGCTGGATGGCGTCAACGTTGCCGGCAGGTCCGTACTCGATATCGGCTGTGGCTCGGGCGGCGTCACGCTTCACATTCTGCGCAAGCACGGTGCTGCGCGTGTCACCGGCTTTGATGTTGAGGAGCCTGTGGTCCGCCACGCGATCGACCGCGCAGTGCTGTTGGGCGAGACCACGCGCGCCAGCTTTGTTCAGGCGCCGCCCGGACCGCTGCCGTTTGACGATGCGTCGTTTGATATCGTCTTCTCCAAAGACGCGATCCTGCACGTGCACGACAAGGGCGCGCTGTTTGCCGAAATCTTTCGTGTGCTGAAGCCCGGCGGCACCTTTGCCGCATCCGACTGGCTGATCGGTCACAGCGGCGCGCCGTCGCAAGACATGCTCGACTACGTCGCCGCTGAGGGCCTGTCGTTCAATATGAAATCGCCGGCGCAATATCGTGATGCGCTCGAGCAGACCGGCTTTGTCGATGTGGAGACCAAGGACCGAAACCCCTGGTACCGCGACGTTGCACGCGCCGAACTCGATCGCCTGAAAGGCCCGCTGTTCCAGAAGGCGGCCAACGCGGTGGGCGAAGACTATGTGTTGAAGAACATTGCCACCTGGGAGGCGATGCAAAAGGTGCTTGACTCAGGTGAGCACAGACCGACCCATCTGCGTGCAGTGAAGCCGGAAGATTGAGTGATATGAGCGACAACGCGGTCAAGCAGAAGCAGGCGGCAAACGAGCCAGAAGCCGAGAAGAAGGGCCGCAAGGCCTCAAAAGAAATCCGCCGCCAGCAACTGATCGAGGCGACCATCGATTCACTCGCCAAACGCGGCTATTCCGAAACCACAATGGCCGATGTCGCCGATGGCGCGGGCCTGTCGCGCGGCATCGTCAACTTCCATTTCGAATCCAAGGACAAGCTGCTCGTTGCGACGCTGAAGCACATGTCGGACGAATATTCGGCCCATTGGCGCGGCGCGCTCGACAAGGCCGGCGATGACGCTGCGCAGCGCATGTGGGCGGTGGTGGCGGCAGATTTTGACCGCACTGTTTGTTCAAAGCGAAAGCTCGCCGCATGGTGCGCCTTCTGGGGCGAGGCCAAGTCGCGGCCGACCTATCAGGCGCTGTGCGGGGCCACTGACGCGGCCTACCAGAACACGATGATTGACCTGTGCGCCTCACTGGCGCGCGAAGGCGGCTACGACCTTGATCCGGCAAAGAGCGCGCTGGCTCTGTCGTCGATGCTGGAAGGCCTGTGGCTGAGGCTGATGCTCAATGTCGACGGCATCAATCGCGAGAACGCGCATCAGGCGGCAATCGAGCATGTTGTCGCGATCTTTCCGAAACATTTCACGCGTGATGGTGTCGCGCCCGGCCGGCCGGCCGCAAGACCGCCCCGGGCCGCCTGAACGACAGACTGCAGATAACGATCGGGAACATTCGAGAGGAGAACCATATGATGAAAAGCTTCACCAGACGCACGGTCCTGACCGCCGCTCTTGCGGCCGGATTGATGGCCTCGGCCGCGCCGTTTGCGCTCGCCGAAGACGGCGAACTGACGATCTTCGACTGGTCAGGCTACGAAGCCCCTGAGTTCCATCCAAAATATGTCGAGAAATTTGGCGACTCGCCCACCTTTACCTTCTTTGGCGACGAGGATGAGGCGTTTGAAAAGCTGCGCGCCGGGTTCAAGACTGATCTCGGTCACCCGTGCTCGCAAAGCGTGGTGAAGTGGCGAGAGGCGGGCTTGCTGCAGGAGCTCGATACATCGAGGATTGCCGGCTGGAATGACCTTAATCCGGGCATCATGGCGATGAAGGATCTCGCCACCACCGCTGATGGCAAGGCGTGGTTCATGCCGTGGGACTGGGGCAACACGGCGCTCACCTACAATTCCGAGAAGATCAAGCCCGAGGAGGTCTCCTCGCTGAAAGCCTTCGCTGACCCGAAATACAAGGGCCGCGTGTCAATCGGCGATAATGTCGACGACGCCTATGCACTCGCCAGCCTGGTCATCGGTTTGAAGGACTGGACTATGATGACCGATGAGCAATTCAAGCAGGCGTCTGATTTCCTGCGCGAAGTGCACAAGAATGTCCGCCTCTACTGGACTGACACGACCGAGATCCAGCAGGCGCTGGGAAATGGCGAGGTTGATCTCGCCTGGGCGTGGAACGATGCGGGCACCCAGCTTGCCAATGAAGGCAAACCCTTTGTCATCAACCGCGATACGGCCGAGGGTCTTTCCACCTGGGTGTGCGGCTATGTCATGTTGAAGGACGCGCCAGGCAGCAAGGACAAGGCCTATGAATTCCTGTCCGACATCAATGATGATCCTGAAGTGGCCAAGTTCCTCGTCAATGACTGGGGTTATGGCCATGGTAACGCCAAGGCGATGGAGCAGGTCGACCAGGACGTTCTCAAGTCCAAGGGCTATGCCGATGTTGAAAAATTTGTCGACAAGACGCTGTTCCAGTCGCCGGTGCCCATCGAATTGAAGACCAGAATGATCGCCGAGTTTGAGAAAATCAAATCCGGTTATTGACCAGGCGCGAGTACCGGATGGCGCAACACTTGCGCCATCCGGGCTTTGGTTCTAGATACATGTTGTCCCGTGGTGATTTGGCCGGTCGGCTTGCAGCCACGTTAAACAAGTCGCTAAAGGGCCGTGGTCAGACCTCCACCGGCATTTGCGACGAAGCAATGCCGGTTTTTTGTTGCCCGGAAGGGCAGCGGCTGGCGGGAGTAACCTCGTATGAGCGCCGCGCGCGTCAAAGTAAAAAACGATCAGGCCAATCAGCCTTCCAGCCCTGTCGTCCGTTTCGGGTCCGACAAGCCGCTGATACTGGACGCCGGCGTCGTGCTGTCGCCGTTCCAGGTCGCCTACCAGACCTATGGCGAGCTGAACGATGCGCGTTCAAACGCTGTGCTGGTTTGCCACGCGCTGACCGGCGACCAGCACGTCGCCAATGACAACCCGGTTACCGGCAAGCCCGGCTGGTGGGAAGTTCTCATCGGCCCCGGAAAAATCATCGATACCGGCAGATATTTCGTCATCTGTGCGAATGTGCTTGGCTCCTGCATGGGCACGACCGGCCCGGCCTCCACCAATCCGGCCACCGGAAAGGCGTATGGGCTCGACCTGCCGGTCATCACCGTGCGCGACATGGTGCGGGCCCAGGCCATGCTGGTCGACCATCTCGGCATCGACCAGCTGTTCTGCGTCATCGGCGGCTCGATGGGCGGCATGCAGGTGCTGGAATGGGCGTCGACCTATCCGGAGCGCGTCTTTGCCGCGCTGCCGATGGCCACCGGCACGCGCCATTCGGCGCAGAACATTGCCTTTTACGAAGCCGGCCGCCAGGCAGTGATGGCAGACCCCGAATGGCGTGGCGGTCGCTACCTCGACGCTGGCGTGCGGCCTGAAAAAGGCCTGTCGGTCGCGCGCATGATCGCGCACATCACCTATCTGTCGGAGAGCGCATTACATCGCAAATTCGGCCGCAACCTGCAGGACCGGTCAAAGCTGACCTTCTCCTTCGACGCCGATTTCCAGGTCGAGAGCTATTTGCGCCATCAAGGCATGACATTTGTCGACCGGTTCGACGCAAATTCTTATCTCTATCTCAGCCGGGCGATGGACTATTTTGACCTGGCTGCCGACCATGGAGGGGTGTTGTCCGACGCGTTCAAGGGCTCAAAGACGCGCTTCTGCGTTGTTTCGTTTACCAGCGACTGGCATTTCCCCACCGAAGAAAGCCGTGCTCTGGTACATGCGCTCAACGCATCTGGTGCGTCCGTTTCTTTTGTAGAGATCGAGACCGACAAGGGGCACGACGCATTCCTGCTCGACGAGCCGGAACTGTTTTCAGCCATCCGCGGCTTTGTCGATTCTGCTGCCCGCGCCAGGGGGCTCACATCATGAGCGCCGATCCCAATTCCCGCATCGATCTTCAGGTCATCGCCGACCTCATCCCTGCCTCGAAAAGGGTGCTGGATGTCGGCTGCGGTGATGGCACGCTGCTGGACATGCTGACCGCAGACAAGAAGGTTGACGGACGCGGCGTCGAGATTTCGCAGCAGAACGTCAATATATGCGTCTCGAAAGGTCTGTCGGTGATCCAGGGCGACGCCGACAAGGACCTCGTCTATTACCCCGACAAGGGGTTTGACTTTGTCGTGCTCGCCCACACGCTGCAGGCGACGCGCAACCCGCGCGATGTGCTGAAACAATTGCTGCGTATCGGCGGACGGGCGATCGTTTCGATCCCCAATTTCGGCCATTGGCGCATGCGAACACAGTTGATGTTCAACGGCCGCATGCCTGAGACGAAAGAGTTGCCCTACACCTGGTACGACACGCCGAACATTCACTTCTGCACCATCCGCGACTTCGTCAATCTGTGCGACGAGATCGGCGCGACGGTTGAAAAGGCATTTGCGCTGGACGGGGACGGCAACCGCATTGCGGTCTCAATGCCCTGGTGGTTCTGGAATTTTTTCGGCCAGCAGGCGGTTTTTCAGCTAAAGCGCTGACATTTGGAAAGCCTCGCGCAACTATTGCGCGTTAATTTGTGGATGACAGAGGTGTCATCATGGTCGCTGTGAACGCAAAAATGTTCAATCTGGGTCGTGTGTTACGCACTGACGCGGCGCAACGCTTGATTGTGCTTGACGCTACCCGCGAAGGCACAAAGGTGCTGTTGCAAACCGGCGGAGCGCACCGTGCAGCAATGCCGGCTTTTCCGCCCGCGCCCGCAAGACCAGTTCCCCAGATCGTTGCCCGGTCCGTTGACATGCAAGCCGGGCTTCGTCCCGCGGGGCCGGTGTTCGGCGATGCTGCGCTGGCATACGATCAGGCAAGCGATGAACTGATGCTGCTTGCGGATCTTGACGGTGATGATCTTGCCCGTCCGGCGCAGCCCGGCCGGGGTGACGCCGCCATGCGCGACGGTGCGGCTTTTGCACCCGCCAGAGGCGAGGCACAGCAACAGACGGCGGCAAATGCGCCAGGCCTGGCGCAAGGTCTGGCCGCCCCCGGCGTAGCCCGTGCGCGCCGGGCCGTCGACCAGGACAATGACGCTTCGCCCCGCAACTGGTCACTCAGATGGTGGAACCCCGGAGTTCCAGGTCAGGCCGCGCCAAAGCCGGAACAGGTGGCCTTGCGCAAGCGCCTCTTCATCGCCTTTGCGGTCATTCTTGCCGGTCTGGCGATCGCCGCGATGCTGTAAGCATCGGGTGCCCTCCACACGTCGCACCTTGCGGCGAAAGCACCGGCACAAAGACGCGGCGCGACGTTCGCCTGGCCACCGGAATGCCCTGATAAAGCCGCTTCTGCGCTTCCACCACGATTGCGCCGGCAAAGATCGGCCAGAACCGGCGGCCAAGCTTTTCGGCGATCCGGTGAAGTTTCAGCACCCAGCGCCGTTTTGAGGGGGCCAGGAACAGCGCCTCGGACGTTGGCCCCGGCGTAAAGTTTGCCGCGCGCAGCAGTGTGTTCAACTGGCCCCGCGAAAACGGCCTGCCCGTGCCAAAGGGCGTGTGCTCAAACCTTGACCACATGCCGCGCCTGTTTGGCACCACCACCACCAGCCGGCCATTGGGGGCCAGCACACGCCACATTTCCTGCAGCGTATCGTGCGGGCTTTCTGAATGTTCGAGCGCATGCACCATCAGGATGCGGTCGACCGACGAGTCCGGCAATGGCAATTCTTCATCGAACACCAATGCCGTTGCGCTCATGCCCTCTGCAGGCCAGCGCACCGCGCCCTGGGTGGCCGGCATGAACGCAAATACCCGCTCGGCCTTGTCAATGTGGCGGTCAAGCCAGGGCAGGGCGTAGCCCAGACCAACCAGCCGCTCGTTGGGCACTGCCGCCCATACCGGCTCCAGCGCGTCAGCGATCGACCGCTCGGCCAGACGTCCGAGCAGGGTTGAATAGAAGGCGCGCAGTTCAACGATATCGACGTGCATTGGCCGGGAACGTAGCGGCGCGCCGCCTCCAGTTCAAGGAATGCTCTTCATGCTTCGGGGTGACATGAGCATCCTGCCGCACTATGTGCTGGGAGACAGAGAAGGAGACACGATATGCCGTTGCTGGTCGAACAATTCATGTGCCGGAGCGATAATTTTGGCGTGCTGCTGCACGATCCCGAAACCGGCCAGACGGCGATCATCGACGCGCCTGAGGAAGGACCGATCCTGGCGGCCATTGAACGCACCGGCTGGACGCCGACGCATATCTTCACCACCCATCACCACCCAGACCACGTCGAAGCCAATCTGGCGCTAAAGGACCGCTACAAGCTCCAGATCATCGGCCCGGTCAACGAAGCCGACAAGATTCCCGGCATCGACAAACGAGTTGGCGATGGCGATGTGTTCGAGTTTTCCGGCCACAAGGTCCATGTCATCGAGACGCCCGGCCACACCGCCGGTCACATCTGCTTCTACATCCCTGACGCCAAGCTGCTGTTTGCCGCCGACACGCTGTTTGCGATGGGTTGCGGCCGGCTGTTCGAGCGTGGACCGGCCGAGATGTACGCCTCGTTCCAGAAGCTGATGAAGCTGCCGCTCGACACAATCGTCTATTGCGGCCACGAATATACCCAGTCCAATGCCCGCTTTGCGCTGACGGTCGATCCGGAAAATGCGGCGCTGCGCGAGCGTGCGACGCGCGTCGACCAGCTGCGGGCCGACGATCTGCCGACGTTGCCGACCACCATTCTCGAGGAAATGGCGACGAACCCTTACATGCGCACGCATGACGCATCGATCCGCCGGCATCTCGGCATGGAAAACGCCAGCGATGCGGACGTGTTCGCCGAGATCCGGAAGCGCAAGGATAATTTCTGAGGGAGAAGCGCCTATCGCGTCGGCACCGGGTGCTCGCCGCGGTAGTCGTAGAAGCCGCGGCCGGCCTTGCGGCCGAGCCAGCCGGCCTCGACATATTTCACCAGCAGCGGGCAGGGGCGGTATTTTGAATCCGACAGCCCGTCATGCAGCACCTGCATGATCGACAGGCAGGTGTCGAGACCGATGAAATCCGCCAGCTGCAGCGGCCCCATTGGATGGTTGGCGCCCAGCTTCATCGCGGTATCGATGCCTTCGACAGTGCCAACGCCTTCATACAGCACATAGATCGCCTCGTTGATCATCGGCAGCAGAATGCGGTTGACGATGAAGGCCGGGAAATCCTCGGCCACGGTCACGGTCTTGTCGAGGCTGGTGACAAAGGCTTTTGACACTTCAAACGTCTGGTCGGCGGTAGCGATGCCGCGCACCAGCTCGACCAGTTTCATCACCGGCACCGGGTTCATGAAATGTATGCCGATAAAGCGCTCCGGCCGGTCGGTGGTCGACGCCAGACGTGTGATCGAGATCGATGACGTATTGGTCGCCAGCAGTGCCTCGGGGTTCAGCATAGGGCAGAGCTGCTGAAAGATCTTGCGCTTCACCGCCTCATCCTCGGCCGCAGCTTCAATGGCAAGATCAACGCCGCCGAGTTCCTTCAACGTTTCGGCAGGACGGATGCGCGCAATCGCGTCAGCGCGCGCCTGCTCGGCCATCTTTCCAGACGCAACCTGGCGCGCCATATTGCCGGAAATGGTGGCGATGCCCTTCTCGATGCGGTCGGGCGAGAGGTCGTAGAGCAGCACTTCATAGCCGGCATTGGCCGCCACGTGAGCAATGCCGCTGCCCATCTGGCCGGCGCCGATAATGCCAACCGTTTGGATTTTTCCAGTCATGGCCGCTTGCCTCCCGGTGGCAATCTTTCTTTGTTGCGGCGCAAAATAAAAGAGCGGGGAGACTTCGTCTAGCCCCGCTCTTCAGAGAAGTCAGCAGTTGTAAAGGGTGCTTAGAGCGCCTTCTGCAACTCCGGAAGGACCACGAACAGGTCGCCGACGATGCCGTAGTCGGCCACCTGGAAGATCGGGGCTTCCTCGTCCTTGTTGATGGCGACGATGACTTTCGAGTCCTTCATGCCGGCCAGATGCTGGATCGCGCCCGAAATGCCTGCCGCGATATAGAGCTGCGGCGCAACCACCTTGCCCGTCTGGCCAACCTGCCAGTCGTTTGGCGCGTAGCCTGCGTCGACCGCTGCGCGCGATGCGCCAACAGCAGCGCCCAGCTTGTCGGCCAGCGGCAGGATCACTTCCTGGAATTTTTCCGCCGAACCCAGCGCGCGGCCACCCGACAGGATGATCTTGGCCGAGGTCAGTTCCGGACGGTCGCTCTCGGACAGTTTGTTCTCGACAAAAGTCGACAGACCGGGGTTCGCTGCGGCATTGGCAGCCTCCACCTTGGCCGAGCCGCCGTCAGGCGCCGCCTGGAACGACGCCGTGCGCACGGTGATAACGCGCTTCGGGTCAGTCGACTGCACCGTCTGGATCGCGTTGCCGGCATAGATCGGACGCTTGAACGTATCGGCGGAGACGACTTCGGTGATTTCCGAAATCTGCATCACGTCGAGCAGGGCGGCGACGCGCGGCAGCACGTTCTTGCCCATGGTGGTGGCAGCGGCGATGATGGTGTCGTAGCCGCCCGCGAGCGAAACGATCAGCGCTGCTGTCGGCTCAGCCAGGCGTTCAGCCAGTTCGTCGGCCTCGGCCAGCAGAACCTTGCGCACGCCCTTCAGCTTGGCGGCCGCCTCTGCGGCGGCCTTTGCGCCCTTGCCAGCGACCAGAACGTCAACGTCCGAGCCGATCTTGAGAGCTGCCGACAGCGCCTTGGCGGTCTGGTCGGAGAGGGATGAATTGTCGTGTTCAGCGACGAGAAGAATTGCCATTGATCTATTCCCTGACTTTCGTCTTCGAGGCTCGCCTGAATTCCAGTCAGGCCGTGCCGAAAACGGTTGGTTTCGAGACCCGGCGCGCAGCGTATCTCAATACGTGAGCACCGGAAGCACAGAAACCGGCCGTTTGCAGGCCGGTCTCATCGGAATTCCTTACAGAACGCCGGCTTCGTTCTTCAGCTTGTCAACCAGTTCGGCGACAGTCTTGACCTTGATGCCAGCCTTGCGGCCACCCGGCTCCTCGGTCTTCAGCACCTTGAGGCGCGGCTTGGCGTCAACGCCGTAATCAGCAGCCGACTTCTCGTCGAGCGGCTTCTTCTTGGCCTTCATGATGTTGGGCAGCGAGGCATAACGCGGCTGGTTCAGGCGCAGGTCGGTGGTGACGATGGCAGGCAGCTTGACGTCGATGGTCTGCAGACCGCCGTCGACTTCGCGGGTCACCTTGGCCGAACCCGAACCGAGCTCCACCTTCGAGGCAAACGTCGCCTGGCCCCAGCCGAGCAGCGCCGCCAGCATCTGGCCGGTCTGGTTGGCGTCGTCGTCAATCGCCTGCTTGCCCAGGATCACCAGTTCCGGCTTCTCGGCGTCGACAACCCCCTTGAGGATCTTTGCCACCGTCAGCGGCTCGACATTGTCGTCCACCTTCACCAGAATGCCGCGGTCGGCGCCCATGGCGAGCGCAGTGCGGATGGTTTCCTGCGACTGCGCCGGGCCAATCGACACAACGATGATTTCCTCGACCTTGCCGGCCTCTTTCAGGCGGATCGCCTCTTCGACGCTGATTTCGTCAAACGGGTTCATCGCCATCTTGACGTTGGCGAGCTCGACGCCCGACCCGTCGCCCTTGACGCGGATCTTGACGTTCGCGTCCACAACGCGCTTGACCGGAACAAGTACTTTCATGCCGAAATTTCCTCTCTTCACGGGCTTTGCCCGCCGGGAATGCGGGCGTAGCCGGCCTGCCCAAGGCGGACAATCCGGCCAGAATTCTTTGTTCCCTCACCTCGTTCAGGAACAGCGACTGTTGCCATATGCGGCAGTCAAAGCCGCGTCAACAAGTTCAATAAGCAACAGTCGCCAGTATGCCGGTCTAAACCGGTTGAAGTGGTCTCCAGCTGTCCCGCCGCCGCCATCTCTACGATTTCTGAGCGTGTCGTGCCTTGTCGGGCTCATTCTGCTGTGTTGCGGGCGCTCGGCGCAAGACAGGGAGTGATTGCGCCGAGCTGTCGCGCAAATAATTCGCCCGTTTTATCCGCCACCCCAAAATCTCCCGCACAATGCCTGCAACTCAGAATGGAGGCACGCATGGCAAGGGAGGGCAAAAACGACAGCAGACTGACCATGCTTCACCGCATCGTCGCCATGCTGTTCGCGCTGTCCGCTCTTGCCGAGCGCGCTACCAAACGCTCTCGCATCGTGCGCCGGACGCTGTGCTGGATACTCGGCCTCGTCATTTCGCCTGTCCGGGAGATGATCGCCGAAACGGGGCTTGAACTCGGCTTCGATATCGTCTTCTCCGACATTGACCTGACGCACTCCGACGACAGCGCCGATGACCTGATGCGCATTGCCTCAGCCTTGAGCGAGTTCGGCCGGGCGCTTGATTTCCTCGTCGCCCACATCGAGCACCTGGATATCGCCGAGCGTGAAGCGGCGTTGCAGAACATTTCGGCCCGCATCACGCGTTTGCTTGCAATGCCCATGCCTGCGTTCAACGCATCGGCCATGCGCGTCCGCACGCCGTATCTCGACACGTCCTAGCCCGGCCGGCCAATTCGACCGTGCCTGCCCAAACCTGTTTTCCGATTGGAAGCGCACTGCTCCCGGTCACGCTGGTGCGCGTGCCTATTCGCGCGGCTGGCGGCCCCATTGGCTTTGCTGCGCCGGCGCCGGTTCCGGCTCTGCGGCACGGATCGTTGTGCCCACACGTGGCAGGGCGACCTTCACGGCTCGTGGCGTCACGATCTCGCGGTCAAACAGCGGCACGTCGCGCCGCCTCATGATCAGCACAAGCACGGCGCCCGCAACAATGCCGCCGACATGGGCCGCCCACGACACCTGATCCTCGCCGCCTGCCAGGAACATCACGAATTGCAGCAGGATCCACAGCGCAATCGGGATCCATGCCGGGATTTTCAGCGGCAGGCGCATCAGGATCAGCACCCATACCTTCACTCTGGGATGCAAGATCAGATAGGCGGTGACGACGCCTGCAATCGCGCCCGACGCGCCGATCAGCGGCACCTGTGAGGATGGGTCGACGAAGCCATGCAACATCGCGCCGGCCACCGCGCACAGCAGATAGAAGATCAGGAAGCGGAAGTGGCCGAGTGCGTCTTCGACATTGTCGCCAAACACCCAGAGGAACAGCATATTGCCGGCCAGATGCATGAAGTCGCCGTGCAGGAAGGCATAGGTTACATAGGTCCATGCATCGGGAACGATGAACTGTTCCGGTCCGCGCTCAACGATGTTGTAGACGGTCGACGGAATATAGCCAAACCCGATTGCGGCGAGTTGGGCCGTCTGTTCATTTGCTCCCGACATGAACAGCCAGATGGCAACGTTGACGACGATCAGCGTGATCGTCACATATTGCTTCTTGATGTGCTTCAGGTTGTTGGTGTCGTGCAGCGGAATGAACATGAATCGAATGGGCCCCCGCCGCTCACCTGTTCTGGCCGGGCACCCATAACACGTCGGCTGCGCCATTGTCATTGACGGCCCGGGCGGCGACGAACAGGAAATCCGACGCCCGATTAAGATACTTCACCGTCTCTGGATTGACCTGTTCGTCCGGCTTTGCCGCAAGTTCCACTGTCAGTCGTTCGGCCCGGCGCACCACCGTCCGCGCCAGATGCAGGAAGGCGGAAGCCTTTGAGCCGCCCGGCAGAACGAATGATTTCAGCGGCGCGAGGCTCTTGTTCAGCGAATCGATCTCGCGCTCGATGCGGTCCACCTGCGCGGCGACAATGCGCAGCGGCTCATAGGGCAGGGGCTTGCCGGTCTCCGGCGTTGCCAGGTCCGCGCCGAGGTCGAAAAGATCGTTCTGCATGCGAAACAGCATCGCGTCGATTTCGGGATGGGATGCCGCCGTGTGCAGCCGCGCCAGTCCGATTGTGGAGTTCGCCTCGTCAACAGTGCCGTAGGCGTCGACGCGCAGGTCGAACTTCATCCGCCGCGCGCCTGCCGCCAGTCCGGTCGTGCCGTCGTCGCCCTTGCGGGTGTAGATCTTGTTGAGTTTGACCATTGACTTAGCCGCGCATGAAATAGGCGGCGAGCAGGAGCAGCACAAGCGCCACGAACTGCAGGAAGACACGCGCTTGCATCAGCTTGTTGGAGGTCATGCCGTCGCCGCCCTTCATCATGTTCCAAAGGCCGCGCAGCAGTACGATGACCACGGCGACCATCGCGACGATGGCGAGAATGTTGAAGACCTGAGCCATGAAAGTTTCCCTGGCCGCAATTCCCTCGACGGGGAATGCGTTCTTGCCTTTTGTGCTGAACCTTTCCCATATTCGCGTCAGTGAGACAATCGGAGTGGATGTGCGGAATATCGTCGCGATCAAACGCGTGCTGTCAGATGCGTGGGGCCATTTCGATACTGATGATGGCTGGTCGATGTCGTCCCACCTGGCGATCTCGGCCCTCATGGCGTTGTTCCCGTTCCTGATTTTCGCCACCACGCTGGCGAGTTTTCTCGGGGCCGACGCCTTTGCTGACACGGCTGTGCATCTGGTGTTCGATACCTGGCCAAAGGAAATTGCCGAGCCGATCGCCAAGGAAGTGCTTAGCGTGCTGACCGTGCCGCGCGGCGATTTCCTCACCGTGTCGGTCGTCGCTGCCGCCATCTTTGCGTCTAATGGCATCGAGGCGCTGCGCACCTCGCTCAATCGCGCCTACCGGGTGACGGAGACCCGGTCGTTCATGTTCCGGCGGCTGCAAAGCCTCGCCTTCGTCATCATCGCGACTTTCGGCTTTCTGGCGATCTCGGTGCTGCTGGTGCTCGCGCCGCTGCTGGCGGACATTGCCGTGCGCAATCTGGAATGGATCCGCCCTTACATTGGCACTATCACGGTGTGGCGATATATCATCGCGTCCGGCGTTATTGTGCTTGGCCTGTTTGCCGTCCATATCTGGCTGCCGGCTGGCCACCGCCGAATTGTCGACCTGTTGCCCGGCATCCTGTTTACTCTGGTGGCCTGGATCATCGGCTCGTCAATCTTCGCTGAATACCTCAAACAGTTCTCGACCTATGTCTCGACCTATGCAGGCCTTGCCTCGGTGATGATCGCCGTGATCTTCCTCTACATCATCTCAATGATCTTTATCCTCGGCGGCGAACTCAACGCATCGATCAAGCGCTACTCCGAGGCGCGGGAGCGTATAGCCGGCTGAACAGTGGCCAACGCTACGCCCAGTGTCGCTATGCCCATGCCGATCAGTTGCACCACCGTCAGACTTTCGCCGAACAGGAACCAGGCAATCACAGCCGTCACTGCCGGCACGAGATAGAACAGCGAGGCGACGCGCGATATCTCGCCCTGCCGGATCATTACCATCAACAGGAAGATCGCGCCGATCGACAGCACCAGCGTCAGCCAAACCATCGCGAATATCAATTCGCCGGTGATGGTGAACTCGCCGGTCTCGGTGAGCAGCGAGGCGGCGGCCATGACGATGGATGCGCCGACATATTGCCATGCTGCGCCCGCAATCAGACTGTCGCCGCCGGAATGGCGCTTCTGCCAGACTGTGCCGGCGCAAATGGCGATGAGCGCAATCAGGCTGGCGGTGAGCGTTGCGGCATTTATGCCGGCGCCGGTGACGCCAAGCTTCGGCCACAACACCAGCACCACGCCAACAAGGCCAACCGCCAATCCGGCCATCTGCCTTGCCGTGACCCGCTCACCCAGCAGCCAGGCCGCCAGCAGCACCGTCACCAATGGCTGTAAGCCCGCAATCAACGCCGAGATGCCTGCGGGCAGTCCCTTGTGGATCGACCAGAACACACCGCCCAGATACAGGCCGTGGGTCAGCACGCCAGCAATGACTGCGTGCATTGCCTGTTTGCGGGCCGGCCATTTGTGGCCCATCGCGAGCACGATCCCCGCAAGGATCAGAGCAGCCAGCGCAAAGCGCACCGCAAGAAATGCAAACGGCTCGGCCCACGGCATGGCGTAGCGTGCGCCGATGAAGCCGGTGGCCCATAGCAATACAAACAGCACAGGCATGAAACGTGTTGCGGCAGGCATGGTGGCGTCCGGTCTGATCGGCAACGGCAATTAGGTCGCAGCGGGTTGCGATGCAAAACGAATCGACTGTGCCAGCACCGGCTCCTGACAGGTTGGTGCGTTACAGTCCAGCCATAGCACGCGCGCGCACTTCGCTTGGCGACACGCCTTCCTCGCGCAATTCGCGCAGGCCTGCGTGACGTTCGCTCTTCGCCAGCTTTCGTCCATCTGTGCCCAGCACCAGCGGATGGTGCCGATAGACCGGTTCAGGCAGGCCAAGCAGTGTTTGCAGCAAACGATGCACTGAGGTGGCGTGGAACAGGTCCTGGCCGCGCACGATGTCGGACACTCCCTGGCCCGCATCGTCAACCGTCACAGCCAGATGATAACTCGCCGGGGCGTCGGAGCGCGACAGTATGACGTCGCCCCAGGCCTGCGGCCTTGCCACTGTCGTTCCAGTCTCCCCGTGCGGGCCGGCGCCAAGCTCTGTCCATGACAGGTTCTTTGGGGCGAGCGCCAGCGCCGCCTCGACGTCCAGCCGCCATGCGTGCTTGTCGCCGGCGGCGATGCGCTTGTTGATCTCGCGGCGGGACATGTCACGCTCGACGCCGGGATAAAGCGGTGCGCCGTCAGGGTCCCGCGGCCAGTGCCGTTCCGCTGTCTCGATGTCGGCAATGTGGTCGCGCACCTGCCCGCGGCTCATAAAGCCCGGGTAGACAACGCCGAGTTTCTTCAGTTTTTCGAGCGCAGCGGCGTAGTCTGCAAAATGGTCCGACTGCCGCCGCGCCGGCTTTTCCCAGTCAAGCCCCAGCCATTCGAGATCGCGATAGATGCCTGCCTCGAACTCTGGCGTGCAGCGGACCAGGTCGATGTCCTCGATGCGCAGCAGCAAGCGGCCGCCGGTCTGGTGCGCCAGCTTCTCGTTCAACAGCGCCGAGCGGGCATGGCCAAGATGGAGTTCGCCATTAGGGCTGGGGGCAAATCTGAAAACGGGTGGCATGCGTGTCAGGAACGATCAGTCTGGCAGTTGGTGTAAGGTTTGGCCATTGCTACGGTGTTTTGATGACCGGCGAAAGTGAATGCTGAATGGACAAGATCGGAAGTCTTGCGGATGTCGAGCGCGACCTCGACGCGCTTTGCCACGCTGATCGGCGTCTGGTCAGTGTGCGCGCCGTGGCTGGAGAGGTTGAGCTCAGGCTGACGCATCCCGGGTTCGATAGTCTGGTGTCCATCGTCATCTCGCAGATGGTGTCGCGGGCAAGCGCCGCCGCCATCCTCGGACGATTTGCCAATTTGGTCAGCCCGATGACACCGCAAGGCGTGTTGACGGCAGACGAGACCGTGTTCCGCGACGCCGGCCTGTCGCGGCCAAAGCAACGGACGATTCTGGCCCTGGCGCAGGCGGTGGAAGATGGCCTCGACCTCGATCATCTGTGCTCGCTCAGCTCTGACGAGGCGATTGTGCGGCTTACCTCTGTCGACGGCATCGGGCCCTGGACAGCGCAGGTCTATCTGCTGTTTGCCGCCGGTCACCCCGATGTCTTTCCGGCAAAGGATGTGGCGTTGCAAAGCGCGGTCGGCCACGCATTGGGCATTTCGCCCCGTCCCGGTGACCGGGCCCTGGCGCATATCGCCGAATCATGGGCGCCCTGGCGAGGCTCTGCGGCGCGGCTGTTCTGGGCCTACTACCGCGATATGAAGGGCCGGGATGCGGCTCCTATTGTTGCGCAACCGCCAGCCGGCTGAAAAATCGTTAGCCAGAACGCTCCTGCGCGCTTTCTCCCGCAGAATGCCTGCTTCACAATCCTGTCACGTCTCGCTTAGACTATGGATGCGAATTGACCCGGGAGTCGCTGATACGTGACAGCTCATGTCTCGCCTGATGGATTGCCAGCGCTGGTGCTGAACGCAGACTACCGGCCGCTCAGTTATTACCCGTTGTCGCTCTGGTCCTGGCAGGACGCGATCAAGGCTGTGTTTCTTGATCGGGTCAACATCGTTGCCGAATATGACCACCATGTTTCTTCACCGACCTTCTCGATGAAGATCCCGAGCGTCGTCTGCCTCAAGTCTTATGTGAAGCCGTCACGTAATCCTGCCTTCACCCGTTTCAACGTCTTCTTGCGCGACCGTTTTCAGTGCCAGTATTGCGGCTCGCCTGACGAGCTGACCTTCGACCACGTCATTCCGCGGCGGTGTGGCGGGGCGACGACCTGGGAGAATGTCGTGGCGGCCTGTTCACCCTGCAACCTGAAGAAGGGTGGCATGATGCCGGCCCAGGCCAAGATGTGGCCTCGGCAAAAGGCGTTCCAGCCGACCGTGCACGACCTGCACAACAATGGCCGTCTGTTCCCCCCGAACCACCTGCATGAAAGCTGGATGGACTATCTCTACTGGGATGTCGAGCTGGAGCCTTAAGCTTTCAGAGCGCCGCGCCAGGCAATCGCTGCCCACAGGATGCTCGCCAGGAAGTTCCAGCCCGCAAAGGACAGGCCGATCACCGGGTCGCGCCAGGCGGCGCTATCGCATGATGGCGGGATGACAGTGTTCAACTGGTCGAGAATGCCATTGCCGCTGCCGGTCGCCGCTGGCACCACGCCACACGAAGCGGGTCCGGGCCACCAGCCATATTCGACGCCGGAGTGGTAGGCCGCCATGCCGATGCTAATGGTCATGGTGATCGCCACCAACAGCAGCAGCACGCGCGAGACTATTGCCGGGCGGTGCATAAAGATGGCGATCAGCGCCGCTGCCGCCAGGGGCGCGGCCACATAATAGGGAATGCGCTGCTGCAGGCAGAGCATGCATGGGATGTAGCCGCCAATATGTTCGAAGCCGAGTGCTGTTCCAACCGTCGCAGCAGTGCCGATGAGCAGAAGCAGCGCAGTCCGGGTCTGGGTTTGTGTGATCGGCGATGAAAGCGACATGAATGGCGGCCCGTTCGAAGCGTCTGGCCTTATGGCGCTCGCATTGGGGTATTTGCAAGGCTTGGGTGCGGTCAGATCGACGCAACATTCGTGATGTCTTGTTGACGACGGGCAGCGGTCCGTATAGTTCGCTTTGACGCCTTTCAGGCGGCCCCCTTGGCGGAATTGGTAGACGCGCCTGACTCAAAATCAGGTTCCGAGAGGAGTGCTGGTTCGATCCCGGCAGGGGGCACCACTTGTTCAGCAGCCCAGTTTGATTCGCACATTTGCCCGATCGGCGCTTTGCAGGCTTTGGCGCTGCTTGAATCAAAGGCCGAGATACGGCCGGCCCACGATCGTCCATGCCATGATCAGGCAAAGGACGGCAAAGAACAGATAACCAAGCGCGCCGCCGATCTTTTCCGGGGCTCCGTCCTGCTGTTCGACTTCAGACATCAGCGTTCCTTCGTTTGGGTTCTGCGCCAAGTTTGTGACAGACGGCCACCAAAGCGTCAATCGAGCCTGACCAAAGCGCGCCCGTGTTGCGTTGCGGAATGTTTATGCTGCAATGCAAAAAATGCATGCGTGCCATGCAAAAACGATGCTGGAAGGTAAGTCCGGGTCGTCCTATCTTTGCGTTGTTGGTGATCTACCTCCTCCCAGAGAACCAACATTCATTGCGGTGCACCTCCTCCCGCATCGCAATAGAATCAGGCCCGCCGAACCTCCTCCCTCGGCGGGCCTTTTCTTTTCCGGAAACGCGCGATCTCATCCCAACTGGTAATTCTACAGTCGTTGCGGCGGCTGTTTCGGTCCTTTAGAAGGCTGCGGGCCATTGCGCTGCCCTGGCTGTCGAATCGATGGCCAGAAACGGAGTTCGTGTTTGCTTCCGCTTCGGGACAATTTTGATGATCTGGTTCGCGACTTTCGCTGGGAAATTCCCGCGAAGTTCAATATCGGCATTGCTGCCTGCGACGTCTGGGCCGAGCGTGAGCCAGAGCGCACTGCCCTGATCGACTACAATGGCGGCGAGCCAGTCTTTCACAGTTATGGCGCGGTGCGCGATCGGTCCAATGCACTCGCCAACGGGTTGCGCCGGCTGGGCGTCAGGCAGGGCGACCGGGTGGCGCTACTCGTGCCCCAAGGGCTGGATGCGCTGGCAGGCCACGTCGCCATCTACAAGCTCGGTGCGATCGCTGTGCCGCTGGCGCTGTTGTTCGGCCGCGAAGCGCTCGGTTTCCGGCTGCGTTTTGCCGGAGTGTCTGCCGTTATCGCCAATGCCAAGGGCGCCGAAAATATTGGATTGATCGAAGACGAATTGCCCGATCTGCGCTGGCTTATCGAGACAGAACCGTCGAATGCCTCGCAGGCGACATCGGCTGCATGGCAGCGGCAGGCGCTTGCCGAGCTGATTGCAGGCGAGCCTGCCACGTTTGATCCGGTCGATACCGGGCCTGACGATCCTGCTCTGATGATCTTCACTTCGGGCACAACCGGCCCGCCAAAAGGTGCGCTGCATGGCCACCGGGTGCTGCTCGGCCATTTGCCCGGCTTCGAGATGGCCTATCAGTTTCCACCGCAGCCCGACGATGTGATGTGGACGCCGGCCGACTGGGCCTGGGCGGGTGGCCTTCTCAATGCTCTGCTGCCTGCGTTGACGCTTGGCATTCCCGCAGCCTATGGCCGGTTTGAGCGGTTCAGCCCGCAAGGTGCGCTCGATCTGATGGCCGATCTCAAGGTGACGCTCGCCTTCCTGCCGCCAACAGCGCTCAGGATGCTCAAGAATTCCGGGCTGAACCCGCGCAATTTTCCGCTGTCGCTGCGTGCGGTGATGTCCGCGGGCGAGCAGCTTGGGCGCGAGACCTATGATTGGGCGCATGATGCCTTCGGCTTTGCGGTCAACGAGTTCTATGGCCAGACCGAATGCAATCTGGTGCTGGGCTCATGCGCGCTGCTGGGCGTCAGCCGCCCGGGGCCGATTGGCCGTGTTGTGCCGGGTCACCAGGTGGCGATTGTTGACGCGCAGGGCAACGAACTGGCGCACGGCGTGTCCGGTCAGATCGCGGTCCTCAGACCAGACCCGGTGATGTTCCTTGGTTACTGGCAAGATGACGCAGCGACTGCAAGGAAACATGTTGGCGACTGGATGATGACCGGCGATCAGGGGACGATGGACCATGATGGATTTGTCACCTTTGTCGGGCGCGACGATGACGTCATTACCTCTGCCGGATACCGGATTGGACCGGGCGAGATTGAGGACTGTCTGGCGGCGCATCCGGCTGTGCAGATCGCTGCGGCTGTCGGCAAGCCGGATGCAGTGCGTACCGAGATCGTCAAAGCCTATGTGGTGCTGAGCGACGGCTTTGCGGCCAGTGGAGAGCTGGCTGAAGACATCAAGCTGTGGGTGCGCGAGCGCCTGTCGGCGCATGAATATCCGCGCGAGGTTGAGTTTGTCGACGAGGTTCCGCTGACGACAACTGGCAAGGTGATCCGGCGGTTCTTCCGCGACAAGGCGCGGCAAGAAGCGGCCTAACGTTTGAGCAGCTTGTTCAGCCGGTTGCGCACGATGCGCGCCATATTGCGCGTTTCAGAATAAAGATTGAGCTGGCTGGCTGCCTGACGCGCGGCGCGATCGGCGCCTGCCGTCAGGCCGATCACCAGCGTGCCCATGGGGCGGCGCTCGGCCCATAGCCTGTCCATGACCGGATGATTGGGAATCGCGCAGGAATCGGTCAGCATGATGTTGGGGTCGTCGAGATGGGTGCCTGTCACCTCGATCATCAGCAGCGTGCCCGGCGAATAGGCCGAATAGGCCTCGTCAAACGCTGTCTTCCACGTATAGGCACAACCGTTTTCGATGAAGACGACCAGACAGGCGATGATCTTGCCGTCGAGTGTCAGCATATGAACGCGACACATATCGCGTTGGGCGAGCCCGTAAGCGGCCTCGCGCGCAAACGCAGCGCGGAACCGGTCAACCACCATCGCGGTGCCTTGACGGCCTTTCCAGCCGGTTGCCTCCAGCGACAGGAAGGCCTCGACGCCGATGCGCACCTCGTCGGGCTGACGGGCAATCGAATATTCCAGCTTTCCGAGTTCGCCCAAACGCCGTTTCAGGCGGCGGAATTCGCGCAGATGATGCGAGCGTAGCGTCTGCTTGAGATAGGCGTCTCCGTCGAGATGGCTTTGCAGAAATGCACGCTCGACGCGGTTCGTCTCGGTGAAATAGAGGTTGCGCTGCAGTGCCACCGAACGCAGCACAGAGGCGACATTGCCGTCCAGGCGCATATCCGGCAGCGCCAGCACCTGCGGGAATTTGAGGTGTGGCCGAGCGATCATGTCGATGAAATCTTCGACCACCGCGACCGGATCGTCGGCATCGATGATTGGTGTGCCAACAGGCCCGAAGGGGCTTGACCAGGCGCGGATGATCGGGGCCGCCAATGGCACCGGCGCGCGCTCGATCGAGAACGGCAGCAGCATGCGCAGCCGGTTGCGATTGCCTTCTCCGTCGCGAATGACGGCCAGGCGAACTTCCCTGTCTTCAAGACGGGGCATGGCCGGCGCCAGAAAGCGCGGGTTGAAGAAGACGTTTGGCTCGATGGAGCGCGCCGACAGGTGGTCGAGCTCGTCGACGAGGTCGAAACCGGCCGACGCCTGATAGATCGCAAGGCTTCGCGCCTGTCGGCCAACGCCGATCAGTTGCAGCTGAGCCAGTGTCGCAGGCTCGGCCTGCATACCCGCCAGGCCGGCAATCATCACGCCAGCAGCACTGCTGTTCATTTCTTCAAGGATAGGAACCGCCGCCATCAGCTAGCGGCTCCGGCAGTGCGCCTGGGCGACAGGATGGTCATGACGATGCCGAGCTTGCGCCACACGGTGAAGGACAGCGCGGACGCTTCAAACAACATCGCGACAGTTGTTGCGATGGCTGCGCCCCACAGCCCGTAGATCGGGATCAGCACAACGTTCAGACCGATGTTGAGCGCCAGGGTGGCGGCATATACCGCTGCGCAGATGTTCTGGTGACCAGTCATTGTCAGCAGGCTTTCAGTCGGGCCGACCGAGGCGCGCGCCACCACGCCGATGGCAAGCAGGAACAGATAGGGGTAGCCTTCGCTGAACTCCGGTCCAAACAGCGACAGCATCGGTTTGCCAATCAATAGCACGATGATCGCCATCGCCAGCGACGGCCAGAAGGTCCACGAAACTGTCTCGCGGGCGAACAGAGCGAGCTGATCGCGAGCGCCGGTGTGCGTGTATTGCGCATAGCGCTGTGCGACGCCCGCCTTGACGGCGAAATAGGCGAAGTGAACCAGCGCCAGTGTTTTGACCGTTGCAAAATAGACGGCCACGTCATGAGGCGACATATACATGCCGACCATCAGCACGTCGGCATTGGTCAGCAGGAAAAAGAAGCTTTCGACCAGAAAGATCGGCAGCGATACCCAGAACCATTCGCGCATACGAAAGCGCTTCGGCCCGGGTTCAACCCTCGCATCGGCGCGCGCCGTGACAGTCACCAGTTGCCAGAGCGTGGTCGCATATGTGGCTGCAACGGTGGCAAACAGTGCTGTGATCGCGTCTGCTGGATAGTCTAGAGCCAGCGCGATCCCCATGAAGACGAGGATCAGAATCGGCCGGATGATATAGGTTGGCGTGAGCGCCGACAGCGCCCAGGAATTGGCGCGCGAGATGCCTTGCACGACATCCGAAAGGGCAATCATCGGCAGGCAGAAGAATCCGATGATGAAGGGCGCGATGTAATAATCTTCGATGCGACCGGCCATCAACCAGACCGCCAGCGCGCCGAGAGCGGCGATTGCCGTCGACGCGGCCAGCACAAACAGACGGCTGGCAACCATGATGCCGCGAAGCTCGTCGAAAGCTCCTTTTTCCTGATATTCCGGAATGTAGCGGATGATCGACGTGTGAAAGCCAAGGCATGACAGATTGCCGGCAATCACCATGGTCACCCAGACCAGCACAAAGATGCCGTATTCGAACGAGCCCATCCAGCGGGCCAGCAGAACCTGGCTGACAAATGCGATGACAGCGCTGAGAATACGAATGGCGAAGGCAATGATCGCCATGCGGCCTGCAACCGCCCGTTCATTGCGGGAGAACAGCACCGTATCGATCATCCCTGTGAGCGGACGAGCGCGTTCTGCCCAGCCGGGGGGCAGCAACCGATCAGCGGTGGTGGCCGCAGAAAAGCGCAACGCTCACAAACTCCACACTACTTGTCATTGGTAGCTAGCAGTCAGAGCTTAAGATTCGGTGGCAATCCAACAAAAACGCCGCCCGAAATGTCCGGACGGCGCAAGAGCTTAGTTATGATCGCGGCACTACGGCCTAGACAAATGCGCCGTGGCAATGTTTGAACTTCTTGCCCGAACCGCACGGACAGGGCTCGTTGCGGCCAACCTTACCCCACGACGTCGGGTCGTTGGGGTCGCGTTTTTCGGGATCGACAATCTCTTCCGACACAAACTGCATGCCGGATCCTTCGCCGAAATCATCTTCGCCGGTGGTGCCGTCAATGTGATGGCCAAACATCGGGGGCAATTCCGGCGGCGGAGCGTCGGCCTGTTCGCGGACCAATTCGACACGCATCAGCTGCTGCGTCACCATCTGGCGCAGATTGCCAAGCAGCGACTGGAACAGTTCGAACGCCTCGCTCTTGTATTCATTGAGCGGATCGCGCTGGGCATAACCGCGGAAGCCGACGACCGAACGCAGGTGTTCGAGGTTGACCAGATGCTCCCGCCAAAGCGTATCAAGCGTCTGTAGCAGGAATGATTTTTCGACTCGGGGCATGATTTCCGGACCTATGCGCTCAGCGCGCTCGGCTGCGGCCTGATCTGCGGCGGCCATCAGACGCTCGCGGATCTGCTCCTCGTCGATGCCTTCTTCCATTGCCCATTGTTCGACCGGCAGGTCGAGGTTGAGGTCGCGGATCACCGCTTCCTTGAGGCCCTCGGTGTCCCACTGCTCGGGGTAGGCGTTTTCTGGAATATGGCGTGCAACCATGTCCTCGATGGTTTCATGCCGCATTTCGGTGACCGTCTCGGTCACGTCTTCGGCATCCATCAGCTCGATGCGCTGTTCGAACACCACCTTGCGCTGGTCGTTCTGCACGTCGTCATATTTGAGCAGGTTCTTGCGAATGTCGAAGTTGCGCGCCTCGACCTTCTTCTGAGCCTTTTCGAGTGCCTTGTTGATCCACGGATGGACAATGGCCTCGTCTTCCTTGAGGCCGAGCTTGACGAGCATGCTGTCCATGCGCTCGGACCCGAAAATGCGCATCAGATCATCCTGTAGCGACAGGAAGAACTTTGACTTGCCCGGATCGCCCTGACGGCCGGAGCGGCCGCGTAGCTGGTTGTCGATGCGGCGCGATTCATGCCGCTCGGTGGCCAGAACGTAGAGACCGCCGGCGGCGAGCGCCTGTTCCTTCAGCCGCTGCACGTCGGCGCGGATGGCCGCTTCCTTTTCGGCGCGCTCGGGACCAGCCGGCACGTTGGCCAGTTCCTCTTCAATGCGCATGTCGGCATTGCCGCCAAGCTGAATGTCGGTGCCGCGGCCAGCCATATTGGTGGCGATGGTGATTGTGCCAGGCTTGCCGGCCTGGGCTACGATCTGCGCTTCGCTCTCGTGGTGGCGTGCGTTGAGCACCTGGAACTGGTTAAAGCCTTCCTTGAGCAGACGTTCTGCCAGCTGTTCGGATTTTTCGATCGACACGGTGCCGACCAGAACCGGCTGGCCGCGATCATGGGCCTCGCGGATCTCGCGGATGATCGCGCGGTATTTTTCCTCGACAGTGCGATAGACCTCGTCGTGGTCGTCCTCGCGCCGCACCGGCAGATTGGTCGGGATCTCGACAACGTCGAGGCCGTAGATGTTGCCGAATTCTTCAGCCTCGGTTGAAGCGGTTCCGGTCATGCCGGCCAGTTTCTTATAGAGGCGGAAGTAGTTCTGGAAAGTCACCGAGGCCAGCGTCTGGTTTTCCGGCTGGATAGCCACATGTTCCTTGGCTTCCAGCGCCTGGTGCAGACCTTCCGAGTAACGGCGGCCTGGCATCATGCGGCCGGTGAATTCGTCGATAATGACGATTTCGCCGTTGCGGACGATGTAGTCCTTGTCCTTGGAGAACAGGCGATGCGCCTTCAGCGCATTGTTGACATGGTGAACCATCGCGACGTTCTCGACGTCATAGAGCGACTCGCCTTTCAGCAGGTCGGCGTCGCGCAACAGGTTCTCAAGCTTTTCGGTACCGGCTTCAGTAAAGATCGAAGTGCGCTGCTTTTCGTCGATCTCATAGTCTTCCGGAACCAGATCCAGCATGAAGCGATCAACGGTGTTGTACATTTCCGAACGGTCTTCGAGCGGACCGGAAATGATGAGCGGCGTGCGGGCTTCGTCGACCAGAATGGAGTCGACTTCGTCGACGATCGCGAAATGATGACCGCGCTGAACCATTTCTGAGCGGTCATATTTCATGTTGTCGCGCAGATAGTCGAAGCCGAGTTCGTTGTTTGTCGCATAAGTGATGTCGCAGGCGTAGGCAGCGCGGCGCTGGTCGTCAGTCATGCCATGGACGATGATGCCGGTGGTGAGACCGAGAAATCCGTAGAGACGGGCCATCCATTCGGCGTCGCGGCGGGCCAGGTAGTCGTTGACTGTGACGACGTGGACGCCCTTGCCCTCAAGCGCATTGAGATAGACTGGAAGGGTTGCGACGAGCGTCTTGCCTTCGCCGGTGCGCATCTCGGCGATCGAGCCGGAGTTCAGCACCATGCCGCCGATCAGCTGCACGTCGAACGGGCGCATGCCGAGCGCGCGGCGCGAAGCTTCGCGCACGGTTGCAAACACCTGGACAAGAATCTGGTCCAGTGTCGCGCCTTCCGCCAGTTGTTGCTTGAACATCTGGGTGCGTTCGCGCAGTTGCTCATCGCTGAGCGCCTGCATTTCTGGTTCGAGCGCATTGATCTGATCGACCCTTGGCCGGGCAGATTTGACGCGACGGTCATTGGAGGAACCGAAAATCTTGCGGGCGAGGCCGCCGAAGCTGACCATTTAATGGTCCTTTCAGAAATGAACCCGACGGTTCACGGGGCCGGTATCAGCACCGGCCAGGGAGTGCCGCAGACAACAGGAATTGGCCCCCGAATTCGCATCTGGACGCCAAGGTGCTGGACAGATAAGGAGGGCGGTCATTGATGTCAACGCCACGTTACATCGTGGTAATTTAGACCATCCCGCCACAATATGGCCGGTTTCGGACGTGCTTGAGAGCCGAATAAGGAGAACAAATCCATGCAAGCTTCAAAACTCGGTTCCCGGATTGCGCGCGTCTGCATCGCAGCCGGCCTTCTAGCCTCGACCAGCATCGTAGCCTTGGCCCAGGACAATACAGCGCCGGCCCAACCCGCAGCTGAAGCTGCTCCGGCAGCTCCGGCGCTCGATCCGGCGACGGTTGTGGCGACAGTTGATGGCGTCAACATTACGGAAGCCGATGTGAAGCTGGCCGAAACCGAGCTTGATCAGCAGTTTGCGCAATTGACGCCTGAGCAGAAGCGCGCCGCCGCTCTTTCTGCTGTGATCGAGATCCGGGTCATGTCAAACAAGGCCAAGGCGGCCGGATATGATCAGGACGAGACGTTCAAGCGCCGGATCGAATTTCTCAACCAGCGCGCCCTGCACGCCGAGATGATCGATAAGGAAATTGCGCCGCAGGTGAATGACGAGGCCGTGCGCGCCCGCTACGACAAGGAAATGGCGGCAGCAACGCCCGTCAACGAAGTCAAGGCGGCGCATATTCTGGTCAAGACCAAGGAAGAGGCGGACGCAATTATCAAGGAACTGGACGGCGGCGCCGATTTTGCTGCGATTGCCAAGGAAAAGTCGACGGATCCGGGTTCGGGCGCTGCTGGTGGTGATCTCGGGTATTTCAGCGCTGGCCAGATGGTTCCTGAGTTTGAAAAGGCGGCCTTTGCGCTCAATCCCGGCGAATATACCAAAGAACCGGTGCAGAGCCAGTTCGGTTTCCACATCATCAAGCTTGAGGACAAGCGCGCCAAGCAGCCGCCGGCATTCGATACGGTCAAGGACCAGATCCGCCAGATCGTGTTCCGCGACAAGTATTTCGAGACGGTCAAGTCGCTGCGCGACGCAGCCAAGGTCGATATCACAGATCCGGCATTGAAGGCCGGGGTGGAAGCTCTCGAAAAGACGGAAGATCAGGCGCAGTAAGCGCCGGCCTTCAGGCGCTGAGGGCCTGCGAAAACGCTGCTATCTCATCATTGCGGGTGAGATAGTCGGGGATGCCGGCTTCGTCGATCGGCTTGCTGAACAGATAGCCCTGCATCTCGTTGCAGCCGAGGCGGGCCAGGATGTCTGCCTGGCCTTCTGTTTCCATGCCTTCAACGACGCAGCCGATGTTCAGGCTGCGGCACAGGTCGACAACGCTGCGCACAATTGTCCGGCTGGCTGCGTGCGTTTCGATCGTTGTGACGAAGCTGCGGTCGATCTTGATCTTGTCGAAAGCGAACTTATGCACATGGCTGAGGCTCGAATAGCCGGTGCCGAAGTCGTCAAGCGACACTTGCGAGCCGAGCGCCTTGAGCAGACGGATCGCTTCATCGGCCTGTGCGATGTCGCCCATCAGCGCTGTTTCGGTGACCTCAAAGCCAATGCGCGCCGGGTTGATACCGCTGGCTTGTACGATTGAAATGATCGACAGCATCGTTTGCGGCGAAATCAGATCACGCGTCGACAGATTGAATGAAAGGCCGACCTCGCTGGGCCATGCTTTTGCAGCAACAAGCGCCTTGCGCAGCAGTACGAGGGAAATCTCGTTGATCATCTGGCTGCGTTCAGCGACGGGGATGAATTCGCCGGGCGAGACGGAGCCAAGGATTGGGCTCTTCCACCGGCCCAACGCCTCGAACGCAATCACCCGGTCAGCACTGATGTCGAGGACAGGCTGGAACTGCAGATACATTTCGCGTTCGAGGTCGGCGTGGCGCAGGCATTGTTCGATGCCGCTCTCGGCGCGGACCTGGGTTTCGTGCGCCTGGGTATAGAGCGCGCTTTTCCCGCGGCCGTTCTGCTTGACGTGGTAAAGCGCGTAGTCGGCGCGCTCATAGATCTCGACGGAGTTTGATGCGACGTCGGGAAAGATGGCGAAGCCGGCGGAAGCCCCCATGTTGACCGAGATACCGGAGACGGGGAACGGCTTGGCCATTTCGGAACAGACGAGATTGCCGTATTGCAGGATTTCCGCCTCGGTCGCATTGCCATCAAGGATAAGTGCGAATTCGTCGCCGCCCAGGCGCGCAACGAACATGCCGCCTTCAATTGAGGCATTTAGCCGGTCTGCAACAAGGCGAAGCACCTCGTCGCCGAGCGCGTGGCCGTGGAGGTCATTGACCGGTTTGAATCCGTCCAGATCGAGGACGCCCACGGCAAGTTTGCGATTCTGCGCTGTTGCAGCTGCGATCCTCGTCTCAAGTTCGTGAAAGAAGTGCCGGCGGTTCGGCAATCCGGTGAGATTGTCGAGGTTTGCCAGCCGCAGGTTCTCGTCGCCCAGCCGTGTCGCATCGATGCGGGCCCGGATCATTTCCTTGAAGTTCTCAGACGTCACGAACAACACGTAAAGCGCCGATGCGATGACAAGCAGCAAGTTGGTGGCGATCATTGCCGACACCCCGCCGCGGGTCATCAAGAATAGCGCAAACGGCACCGTCACCATCGTCGCCATGGCGATGGCCGCACTCCGCAGGTGCATCATGCCAAGGATTGCGGCGACGCCGGTGATGCCGATGCTCAGCACAACGTGACCGCGTGTTTCCACATTGCCATGTATCCAGAGTGCAACTAGCCAGAGGAGCATGAAAGAGCCGATTGCCGCGCTGACCATGGTCGCTCTGCGTGCAGTAACCTCGGCCTGTTCCACAGTCGCCGCCAAGTTCTTGGACCGCAGCCAGAAGAGCATACGCAGAGCGCCTGCGAAGATCATCAAAGGACCGATGACAGCCGTCAGATAGTTCGGAACGATCCCGTGATGGCTGATAGCAACCGTGCCTGCATTGGCCATGGCCACAAAATAGAGAACTGGAATCTGTTTTGAATAGGCGGCGACTTCAGCGGCCAGGACGGTTCCATTGATGCTTTGGTCGGTAGCCATGCTGCTCATTGATCTGCTGACGCAACGTCCAGATGAGGCAAGGACTGTGAAAATCGCGTTAAAACTTACCTTGCGAAGTGTTTGCATCGGGCAAAAGACACAGATCGCACCGAACTGAATGCGTCAGAAGCGGCGCAACCCTCAGTTTTGATCTGTGCACGAACCGTGCGTCATTGCCGGAAAAAGGACGGCGGCGCGGCAAAGGGACTTCAAACCGCGCCGCCGGCAAGCTGGAAGGCCTGCGAATAGCGAAAGTGGGCGAACACCAATGAAAGCGAGGCCGCAGGGGGAAAGCCCCGTTGGCAGCATGATCAGGAGCCCATCTCCTCTAAAAAACTTAGGCTGCATGCCTATCGCCGCATAGTCGACATTTGCCGAGGGTCGGGGCATTTTATGACCGTTCGTCAACCGATAGCTTCGATTGCCTTCAGAAGTGCAACGAGTTCAGCTTGCTGCCTCGTGCCGGTCTTGCGGTAGATTTGTTCAAGATAGGTCCGCGCGCTTGCATAGGTAAGTCCACGCTCAACCGCTGCCTGACGAACAGTTATTCCATCAGCAATCGCCACGGCTAGTCTGGCATGGCTTGGCGGCAGGCCGAAAAGCTCCCGCAGCCGACCTTCCAGTGCTTCGTTTGCAGTGCCGCCGACGGATCGAACAAAAACAGCAGCCAAACCGCCACTATTGAAACCAAAAAGGTCAGGCCTGACAAATGGCGCAACTGAAATGACCAATCGCATCCTGCGATCATCGCCGGGCGGGTCAGACAGCATCATTCCGCCGCCATGGCCATGTGAGCCGGACACTGCGTCAAGTGTCAGGGCTTCCAACCTTGCGCTGTCATTTGAGCCGGTGAGTTGCAGCATACCGCCGGATATCGTGAGTGGTGTGCGGCTGTTCGAGATGAGATCTGCTGCACGCTCATTCATTTCGGCGATGCGCAGTTTTTGATCGACCACAATTGCCGCTGGTATAGTTGCCGCATGCAGATCGGCGGTCTGGTGCAGCAACTGCGCGATCTCGCCCGAACGCAGTATGTGAGGCCCGAGCAACGCCAGAAGCTCCTTGTCCGCGCCGGTGAAGTCGCCCTGGTTCCTGTTGCGGCTGACGTCCACGAATATGCGGCTGCGTTCACTGACCCTCAGATGACCTTGCAGGCCGAACCAGGCGTCACGTGGCCGCAACCAATTCTGAAACAATTCCCGCCTGCGATGTTCTGCGATGTCTTCCAGTTCGCTGTGGGACTTGATGTCTCCTTCCAGGCAGCTTCGAGTATGATGAAACAAGGGGTCATTCGTCATCGCAAACTGGGCTGCGTCGGAGTGAAACTCCGGATCTTCGATCGACGTCGCACCCTGAACGCCCCGGTCACTGATATTCATCAGCCAAGCACGGCTGCCATCAAACAGGGTTGCAAGCGCTTGAAGCGGATCGCGCCAATCGTCTCCACCATAGGCCGACTGGTAGAACCTGGCGACGACGCGATCATAATCAGATCGCTGGATCTTGCTCATGTTTCGCTCCGACCTTTTGGTAGGTTGGCGTAGCACCTGTGCTCGATTGATGACCTTGAGGGAGGTAGTTTACGACTGCATCGTCCGGTTGCAACCTGATTTGGCGGGCCAATCGGCGTCTTGCGCTTGTGCCAGCCTTTTGGCAAACGGAACCATCACGCCGAACCCAGCTCCTTCGAGGCCTGTCCATGTCCGCTTCCGTTTCACCACTTGCGCCAAAAAAAATCGTCAAGATGCCTGCAGTCGACGGGGTGCGGATCGCGACTGCAGAAGCCGGAATCAAATACAAGAACCGGACCGACCTTCTTGTCATGATGTTTGACAAAGGCACCGAGGTTGCTGGCGTATTCACCCGTTCAAAATGTCCGTCTGCGCCTGTCGATCTGTGCCGCGCCAATCTGCCAGGCGGCAAGGCCGGGGTGCTGGTGGTCAATTCCGGCAATGCCAACGCCTTTACCGGTCAAAAGGGCAAGGCCACCACGACAGCAACGGCCAAGGCGGCTGCTGCGGCTGCACATTGCGGCGAAGACCAGGTGTTTCTTGCGTCAACTGGCGTAATTGGCGAGCCGCTTGACCCTGCCAAGTTCACGCATTTGCTTGACGCATTGGCAAAGTCAGCGGAACCGGCGCGCTGGGACGCGGCCGGCAAGGCGATTATGACCACCGACACCTATCCGAAATATGCGACGCAGAAAGTGTTGCTGGGAGATGTCGAAGTTACCATCAATGGTATCGCCAAGGGGGCGGGCATGATTGCTCCCGACATGGCGACCATGCTCTCCTTTGTCGCAACCGACGCGCCGATTGCTGCTCCGGTGTTGCAGGACATGCTGTCGAAGGGCACAGCCAAGACTTTCAATGCGGTTACAGTCGACAGCGACACGTCAACCTCCGACACGCTGCTGGTCTTCGCAACGGGCAAAGCCAAAGGAGCGGCGCGCATCACTGACCCAAAGGACCCGCGTCTCGCGCCGTTCCGCCGGGCGTTCAACAAGATCCTGAAGAACCTTGCCTTACAGGTCGTGCGCGACGGTGAGGGCGCGCGCAAGCAGATCGAAGTCACTGTGACCGGCGCCAAATCGGCCAAGTCGGCGCGCAAGATCGCACTGTCGATCGCAAATTCGCCGCTGGTCAAGACGGCTGTCGCGGGTGAAGACGCCAATTGGGGGCGCGTTGTCATGGCTGTCGGCAAAGCCGGCGAACCGGCGGATCGGGATCGCCTGTCGATCTGGTTCGGGGACAACAGGCTGGCCCATGCAGGCGAGCGAGACCCTGCTTATTCTGAAGAGCGGACCTCGACCTACATGAAGCGCGACGAAATCGCGATCAGGGCTGATCTTGGCATAGGCAAGGGCAAGGCGACGGTTTGGACGTGCGACCTGACCAAGGAGTATGTCGCGATCAATGGCGATTATCGTTCCTGATGATGTCGGTTCAATCTGTCGAACCATTTCTGCCGACAGTGCGGCGCTTTGAGGCAGCGGGGTTTCGCGCATGGCCTGCGGCGTCGCTGCACTATGATCGAGCATGGCTGATCCGTCTCACTGGTGGACACCCTGCCAAAAGGCTGAACTCGATCAATGTGCTTGACCCTGGCGACAATCAGGACATTGGCGAACGGATCGCGGCTGCTGCTAGCCGGTTCGAAGAATTTGGCAGACCGCTGACCTTCCGTGTGTCGCCCCTCGCAGGGCGTCCTGTGCGCGATTATCTCGACAGTCAGAACTGGACGCGTTTCGACGAATCTCTGGTCATGACGCTGGCGCTGGACGAGATCGATTTCGAGCAGGTCATCAGCCAGATTCCACTTCGCGATACGGCCCGCTTTATCAGTGCGGCGATGACGGTGAGCGACTTTGAGCCGTCAGTTCGTCCCGGCTTGACCCAGGTGGTCAGTTCCATCGAACCTGAAAGTGGCCTTTTCCTGATTGAAGACGGGGACAAACCAGTTGCGAGCGCGATCTGTGTTCACGATGGCGAGCTGGCCGGCTTGTTTCAGGTGGCGTCGTCGTTTGGCCAGCGTGGCAAGGGTTTTGGCCGGCGGGTCGTGCTGTCGGCAATCAAGTGGTCGCGCATGCGTGGCGCAAGGATTGCCTGGCTTCAGGTCGATGCTGACAACCAGGCAGCAATCGGGCTCTATCGCTCGATCGGTTTCAACGAAGTCTACCGCTACCACTACCGGCAGCCGGCAGGATTGCGATGAATTCGGAACAGGCTCCGTCCAAACTATTGCTGGTGGCAGCTTGCGCGCTTGTCGACGCAGATGGCCGGGTGTTGCTCAGCGAGCGGCCTGCTGGCAAGCAGCTTGCAGGTCTGTGGGAGTTTCCCGGCGGAAAAGTTGAGCCTGGCGAGTCTCCCGAAGATACTCTGGTGCGTGAATTGGCAGAAGAGCTTGGCATTGTCACCCAACATGCCTGTCTCGCTCCTCTGACATTTGCCAGCCATCGCTACGAGACTTTTCATCTCTTGATGCCGCTATACGTCTGCCGCCGTTTCGAAGGCATCCCGTCGGGAATGGAGGGGCAGAAGATCAAGTGGGTGAGGCCGCGCGACATGCGTGACTACCCCATGCCACCCGCTGACGAACCGCTAATTCCGTTTCTGATCGACCTTTTGTAGAGATTCGTTTCTCACCCGGTATCGTTAATCGAACGTTTAGTGAAACGTGACAAATTTCTCCAATGCGGCGCGGTTTTTGATGTGCGCCTTTTGTTGGTGTGAGGTTGCGTCATGGATCATCGGTCGGAGTGGGCATCAAGCGATGCAAGTCGCGAATCGCTGTTGGGAATCGCCGGTGGCGGCGTCTTGAGATTTGCTTTGCTGTTCGGATCGGCCGCCGTTGCACTGGCGCTCATTCTGGCTCCAATCGTTGACAATCAGACGCGAAGCTTTGTCGGTTCGCCAGGTGTCGACACGATGGCAACAGGCAGCATTCAGCAAAACGACCGCTACACAATCCGCCGGAGCATTTTGCAAGATTCACCCAACGCCATCTGCGTCATCCGCGAAAATGGCGCCCGCAGCGGAAATTGCTGATCTTCGCACAACGCGAAATTAACCCTTGCTGGTTCACATTCATTATTGTGTTGCCTGTATGTTTTTGAATGTGTGTCCAGTCGTTTTTTGGAAAAGAGGGCGCGAGTTTGCCGATTTTCAGACGTTTCCTGAATAATACCAGCGGTGTGACGTCCGTCGAATACGCGGTAATCATCGTGTCGCTTTCATTGGCAATTGTGGCCAGCATCAGCATGGTCGGCAACGAGGTCGAAGACCTTCTGGCCAATCCTGGCCGCAAGCTCCAAAATACCCTCCATTAGACCCTTTCAGGTCCAAATGGAATCGTTCTGCCGGAGGGGATTTGGGCCAAGGTCGAGGGCTTTGGCGAAGGACGGGCTGGTGGCCCGGCCAAGTCCGAAGCCCGAAGGATTTGACCCAAATCCACCCGGCCCGAAGGGTTTCCCGCTGGCGGGCACCCGCCGCGTCAGCCGGACTTGGCCGGGCCACCAGCCCGTCCTTCGCCGTCTTCCTTGCGGATTGCCTCGCCATCGAGGAAACAGAACCGTTTCCATTTGAACCTGAAAGGGTCTAGAGCGCCGCGCGTCCAATTGGACGCGCCAAGAACGCTCTAACACTTTGAATTTGCTGCATTGTGCTTCTGGAAATCGATTCCGATTTTCGGACCGATGCAGTAGGCCGGATTTGCTCCAGAACCCTCTGTAATCTACCTGTTCAGTCCCGTTTGACTTCGAGCGCGTCGGCCAGCGAAACAGTTGCTGAACCGCGCCGTGCAGGCTTTTGCTGGGACGGGTCCGGCGCCCAGCCAGACAGCCAAACAATTGCGAAGGTCGCGCGGATCCGGCCATCGGGATCGGAAAACCGCTCTGCGTAAATCTCGGCGGCGCGGGCAAAAAGGCGCCGCGTTGCCGGCACCCGGGACCGGGCGGTCAAAGAACTTGTCGCCCCCATCGCCCGCAGGTCGCGCAGCAGATCAAACATTGTGTCATAGCGGACCGTGATGGTCTCGATGTCTGCCACCGGGAGCGCATAGCCGGCCCGCTGCAACAGACCCCCGGCGTCACGGACATCAACAAACGGCATGACGCGCGGGCTGACGCCGCCGCTCAATTCTGTTTCGGCCACGAGCAGGCTTTCACGCAATTCGGCAAGCGTCCCTGCGCCCGGCAACGCGGCAATCATCAGCCCGTCTGGCCTGAGCGCGAGCCGGTATTGCACCAATTGTCCGACAAGGTCGCTGGCTTCATGCAAGGCAAGCAACGACACTGCAAGATTGACTGAGGCAGGGGCGAGCGGCAGTATTTCGCCGTCGGCGATTATTGGATCGCCTGTGGCGCTCAGTTGCGGCGTGCGGGCCACTTCGGTGACGTGGTCCACCTTTCCAGTGCCGAGCAGCGATTGCAAAACTGGCGCGTAGGGGGTCTCAATCAGGGCCGCGTCCGGCAAGCGGCGCGCGGTCGATGCGAGCCTGTCTGCAAAATCTTCGGCCACCCGGACAATCAGAAAGTCTGAGCCGGTTACAGGTCTTGCGACCGCGCGCAGCTTGCGTTGAAGCGACAGTTTTGGGTCGACAATCTGTTCCAGTGATCGTGCTCCAGCCCGTTTGAAGTGTTGCCGCTGGATATCAGCGTGCTACCGTGTCTGGCCTCTCAGGTGGCCGAACCGATGCCCGAGATCAAGAGCCTGGTGCGAAATGCCGCTTTGTGGCCGGCGCAACTGCTGTTTCCGCCGACATGTGGCGGGTGCCGCCGTATTGTCAGCCAGCCTGGGACCCTTTGTGGCGCATGCTGGCGCGGCTTGCGATTTCTCGAGCGGCCCTGGTGCGAAGTGCTTGGCATCCCGTTCAGCCACGAGATGGGGGCGGGCATTGTCTCGGCGGACGCCATCGCCAATCCACCACCGTTTGACCGGGCCCGAGCCGCTGTCGCGCATTCGGGCGTCGCCAAGCAGATGGTCCACCGGCTCAAATATGCCGACCGGACCGATCTCGCGCCCTGGATGGCGCGGTGGATGGTCAGGGCGGGCGAAGAATTGATAGCCGATGCAGACGCGATTGTGCCGGTGCCACTGCATCCGCGGCGCTTTCTCAGCCGCCGCTTCAATCAGTCGGCCGAACTGGCGCGCTGGGTTGCGCGCCTGTCGCAGTGCCGGTTCGATCCCACTCTTGTCTCGAGGGTGAAACCGACACAACAGCAGGTCGGGCTTGGCGCGCGCCAGCGGCAGGACAATGTGCGCGGTGCGTTCAGAATTGCACCAGAGGCCGAGATCAATATTTCTGGCCGCAAGCTGCTTGTCGTCGACGATGTTTACACGACCGGGGCCACGGTTGCTGCAGTGTCAAAGGCGCTGCGCAAGGCAGGAGCTGCCCGCATCGACGTGCTGACATTTTCGCGTGTGTTGCCCGGGGACTTCCGGGACGAAGAACTCGCCACTATATAGGTTGGTATCGACAAGAGGGCGTCATGGCCGAGGTAACAATCTACACGCGCGATTTTTGCGGCTATTGCTCGGCGGCCAAGCGGCTGCTCAACGACAAGGGCGTGGCATTCACCGAACTGGACGCGACCTATGAGCCGGACCTGCGGGCGCAGATGATCCAGCGCGCCAATGGCCGCTCGACCTTCCCGCAGATTTTTGTCGGCGACACCCATGTCGGCGGCTGCGACGACCTGTTTGAGCTCGACCGCTCGGGCAAGCTCGATCCGCTGCTGGCAAGCTAGGAAATCGGCATATGAGCACATTCAAGGCTGCGGCCATCCAGATGCGTTCAGGTACTTCAGTCGAGCGCAATGTTGAAGCATTCGAAAAGCTGGTGCGTGAAGCTGCCGCCAACGGCGCTGAATACATACAGACGCCCGAAATGACCGGCGCGCTGATGCGCAACAAGGACGATCTCAAGGCTGTGCTGCGTGACAGCGAGACCGATCTGGTCGCGTCTTCCGCAAAAAAGCTCGCAGCTGAACTTGGCGTCTGGATACATGTCGGGTCGACTGCAATCGCGGCACCCGGCGGCAAGATCGCCAACCGCGCCTTTCTGGTTGGTCCTGACGGCGCAGTGGTTGCGACCTATGACAAGATCCACATGTTCGACGTTGATCTCGACAATGGCGAAAGCTGGCGTGAATCGGCAACCTATGAACCGGGTGGACGCACCGTCGTCGCCGATCTGCCTTTCGCAAAGCTCGGTATGTCGGTCTGCTACGACCTGCGCTTCCCGCAACTGTTCCGCGCCCAGGCGCTTGCCGGCGCTGAGGTGTTGACAACGCCTGCCGCCTTTACGCGCCAGACCGGCGAGGCGCATTGGCATGCCCTGCTGCGCGCCCGCGCCATCGAGAATGGGGCTTGGGTGATTTCTGCCGCGCAGGGCGGGGTGCACGAAGATGGCCGCGAGACGTATGGCCATTCGATCATCATCGACCCGTGGGGGCGCGTTGTTGCCGAGGCCGACAATGCGGAACCTGGCGTGATTTATGCCGGCATCGACACAGCGGCATCTGCCGAAGCCCGCAAGAAGATCCCCAACCTCAAGAATGCGCGCGAGTTCTCGGTCGAAGTGGCCAAGCCGGGGATCGGCCTGAAAGCCGCGTCGTGATCCATTTCTCCCTTCATTGCGACCAGTCTCACGAGTTTGAGGGCTGGTTCCGCGACAATGCCGACTTTGATGCCCAGTCGAAGCGCGGGCTGGTCGAATGCCCGGTCTGCGGCTCGAAAAAAGTTGAGAAGTCGCTGATGTCGCCCGCTGTGTCGACCGGGCGCAGGAAGGAAACGATGGCGCTGGCTGCAAATGCCGAACAGCAACGGATCATGTCCGAGATCAAGGCGCTTGCCGGCAAGATGAAGGAAAATGCCGATTACGTCGGCGACAAGTTCGCGCAGGAAGCACGAAAGATCCACTTCGGCGAGACTGAGCAGCGCGGCATCTATGGCGAGGCCAATGCCGAAGAGATCAAGTCACTGGCCGAAGATGGCGTGCCGTTCCTGCCGATTCCGGTGCTGCCCGAAGACCGGAATTAGAGCGCCGCGCGTCCAAGTGGACGCGCAAAGGACACTCTAACACTTTGAATCTGCTGCATCGTGTTTCCGAAAATCGATTCTGCTTTTCGGACCGATGCAGTAAACCAGCCGGCGCCCGGCCCCTAGAGCAAATCCGGCGAACTTTGGATCACTCTGCCGGAGGTCATTTGACCCAAGGTCGAGGGTTTTGGAGACGTTCGGGCTGGTGGCCCGGACAAGCCGAAAACCGATGGATTTGGGTCAAATGGACCTGGCCCATAGGGTTTGCCGCTGGCGGTCGCCCACGTCGTCAGGCGGACTTGGCCGATGCACCACATCGACCTTCGCCGCCTTCCTCGTGGATCGCCTCGCCATCGGTCAAACAGAGCGATTCAGTGTTCGCCGGAATTGCTCTAGCTCAGACGGGCTGGGCCAGCACCATATAGTTGACGTCGGTGTCCGACGATTTCTGCCAGCGGTCGGCAAGCGGATTGTAAATCACACCTGTCCGGTCGGTGATCTTCATGCCAGCGTCCGCCAGCCAGCCCTGCATTTCCTCTGGCCGAACCAGCTTGTTGAACTGATGCGTGCCCCGTGGCAGCCAGCGCAACACCACTTCCGCGCCGATGATCGCCAGACCCAATGCCTTGAGCGTGCGATTGATTGTGGCGACAAACATCACTCCGCCTGGCTTCACCATCTCGCTGCATTTGGTGATGAACAGCGCCGGATCCGACACATGCTCGATCACTTCCATGTTGAGAACGATGTCGAACTTTTCCCCGGCGTCAGCCAGTGCTTCGGCGGTGGTCGCCCGGTAATCGATATTCACCCCGGACTCAGCGGCGTGCAATTTGGCGACTTCGATATTGGTTTCGGACGCATCTGCGCCGACAACTTCCGCACCTAGCCGCGCCATTGGTTCGCACAGCAAACCGCCGCCGCAACCGATGTCGAGAATGCGCAAGCCCTCGAACGGTTTCGGAGCCCGTGGGTCGCGGCCGAAATGAGCGGCGACCTGATCGCGGATCCAGGACAGGCGAACAGGATTGAACTTGTGTAACGGCCGGAATTTTCCATTCGGATTCCACCATTCTTCGGCAAGCGCAGAAAAGCGCTCGACTTCGCCGGTGTCGATGGTTGAACCGGCCTTGCGTTGCGTCGAAGCCGTGCTGGCAGCCATGCTTTTGCTCTCCGTGCCCATTGCAAGTCGGTGTTGGGCAGTTGAAAGTCAAGTCAAATGAGGGGGAACCGGCATGGACAAAAGCGACGCAGGCGACGGGCAGCGCAAGTTGGAGAACGAGGTTGCGCCCTATCGCCAGCCGATGATCACGTCGCTTGGCATCGTGCTTGGGTTCATGCTGGCTTTTCTGGCCAACTGGGCAGCGCAGGCTGACGACATGCCAGCAGTGTCGACCGGATCCGACTGGCTGATCCTGATCACGCTCGGCACCGGTATCGCGCTGTTTACACTGGTGCTGTACCGCCTGCTCGACAACACGATCCACACAAATGCTGGTCTGCGATACCGCGCGACGCTACGGCTCTACATGACCGGGCTGGTCATTTCGATTGCCGGTTTGATCGTCGCGCTGGTGATCTGACCTCTACTTCCCGAACAGCTTTTTGGCATCGTAGACCGGCTTGCCCTGCAGCAGGGTTGCCACGATTTTCGCCTTGCCGATGTCAGACGTCTTTGCCGTCGTGATGTCCTTGTCGATGATGGCGAAGTCGGCAAATTTGCCGGGTTCAATCGAGCCGGTGGTCTTGTCTTGCTGCAGCAGTTTGGCGGGGTTGATCGTCATCCACTCGATGGCGGTTGCGATGTCAGCCGGACCATTCTTGCCGTGTTCGAGTGCAGCCTCCATCTTCACCAGCGGCGACAATTCGTCGGCGTCATAGTCGCTGCTCATCACGATCAAAGCGCCTGCCTTGGCGAGCCGCCCGGCCGGCAGCAGGTCGTCGGCGCGTTTGCCGATGAATTCGCGGATGAACGTGTCATATTCCGGATCGAGCGAGCTTGGAGCCAGCTGGAAATCGGCGGCCGCGCCCAACTGCTTGAAGCGTGCATCGTCGGCCTTGTCGACAAGGTAGAGGTGGGTCAGCCGGTGCGGGCCGGGCGCCGGGTTGGCGCCGGCGATCGCGTCAAGCGCCAGGCGCGCGCCGCGGTCGCCGGTCACATGGTAGTGCAGCTGGAAACCTGCGTCAGCCAACACTCTCGAATAGCGTTTCAGGGCGTCGCCCTCAAAATATTCGAAACCACGCTCATAGCCGTGATCGATGCCAGCGCCCGGCAGGTAAGGTTCAAGAACTGCGCCGGTGCGCTGTTCAAGAATACCGTCGACATAGAGCTTGGCCTGGTTGAAACGCAGCAGGCTTGCCGGATCGTTGGAATAGAGGCCCTTCATCTTGGCGATCTGCTCGTCGAACGGCATGTCCGGATAGACGTAGAGCGCATTGGACGCCCGCACAGTCAACGTGCCCTCACTCAGGGCGCGCTGCCAAACCTTGACGTGACCCTGAGGCCAGAATCCACCGGCGTCGGAGACAGTGGTGATACCGTTCTGCGCCATGGTCTTTAGTGTGTCGAGCATCGCCTCGTAGGCGAAGTCGTTGTTGGCCGGGGTGTCGGGGAAGGCGAGATTGCGCAGTTTCTGCTGGGCGTTTTCCAGGACGACGCCGTTGGGCTTGCCGGTTTTCTTGTCGCGCAGAATGATGCCGCCGGGCGGGTTGCCCTGCACCTTGTCGTAGCCGGCCGCGCGCATCGCCGCAGAATTGGCCCACGCGCCATGGCCAATGTCGTCGAGGATCAGGACAGGGCGATCCGGTGAAATCTCGTCGAGCAGGGCGATTGGATTGTCGTCCTGGTCGAGCAGGTTGGTCATGGACACGCCCGACCCCAGCACCCACTCGCCCTTGCTCTCGTCCATACAGTCTTCGACTGTGGCGAGCGTGTCGTCGAGATCGTCAAACGGTTCGAATTCGCACAGAACCTGGTTCACGCCCGCTTCGATCAGATGCATGTGTGTGTCCTGAAAACCCGGCAGGACCAGCCGGCCGCCGAGATCGACGATCTTCGCATCTGCTCCGGCGGCGGCCTTCGCCTCGGCCTCGGTTCCGACCGCCACAATGACGCCCTTGTCATCAATGGCGACGGCCTGCGCCGTTGGCTGCGATGGATTGACGGTGTGCACCTTGGCGTTGACGAGGACCATCGGCTCGGCCATCGCCGGGAGGGCCGCAAGCGTGGCGCTTGAAAGCAAAATGCCGGCGGCGGCCGAGGTTCGCTTCGAGATCATGATAGGTCTGCTTCTCTGCTTGGGGTCTGCGATGTTGAATTTGTAGTGTTGCTGGTCTCAAGCCACAGATGAGGGGCCGGCACAAGCAGTGGCAGGCCGCGTGCAAAGTCAAGTTCAGACAGGCTGCGCCTTGCGGGATGCCGCCCTTTTGTCTATGGAAGCCGCGCTTTCCAAAAAGCATAACAAGTTCAATCAACCGGGCGCTCGCCCGGGGTTAGCAGGTCAAGCCGCGATGGCTCGCATTGTCATGAAGTTCGGCGGAACGTCCGTCGCCGACCTCGATCGCATTCACAATGTGGCGCGACACGTCAAACGTGAAGTCGATGCCGGCCACGAAGTGGCGGTGGTTGTGTCGGCCATGTCCGGCAAAACCAATGAACTTGTCGCCTGGGTGCAGAACATGCCCAAGGTGGCGGGCGCCAGCGCTCCGTTCTATGACGCTCGTGAATACGATGCGATTGTTGCCTCCGGCGAACAAGTCACAGCCGGGCTTCTGGCGATTGCTCTGCAGTCTATCGGCGTCAATGCACGCTCGTGGCAGGGCTGGCAGATTCCGATCAAGACCGACAACGCCCATGGCGCTGCCCGCATTGCCGACATTGACGGCTCGTTCCTCATCAAGCGGTTTGGCGAAGGTCAGGTTGCTGTTGTCGCCGGTTTCCAGGGCATTGGCCCCGACAACCGCATCGCGACGCTGGGGCGCGGCGGATCGGATACGTCTGCGGTTGCGATTGCGGCTGCGGTGAAGGCCGACCGTTGCGACATCTATACCGATGTTGACGGCGTCTACACGACCGATCCGCGCATCGAGCCGAAGGCGCGCCGCCTGTCGAAGATCGCGTTTGAAGAAATGCTCGAAATGGCCTCGCTTGGCGCCAAGGTGCTGCAGGTGCGCTCGGTCGAGCTGGCAATGGTTCACAAGGTCCGTACATTCGTGCGCTCCTCGTTCGATGATCCCGATGCTCCGGGCATGGGTGATCTTCTCAATCCGCCCGGAACGCTCATTTGCGACGAGGATGAAATCGTGGAACAGCAAGTCGTCACCGGCATCGCCTACGCCAAGGACGAGGCCCAGATATCGCTCCGCCGCGTGGCGGACAGACCCGGCGTTGCCGGCGGCATTTTCGGACCGCTCGCCGAGGGCGGCATCAATGTCGACATGATCGTGCAGAACATTTCAGAAGACGGTTCGCGCACCGACATGACTTTCACGGTGCCATCCGGCGACGTGAACAAGGCGCTGGCAATCCTCGAAAAGGTTCGCGAGACGGTTGGCTTTGACGCCGTCCAGCACGATGACGGCATGTCCAAGGTCTCGGTCATCGGCATCGGCATGCGCAGCCATGCCGGCGTGGCTGCGACTGCATTTAAGGCACTTGCCGAAAAAGGCATCAATATTCGCGCGATCACCACTTCCGAGATCAAGATTTCGATCCTGATTGATGGTCCTTACACTGAATTGGCGGTGCGGACTTTGCATTCGGTCTACGGTCTCGATAAGCAATAGAGACGTAACAGTTTCGAATCGGGAAGCAGGACGGCAAACCGGCTCTCCCGCAAGACGAAACACTCTCTGAGGGGCTCCGAATGCCCGAGAAGAAGGTGGGTCCACGCAATCTGCTGAAGCGTCTGCGCGAGCTGATGCAGACGCAGATCGAGCCGCAGGAACGGCTTGACCGGATCGTGCGCGATATCGCCGCTGCGATGGTGGCGGAGGTGTGCTCGCTCTATGTTCTGCGCGCTGACGGCGTGCTTGAACTCTACGCCACAGAGGGCCTCAATCCGGGGTCTGTGCACCAGGCCCAGTTGCGGCTCGGCCAGGGTCTCGTCGGTACAATTGCCGCCAGCGCCCGGGCGCTCAATCTTTCAGACGCCCAGAAGCATCCTGCCTTCGCCTATCTGCCGGAGACCGGCGAAGAAATTTATCACTCCTTCCTTGGTGTGCCGGTGCTGCGCGCTGGCCGCACGCTCGGCGTTCTGGTTGTGCAGAACCGCACCATGCGCATCTATGTTGAAGACGAGATCGAGGCGCTTGAAACCACTGCGATGGTGATCGCGGAGATGATCGCCTCCGGTGGTCTGACGCGGCTGACGCGGCCCGGTCTCGAACTCGACATGACGCGGCCCGTCCGCATCGACGGCCTGGCGTTCAACGACGGGATCGGCCTTGGTCACGTGGTGCTGCACGAGCCGCGCATTGTCGTGACCAACCTGTTCAATGAAGACAGCGACAAGGAGACGAAGCGGCTCGAAAAGGCGCTCAGTTCGGTCCGGTTGTCGATTGATGACATGCTGTCGCGGCGTGAGGTGGCGTTTGAAGGCGAGCACCGCGCGGTGCTCGAAACCTACCGGATGTTTGCCAATGATCAGGGATGGGTACGCCGCCTGAATGAAGCCATCGGCAACGGACTGACGGCAGAAGCTGCCGTTGAAAAAGTCCAGAGCGACATGCGCGCCCGCATGCAGAATATGACCGATCCTTATTTGCGTGAGCGGATGAGCGATTTTGACGATCTGGCCAACCGGCTGCTGCGGCAGCTGCTCGGCCGTTCGGCCGAAGAGGCGGCGTCTGCACTCCCGAAAGATTCGATCATCGTGGCGCGCGCGATGGGAGCAGCCGACCTGCTCGACTATCCCCGCGACAAGTTGCGCGGGCTGGTGCTCGAAGACGGCGCCCAGACAAGCCATGTCGTCATCGTTGCGCGCGCCATGGGCATACCGGTCGTCGGGCAGCTCAAGGGCGCTGTGTCGATGTCGGACAATGGCGACGAGATCATTGTCGATGGAGATGCCGGCCTTGTGCATCTGAGGCCACAGCCTGATCTCGAAAAGGCCTATGTCGAGAAGGTGAGATTCCGGGCGCGGCGGCAGCAGATGTTCCGCGAGCTGCGCGACGAGCCGAACACGACCAAGGACGGCGTGGCGATCGACTTGCTGATGAATGCGGGACTGCTCGTTGATCTGCCGCAAATGGCGGATTCGGGTGCGGCTGGCATCGGCCTGTTCCGGACTGAACTGCAGTTCATGGTTGCTTCGACGTTCCCTCGCGCCGAAGCGCAGGAGGATTTTTACCGCTCGGTGTTGCAGGCCGCCAATGGCAAGCCTGTCACCTTCCGCTCAATTGACATCGGCGGTGACAAGGTGCTGCCCTATTTCAAGAACGCCAGGGTGGAGGAAAATCCTGCCCTTGGCTGGCGCGCGATCCGTCTGACGCTTGACCGGCCGGGTTTGCTGAAGACCCAGGTGCGTGCGCTGCTGAAGGCGGCTGCAGGCCGTGAACTGAAGCTGATGTTGCCGATGGTGACGGAACTCGGGGAAATCAGTCAGGCGCGCAAGATCATCGAGATCGAGGTGCAGCATCTGTCGCGGCACGGTCACCCGCTTCCCACCACATTGCGGGTGGGGGCGATGATCGAGGTCCCGGCGCTGTTGTGGCAGGTGGATGAACTGATGTCGGCGGTCGATTTTGTGTCGGTCGGGTCGAACGATCTGTTCCAGTTTGTCATGGCGACCGACCGCGGCAATACGACGATGGCTAACCGGTTTGATGTCTTGTCGGTGCCGTTCCTGCGGGTGTTGAAGACTATTGCGGACGCCGGCAAACGCAACAATACGCCGGTGACGTTGTGCGGCGAGATGGCGGGCCGCACAATTTCGGCGATGGCGCTGCTCGGCCTCGGCTATCGGTCCATTTCAATGTCTGCCGCGTCGATCGGCCCGGTCAAGGCGATGATGCGGGAATTGCCGCTGGCCGGGCTCGAAACGATGATGACCGAAACACTGGCCGGCAAGACTGCGACGATCCCCATGCGCGAGAAGCTGCAGGCCTGGGCCGAAGAACACGGCGTGCCGCTCTGACCTCGTCAGAGCGGTCTGCCGACCACGCCGCCCTTGTCGACGGCCAGATGGCCTCTTGAGGCGCCGTCCGACTTTCTGACATGCACCGGAACCGACTTGTAGGCAGGTGTGCGGCTGATCGGGTCGATATATTCGAGCGCCACCAAACCTTGCGTTTCGGGATAGTATGCGCCGCAACAGCCGTCCGGCAGGTTGTATTCGACCAGCGTCAGGGCGGCGCAGACGCGGTCGTCGCGCGCATATTTGCCGGCGGTGACAAGGTCGACCAGATCTCCTTCCTGCAGGCCGCGCCGCTTCATCTCGCCAACATTCATGAACACCACGTCGCGGCGGCCAAACACGCCGCGATAGCGGTCGTTGAGGCCATAGACGGTGGTGTTGAACTGGTCGTGCGAGCGCAGCGTCGTCAGATTTAGGACAAGCGGATCGGGCAGGGGGCCGTCTTCCAGCACCGTCGCAGCAACAAGGAAATTGGCCTTGCCGGTATCGGTGCGCCATTCGCGGCGGGCTGCCGCGTTCGGCAAGGTGAACCCGCCCGGCGTGCGGACCTGCGCATTCATGCCGGAAAAATCCGGGAACACAGCTTCGATCTTGTCGCGGATCAGGTCGTAGTCATTGGCGAACCCGTCCCAGTCAACGCCGCCCTTGCCGCGCAACGTCGCCTTGGCGATGTTGGCGATGATCCAGACTTCGGAGCGCACGAGTTCGCCCGGCGGTTTCACAAAGCCGCGCGAGGCGTGCACCACCGACATGGAATCCTCGACGGTCAGATGCTGAGGGCCGCCTGCCTGTTCGTCGATATCGGTACGGCCAAGACAGGGCAGGATGAAACTGTCATGCCGCGCTGTCATCAGATGCGTGCGGTTCAACTTGGTGGCGATGTGGACGGACAGGTCGACATTGCGAAACCCTTCGGAGCAGGCCACCGGATCGGCACAGGCGACTGCAAGATTGCCGCCGAGACATATGACCGTTTTGGCCGTGCCGTCGCGCATCGCTGCGATGGCGTTGACAACAGAATGGCCGTGTTCACGCGGTGGCTCGAAATTGAACACCCGGCCGAGATTGTCGAGCAGCGTCTTTGACGGGCGCTCCCAGATGCCCATGGTGCGATCACCCTGGACGTTGGAATGGCCGCGCAGCGGGCAGATGCCGGCGCCGGGCCGCCCCATATTGCCTTTGAGCAGCAGCAGATTGACCAGCTGCTGGACGTTGGATGTGCCCGTGACATGCTGGGTGATGCCCATGCCGTAGCAGACGATTGTCGATTTCGCCTGCGCGTAGGCAGAGGCCGCCCTTTCGAGGTCGACGCGGGACAGACCGGACTGCCGTTCGATCTCGTCCCAGCTTGTTGCGTCCAGATCGGCCGCGAACGCTTCGAAGCCTGCGGTATGTTCGGCGATAAAGGCGTGGTCGAGCACTGGTTCTGCGCCAGTCGCCCTGGCGTCGGCGTCAAGTTTCAGCAGGGCCTTGCACATGCCCTTGATGGCAGCGGAGTCGCCGCCGACGCGCAGCTGGAAATAGGTGCTGGCGATCTGGGTCGCGCCAAGCGTCAGCATTTCAATTGGCGACTGCGGCGATTCGAACTTTTCCAGCGCCCGCTCTCGCAGCGGATTGAAGACAAGGATATTTGCGCCGCGTTTGCGCACATCACGCAGCGTAGCCATCATCCGCGGGTGGTTGGTGCCCGGGTTGTGGCCAAACGACAGGATCAGGTCAGCGTGGTCAAAATCCTCCAGACTGACTGTTCCCTTGGCGACACCGATGGATTTCGGCAGGCCGACAGACGTCGCCTCGTGGCACATGTTGGAACAGTCTGGGAAATTGTTGGTGCCAAACTGGCGCACGAACAGCTGGTAGATGAAGGCGGATTCGTTGGAAGCGCGGCCGGACGTGTAGAACTCGGCCTTGTTGGGGTCGTCGAGGGCGGCCAGCCGGTCTCCGATCGCCTTGAAGGCGACGTCCCAAGCGACCGGCTCAAAGTGCCCGGTTTCGCCGTTGTAGCGCAGCGGCTGGGTCAAGCGGCCCTGATCTTCAAGCCAGTAGTCGGATTTCGACCAGAGGCCGGCGACACTGTTCTGTTTGAAGAAATCGGCATCGACCTTCCGGCTGGTTGCCTCCCAGGCAACAGCCTTTGCGCCATTTTCGCAAAACTCGAATGACGAGGTGTGATTTGGGTCAGGCCAGGCGCAACTGGGGCAGTCAAAGCCGTCCGGCTTGTTCTGGCTGAGCAGCGCAGGTCCAGCGCGCACCACTGCCTGCTGGTCTTTCAGCGCCAGCGCGACTGCTTTCAGCGCGCCCCAGCCGCCTGCGGGGCCGTTGTAGTCCTTGATTCCCTCGGGTCGATTGCGCGCCATGGCTAGCCTCCCGGTATGCGTATGCAGATGATTGCGGCCATTGAAGCCGCATTCGCCTGCGGCGTAAACCCGTTGGTGTGATGGGCAGCGTTGTTCTTTTCCCCGTTCTTGTCTAATTGCGATTTCAAGATTGGACCGAACATGATTTCTCTCCCCCGTGACCGTATGGATCAGGTCGTCAAACGCTACGAGATGCTCGAAGCGCAGATGGCGGCTGGGCCTGCGGCAGACCAATATGTGAAACTTGCCTCCGAATATGCCGAGCTTGGCGACATGGTCGCAAAAGTGAGGGAATTGCGCGGGGCAGAAGCCGAGCAGGCCGATCTGGCCGCGATGCTCGACGACAAGGCGACTGACGCCGAGATGCGGGCGCTGGCCGAAGCCGATCTTCCCGACGTCGAGGCGCGGATCGAGCAATTGCAGAAGGACATCCAGATCCTGCTGCTGCCGAAAGACGCCGCCGACGAGCGCAATGCGATCCTGGAAATCCGCGCCGGAACCGGCGGCGACGAGGCGGCGCTGTTTGCCGGCGATCTGTTCCGGATGTACGAACGCTATGCTGCTGGCCGCGGCTGGCGGGTGGAAGTTGACTCGGTCTCCGATGGCGAAAAGGGCGGCTTCAAGGAAATCATCGCCACCGTGTCGGGCAAGGGCGTGTTTGCGGCGCTGAAGTTTGAATCAGGCGTTCACCGGGTGCAGCGCGTGCCGGATACGGAGACGCAGGGACGCATCCACACGTCGGCGGCGACTGTCGCGGTGCTGCCAGAAGCGGAAGATGTCGATATCGAAATCAGGCCGGAGGATGTCCGGCTGGAAACGCTGCGTGCGTCGAGCGCCGGCGGCCAGCATGCCAACACCACGGACTCATCGGTGCGTATCACCCATGTTCCAACCGGTATCACCTTGCTCCAGGCGGGGCGTTCGCAGCACCAGAATCGCGCCAAGGCGATGCAGATCCTGCGCGCCAGGCTCTACGACATGGAGCGTAGCAAGGCCGACAGCGAGCGATCCGAATCACGTAAGGCGCAGGTTGGCTCCGGCGACCGGTCGGAACGCATCCGCACCTATAATTTCCCGCAAGGGCGGCTGACCGACCACCGCATCAACCTGACGCTCTACAAGCTGGACCGGGTGATGGAAGGCGATCTGCAGGATGTGATTGATGCGCTGACCGCCGACCATCAGTCACAGCTGCTGGCAGATGCGGGAATGAGCTGAGGCGGCCATGGCAACGCTGACTGCCGTCTATCGCGCTGCCCGCACCCGCCTGACAGATGCCGGTATCGACAGCGCCGCGCTCGACTCGCGTCTGCTGGTCAGTCATTTCACCGGCAATTCGCTCGAGGATCTGGTGTGCCGTCCGATGGCCGAGGTTGCGCCCGATGTCGTGTTGCGCCTGGACGGGGCGATCTCGCGGCGCATCGCTGGCGAGCCGGCGCACCGGATCATCGGTGCGCGCGAGTTCTTTGGCCTCAGACTCGAATTGTCGCCTGACACGCTTGAACCCCGTCCTGATACGGAAGCTCTGGTTGAGCTGATGCTGCCGCATGCTCAGGAAATCGCTGCAAAAACAGGGTTTTGCCGCATTCTTGATCTTGGAACCGGGACCGGCGCGATTCTGCTTGCGCTGTTGAGCGAGGTGGAGGCGGCCAGCGGCGTCATGACCGACATTTCAGACGGCGCGCTCACAGCCGCACAGGCAAACGCCGTCCGGCTCGGGCTGGAAAAGCGCGTCAGCGCAACCGTTTCAGACTGGTTTTCCAGTGTTGACGGAGCGTTCGACATCATCGTCTCCAACCCGCCATACATTCCCTCCGCCGAGGTCGGACGCCTTTCCCGTGAGGTGCGGGAGCACGATCCGCTGCGGGCGCTGGACGGCGGGGAGGATGGGCTCGATGCCTACCGGGCAATCGCGGCGGGCGCGGCGCCGTACCTGACGCCGGGTGGAATGATTGCCGTCGAAATTGGCGCAGGGCAGGGGCCTGATGTGCGGGCATTGTTTGCGGCGCAAGGCTTTGAACAGGTTGAAAACCGGACCGATCTGGGCGGCCACGAAAGGGCGCTGCGATTTGTCGCGAGGCCTGTGAACAAATAAGTCTTGGAATTTTGTGGGAAAGCCGCTACTTATCCAGATACCGGACAAACGAAGCAGGCAGTGCTCTTGTCGATTCGGATCCCTTAATAACTGATCCCTGAGAGAATAGGCTGCCGACTTGCTGATGCGTCACCTTGGGTGCGTGGGGGAGCCGTCCGGAGTTGGTTGTAACCCTGAGACAGGATTATCCGCGGCGGCCTCGAAACTAGAGGGCCGGCCGTCAGAAACAAAGCGGTACTTGGCGTGCACTCCCGCACTCCAGACCGTGCTTTTCAACACCACAAAATGAGTGTCGAATGAGGCCACAACAGCAGAACCGGCGCATGCGCGGCCGCAACAATAACAACAATAACAACAACAATAATAACAATCGCAAAGGCGGTCCCAATCCGCTGACGCGTAGTTATGAGAGCAATGGCCCGGACGTTAAAATCCGTGGCAACGCGCAGCAGATTGCCGACAAATACATGCAGCTGGCGCGTGACGCACAGGGTTCTGGCGACCGCGTGATGGCTGAGAACTATCTGCAGCACGCCGAGCACTACAACCGCATCATTGCGGCGGCTCAGGCGCAGATGCCGGTTCAGACGCCGCGAGATAATCGCGACGATGTGGATGACGATGATGAGGACGGCGCGTTCGACGCCCAGCCATCGGTCGAGCAGATCAGCGTCAATGACGGCACTGGCCCGCAGCCTGATATCAATCCGGTTGGCGGCGTCGCTACGGCGGAGGCTGGCAGCAGCGATGGCGAGCAGCCGCGCGAGAGCCGTCAGGCCAATGGCAACGGCAATGCAGCCGATGGTGAAGAGAGTGGCGGCCAGCGCCGTTCACGCCGCCAGCGCCGGCGTAACCGTTCCGACCGCGAAGAAAGCAGCGAGGACGAGGCGCAGACCGGCGAGGCCGTTGCTGCCCCGGCAAGCGAAGAAGCCAGCGCCCCGGCAAGCGACGCGACCAAGGACGTGTCCGAACCTGCCGAGTGACGGGTTCGCTGATTGAATTGAAGGGGCCGGTGGAGATGATCCGCCGGCCCTTTTGCTTTGCAGACCGGACAGGAAAAAATTCTTGTCCGCCTGACAGAATCCGGCCTTTGCAGGCTTGAGGAAGGCCAGACGGCGACCCATATTGCTCTTAACAGGGCCTGCCGAACGCGGGGGCCCTTCGTTTCGTGCCGATCCGGCGCCTCAAGCAGGGCCGGGGAGGAAAGGAGAGAGAGACACTATGAACTTGGAAAAATATTCCGAGCGCGTCCGCGGCTTTATACAGGCCGCCCAGCAGGCAGCGCTCAACCGGGACAACCAGCAATTTACCCCTGAACATCTGCTCAAGGCGCTCATCGATGACGATGAGGGTTTTGCCGCATCGCTGATCGAGCGTGCAGGCGGAACGCCGAAGGCTGCTGAACTCGGCGTCGACTCGGCGCTGGAATCGCTGCCAAAAGTGCAGGGCGGCAATGGCCAGCTCTACATGGCGCAGCCGCTGGCAAAGGTGTTCACCACCGCCGAAGATCTGGCCAAGAAGGCAGGCGATTCCTTCGTCACCGTCGAGCGTCTGTTGCAGGCGCTGGCGATGGAGAAGTCGGCCAAGACCGCCGACATCCTGGCCAAGGCAGGCGTCACGCCACAGGCGCTGAACGCCGCCATCAATGACATCCGCAAAGGCCGCACGGCTGACTCGGCCTCTGCCGAGCAGAGCTACGATGCCTTGAAGAAATATGCGCGCGACCTGACTGCCGACGCACGTGCGGGCAAACTCGATCCGGTGATTGGCCGCGACGACGAAATCCGCCGCACCATCCAGGTCCTGTCGCGCCGCACCAAGAACAATCCGGTGCTGATCGGCGAGCCCGGCGTCGGCAAGACCGCAATTGCGGAAGGTCTGGCGCTGCGCATCGTCAATGGCGACGTGCCGGAATCGCTCAAGGACAAGACCTTGATGGCGCTCGACATGGGTGCGCTGATTGCGGGCGCCAAATATCGCGGCGAGTTCGAGGAGCGGCTGAAGGCTGTGCTCAACGAAGTGACGGCTGCTGCTGGCGGCATCATTCTGTTCATCGATGAGATGCACACGCTGGTCGGCGCTGGCAAGGCAGACGGCGCGATGGATGCGTCGAATATGATCAAGCCGGCGCTGGCGCGCGGCGAGCTGCATTGCGTTGGCGCAACCACGCTCGACGAATACCGCAAATATATCGAGAAGGATGCTGCGCTTGCCCGCCGCTTCCAGCCGGTGTTTGTCGAGGAGCCGACGGTCGAGGACACGATCTCGATCCTGCGCGGCATCAAGGAAAAGTATGAGCAGCACCACAAGGTGCGCATCGCCGATTCGGCTCTGGTGTCTGCTGCGACCCTGTCGAACCGCTACATCACTGACCGTTTCCTGCCCGACAAGGCAATCGACCTGGTGGACGAGGCCGCATCGCGACTCAGGATGCAGGTCGATTCCAAACCCGAAGCACTCGACGAGATCGATCGCCGCATCATGCAGCTGAAGATCGAGCGCGAGGCGCTGAAGGTCGAGAAGGACG
>DAINRF010000001.1:0-336601 GCA_036742015.1 Mesorhizobium sp. | reverse complement strand
CCGGGCGTCGACAAGGCCAAGATCCAGGCCGAAATCACCCAGCTTCAGGGGCAGCTGGAAGCCAATGCCGATGCATCGTCCTTCTCCGGCGAAAACTGGCTGGCGGTAAAGAGCGACGATCCGGGCTACAACGCCACCAAATCGATTGTTTCGTCCTTCACCCGCAATTCGTCCGGCGCTGTGTCAGTAGGCACCATTTCCGTAGACACCAACAGCACCAAACTGTTTGACGCCAGCGCAACCGATGCAGGTCTGCTTGAGCAGGGTGCGGCCGTTGCGACAGGCATCGGCGGCATCGCCGACGACACGCCCAATGCAGGCGGCGCAACGACTGGGGCAACCGCATCGTTTACGTTCGCCGCGTTCACATTTGCCGGTGATGAAGCCGTCACGTTTGACCTCGCCTTCAATGGCGGCGCGGCCAAGGCAGTGACGATCGACGCCAATACTATCAATTCGGCCCTTGGCGTGAGCACTGGCAACGTCGCCACGGCGGCGGACATGGTAACGGTGATGAATGCCGCGCTGAAGTCGGCTGGCGTCAGCTCGAGCGACGTCACGGTTGGAATCAATTCCACTGCCATCGAACTGACGACGGTTGAGGTCGGAACATCGACCTCGATCAGCATCGAAAACACCGCGTCGAGCGTCAACGGCAATCTCTTTGACCTGACGTCGATCGACATCACCAGCACGACTGAAGCCGATCTTGATCGTTACATCTCTGGCGTCGACAAGATGCTCGGCAAGATGACATCGGCGGCGGCAGATCTCGGCGCAGCCAAGAAGCGTATCGACATGCAGTCGGAATTCGTGACCAACCTGACGGACACGATCGACCGCGGCGTCGGCACGCTGGTGGACGCCGACATGAACAAGGAATCGACCCGCCTCCAGGCGCTCCAGGTTCAGCAGCAGCTCGGCATCCAGGCGCTGTCAATCGCCAACGGCAACTCGCAGACCATCCTGTCGCTGTTCAGGTAAGATAGTGTAAGCAATAGCTTACAAAAAAGGCCGCGCTTTGTGCGCGGCCTTTTTACGTCGGCAATCAGCGGTCAGGCGGCGTTTTCGAACAGCCCGCCCATCGAAGCCAGCTTGCGCAGGTGAAAATCGTTGTCGCCAAACAGCGTGTTCATCATGATGATGCGCTTGAAATAGTGGCTGATCGCCAGTTCCGCCGTCATGCCGACGCCGCCATGCAGCTGGATGGCGTTTTCACCCGCCGACCGCCCGCCACGCCCAAGCTCGACCTTGGCGGCATGCATGGCGCGCGCACGTTCGCGGTCATCGTCGCTATCGGCCATCATCGTGGCGAACATGGTGATCGAGCGCATCTGCTCGGCAGCGATGAACATGTCGACTGCCTTGTGCTGCAGCACCTGGAAATGACCGATCGGCACGCCGAACTGCTTTCTCACCTTGAGATATTCAACCGTCAGTTCGCGCATAGCAGCCATGACGCCGACGGCTTCGGCAGACAGGGCGGCAATCGCCTCGTCGACAACCCGCCTGATCAGCGGCATTCCGTTGGCCGGATCGCCCAGCACATGGCTGGCTTCGGCGTCCTCAAAGGTCACTTCGGCGGCGCGCTGACCGTCCTGGGTCGGATATCCGCGAACCGTAACGCCCTTGGCGTTTGCCGGGACAACAAACACGCCGATGCCGTTTTCATCGGTTGTCTTGCCGGCAGTGCGGGCGCTGACGATGAAAAAGTCCGCGCTGTCGCCGTGCAGGACAAGACTTTTTGCGCCCGAGATGCGCCAGGTCGAGCCGGATTTCTTCGCAGATGTTGCGACATGTGCAAGATCATAACGCGCGCCGCGCTCGGTCTGGGCAAAGGCGTATTTGGTTGAACCGTCGGCAATGCCGGGGATCAGCTCGGCCTGCTGTTCGGCCGACGCCCCATTGCGCAGAAAACCGCCGCCGAGCACGACCGTCGTGAAATAGGGCTCCAGCGCCAACACGCCGCCAAGCTGCTCCATCACGATCATGGTTTCGACAGGTCCGCCGCCGATGCCGCCATGCTCCTCGGCAAAGGGCAGCGCCATCAGGCCCATCTCGGCATAGGCCTGCCACATGCCTGCGCTCCAGCCTTCGGCTGCCTTGATGAATTTGCGGCGATCCTCAAAACCGTATTTGTCGGTCAGGAGCCGGTTGAGCTGATCCTTGATCAGCGACTGGTCTTCGGTCAGATCAAAATCCATGGCTCACAGTCCCAACACGGCTTTGGCGATGATGTTCTTCTGGATCTCGTTCGATCCGCCATAGATCGAAACCTTCCGGTAGTTGAAGTAGTGCGGCGCTGCGCCGGAAGCGTATTCCGGTCCGTCAAACGGCTCGTTTCGGCCATCATGATCATGGTCGAGATAGGGCAGGGCGTAAGGCCCCATGACCTCCATCAGCAGATGGGTCGTGGCCTGCTGGATCTCCGATCCCTTGATCTTCAAGATCGAGGAGGCGGGGTCTGGCCGGCCGGTATTGCCGCGCTTGGCGTCAGCGGCGACGACACGCAACTGGGTCAGCTCCAGCGCCTTCAGATCAATCTCGACGCTGACCAGCTTTTCGCGGAACCGCTCGTCCTCGATCAGCGGCCGGCCGGACGACATTTCCTGTGCGGCCAGTTCGCGGATGCGGGCGATGCGCTGTTTCGACCAGCCGATGCGGGCGATGTTGGTGCGCTCATTGCCAAGCAGGAACTTTGCGTAGTCCCAGCCCTTGTTCTCCTCGCCGACGAGATTTTCGACCGGCACGCGTACGTCAGTGAGAAAGACCTCGTTGATCTCGCGGCCGCCATCCATGGTGATGATCGGACGCACTTCAATGCCGGGGGTCTTCATGTCGATCAGCAGGAAGGAAATGCCTTCCTGCTTCTTGGCGTCAGGATTGGTGCGAACCAGACAGAAGATCCAGTCGGCATGCTGGGCCAGCGTCGTCCAGGTTTTTTGGCCATTGACGATATAGTGGTCGCCTTCACGCACGGCTTTGGTTTTCAGACCGGCAAGGTCGGAACCGGCGCCTGGCTCGGAGAAGCCCTGGCACCACCAGTCATCCAGATTGGCGATACGCGGCAGGAAGCGTTCCTTCTGCTCTTTGGAGCCAAATGTGTAAATCACCGGTCCGACCATGTTCGCGCCGAAGGCCAGCGGCTGCGGGGCCGGGTATTTCTGGGTTTCTTCGAGGAAAATGTACTGCCGCATCGGATCCCAGCCGGTGCCGCCGTATATTTCTGGCCAGTGCGCCACGGCCCAGCCCTTGCGGTTGAGGATGCGCGACCAGGAGACCAGGTCGTCCTTGTCGGGATAATCGCCTGTGGCGAGCTTGGCTCTCAGTTTCGGATCGAGATTGTCATCGAGGAACGTGCGCACTTCGTCGCGAAATGCGATTTCCTCGGGCGTGTAACGAAGGTCCATGAATTCCTCCCGTTGGTCGGAGTCGGTCGAGAAAGAGTCGGTCGTGGGTGGTCGGCTGCCGGCCGAAAGGAAAACGACCGGCAACCGACGAATAACGACGGGCTAGTTGATTTCGAGAAGGCCCGCGCCGCCCATGCCACCGCCGATGCACATGGTGACGACGGCGTATTTGACGCCGCGGCGCTTGCCCTCGATCAGCGCGTGGCCGGCCATGCGCGAGCCGCTCATGCCGTAGGGGTGGCCGACAGCAATCGCGCCGCCATCGACGTTCAGCTTGGCGGGGTCGATGCCGAGCCTGTCGCGGCAATAGATCACCTGCACGGCAAAGGCCTCGTTCAGCTCCCAAAGGCCGATGTCGTCGATCTTGAGACCATGGCGTTCAAGCAGGCGTGGCACTGCAAACACAGGGCCGATGCCCATTTCGTCCGGCTCGCAGCCAGCGACGTTGAAGCCGCGGAAGATGCCGAGCGGGGTGAGGCCACGGCGAGCGGCTTCCTTGCCGCTCATCATCACAGCCGCCGACGAGCCGTCGGACAATTGCGAGGCGTTGCCGGCGGTGATGACGCCGCCTTCGCGCACCGGCTTCAGGGAGGCTAGACCTTCGAGCGTCGTATCGGGGCGTGGACCTTCATCATGAGCCACCTCGATGTCCTTGTAGGAAACTTCCTTGGTTGCCTTGTCGACCACGGCCATGCGCGCCTGCATGGGCACGATTTCAGCGGCGAAGCGGCCTGCTTCGCGGGCGGCGGCGGTGCGGCGCTGCGATTCCAGCGCATATTCGTCCTGTGCTTCGCGGCTGATGCCATAACGTTTCGCCACCACCTCGGCGGTGTCGATCATCGGCATGTAGGCGTCCTTGTGCAGCTTCAAGAGGTTCTTGTCGACAAGCTTGAAGTTGTTGAAGTGCTCGTTCTGCACCAGGCTGATGGATTCCTGGCCTCCGGCGATGCCGACCTTGACGCCGTCATGACGGATGGCGTTGGCCAGCACCGACATCGACTGGATGCCCGACGAACACTGGCGGTCGATGGTCGTTCCCGATGTCGTGACCGGCAGACCGGCGGTAAGAAGGGCTCGGCGGGCGAGGTTCATGCCGTCGGTGCCTTCCGGCATAGCGCAACCCATCACCACGTCCTCGATTTCGGCGGCCTCGACGCCCGAACGCTGAAGCGCAGCGCGGATCGAATGGGCGCCCAGCGTTGCACCGTAAGTGTCATTGAATGCGCCACGATAGGCCTTGCCGATCGGGGTGCGGGCGGTAGATACGATAACGACGTCGTCAGCCATGATGAAACTCCCAGCTTCTGTTGCGGCGGAAAGTCCGCCTTGATCTTCAATGCTCGAATGTGGATTTCAAGCCGTTGCGGCGTCAGCAAAACCCTTTTTTGCGGCTGCCAGACGCTTGAGCAGCGGCGAGGGGTTGTAGACCTCCTTGCCGGTCTTGCCGTACCAATATTCCAGGCGGTCGACGATCTTTTGCAGACCTTCAAGCTCAGCCCAGAACATCGGCCCGCCATGACCGACGGGATAGCCGTAGCCATTGACCCAAACGGTGTCGATGTCTGACGAACGGGTGGCGATGCCTTCTTCGAGAATGCGGGCGCCTTCGTTGATCATCGGGTAGACGGTACGCTCCTTGATCTCCTCGTCGGAAATGTCGCGGCGGTTGACGCCCTGCTTGCGGGCTTCCTCCAGAATGAGAGCCTCGACCTCTGGGTCGGGTGTCGCGGTGCGGCCGTCCGGATAGAGGTAGTAGCCCTTGCCGGTCTTCTGTCCATAACGGCCCATTTCGCACAGCGTGTCGGAAATCGCGGCTGTCAGGCCAAGCGATTTTCTGGTGCGCCAGCCAATATCGAGACCGGCGAGGTCCCACATCTGGTAGGTGCCCATTGGCCAGCCAAAATCGGTAAACACCTTGTCGACCTGCTGTGGCAATGCACCTTCGAGCAGCAGGCCCTCGGCTTCCGCGCCGCGAGCGCCGAGCATGCGATTGCCAACAAAGCCGTGGCACACGCCGACGACGACCGGCACCTTGCCAATCTGCTTGCCCACCGCCAACGCGGTTGCGAGTACGTCTGGCGCAGTTTTGTCGCCGCGCACGATTTCCAGAAGCTTCATGACGTTGGCTGGCGAGAAGAAGTGCATGCCGACGACGTCCTGCGGACGCTTGGTGAAGGCGGCAATCTGGTTGACGTCAAGATAGGATGTGTTGGAGGCGAGGATCGCGCCCGGCTTGGCAATCTTGTCGAGTGTGGTGAACACTTGTTCCTTGACGCCCATTTCCTCAAACACCGCCTCGATGATGAGGTCGCAATCGGCAAGGTCGGCATAGTCGGTCGTGGTGGTGAACATCGACAGGCGCTTGGCCTTGGCCTCTTCGGTGAGCGAGCCACGCGAGACCGAAATGCCGTAGTTCTTGTCGATGACGCCCATGCCGCGCTTCAGAGCGTCTTCGTTCATTTCGAGGATGGTGACCGGAATGCCGCCATTGACGAGGGACATCGAAATGCCGCCGCCCATTGTGCCCGCGCCGATGACGCCGACCTTGGAAATCTTGCGCGGCTTGTCATTCTTGCTGACGCCGGGAACTTTTGTCGCCTCGCGCTCGGCGAAGAATAGATGACGCTGGGCGCGCGACTGGTCGCCCATGACCAGTTCGATGAAATATTCACGCTCGGTCTTCAACGCCTCAGGAAACGGCATGGTGATGGCGTTACGCACGGCGTCAACGCAGCGGCGTGGCGCATCGAGCCCCTTGGATTTCTTGAGCAGGTCTGCGGCTTGCTTTTCGAACGCCGCCATGTCGACATTTTCGACCTTGGCGTTGCGCTGCGACACGGGCAGGGCAGCGACACGCTCAACTGCGTCACGGGCGAAAGTGATGGCGCTCTTGACCAGATCGCCATCGGCGATGGCGTCGATCAGACCGGATGACAGAGCCTCTTTCGCGCCGATGGGCACGCCGGTGACGATCATCTTCAGCGCGGCGAGCGGCCCGACCAGGCGCGGCAGGCGCGCCGTGCCGCCGGCGCCTGGCAGGATGCCGAGTTTCACTTCCGGCAAGCCGAATTTGGCGGTTGCATCGCCGACCCGGTAGCGGCAGCCCATCGCGAGTTCCAGGCCTCCACCGAGAGCCGTGCCATGAATGGCGGCGACGGTCGGCTTGTCGATCGCTTCGAGCTGGGCGATGAGTTCCGGCAGGTTCGGTGAAGCGAGCGCCTTGTCCGTGCCAAACTCGGTGATGTCGGCGCCCGCAACAAAGGTGCGGCCTGCACAGGCGAGTACAATGGCCGCAACCGAGTTGTCGCCTGCCAATTGGGTCAGCGCCTCCGCCAGGGGCTTGCGCACATGAAAACTCATCGAATTGACCGGTGGATTGTCAATGGTGACGATGGCGACATTGCTGTCGCGCGTGACGGTGACGGACTGGGACATCGGCATACTCCGGGAAATCAGCTTGCTGGGAGAAGTTTGTGTTTCGAAAGAAACTGGCGGACGGCGGTGACTACTGCCTCGGGTTGCTCGACGCAGGGGATGTGGCCGGAACCGGGAATGATGACGAGCTCTGCGCCGGTGATGAGGGCGGCCATGGAGCGCACCAGATCAGGCGGAGTGGAGCCGTCCTGATCGCCGCCAATGCAGAGAACCGGAATGGTCAGCGCTGACGTCGAGCGGGTCATGTCAGCGTCGCGGATGGCCGCGCAAGTGCCAACGTAACCGGCGACGGGCGTGCGCACGAGCATGTTGTTACAGCCGGCGAGCAGTTCGGGTTTTCCGGCGTGGAACGCTGGCGTGAACCAGAGTTTCATTACATTGGCTGCGATGGAGCCAATGCCGTTTTTCTCCACAGCATCAATGCGGGCGTTCCAGCCATCGGCGGCGCCGATTTTGTGTGCAGTATTGGACAGGACCAGCGCCTGGACGAGATCGGGCCGGGCAGCCGCAAGACCCTGTGCGATGATACCGCCAACCGATAAGCCGACAATTGTCGCCCGTTTGACGCCAAGTTGGTCGATTAGTGCGGCGAGATCATTGATGTGATCGGAAATCAGGTAAGGCGCTGGCGGCGCATCAGACAGGCCGTGGCCACGCTTGTCGTATGAGATAACGCGGTGAGTAGCTGTAAAGGCAGGTGCGACAGCGTCCCAGATGCGGAAATCGGTGCCGAGCGAATTGGAAAACACCAGTGCCGGCTTGTCGCCGCCAGTGTCGGAGAAATGGATGGCAACGCCATTGGCGCGCAAAAATCGCATAAAGCCTGCCTCCCTCGAGTGACATACTACTGAGTATGTTGCATTGCATCCAAGCCGTCAACATCGATAGGCAACAGGTACGTGTATTTCCCCGTTTGTGGACCATTTGGCCGCAGCAGGCATAAAAAAGGCAGGCGCGGGGAGCGCCTGCCTTGAGAGCTGGGGATGAGACGATCAGGCCACGTCGAACCGGTCGGCGTTCATCACCTTGGTCCAGGCGCGGGCGAAGTCGCGTACAAACTTTTTCGGCGAGTCCGCACAGGCATGGACTTCGGCCAACGCACGCAGCACTGAATGCGAACCGAAGATCAGGTCGACTTCCGTGCCGGTCCACTTGACCTTGCCCGTATTGCGGTCGCGGCCCTCAAAGGTTCCGTCGGCGGCCTTTGTCCAGACATTGTCCATCGACAGAAGATTGACGAAGAAGTCGGTGGTGAGCTGACCGGGGCGCTTGGTGAAGACGCCGTGCTTCGAGCCGTCGGCATTTGCGCCGAGCACACGCAGACCGCCGACCAGAGCTGTCATTTCTGGGGCAGTGAGGGTCAGGAGTTCAGCGCGGTCGATCAGCGCCGCGACCGGCGACAGATATTGCGGGCGATCAGCGATATAGTTGCGGAAACCGTCGGCGCGCGGCTCCAGCGGCTCGAACGATTCTGCATCCGTCTGTTCCTGCGACGCGTCAGTGCGGCCCGGCGTAAACGTGATATCGAGCGTAACGCCGGCGTCCCTGGCGGCCTTCTCGACCGCAGCGTCTCCGCCGAGCACGATCAGGTCGGCAAGCGACACCGGCTTGCCCGGATTGGCGTCGTTGAACGCCTTCTGGATCTTGGTCAGTGCAGAAAGCACTTTGGCGAGCTGTTTTGGTTGATTGACCTGCCAGTCCTTCTGCGGGGCAAGACGGACGCGCGCGCCATTGGCGCCGCCACGCTTGTCTGAGCCACGGAACGTCGAAGCCGACGCCCAGGCTGCCGATACCAGAGCGGCGACCGACAGGCCGGAGGCGAGGATCTCGGCCTTCAGCGCCTTGGCGTCTTTCGCCCCGATCTGCTTCTTGGCCGCTGCCGGAACAGGGTCCTGCCAGATCAGCTCTTCCTGCGGCACAAGCGCACCGAGGTAGCGCGGCCTCGGGCCCATGTCGCGGTGGGTCAGCTTGAACCAGGCGCGGGCGAATGCGTCGGCAAACTGGTCGGGATTCTCGTAGAAGCGGCGAGAGATCTTTTCGTAGGCCGGGTCGACGCGCAGCGACAGATCGGTCGTCAGCATGGTCGGACGATGTTTCTTCGAGGCATCGAAGGCGTCAGGGATGGTCTCGTCAGCGCCCTTGGCAACCCATTGCTGTGCGCCGGCGGGGCTCTTGGTCAGCTCCCACTCGTTCTCGAACAGGTTCTTGAAAAACAGATTGCTCCACTTGGTGGGCGTCTGTGTCCAGGTGACTTCCGGGCCGCCGGTGATGGCGTGCGCGCCGACGCCAGAACCATTGTTGTTTTTCCAGCCAAACCCCTGCTGCTCGATCGAAGCATTGTCAGGGGCGGGGCCGACGAGTGAGGCGTCGCCATTGCCATGCGCCTTGCCAAACGAGTGACCGCCGGCGATCAGCGCCACGGTTTCCTCGTCGTTCATCGCCATGCGGGCAAAGGTCTCGCGGATATCCCGGGCGGCGAGCAGCGGGTCAGGATTGCCGTTCGGGCCTTCCGGATTGACGTAGATCAGGCCCATCTGGACAGCGGCGAGCGGCTGCTCAAGCTGGCGGTCGCCCGAATAGCGCTTGTCATCGAGCCAGGTGGTCTCCGAACCCCAATAGATGTCTTCCGGCTCCCATTCATCGGTGCGGCCGCCAGCGAAGCCAAAAGTCTTGAAACCCATTGATTCCAAAGCGACATTGCCGGTCAGGACCATCAGATCGGCCCATGAAATCTTGCGGCCATATTTTTGCTTGATCGGCCAGAGCAAACGGCGCGCCTTGTCGAGATTGGCATTGTCAGGCCAGGAGCCGAGAGGGGCGAAACGCTGCTGGCCGCCGCCCGCGCCGCCACGCCCGTCCATGACGCGGTAAGTGCCGGCACTGTGCCAGGCCATGCGGATGAACAGTCCACCGTAGTGACCAAAGTCGGCCGGCCACCACTCCTGCGAGTCGGTCATCAGTGCGGTGAGGTCCTTGATGACCGCTTTCAGGTTCAGGCTTTTGAACTCTTCGGCGTAATCAAAGTCCGAGTCCATCGGGTTGGCCAGCGCCGAATTGCGGCGCAAAGGCCCAAGATCGACCATTTCAGGGAACCAGTCGCGATTGACCGGGCCCTTCTGAGCGCCCGAAAATGGGCATTTGCCGGCCTTGTCGTCTGCCTTGGCGTCCATAAAACTCTCCCGTTTGTAATTTTGGAAATCTGCCGCGGGCCGAAATACGACCGCACGCACCATTTCTAGATTGGAATTGTTCCAGGCTAGTGGCGCTTGTCGATAAACACAAATTGCCAATAATGATAGTTATGATAATTTCAAATTATGATAAGACTGACGTTCAGGCAGATGGAATATTTTGAGGCGCTGGCTCAGGTGCGTCACTTCGGACGGGCAGCGCGCATTGCAGGCGTCACGCAGCCTGCACTGTCGTCGCAGATTGCCGAAATGGAAGACAGGCTTGGCACAAGGCTGTTTGAACGTGGTGCGCGCTCGGTCGAATTGACGCCGGAAGGCGAGGATTTGAGGCCGCGCATCGAGGCGATCCTGAATCAGGCCCGCGAGATCGAGGCGCTGGCCAGGCAGGAGGCTGCGCCGATGCAAGGCAGGTTCAGGCTCGGCATCATTCCAACTGTTGCGCCCTACCTGCTGCCGGACCTGCTGCCCCGGTTGCGGCAACTCTATCCGGGCCTGTCGCTGGAACTGCGTGAGACGGTAACCGATGTCCTGCTGGAGGAGACGGCGCTGGGCAAGCTCGATGCGGCGATTGTCGCAACTCCAGTCGATCAACAGGGCCTGGAGACAGAAATGCTGTTTGAAGACCCGTTCCTGCTCGCAATTTCGGATGCTGAACTGGGTATGACTGCGCCGCCGATTGCGCCGCAAAGTCCGTTGCTCGAACGGCTGATGTTGCTGGAAGAGGGGCACTGCATGCGAGATCAGGCGCTGGCGATCTGTGGTCAGGTCAAGCCGGCGGCAATCGCGAATTTTGGCGCAACCAGCCTGACAACGCTGACACAGATGGTGGCGCACGGCCTGGGTGTGACGCTGGCGCCGCAGATCGCCCGCGATGTGATGGCTTCAATACCAGGCGTCCATCTGGTTCCGTTTGCCGGGCCGCCGCCGAGCCGCACGGTAACCCTGGTCCGCCGCCGGGGAACCGCCCGGCACGCTGAATGCGCCGCCTTGGCCGACGCAATCCGCGACATTGCCGGATCACCCGATGGCCAGCCGCCAGGCGATCTGCGCCCACATGGCGGCTAGCGCAAGAAAGCCTGTTATGAACAGCGGCCGCCGGTGACGGATACGGTTGGTCGTGACGTGCACATATGCGTGGCCGATGCGCGACAACACAAACACCCAGGCAAGCGCAATCATCGCAAGGCCCGCTGAGCCAATGACAAAGGCGATGATGCACGCGGCAAAAAACAGCATCGGCAGTTCGAACTGATTTTCCAGATTGTTGCGCACGAACCGGCTTTGTGGAGGCTCATTCTGGTTTTCACGGAACTGGGACACACTGGCGTCACCGGCCTTGATGGCGGCGATACGCCGGCGCGAGATCAACGCGTAGATCGCATAGGTCAGCGCCACCTGGGCGATCACGGGCCAGAAGATTGCGGTTGGGGTCATGATGTTTCCGAAGGTTGTCTTCCGTCCGGACTGGACTGGAAGGCGGTGAGAAGCAAGTGGGCGGCTGAACGGAACCTCGACCGCCACCTAAGCAGGCAGCACCTGCCTCACGGTATCTCCGGTGCATTCTTCAGCGGCATGTCATCCGCGCGCGGGACGGTCTGGCGCTCGATCATGCGGTGGATGCGCGGCATGCCCGGTCCACGATGCAGGCTTTGCAAGGTGAGGGTGACTTCCGCGTCAGCCTTGGTGCGGCGGTGGTTGTGCCGCAGATATTCGACCCAGGTCGGGAAATGATAGCTTTCAGTCCAGATTTCCGGGTTTTCCAGGTCGCGCAGCAGCAACCATTGTTGCGCGCCATCGCGCAGGCGGATGCGCCGCCGCGCCGTCATCGCCTCAAGGAAAGCCGGAATGTCCTTTTGGTCAATCGTGTAGTCGACCATCAGCATGATCGGCCCGCTTCGCGCCTTGAGGTCGAGCATCAGCGATGGTTCGACAAACTGGTCGAGCGGGTCGAGATCGAGCGTGCCGAAAGCGGGCAGGCGAAGGCGGAAGCCGACCAGCAGGCTGACGAACATGGCGGCCCCGGCGCAAAGCAGGGCGACGCGCACGCCATAAGCGTCGGCCATGGCGCCCCAGATCCAGCTGCCCGCCGCCATGCCGCCAAATACGGCAGTCTGGTAGAGGGCGAGTGCCCTGCCGACCACCCAGCGCGGGGTCGACAGCTGCACAGTGACGTTGAACAGCGACAGCGCCAGAACCCAGCTTGCACCGGCAGGCAGCAGCAGAAGCAGGCTCACCCAAACATTGCTGGTGAAGCTGGTCATTGCCAGTGCCGTGCCAAAAACGAGGCAGGCTATGCGAACGATCCACTCGTTTGACAGGCGCTCGCGCACCCGTCCGTTCATCGCGCCGCCGATGATTGCGCCAATCCCGAAAGCGCCGAGAAGGCCGCCATAGGTCAGGGCGCCGCCGCCGACCATCTGGCTCGCCACCAGTGGCAGCAAGGCGAGGATGGCAACCGCCGACATGCCGAACAGGCAGGCGCGCAGCAGCACCGTGACGAGGTTAGGCGACATCCGGACGTAGCGCAGGCCAGCTGACATGGCGCTGGCGAAGTTCTCGCGCGGCAGACGGCGCTCAGGATAGTTGGGTTGCCAGCGCCACAGCGCCCAGATCAGGGTAATGTAACTGAGTGCGTTGAGCAGGAAAGCCATTGCCGCGCCAGCCGCCGCAACGATGATGCCGCCGATTGCCGGGCCGACAGAGCGCATCATATTGAAACCCATGGCGTTGAGCGTCACCGCTGCCGGCAGGTCGGCCCGCGGGACGATGTCGCCCATCGACGCCTGCCAGGAGGGATTGTGGAGCGCCGTGCCGACGCCGAGCAGGAAGGTGAAGCCGAGCAGCAGCCAGGGCGTAATCCAGCCGAGATAGGCAAAGGCCGCGAGCGCAACCGAAACGATCATCATGCCGATCTGCGCAAACAGCATAATGCGGCGGCGGTCAAGATTGTCAGCGAGCGCGCCCGACGCCAGCGAAAACAGCATGATAGGCAACGTCATCGCGCCTTGGACCAGCGCCACCATTGCGTTCGAATCGGTGATCGTGGTCATCATCCAGCCCGCGCCGACCCCCTGGATCAGGCCGCCCAGATTGGAGACGAGCGCCGCCGCCCAGATGGTGCGGAAGGGACCGTGTCTGAACGGCGCGAAGGTCGAGGCTCGCTGCGGCAACGGCTCTTTCCTGATGCAGAATGATAAAGTGTCGACCCTATAGCACGAGGTGCGGATGCGGCGTCGAGGGCAACGCGCAATTTGGCTGTTCAGTTTGGCATTACGGGAACAAGGATGACCGGCGCAGAATACAGGTTTCGTTTACCAAGTTTCCTTAGGGTAGGTCTTGAACAACCTGTTGTTGCAATGCTGCCCTCGATTGCCGCCCGCTATCAACCTGCTGTGACTGTCATGAAATCGATCGTGACGGCGTTCGAGCAGAATGCCCGCAAGGACGACAGGCCGGCGATGCCTGGCATGCCGACGGTGGAATCGCGGCCACGCGTTCGCGACATGCAGGCTATCAACGACTACTATTTTGGCAGCCACATCAGCCCTAATGAACTGATGATCCGCATGGTCGAGCGCATGGTCGATCATTTGAATGGCAAGCTCGGTATTGGCAGCGATGGCGATCCAGACGCTGTGAAGGCCGGCAATGCCTGGCGCGACGAAGCGCTGGCCGGTGGCACCGACATTGGCGCAGAGGACGATTTCAGGATCCCGAAACCGGGCGAGGACGGCGTCACTTTTCGTCAGGTGGCGCGTATGATCCAGACGCGTTTCAGCGCCGATTTCCTGTCGGAAGACAGGCAGTTGATGAAGGCGCTGGAGGAGATGACAGGTTTCCGGCTCGACGGGATGACCGCAGCCGATTTGCTGGAGGCGTTTGTCGAGCCAGAGGGTGAAACTGCGCTGAAAGTGCGCGAAGTGCTGTCAGAAGGACTGGCGGGTCAAAAAGGAAGCAAGGCTTCGCAGCGGCTGGAGGCGGCAGTAGAAGGTCCGGTCTCGGTCCAGCAGGCCGCCGAGGCCGCTCTGCGCAAGGAAGCGTATGAGGAGACCGACGACGAAACCGCAGCCGAAGACCTGCAGCGGGTGGCCGATGCCCGGACGCAGCAACGGCTTGAGCAGGTGAGTGAGACGCAGGACAAGGTGGCAGAGGCGGTGAACGACGCGGCGAAAGATGGTTCTGACCACCCTGACGCTGCTGCCGAGATCATTCAGGGTCTGGCGGCGCAGGCAGACGCCGAACCGCAGGACGTCAAAGAGAACGATCTGGAAGACATTCTCACAAGCGTTGATGACGGCGAAGGCCTGCCACTTGAAGGCGAAGATATCCAGCCTGGCGAGGCGCTGGATTCCGCCATATCCAATCTCAATTCATCGGACGCCCGTATCAGGGCCTATCTGGAGACCCTGCTGGCCGGCGATGAAGCCGCACAACAGCGGCGGTGGCCGGAACTGGCCTGAGATCAGCCAACGCCCGGATAATTCGGGCTTTCGCGGGTAATCGACACATCATGCGTATGGCTTTCGCGCAGGCCAGCCGTTGAAATGCGGACAAACCGCGCCTTGTCGCGCAATTCAGCAAGATCATGTGCGCCGACATAGCCCATCGCGGCGCGCAGGCCGCCAGTGAGCTGGTGCAACACGCCGCCGACCGGACCCTTGTAGGGCACCTGACCCTCAATGCCTTCTGGCACCAGTTTCAAGGTATCGCGCACTTCAGCCTGGAAATAGCGGTCGGCTGAGCCGCGCGCCATCGCGCCGACCGAACCCATGCCGCGATAGGCTTTGAAGGAGCGGCCCTGATGCAGATAGACTTCGCCGGGGCTTTCTTCGGTGCCGGCCAGGAGCGAGCCGATCATCGCTGCTGACGCACCAGCGGCTAGCGCCTTGGCAAGATCGCCGGAGAACTTGATGCCGCCATCGGCGATGATCGAGATGCCGGCCTTGTCGGCCTCTTCGGCAGCGCCAATGACAGCAGCAAGCTGCGGCACGCCGACGCCCGCCACGATGCGGGTCGTGCAGATCGAGCCCGGGCCGATGCCGACCTTCACCGCGTCTGCGCCGGCGTCGATCAGGGCGCGGGTGCCTTCCGGCGTCGCCACGTTGCCGGCCAGGATTCGCACCGAATTGGAGAGTTTCTTGGCGCGGGTCACCGCGTCGAGCACACGCTGCGAATGGCCGTGCGCCGTGTCGATGACCAGCAGGTCGACGCCAGCTGCAATCAGCCGCTCGGCGCGCTCAAAGCCATCTTCGCCGACGCTTGTTGCGGCGGCAACGCGGAGACGGCCCTGCGCGTCCTTGGCGGCGTTGGGGTTGAGCTGCGTCTTCTCGATGTCCTTGACGGTGATCAGCCCGACGCAATGACCCTTGGCGTCGACGACCAGCAGTTTTTCGATGCGGTGTTTGTGCAGAAGCCGCTTGGCCTCGTCCTGATCGACCTTGTTTTCGCGCACGGTGACGAGGTTTTCCCGCGTCATCAGCTCGTAGACCTTCTGGTCCGGGTCAGAGGCAAAACGAACGTCGCGATTGGTGAGGATGCCGACCAGCCGGCCGCTCTTCTGGCCGCCGCCATTTTCGACGACCGGAATGCCGGAAATGCCATGGGCACGCATCAAGGACAGCGCATCAGCCAGCGTCGCATCCGGGCCGATGGTGACCGGATTGACAACCATGCCGCTTTCAAACTTCTTTACCTGACGGACCTGTTCGGCCTGTTCTTCGGGCGACAGGTTGCGGTGGATGACGCCGATGCCGCCGGCCTGCGCCATGGCGATGGCCAGCCGCGCCTCGGTGACAGTGTCCATCGCCGCCGACAGGATCGGGATGTTGAGCTCAATGTCGCCGGCGATGCGGGTCTTTACCTCGGTCTGGGCCGGCATCACTTCGGAATGGCCGGGCTGCAGCAGCACATCGTCAAAAGTCAGCGCCGTTGCGCCTGTTGCGGTCTCGATGATTTTCGCCATGGCCGGTCCTTGAATAGATTTTGGGCGCTGACGCCCCGCATATGGCTGGGCCGCGCCGACTCGACTGTCCCTTTCAGGATTGGCGGCGGCTGGTAACACGGTTGTGGCAGGTTGGAAAGTGGCGGCCCCACCCTTGTGAAAATCGCAGCCCGGCGGCAATGTCCGGCCAAAGATGCGGGTGACTCAATGAACGATACTTTGCCCTGGTCGGCAGTTTCGGCCGACGCGAGCGGTTTGCCGCCGCAATTGCGACGCGCGGTGGAGAAGTTCAGCTTTACCGGAACGGCGCGTGAATATTTTGGCATCTGGATTGTCAACGTGCTGCTGACCATTCTGACCATCGGAATCTATTCCGCATGGGCCAAGGTGAGGCGGCTGCGCTATTTTTATGGCAACACGTTTCTTGCCGGGTCGAGTTTTGACTATCACGCCCGGCCAAAACAGATCCTGATCGGCCGCATCATCGTGCTGGTGATCCTGGCCGCCTACAACATTATCGCCAACGTTTATCCGCCTGCGGCTCTGGTTCTGTTTGTTCTGTTTGTGGCGGTGCTGCCGTATTTTGTCATGCGAGGTCTCAGGTTCAACAACCGCGTCACCTCCTATCGCAATGTGCGGTTTGATTTTCATGGCGGCTATTGGGGCGCGTTCAAGGCTTATGTCATCGGCACGGCGATTACCTGGATATCGCTCGGCATCTTGGCCCCGATCGCATCGCGCTGGATGTGGACCTATCTGTTCAACAACACGACCTATGGCGGCAGGCCCGTCACCAGCACGCCGGCATTGAAAGCGCTCTATGGCCAGTGGCTGCTGCCGGCGGTGATGGTGCTGGGCGTGGCTGTGCTGTTCGGCCTGTCGCTGTTTGCGGTCTATCCCGCCTTGATGGATCTGGCTGAGGTCGTTGCGGATGCTGATGAAGCGCTCAACGCTATCATCGGCATCCTGACGACGGCGGTCTTCCCGGTGATCCTGCTGTTCATCCTTGCCGGCCTCATCTACAGCGCAGGCGTCCGCAATGTTGCGTTCAACGCGACGCTGATCGATGCTCGGCACCAGCTGATGTCGTCTATCGGGCGCTGGCGATTTGTCTGGATCACCGTTTCCAACTTGCTGGCGACGGTGTTGACGCTGGGTTTGGCTCGCCCGTGGGCGGCGGTGAGGCTGGCCAGATATCTGGCTGACTCGACCGCGCTGGAGGTGGAAGGCTCGCTCGATGGCTACATCAGCCGGGTCGAAGCTTCGGGACCTGCGGTGGCCGCCGAATATCTCGACGTCGAGGGCTTTGACTTTGGCTTCTGATCGCATTGAAGGCGTCTGGTATCCGCCGGGCGCCAGCCAGCGTGAGACAGCGCATCTGCACGCCGACGCGGACGGGTTTCTGTTTGTCGAGACCAGTGAGGGCCAAGCCGTGAACGCGGCCGTCAACAAGGTCGAGATTTCGGATCGTGTCGCCGCCGTGCCGCGGCGTCTGTCATTTCCAGATGGCTCGCTGTTCGAGACACCCGACAATGACGGCGTCGACCGCTTGACCGGGGCGCATGGCAAGGGCTCCGGCTTCATCGCCGGGCTGGAGCAGTTCCGCCCGCGCCTGTTCGTGTTCGCCGCCGTTGCAATTGCGCTCTGCTACGCCATCTACCGCTTCGCGGTGCCGGTTCTGGTCGAGGTGGCAGTGGCGGTGACGCCGCCGGCTGTGCCCTCTGTCATTGGCAAGTCTGCGCTGGCGTCGCTCGATCAGGCGCTGCTGTCGCCAAGCGAATTGCCGGCTGAAAAGCAGGCGAAGATCACCAAAGAGTTCGAGGCGCTCGCCGCCCACAGCCCGCAAGGTGCAGAGGCTTACACGCTGAATTTCAGGAAGGGCGGCTCGATTGGCCCCAACGCATTTGCGCTGCCAGACGGCAGTCTGGTGCTGACGGACGAACTGGTGGAACTGGCGGCCAATGATGAGGCGGTGCTGGGCGTGTTGGGCCACGAGATCGCCCATGTCGAGGGCAAGCACACGCTGCGTCAGCTTTATCGCGCTGCTGGTGTCGCGGCCCTCATCATGCTGATCGGCGGCGACATCGGCTCCGCAGGCGAGGACATTCTGGTTCAGGGATCGGCGCTGGCGGCAATGTCCTATTCGCGCAACCAGGAAACTGCGTCTGACCGGCGCAGCGTCGAACTGATGCTGGCGGCCGGGCGCGACCCGCTGGCCATCATCGTCTTTTTCGAGAAACTGAACGAAAATTATGGCGATATGGGCCTTCCAAGCATGCTCTCGACCCACCCAGAGACCGAGGGGCGAATGCAGGCCGTCAGGACCTATGCCGGGGAGTTGAAGGCGAAGGCGAACTGAAACCTGTCTACAGGTCGAGCTGATAGCTCGCCGGCACAAAGCGGAAGCCCGTATCCAGCGGCTCGACATAGCCGAGAGACGGCGACGGCATGTGGTAGCCAATGAAGGGGATACGGTCAGCGGCGATCATGCCGAAAACGGATTTGCGCGTGGCGGCTGCGGCATCCTTGTCCATGTCGTATGCGACATGCCAGTCGGGCCGCTGCAGCGAGGCGACATAGTGGTTGGCCGTATCTGCGGTCAGCGCCAGCGTCTTGCCGCCGGACTCCACCATGTAGATCATGTGGCCCGGCGTGTGGCCGAAAGCGGCCTTGCCGGTGATGCCGGGAACAACTGCGCCATTGTCGCCGATGAAACTCATTTTCTCCGCCAGCGGCTTCACCTTGGCGTCGACATTCTTGGCGTTGTTTTCGGTCGGGCCCGACATGCGTTCCGGGGCCGTCCAGAAATCATATTCCGCCTGTCCGGTGACATAGCGCGCATTGGGGTAGGCGGGCGCGCCGCCTTCCATCACGCCGCCAATGTGGTCGCCGTGGAAATGGGTCAGCACGACAACTGTCACGTCATCCGGCTTGAAGCCTGCAGCGATCAGTTGCGCCCGCGACTGGCCAAGCCCGCCCTGACGCGCGCCTTCGCCAAGTCCGGTGTCGAACAGAACGAGGTCCAAACCTGTCTTGACCAATGTAGGGGCAAAGCTGTTCACAAACTTGTCTGACGGCAGGAAATTCGCCTCGAGCAATTTGGCGACATCTTCGGCGCTCTGGTTTGCGCCAAAGATCGGGTGCGGCCCGTCGCCGGCGCGGCCGCCATCGCGCAAGGTGACGATCTCCATGTCGCCGAACTTGAATGTGCGGTGACCCGGTATCGCGCTGTCTGGCGTAGCGTCCTGACCATAGGCCGCCCGGACCAATATCTGAGGCGTTGCGAGCGCGGCTGCGCCAAGCGCAGTCGCCTTGAACAGATTTCGGCGGCTAATCGATGTCATGGTCTGCTCCTTGTGGTCCTCCAACACATGGTCGCATCATTCCAGCCGGCAACCCGCCTCAACAAAGCGTGATGGCGCGGCCATAGGTGCCGCTTCCGCGCTTATGGGCATCCATCGCCAGCAGCGCTCTCAGCACTGCAGGATTGGTCATCTGATCCTCTCTCGGTAATATGATATGGCAAGGTTGCGCGTGCCCGCAGCACGGTCTTCTTTCCAAAGATTGGTCGCAGGGTCTGGCGATAGCGCAAGGAAAGTGAGCTTCAGGCTCAGATCGCGATTGATGGGCTCACTGCTGGTCGCAACCATTATTCTTGCCAGTTCATAGCCATCGCCAAAGGTCGCGGATAAGTTTGCCGGATCGACCACCCTTGCACTTGCCCTGTCCAGAGGGTTTTCGAGCGTCGCCATGAGCGGCAGAATGTCGAGGGGAATATCGGTGGGCCCTGCTTTCCGCGCACGTTCGATTGCGCCCGGCATTCCGGTGAGCGTCGCTTCGCGGGAGCCGCGAAACCACGGAAGATCGAATACATAGACCGGCAGCAAAGAAGCGGACGTGGCGTTGCTGCTCTTCGATCCTTCAGAGCGCAGCGTCAACACAAGGTTCTTGCCGCGCCCCAGATCGACAAACACCGCCTCACCCTCAAACGAAGCGTCAAACAAATTGCCAAGGTCGTAACCGGAGACGCGATACTCCGCGTCCATGACCGACGAGCCGGACTTCAGGCCGTCAGGCGTCTGCACCTCGACGGTCACCTTGTAGCGGAACGGAAAACTGGGCGTGTAGTAGACAAATTCAAACAATACCAATGGCGCGAGGATGAGCGCAATCACAGCGGTGAAGATGCCGATATTGTAGCGAAACGGCCTTTTCGGTTCCTTGCGCACATATTGATAGGTCAGCCACGGAATGCCGATCAGAAGAGCCAGGATGATCAACAGGCTCGTGACGATATATCTGAGTAGTATGAACAGATCCAACATCTAGCTTACAGAATCAATCAGCATGCAGACTCTCAACCCTCGACTTTTGCAGCAGCATGCATTGCAATCCTGAATTGTAGGTAAGCGGCGCCCGTAAGCTACCCGCCCAGATGTAGGCATCCATCGCCAGCAGCGCTCTCAGCACTGTTGGATCGGTCATCTGGTCCTTCGCCGATAGTAAGATGTGGGTAGCTCATAGGTGCGATAGGAACTGTAGTGTGGTCTGACGTTGACGCTTGGCTGCGGCCAGGGCTCAAGGAATGTGAGCTTCAGGCTCAGATCGCGATTGATGGGCTCACTGCTGGTCGCAACCGTAATTCTTGCCAGTTCATAGCCATCGCCAAAGGTCGCGGATAAGTTTGCCGGATCGACCACCCTTGCACTTGCCCTGTCCAGAGGGTTTTCGAGCGTCGCCATGAGCGGCAGAATGTCGAGGGGAATATCGGTGGGCCCTGCTTTCCGCGCACGTTCGATTGCGCCCGGCATTCCGGTGAGCGTCGCTTCGCGGGAGCCGCGAAACCACGGAAGATCGAATACATAGACCGGCAGCAAAGAAGCGGACGTGGCGTTGCTGCTCTTCGATCCTTCAGAGCGCAGCGTCAACACAAGGTTCTTGCCGCGCCCCAGATCGACAAACACCGCCTCACCCTCAAACGTGGAGGTAAACAATGCAGAGGAGAGATAGTACCCAATGAAGGCAAGGCCGTAGTTCGCCTCCATGACCGACGAGCCGGACTTCAGGCCATCAGGTGTCTGCACTTCGACGGTCACCTTGTAGCGGAACGGCCAGGACGGGAAATAATGGTTGATGGTGACCCAGGCAGCCCCAACCAGAACCGAAATCGCGATCAATATCCGAACAAACCACCGCATCTAGCTTACAGAATCAATCAGCATGCAGACTCTCAACCCTCGACTTTTGCAGCAGCATGCATTGCAATCCTGAATTGTAGGCAAGCGGCGCCCGTAAGCTACCCGCCTCATCAAAGCGTGATGGTCCGCCATGCGCAGCTCTGGCCCAATCGCGAGGGGCGCTCAAACCGGGACAGATTGAAGCCGGAATGCTAATGCCGGATCATGCCGGACCCATCCGCCACGCGAACGCCCGCAAAGGGCGCATTTTCTGACCGCCTGATCCCGATGATCCTCGCCATCGCGCTGTTCATGGAGCAGATGGATTCGACGGTGATCTCAACCTCGCTGCCGGCGATTGCAACTGACATTGGCACCAACCCGATTGCGCTGAAACTGGCGCTGACCGCCTATCTCGTGTCGCTGGCGATTTTCATCCCGATTTCCGGCTGGATGGCGACGCGTTTTGGGCCGCGCCGCGTCTTTGCGGCCGCCATTGGCGTCTTTGTCATCGGTTCTGTGATGTGTGCGATGAGCTGGTCGCTCGGCAGCTTTGTCGTCTCGCGTTTTCTGCAGGGCATGGGTGGAGCGATGATGACGCCGGTGGCGCGGCTGCTGCTGGTGCGCGCGACGCCGAAATCCGAACTCGTGTCGGCGATGGCCTGGCTGACAATCCCCGCGCTGATAGGCCCGATGCTCGGGCCTCCGGTTGGCGGGTTCATCACAACCTATTTTTCCTGGCACTGGATCTTTCTGATCAATGTGCCGATTGGCGTGATCGGCGTCTGGCTTGCGTTGACCCGGCTGCCAGACCTGCCGCCCGATGATCCCGGTAAGCTCGACCGCACCGGTTTTGTGCTGACGTCGCTGGCAGCTGCCGGCATTGTTTTCGGCCTTTCGGTGATCAGCCTGCCGGCGCTGCCGCCGGTCGTCGGTGTGGTGACGACCATCGCCGGGTTCGTCTTTGCATTGCTGTATCTGCGGCATGCGCGGCGCACCGAAAAGCCGGTGCTTGATTTCAGCTTGCTGAGGAATGCGGCGTTCCGGGCTTCGGTATTGGGCGGGTCGCTGTTTCGCGTTGGATCCGGCGCTCTGCCATTCCTGCTGCCGCTGATGTTTCAGCTCGGTTTTGGCATGAATCCGTTTCAGTCCGGCCTGCTGACATTTGTGTCGGCGGCCGGTGCGCTGGCAATGAAGTTCATGGTGCCGGCGACACTGCGCATTGCTGGCTTCCGCAATGTCATGATCGTCTCGGCGCTGATTGCATCGGCCTTTATCGCCGTGGCTGCTGCCTTCACGCCGGAGACGCCGGTTCCGGTCATTCTGGCTGTTCTGTTTTCGGCAGGATTGATGCGCTCGCTTTTCTTTACCGGCGTCAATTCGCTGGTCTTTGCAGAACTTGATGAAAAACAGATTGCGCCCGCAACGGCGCTCGCCGCCGCGACGCAGCAGCTGTCGATTGCACTGGGCGTGGCGATTGCCGGCGGCATCCTCGAACTGTTCGCAATCTTGACCGGCCAGACGCTAGGCCTCGCCTCATTCTCCTGGGCGTTCCTGATCGTCGCGGCGATCAGCGCCTCAGCCGCGCTGCCCTTCATCTGGCTGCACCCGGACGCCGGCAACGCCGTGTCAGGCAAGGCCCCTGTCGCGCGCGGCACAAGCCCGATCCAGCAGGCGGGGCAGGGCAGTCAGGCGGAGGGTGGCGGACTTTCAGGCCCTGCGTCCAACTCGTCCTTGCGTCCCTTAAAATCCTTGGCAAGCAGGAACAATTCGACCGACTCGCCACGTGACGCTGGTGGTTTGACATGGTGCACCGAGCGGAAATGCCGTTTCAGGTTTGCCAGCAGCTCGTTTTCCGCCCCGCCCTGAAAGGTCTTTGCCAGAAAATGCCCGCCGGGCTTTAACACCGACAGGGCAAAATCGGCGGCAACCTCGCCCAGATGCGCCGTGCGGATATGGTCGGTGCGCCGGTGACCGGTCGTTGGCGCCGCCATGTCGGACAACACGACATCGGGCATGCCGCCCAGCGCCTCGATCAGCTGGGCCGGGGCGTCCTCGTCGAGAAAATCCTTCTTCAGGATGGTCACGCCGGGGATCGGATCAACGTCGAGATAGTCTATCGCTGCGATCAGAGGCTTGGCGTCTGACGAGCCGAGTTTTCGGGCCGCATACTGGCTCCAGCCGCCGGGCGCAGCGCCAAGATCGACGATCAGCATGCCTGGCTTCAGGATCTTGTAGCGCTCGTCGATCTCCATCAGCTTGTAGACGGCGCGCGACCGATAACCTTCGGCCTTGGAGCGTTGCACATAGGGGTCGTTCATGTGGCGCTCGAGCCAGCGGCGCGACGATTCCTTCAGGCCGCTCTTCTTTTTGATCTTGGTGCGCAATACGCGCGACGCGCCGCCGCCATCGCCCTTTTTCATCGCCATGGTCTGCGCCCCCGACGCCAGGCGCCGTCCGACGCCATCAATTCCGTCAATATGCCTTCCCGAAGCCCCCGGTCTGCGACGCGCAGCCGCTGCGACGGCCATTGCCGCCGGATCGCCTCCAGAATGGCGCAGCCCGCCAGCACCAGATCGGCGCGGTCCGCCCCGATGCAGGGATTGGCGACGCGGGCCGCAAAATCCCAGCCGAGCAGCATGTTGGACATGGCGTCGACATCGCCGCTCGACATCCACAAACCGTCGACACGGCGGCGCTCGTATTTTTCCAAGCCCAGCGACACGCCGGCCAAGGTTGTCACTGTGCCCGATGTGCCAAGCAGATGAAACTCTGCGCCTGACGCGAGCTCTCCCAATTTGCCGCGGCCTTCAAAGCGGCCGAGCATGCCGGTGACGTCGCCAACCATCGCTTCATAGCTCTCGGGTGTGACGTCGCGCCCGCCGAACCGCTCCGCCAGCGACACAACGCCGACCGGCAGCGATGTCCACGCGACGATGTGATTGGCAAGCCGGGGCGTGCGCTTGGCTGACAGGTCGATCAGCGCAATTTCTGACGAGCCGCCGCCAATGTCGAACAGCACAACGGCTTGCACGTCCTGCTCGATCAGGGAGCCGCATCCAGACACCGCCAGCCGCGCTTCTGTCTCGCGATTGATGATCTCAAGCTGGAGCCCGGTTTCGCTGGCGACACGGGCGAGAAACTCTTCGCCGTTGGCTGCCGAACGGCAGGCTTCTGTGGCGATCAGGCGGCGGCCGCGCACCTGGCGGCCGGCGAGTTTGCCAGCGCATACTTTCAGCGCCTCGACAGCCCGGTCCATCGCGGCGTCAGCCAGCCGGCCGGACGCTGTCAGCCCCTCGCCAAGCCGCACGATACGCGAAAACGCGTCGACGACGCGGAACTGGCCCGGCCGGGTGGGGGAGGCGACAAGCAGCCGGCAATTATTGGTGCCCAGATCAAGCGCCGCATAAAGCGGCGATTGCGCCCGCCAGGACGGATGCCCACCGTAATGAGGCTTTGAGCCGCCATGGGCGTGGTGTGGGGCAGGTGGCGAATGGTCTGTCAGCTGCTTGGTTTGGTCCTTGCCCGCGTCGGCGTGTCCACCGGCGGGATGTGCGCCTTGCGCCGCACGATGCGGTTGGCCCGGCTTGCCGCCAGCCTGCCGCACGCCATCGGCGGCGGCATCGCCATCTGGCCCCGCTTGCGGGCTCTGAGATGCCGCCGGCGTATCATTGCCTTTGGTCTGCCGGCCGCTGCCTGTCTGACCTGTCTGCGCATCATCGCGGGCAAACACCTTGCGCCCGCGCTTGCGTTTGCGCCGTTTCCGGCCTGCTTTCGGTTGCACCGATGCGTCGGCCTTCAGGAGATGCGGGCGGGGCAGTTTGGTCGGGGAATTCCGGTCGGAATCCGCCTGTTTCCCCGCTGCCCCTGATGCGGCGGGCTCTTGACCGCCGTCTGGGCTGTCCACTTGTATGTCCTTCCACGCCGCGCGAACCCAAAGGACGCTGCAGGCGCATGATCTAGAGTTGGGCACAACGTAACAGGCGTGGCGGCGTTCACCAAGGGCCGAGTTTGTCGATTGTCCCTGATGGGTCAGCTGGAGCGCCAGAAGGGCGATTGCCTGCAGCTGCGACCAAAACAACCAATTTGCCGTGCGATCATTGCTTGACTGCTGACTGATCTCATATAAAAGGCGCGTTTATCGGTCCGCGCTCACATGCAGCGGTCGGCCCTGCTGGGGAATAGGTTAACGGTAGACCCACGGACTCTGACTCCGTTAGTCCTGGTTCGAATCCAGGTTCCCCAGCCAATCCGCTTCCGCAAATTATTGAAATTGCTAGGTTTTTCGCCTTTCAGCGCGCACTGAAAATGCGCCTCGATTCGGTCATTTGCCACTGATGCCCACAACTGATGTCCATCCGCCCCGGGCCGACCGAGCACAGGCGGATGGGACTGCGAAGGCATCAAATCGAGAATCTGGTCCGAAGAGGACCGATCTTTTACTGGCGCGCGCGTGTTCCAGTCAGCTTTAGAGCTGTGTCGTCGAACGCCAGACTTTCATTGAGCCTTAGGTTGTCGGATCGTAGAACGGCTTCGGTGGTGGCGCGTCGGCTGAACGCGGTGCTGCTTGAATTGGAGCTGGTGCCGACCGCGAGAATGGCGACAAAGGAACAACTAGCGAAGATTTTCGCCCTCGAAGCAGAGGCCATGCGCGCGGAGATCGCGGCGCTGGATCTAGCGGCCAAGCGGACTGGTACTCTGCGTGACACCAAGCATCGCGAGGCCGACCGTCAAGTTGGGTGGGCATACCGCCTGTTGCACACGTTCGGTCCACGCGAAGAGGTCTCATTTGTCGAAGGAAGCGAGACCCGAGAAGCGCTGATCGAAGCAGGTGCGCAGCCTGACGATCTACCTTTCATCGAAGCGACCTATCGAGCCGAAAGCGAAATCACGTCTTCGGACCGGGAAGGCGCGACGCGCAGTCCGCTTCTGCGCGACGTTCTCCACCGTATGGCGCAGGTCGGGCTTGGCGACACACCGCTCGACAGGGATGCAGCGATCGAACAAATTTTTCGCGCGCGTGCGGGCACTTTGCTCGACTCGGCGGATGATCCCAGAAAACCCAAACTGGCTAAGAACAGTCACACGGAGCCCCTGCCGGTAGAAGCCGGTCCCGGGAAGCCGTCACCGCGCCCAACCATCTTGTGGCATGAAGAACACGCAAACGCTTCGCCGCCGCCTACGTCGACGGTCGGGGTGGAGCAAGAGCCTACCAGGGCCGCCGACACTTCGCCCACCAAGCCAACTGTCGTTGAAAACATAGCACCCAAATCAAAGACCGCGCGGAAGAATTTGCCGCTTTCTGAATTTGACCAGCAGCTGGAGAATCTGATCGCAAACCGCCATGATGAGTGGGAGGACGACACCGCTTCCGACGTCCGAGTTCTCGTTCACATTTTCCGTGGCATCCTCGAGGAACACGACGTTCAACATTCGGGCGAGATAACGCAGGAGCATGTCGCCGCGCTGCGTCAGCATTTCAACCATATCCTGCCAAACTACGGTAGAAGCCCTCGGCTGCGCGCACTATCGCCGCGCGCGTTGCGTGAAGAAAGTGTGCGCCGGGCCGAGGAAGCGGAGGAAAAGGGGCAGCCAATCAGGCTCGGCCTGAAGGCAGCAACCATCCGTCGGCACCTCGGCAATCTTGATCATTTTCTCAAGCATCTGCGCGCGTCACACTTCGCCGTTCCAGAATGGACTTTCGAGGGCTTGCGTCCGAGAAAGCCGCCAAGGGGAGAGGTGAGACTTCAGCAGGTGAAACCTGGGCCGCAAGAAATCCGGCCGCTTTTCGACATCCCGTTCTTTACCGGACGGAGGAGCGCCGAAGAGCCCGAGATCGCTGGAAAACTGGTCTTTCATTCCGCCAACTATTTCCTGCCGATGCTCTACACATACCTCGGCTCGCGCCGAAACGAGTTTGCCGGGCTAATGGTCGACGAGATCGTCGAGACAGACGGACACTGGGCGATCCAGATCAAGGCGAATGAAGTTCGACGCATCAAAAATGCACAGTCAAATCGGCTTCTGCCGGTGCCAGACGAATTGCTGCGGCTGAATTTCATCCCCTATGTCGAACGCCTCAAGTCGCTCGGCCATAAGATGCTGTTTCCAGAACTTTTCTCGCCATTCCTGGCAAAAAATGACCCTGGAGATCGCTTCTACAAAGACTTTGTCCCTGTTGCTGAGAAATGCCTGCCCGGTGGGCTATGGGAGCGACCGATCCACGCGCTGCGGCACGGTTTTGCCGATACGTTGAAACAGTCAGGCGTCTCCGACGGCGTCATCGAAGACTTGTCGGGTCGACTTGGAGATTCAGAGACCGCAACCCGCTACACGAATCCCGCAGGTCTGAAACTGCTCAGACAGATTGTCTCAAGTTACCCGATCATCACGGATCATCTGGAGCCGCGGGAAATCAGGCTCTTGCCTTGGGTGGAAAAAATGCAACCGCCGCCGTGGGCAGGAAAGAAGAGCGGCGACCGTTTCGGCGCCAAACGCGGCAGACGACCGAAGAAGAAATCGTAGTCGAAGCGATCACCGACAGCTGAAACTGCTTCCTCGGCGTTCAGGCTCGGCGACGCAGCTCGAGCCTCTAGGACTAAACAATATTCACTCATCGAGACCGCGAGATCAGAACAATTGGCGTCTGTTGAATGCGGCCACGCATTTCGAGACGAACTGCTTCAGGCAACGTATTAGGCCACTTCAATAAAATTGCGCCTATGTGCGTATGATCTTGTTCATCGTGCCAACCGATGTGGTTGATGTCCTTATTGCCTGCTGCGATCGGAGGGCATAGAACGCCGGTCCTCGCTGCCGGGATGGTCCCAGCAGCCTGCCACGGAGGCAGCGCCATGAACGCCAACACGCGAATAGCCCGTATAGCTCGGTAGCCCCTCCGTCGTCGCCCGACGGTTCGGGCTCCCTAGATCTGATCGTTGAATGCAACCTCTTCTGGGTGTGCGTTTGTTCGCGATCTGCTCCGCCTTTTGAACGTCGTTCGAAGGGATGATCTGAGCTGCGGTTTCGACCGCCTGGGAGGGAATTTCCACCATGTATCCACTTGCCGGTTCTGCTCGTGGCGAGCAGCACCGTCCCTCGATGTCGTGCCGTTGTTTGATGCTGGTCAGCCTGTCTGTCGCAGTTGGGGTTACCTGTCCTGCTCCTCATGTCGGTGCCGGGGACGGTGGCTGTAGTCAGTGGCCGAAGGCCTGCGCTGTTCGCGATCGAATAGGCGTGACGGGCAAAGCAAGACTGCCGTCCGCAGGGGTGGGCGGCGAACACATTGATCAAGCCACTTGAAAGGATCAAATGATGGCTAGTCCAATGAATATGAATGAATTTGAAGGTGCAGCCGACGTTGCACTCACCAAGCGGACCAAGTCCAGCGCTAAGCCAAAGGTCAAGACAGCCACCGCTAAGTCGGATGTGGTGGCGGTGAGTGCCGAGGCGAAGGTTGCGGCGTCTGTTGATGCTGTAGCAAGCGCCATGGAGAAGGTGGGGCCAGCAACGCCGAGTCGCAGCACAAACCTCAAAGCGACCGCCTACGGCGAGGCGATTGCGATGTCGGTTGACTACTCGGCTCTCGGGCTCTCGGATGAGGCCATTGAAGCTGTTGAACAACTGCGCCTTGAATTCGGCGAACTTGGGCGCCGCTCTACGGACCATGTCTTCGAATGCGGTCGGGTCATGGACGCAGTCCACCGGATCGCGCCAGATCAGAAGTCCTTTGGCAAACTCGTCAAGGATGCTTTCGGCATGTCGCGCACAGGGGCGGAGAATCTTGCCCGTGTACATCGCAATCTCATGGGTTACCGCCAGCGCCTGGTAAGAATCGGGCTGCCTGCAAGCTCGCTTTATGTGCTCGCCACCGCCGAACCCGACAAAGTCGAAGAGATTGTCGCAAGTGTCGAAAGCGGTGAGCGGCCTTCTGTCAAAGCGATCAAGGCGTTGCTTGCGACGGATGATACGAAACCGGGCATCACCGCAGATGATGGAGGCCCGGCCGGGCTCAAAGCGAGGATCGCGGAAAAGACCTCCGTTGGCGTCGAAGAGGTCATGAACGATGCCGAGGCGTTATTCACGAAGGTTCTGATCCTGATCGAGGAACATCGCCAAGGCAAACGCCTGGTCGTCAAAGTCATCCGACCGTCTCTGATCCATCCAACACGACTGTTGCGGGAACGGCTGAAGTGGCTGACCTATTTGGCAGTCCCTGCGCCCGAAGGTTTTGGCGAAGGCGCCATTCACCATCATCCGCCGTCCGAAAGCCAGAAGTGGCGGGGCCTGCTTGCAATGCTTGAGGACCTCGGCGGCTATGAGAGCTGGCCAAGTGCCAATGACGTTGGCTCTTGGCTCGCGGAAACTGTCGCGCCACAACTCGAGTGGCTTTTGGGTGAACGCGCCAAGCGAAGTCATGCGGTCATCCAAAAGATGACAGCGGCAGTGGAGGCCGAACAGGCCAAGGCTGAAGCGCTCAAGCAACGGGCCAAGTCTGATGCCAAGAAGGCTCGGGAGAAGGCGCGTGCCCACGGCAAGCGCGACCGGGCGAAGGCGGACAGGCATGCCAAGCGTGAGACGAAAACTGTCGAGCCAGCTTCAAGAATGAATACTGTCTTTGAAGATATCACTGGCGCCAACGCCTAGGCATTGATTGATCAGACTCGGGGCTTAGTCAATCGACTTCGTCACCAAGAACGGCTCCGTGCGCTGCGCGGAGCCGTCTGCATTTTGGAGTAGCGGCCAATCGCCAAAACTCGAGGAAATTGAACCCTTATCGATGTGCAGTCCGGTCTCGTCGTTAACCAAACGATCGCCAAGTTTGATCGCAGTTCATTTTGAGGGCTCAGATCCCGTGCGGATCCTGCCAGGGTGCGCTTGTCGTCAGGATTGTCCCGGCGCAATACGGCCTCCGCCGATGTTCTAGCATCGACGAAGGCCTGACCCAAAACCTTGGTTGGAAGGCGTTAGGCTATGAAGACTGTTACTCGAACTACCCGCTCGAACGAAATCTATGATTTGGAGATCCCCCAGCTTGATGCTGGCAGGGAGCGCTCCAGTCAAAGCGAGGATGTCACGCTCGAACTGGCCGATCTGTCAGCAGGACAACTGTCGGCGGTCGCGGCATTGATGTTCGCATTGGACGCCGCAGAAATCAGAGCGCGTGCGGTGGAGCGGAAGCTTGCTCGACATGCAACACTTTGCATCTGCCAAGTTGCCGAGGCGACAGCCGAGGTTCCCTGCGTGACCGAAACATTCAGGGCGGCGGCTTAAGCCAGCTGACCCTCGTCGGTCATTCCCGCATCCAGAAAATCGGAGAATTCTTGATGGCTTCGTTCTACACCGCCGGCAAGCGGTCGACCTCTGACGTCCGTAGGTCGGCCACCGCCCGTGCACCAATCAACGGAAACAGTACGGTGCGCCGCAAAAAAAAGATTGGCGACGAGAAAATCGTGATGCCCGACCGCGCCGCCGATTTTGAAGTGCTGATTGACCGCGCTATCACATTGGTCCGTGCAGCCGGCGATCGGCCAGATCTTGTATTCGGACCGTTCGCTGAACTCAATTCGATCGTCCGTGCTGTCGCATACCACGAGGGGAGATTACTTGAGTGGGGTCTGGCAAGGCTTGCCGCCGAAAACCCGAGCCTCGTGTTGCTGCCACCTTCGACGTCCCTGCCGCGGTCGAACTTCTCAAACGAAATCAATGGGAAGGCCTGGAAGGTCTGCGACTGCGGTCGGAGGTCCACTATCGAACGACCTATGCGCCCGATCTATTCATTGTAGACAGGGATCGACACAGCGCCTTGATCCTCGACATCAAGCGCTCTCTCGCGTCCTACTCCGAGCCACGCCTGAGTGCCTTGCGCCGCAAAATGATGGCAGCTGCGCTCACAGCTGGTGATTGGCTTCACACGGAGGGACGGGTCGCGGGTGTGTCTCGTGTCAATATCGCGATCGTCGATGGTTCCAGCGAACGAAGTGACAGCGCCGACGGCATTTTTGCGCTCGATGAGATCGGCGAATTGATCGGCGTTCCCGATGCAGGAGAGGCAATGGGAACCCTTCGGGCAAACTTTGCCCGAAGGGTACAGTCAGAAATTGAAGCATCGTGTTGGCGGGCTATTGGCTGTGACGATCAGAGCCCCGAACCGCCTGCTGTCGAAGACGGTGAAGACGTCGATCGGGATCAAACCGGTGACGATGAATTCGACGATCGCAGTGACGAAGATCATCGAACGTCGATTGTTGATCGTGCGCGTCGCAGCATGGGGAGTCGATCTTCGCAGAACAATGAGCGCAGGCCGATCAGGGTTGGATTTGCGCGCGGCGGAAGTCCCTGATCCGGCTGTTTCGGCCAGCGACTGAACCGAACAACTCGACATTCTAATCCGTTAACAGCGCGTCCTGTCGCGCCACGGGAAACTATTGCCATGAAACACAATCACCCATCGACACCCGCATGCTCGTCAGCAGATCCGAACGTGCAAGCTGCGAGGCAGGCAAAGTTTGACTCAGCAGATATTGATGCGGCCGAAAAGACTGCGCTCGCTCAGGCTCTGTCTGACAGTCCGATCTTTGCCTTGCTCGACACTGCTGGTCACACTTCGTCCTGCATCAAACGCATTCGATCGGGCCACAGCCTCGGCTGCTCCTGCAAAAATTTGCCACAGCCGCTGGATGATGCTGCGACCATCATCGGTCTTGCGATCCGTTTTGCTCAGATGGGGTGGGCGCGGCAAATCCCGATTCCAAGTGGCATCGTGACCGGGCTTGCAAGTCAGGTTGATGCGGGAAATGCGGCTGCAATTCTTGTCTGGCAATGGCTGGCACGGCGAGGGCAGGTGCTGGTCAGGTCTGACGTGCGGCCAGCCTTGCATGTTGTCAAGGAGCGCACTTGATGCGGAAATCCATCGATCGATCTTCTGCAACCACACGCCTGGCCAGTCATTGGCTCTGGCGGCTGCGTCGCGAGGCGGAACGTGCCGCGATCCTGCAGGCGGTGGAGCTGGAAATCCTTGATCGGGTTGAAAGCCCGTCGGGCATCGAAACCTTCCGTGTCACAGACGCGGTCATGGAGCGGTCGATCGACGATTTGCGTCGTTTGCTTGAGCGCGCACCTGGCCCCTCATCGCGAACGGGCACCCCGGAAACGAAGTTTGCCAGCAGCTTGGATGAGGGTGATCGTTCGAGGGGAAATGTCTGGTTCGTCGAGGACGATGAGGACTTCGAACCGTCTCGGAAATCCAGCTCCAGTCCAGCGCGTGCAAGGCCGATTGGCGAAGGCTCGGTGAGCGTGTCCAACAAAAGCGCCGCAGTTCGATCGCTTAATGAAGCGGTCCAGCTGGTGCTGGAGGATCGCGCTGAAGCGGCAATTACGGGCGACGCTGCAGGTGCGTCGTCCGAAAGCTTTGCTGCTGACGACCACACCTCGGACGACAATGACCAATTTCCGAAAGTCGAGCGGGTGAGCAGACATGCCAGACAGGTCTCTAGCGGCCTCGATCGCGATGAGGTGCTGCAGTTGGTTCGCAGCTATGCCGCCGCGCCATCTGCAGCTTCCGTCGCCACGTTCTTGATGCTGGCGGAGGCGGTTGAACGGACGGGACACGGTCTCAGCGACGTGCTGGCCATCCTTCGGCGGCCAAAGCCGGTAATCGCCATTGTCGGGACTACAAGTGGCTTCGCCGAAGCCCTGCGCGACCTGATCAGGCACGGAAGAATCCTGCCTGGCAAAACGCGGCTGATTGATGGGTATGACCTCCGCTCGCCGAGGGATCTACATAGGCCGAGCACGTCCGAGCGGAACGTTGTCTGCTTTGCGGATCGCGATCTGGATGACGGCAATGCACTGGTGGAACGGCAAATCGGCCACGCTGTGCAAAGCGACTATCCAATCTTGTTGACATCGGACGATGCAGAGCGGCTGCCACAAACTTTGCTGGAAGCTGCGGACCTGAGACTGGTCTGCGGTCCGATCACTCCCGGCATCATCATTGAGACGATGAAGTTCGCGTTGAAGATCGCCGCCATCCAACTCGACGACCCGCAGCACAAGCCTCGTTCGACAGTCTCGCCTGCTGATGCTGAAGACCGAGAAGAGTTGGCATCGAGATCGACGCAGAATACAAAAATCGAACTCGAGGATGAAACCGCAGACCGGTTGTTCGAAGGCTGCGAGGCGTTGGCGCTTGCCGACTTGGCACTTGGCATCCGGGCAGGCATGACACCCGAACGTTGCATCGATGTGCTTCGCTCTCTGATCGCACGACGCCAGACGGACCAGGACGGCGAGGCGAGAAAGTCTCGAAAGAAGCTGTCAAACCTCAAAACAACTGGTTCGACAAAAGACCGGTCGCAGCGAAACAGGATTGGCAGCGGCAGCGTTTTGATTGAACCGCAGGTGCCAGCCGGGGCAGGGGGCGGCAAACCACTCCTCAAAGTCGAAACTCTGACGGGATATGGCGAAGCGAGCGATTGGGCGCTTGCCCTGAAAGATGATCTGACCCTGTGGAAGGCTGGCACGTTGCCATGGTCAGACATGAGCACGCGCTTACTGTTGGCCGGGCCTCCGGGGACTGGCAAAACGACTTTTGCCCGGGCGCTGGGCAATTCGCTAGGGCTCCCTGTCTACGCCACCTCAGTCAGCACTTGGCTCGAACCGTCGCACCTCGGCGACGTGCTGGCGCGCATGGCGGCGGCTTTTGATGAGGCGCAGGCTGCCGCGCCGTGTGTACTTTTTGTCGACGAAATCGACGGCATCGGCCGCCGACGAGGTAGTGGTCGTGGCGATCACGATGATTATTGGAATGCGGTCGTAAATCGCATGCTTGAATTGACGGACGGCGCCATCAAGACAGATGGGGTGCTCCTCGTTGGGGCCACAAACAATCCACACGCCATTGATCCGGCGCTTTTGCGGTCCGGCCGACTCGAAAAGCGCATCGATATTCCATTGCCTGACGTCGATGCTCTGGTCGGCATCTTTCGCCACCATCTCGGTGAAGACATCGATACGGTCCTTAGCGACGTGTCGAGCCCGGCAGATGAAGGACACAACCCAATTGATGACGTCGCATCGAGGGAACAGCTTGACGTGCCTGATCGCGATCCGGTCGAACCAGAGTCCGGATGCACGACCCACGCCCTGACCAGTGACCGGTGGCAGCGACTTCGACTGGCGCGATGGCTATCGAACATCATCGTCCGTCTGCGTCGGCTCCTGTTACGACAAACATTCAATGTGAGTCGATCAGAGGCTGAAACGAACGCCAGCTTGGCTGATCGAGATGATGATCACGGCGCAGGGGAGAGGTCTCATGAAATGCGCTGAGCCCCGGCCTGAGAATGAAGTCCGGTCGCTGCCCAACACAGATGTCGTATTGAGAATTTTGTCGGGTGAAGCGACCGCAGATCTGCCTCCCGATGGGCCTTCGTATGTCCAGCTTGGCAAACATGAAGGGCGGGAGACCCGGATGGAAGGCGGCAATCTCGCGCAGAACGACGGCCTGTCAGCCTCGGTCGATCACGACGTGGCGCTCCGAAATCTGGCCCGTCAGGCGATCGGTCTGTCCGGTGCAGATATCGAACGATTGGTTCGCGAAGCACGGCAGCGTGCACGGCGTGAACAACGCCCGCTTGCCCTTGCCGATCTAGAAACACTACTGGCCGGATCCCGTCCGGTGCGCTCTCCCACCATGCGGCGGCGCATCGCGGTTCACGAGGCGGGGCATGTGCTGGCTCGGATCCTGCTCGATGTCGGCGCGCTGTCTCTGGTCACAATCGATGGTGTTGGTGGCGCGGCGCTTACCGCAGCGATCCTGGATTTGGACGACATGCAGACGCTGGAGGGATGCGAATCTTATCTCAAGGTGCTGATGGCCGGGCGCGCGGCTGAGCAAATCATCTACGGATCAACACTTGCTGGATCGGGTGGGACTTCGAGTAGCGATCTTGCCAGGGCAACCCAACTTGCCACCGCGATGGAAACATCGTTGGGCTTTGGCACGCGCCAGCCGCTTCTCTATCGCGACCCCGATCAATGGCAAACTTTGCTGCGTGACGATCACAGACTGGTGCGCCGAGTGCATGCCCGTATCGGATCGGCCGAGCGACATGCACGTCATCTGATCAGGCGGAACCGTGACCGCCTCGATATGATCGTCGACGCACTCATGGTGCACGGTACGCTGGAAGGGCCCCAGCTTGAGAACCTCGTGCGCCGGGTACTGCATAGCGCTACAGCTCGGCGCGCCACTCGGCGTTGATTCTGCGTCAACAAAAAGTGCCACGATTGCCGGGGAGCTCAGGAAAACCTCTGCGGAACTTGATCTGCTTTGTGTCCAGTTCTCGCCACGTCATGCCAAATCGCCCGCAACTTGAAAAAAGTTGTCCGATTTCGATTCAAAGTTCTGGATTTGCGATTCAGAACTCTTGATTGGCGATTCATCGCATATGGCCCATGCGAAGATCCCACTCCGCAAGGCGGGGAACGTCCCCTCGGCTGGTGATGCATGATCTCAAACCGAAAACGTCCGTATCCGCGCGATTCAAAATCGACAGCGAGCGATTCAGAATTTGTGGCAAACGATTCCGTACCGAGTGAATTCGATTCGAGACTGCAGATTTGCGTTACAAATCAAACGGCGTTTGTGCCTTGCATGGCCAAAAGACACTCTGAACGTGCCGAAAGCACGGGAGGTCATGATGGCAATTAGCAAACAAGAGAAGATCCGATTGGACAAGCAAAGACTGCGTTCAGCAGCAAATCGCGCGCGACGAAAGGCAGATGGCAAACCCAGCCATGAGGATCTGGCCCGAGCCGTGCTCGATATCGTCCTCACACGCTGTCTGAAAAAAGGCCGAAACAGAGAGTTGAACGCATTCCTCGACCTCGCAGCCGATCGTCTTGCCGAAATCGGTTTTGATCGGAAAGCGACTGAGTCTGTCTGGCTCGCACTTGAGGATCGCTATCAAATTGGTTGGAGCATGCTGAGACGACGGGGCTCCCAGGAAGGACTCGAGGAGTTCCTGCGAACCGGTAAATTGAGTCATCAGAATAGGGGCGGTTGAGCCTGCAAAATGCGGGCCAAAGCTCGCGTTTCCATCACAAGATGGGGACGTGGGGCGCAAACGCGGTTTGCTTCAGTGGATGCGTTCTTCCCCCCATTACTCCATATTACGGCGTTTGCAATGAAAGGCGATTCTAGGTTTGTGAAAAGCGATTCATGGGTGATGCGCCCAGGGTGGGCAATGAACCTCGGGGCCAATCGCGCCTGGGGATTTGGAAGCCTACTTTCATTGAACCGCACTTCCCGAATGCGAGATTCGGCCTCAGATCGACTGCAATGGGGCCGACCCAGGTGATAGGATTCGCATTGTCCGACTGCGGCTATTGGGAGGCTGGGCGTTCTGATGAACGTCTGCAATGAAGCCCGGAAGCGGCCCAGCAGCAAGAGGTATTAGCGGGCACTCTACCGGTCAAGGGGCCTGATCCACTGCACAGATGCACGCGCCGATGCGAACTTCCTAGATTCGTCGAGTATCTAAATCTTCGCGGCCTCGCCAAGGCTATCCACCCGCATGGTTTTTGCCACTGTGGGCAGCGACGAACATGGCGACGGCCGACCGGCAATAGACTTCAATTTCATCGTCGTTCTTAGCCATCGCCTCATCGAAGCGGGCAACAAGCAGGAGATCGGATCCTTTGAACAGTGCGGCGAACAACCGCGCGGACTGGTGCGGATCGGGCACGTTCAGTAGCGCCTTGTTGTGCAACTGACGCAACAGGGCCTCAACCTGGCCAATGACATGGGCAGGCCCGGCTTCGTAGTGGAGCTTGCTTAACGCCCTTTGATTTGTCTTGTCGGCCAAGACCATGGCTTCAACTGCGCTGACGTCGGGATTCAACAATGTTCGAAGCAGTGATGATCCCGCCGCCATGAGCTGATCTTCGGCCGAGCCGTCGATGCCCTCCAAAAGAGCTTCTGGAGCAAACTGTCGGCAGCGTGCTGTGATGGCCGCGCTGAACAACGCCTCCTTGTTCTCAAAGTGCCGATAAATGCTGAGCTTGGATATTCTGGCCCGCTGCGCAACCTTGTCCAGGGTCGTCGCCTGAAAGCCCAATTCGACGAACAGTTCGCTCGCGGCGTCCACGATCGTTTGGCCAAGCGCCGGGTTGACGGGCCGGCCGCGCCGCCCGTGGGTTTTTTCGCTCACGACATTTCCAATACTTGACAGTATCTAAAAACTATAATTATAATACCATTAAGTATCAGAAATGCAAGCGGCGATCGCCAAGCCCAGCCCTTCGCCGATTACAGGGAGCCCACAACATGCAAGACGTCATCATCATCGGCGGCAGCTTTGCCGGTCTCGCCGCCGCCCTCCAGCTAGGCCGCTCCCGCCGCAAGGCGATCGTTCTTGATACCGGCCTGCCGCGCAATCGTTTTGCCGGCCATTCGCATGGCCTGCTTGGCCATGACCACAAGCCACCGCTGGACATCCTGGCCGATGCCCGGCGGCAGCTGGCACGATATCCGACGATCAAGCTGGTCAATGCGCGGGCCGACAGCATCTCTGGCGCAATCGACAATTTCACCGTTCTCACGAGCGACGGCGAGACCCTCAAGGCGCGCCGCCTGATCCTGAGCTATGGCGTCATCGACCAGATGCTTGATGTTGCTGGATTTGCCGACGGCTGGGGCAGGGCCATCGTACCTTGCCCCTATTGCGACGGCTTTGAAGTCGCTGATCAACATTGGGGGCTTGTCTGGTCAGGTCCTCAGTCACTCAATCAAGTCAGGCTGTTCCGCGACTGGACAGACAATCTAACGGTCTTCACTGACGGACATGATATTATGCCCGAAGTCCGGGCCGATCTGGCGCGTCGCAACATCCCTGTTGTCGATGCACGGATCACCGGCATCGCCCATCAAGGCGGCCACAATGCCACTATCAAAGTAGATGGCAGCGCCGATGTCGCGGTTGATATCCTGTTCGCGCATCCGCGCAACAAGCCTTCCACAAGCCTGCACGAGACACTGGGCATCGCGACGGTCAACACGCCAGCTGGCATTGCGCTCAAGGTGGACGAGCGCCGCGAAACCAGCGTTCCCGGCATTTACGCGGCGGGCGACCTCGCCAATCCCGGCATGCCTTCGGTCACTGTGGCATCATCCCAAGGCGCGATGGCCGGCATCTCGGCCCAGCAGTCGATGCTGCTTTGAGGGCGCAGGCTCCCTTGAGCGTGGGTTCATCAGAGCGGCAAAGCCGACAGGCGTGAGGGTCGTCAGCCACAAGCCGAAGCGTGTGAATGAACTCTGTCGCGAATGCTATTTGGCGACTGCAAGGAATTGCCGCGCTGCTTCGGCGCCAGCGAGCAGAATTCGGTCGGACAGTTCTTTGTCGCTGACGGCGCGTGACATCTGCAGCGCGCCGATCACCGTCGCCAAAAGAACCAGCACGACGTTTTCTGCATTCTTTGCCGCTGGGATTTCGGCCGACAGATCTTGCACCGTCGCCATCAGGCGCTCGGTGTAGATGTCGCGCGTCTCGACCGGTTCTCGCGCAATTTCCGGCAGCAGGGCCGCTGAGGCGCATCCATGTTCGGGGTTGTCACGATGCTCTGGCGACAGATAGGCGGCAATCGCTGCATCAAGCCCGCCTGAGGCGAGGATGTCCTGGAAACCGATCTGCTGCTGCTTGAGCGCTGCAGCGATGCATGCGCCCACAAGATCGGCCTTCGAGGAAAAATGCGGGTAGAACGCGCCGTTGGTTAGCCCCGCATCCTTCATAATTGCCGCAAGACCGGATGCGGCGACGCCATTGCCGCGAAAATGCTCCGAAGCGACCTCGATAATCTTGCCGCGCGTTTCATCCTTGCGGCCCTTTTCATAGCGCATAGGGCGCACTCCAATCTATTGTATTATGATCATAATATGATAAATGTCGACGCGTCAGTCTAGTGCCTAAGGACGCCAGCGCGATGACCGTTCGAGAATTATTCCCCCAAATGTGTGGTTGTGCCTCATGACGCCGATTACGCTCTCGCGCGACGCGCCGACAAAACACATCACCGCGTCCGGCGTGAGCTATGCGTACCGCGAGCTCGGACCTGTCGGCGGCGTGCCGGTTGTCTTCTTGGTCCACCTTGCCGCGAATCTGGATAATTGGGATCCCCGGATTATCGATCCCATTGCGCGCGGCCATCATGTCATTGCCTTCGACAACCGCGGACTGGGCGCATCAAGCGGCAAGGTCCCGGAGACAATCGAGCAGATGGCCGACGATGCGGTGACGTTCATCAAGGCGCTCGGGTTCGACAAGATAGACATACTCGCCTTTTCCCTCGGCGGCATGGTGGCGCAAGCCCTGGTCGTCAGGCATCCCAACCTTGTTCGCAAGCTCATCCTGACGGGAACCGGACCTGCCGGCGGCAAGGACATAGACAAGGTCGGCGGAACGACGTTCTACGACATGTTCAGGGCTGCCATCACGCGGTCCGACCCAAAGGAATTTCTCTTCTTCAATCGTAATGCCAGCGGAAAGATTGCTGCAAAGGCATTCATCACAAGGCTGCAGGAACGCACGACGGACAGGGACAAGCCGGTGGCGATAGGAGCATTCCTCGCCCAGCTGCGCGCGATCAAGAAATGGGGCCGCGCCACGTCTGCCGACCTTTCAAAGATCATCCAACCCACGCTGATCGCAAATGGTTACAATGACAGGATGGTCCCGTCCCCGCTGTCCGCAGATCTGCACCGCCGCATCAAGGGTTCGGAACTGATCATCTATCCGGATTCGGGTCATGGCGGCATTTTTCAGTTCCACGACAGGTTCGCGCCTGCCGCGATCGAATTCCTCGACAGATAGTTCCTGCACAGAAAAGGCGCAGACCATCATGAACGCTCCCACATCACCGCCCAAGGTCCAGCGGAACTTTTCGACATCCATCCTGCTTTGGGTGCGCAACGACCAGCCCCGCGCCACGGGCATGGCCTACTGGAAGGGGCCGCATGCCAAGATCATTGCGGCCAGCAAGGGCATGAAAGAATATCGTCAGTTGCATCTGGCGGAACGCAATCCCGGTCTTTGGCCGGCGACCGATGGCGTGGAGACATCCATCCCACCCGACCGAAAGGTCGACGGCGTGGCCGAGGTGACGTTTGAGTCCACCCTGTCATCGATGTTTGGCTACAAACAGACGCAGCTTGCCTTCAAGGATGAGATCAACGTGTTCCGGCGCACGCTGCTCTACGCCGGGCCTCCGGGAACATCGCGGTGGTATGAAGTCGGGACCGGCGCGAAACCTGGCGCGCGCTTTCTCGTCTACCTTCGTCGCCGGGAAGGCGTGAAGGCTGGCGACTTCCGGTCTTTCGTCACCAAGCAGTTTACGCCGGCGATTGCATCTGCCGTGGCGCTGGAAGAACTGCGGACGCAGTGTTTCCTGCCATGGAGCCAGAAACTTTGGGACACGCCAAACGTCGCCCACGACAATCCGCCTGATCAACGTTTTCACGCCTCGATCATCCTCGGGTTTGCAGACGCCAAGGCGCGTAATGCATTTCTCGCCGGCAAGGAGATCGAGGCGTTGTCCAGGATGGCAGCGCCCTTTGCGTCCGCAATTCACGCCTACGACCTTGAGGCGGCTCTGACATTCGTCAAAGATGGCGAGATCCTCGCGCAACCTGAAGACTAATGAACTGACCCGCACAGCGTCTTCTGTTGGCTGTGCGGCAGGCCAAATTATCTGCAAGGACAACGCATGAAAGCCTTTTTCGTTGACCGCTACGACAAGACGACACCGTTGCGGCTCGCAGACGTGCCCGACCCCGTCGTGGGCGACCGGGATGTTCTGGTCGACATCCATGCGGCGGCGTTAAACGTGCTGGACGTCAAACTGAAAGCAGGAGAATTCAAGGCGATCGTCCCCTACAAGACGCCCTTCATTCTCGGCCACGATGTCGCTGGAACAGTCATTGCGGCCGGGCGCAAGGTCAGGAACTTCAAGCCCGGCGATCTCGTCTATGCGCGTCCGCGCGACCACAGGATTGGCGCATTTGCCGAAAAGATCGCGATCGACGAGGCAGACGTTGCATTGAAGCCGAATAACATCAGCATGGAAGAGGCCGCTTCGCTGCCGCTGGTGGCGCTTACCTCATGGCAGGCGCTGGTGGAGCGGGGAAAGATTGGCAAAGGATCAAAAGTATTCATTCAGGCTGGCGCCGGCGGCGTTGGCACCATTGCAATTCAATTGGCCAAACATCTTGGCGCAACAGTCGCCACGACCGCAGGCAAATCAAGCGCAGATCTGGTGAAGAGCCTTGGGGCCGATGTGGTCATCGACTATCAGACGGAGGATTTCGCGAAGGTTTTGTCCAGCTATGATTTTGTGCTCAACAGCCAGGACAAGGCGACGCTGGAAAAGTCGCTGATGGTGCTCAAGTCAGGTGGCAAACTCGTCTCAATCTCCGGCCCGCCGGACCCGCCATTTGCCAGGGAGATTGGAGCGAACTGGGTCATTCGTCTTGTCGTATCGCTACTCAGCCGATCGGTCAGGTCGAAGGCGCGGCGGCGCGGCGTCGACTATTCGTTCCTGTTCATGAAGGCGAGTGGCGATCAGCTTCGGCGCATAGCTACCTTGGTTGAGAGCGGCGCGATCCGTCCGGTGATCGACCGTGTATTCCCGTTCGACGCAGCCAATGAGGCAATGGCCTATGTCGAGAAGGGCAGGGCGAAGGGCAAGGTCGTGCTCAAGGTAAAATAGAAGAACGCTGGCGCCAGAGCATCGCCGCGTTCGCAACCGAGACGGCCCAAATTGGGTCGCGCTGTCAAAGCCTTTTGCCCAATCTGAGCCATCGCATATTCGGCGAGCGCGGTGATGGTCAGCGCCGGGTTCACGCCCGGATTTGCCGGCATTGCCGAGCCGTCGCAGACAAGCAGGTTCTGATAGCCGAAGACCCGCAATTGGCGGTCCACGACGCCGCTTGACCTGTCTGTGCCGATAACGGCTCCTCCCAACATATGGGCGGTGCTTGGAACGTTGGCGACGGCAATGCGCCCCCATTTCGGACGTCCGGGCAACTTTGCCTACACCTGAAAGCGGTCGTAGCGCTTGGGCAGGCTTGAGGTCGGGTTGGCGCTCAATTCCCGCCGTTCGCCAACGGCTCTTTCTGCCGTAGGCTGACACTCTGTGGGCTATCTGCAGGGCAGTACCGGATCGCTAAACCTGAGTCGGAGAATAGCGCGCATGCTCATCGCCGATTTCAATCTGTTTCGCTGCCGACAAGAGCCAGATCGACACGCCTTCCGCCGAGGCTTCCACCTGTTCGGGCTTCCGCAGGGCGCACTCCCATACCGTTGCCACGCGCCACCGGTCTTCGAGGAGTTTTCTGCGAACGGCGCTGTCCCGAGCGACGCTCGCTTCGAACTTCGCCCGCCAGAACTCCGGCCGGGTCGCCGGGTTGGTTGTGTAGCGGCACCCTTCGTGTCGATGCCAGAAGCAGCCGTGCACGAAGACGACGGCGCGGTGCTTTGGTAAGACAAGGTCCGGCCGTCCGTAAACGCTGCTGGCATGAAGCCGGAAACGAAAGCCGCGCGCGTGCAATGCCCGCCTGAGAGCCAGCTCAGGCTTTGTATTCGTTCCCCTTATTCCCGACATCATCCGGGAACGGGTCTGCTGGTCCACGATATCGGTCACGTCCGCCCTGGTCTTCGTCCTTGAACTTGGTATACACCGACTGAATAAACTTGGTCAGGAGCCTGATTTGCCTTCCACTTTCGGCGTTGTCGATCTGTTTGCCGGCCCGGGCGGACTTGGCGAGGGGTTCGCTTCCCTCGTCGAGGATGGCCATGCGCCGTTCCGGATTGGCATCTCGGTCGAGAAGGAGATGTCGGCCCATCGGACCCTGACGCTGCGCGCGTTCCAGCGCGAGTACCGTGCGCGTCATGGCGTCTTGCCGCAAGAGTTCATCGCTTTCCATGCGGGCCTGGCATCCGAACCGGACTGGTCAGCCGTCGATGCCGAAACGTGGCAGCATGCCATCGACGAAGCCTGCGCGCTCCAGCTCGGCACCGGGGCTGCGGCGACCGCCATAGATGGCGCCATCGCGACACTGAAAGCAAAGCACGACGACACAATCCTGATCGGCGGCCCGCCTTGTCAGGCCTATTCCCTTGTTGGGCGCGTCCGGTCCAAGGGCAAGGTCGGCTATGTCCCGGAGGAGGATGCGCGGCACTATCTCTTTCGCGAGTACATTCGGGTTCTCGACAAGCTTCGCCCGGCCGCCTTCGTGATGGAAAACGTCAAGGGATTACTTTCGTCCACAGTTGAGAGCCGACTTGTCTTTGAGATGCTGATGGAGGATCTGTCCTCACTCGGCAGGGGTCACGCCCATCGCTACGAACTTTGTGCCATCCGGGTAGAGGCTGGCCGAGCCAGCCTGCAGGAAGCGTCACAGCCCTCGGATTTTATCGTGCGCTCCGAAGCGTTCGGAGTCCCGCAACGTCGCCACAGGGTGATCATCGTCGGCATACGCTCGGACCTCGCTGGACGGGCTAGCGATGCCCAGATCGCTGTGTCTGGCAGCGTGCGGACCGTCTACGACGTCATCGGAAAAATGCCCGCCTTGCGGAGCGGCATCAGCCGCGGGCTCGACGACGCGGCCGCTTGGCGGGAAGAAGTCCTCGGCGCCGCGAACATGCTGGCTGGCATTTCCAGGGGGAAGGACGACCGGGCGCTCTGTGAAGCGTTCCTGACCGTTTCAGTGCAAGTGAGGGAGAATTCGCCTACGGTTCGAGCCTCGTCACGGTTGCCAGACGGCTACAGCACTTCGAATGACGAGTTGCTGCAGTGGATCGAGCGACCGGAGCTTCGCGCGATCGCCCAGCACGAGACGCGCGGGCACATGGCGTCGGATCTGGGCCGCTACCTGTTTGCTGCCGTGTTCGGAACCGTCCATGGCTACAGCCCGAAGGCCGCCGATTTCCCACTCGCGCTGAGCCCGGATCATCGCAACTGGCACAGTGGCGCGTTCAATGATCGCTTCCGGGTCCAGTTGGCGGATGAGGCGTCAACTACGGTCACGAGCCACATCTCGAAGGATGGTCACTACTTCATCCACCCTGATCCTTTGCAGTGCCGCAGCTTGACGGTGCGCGAAGCTGCACGCTTGCAGACATTCCCCGACGACTACCTGTTCATGGGAAACCGGACTGAGCAGTATGTCCAAGTCGGGAACGCCGTGCCGCCGCTTTTGGCCCGCCAGATCGCACAAATCGTGTTGAACGCCATTTCTGGCACCTAACGTGTGTGAAACCGACTTTCACGCTCCAGCGGCATTAACCTCCTGCTTGAGGCGCGCGATATCCTCAGCTGTGCCGACGATTTCCATCAAGACGTTCGCGCGGCTTGTTGCGACATAGACCAGCTCAGGGTCGGTCAGACCCTCAATCCCGATCAGAAAGACGCACGGACGCGACAGTCCCTTGAAGCGCCGAACCGTGTCAAGGACGATGTGATCGGGCCGAATGTCATCGGCACGGCAGGTCGCCTTGCCGGCGATCTTCTCGCCAAGAGCAGTCAAGGTACCACCTGTACCTGAGAGTACCGCAATCTGCCCCGGCGCGACCTGACCGGAGCGCAGAAGCTGTGCAATCCGCTCGTTCAGGCGCGAAAGGGAAATTTCGCCGTTGCGACAGACGAGGGTTCCAACCGGCTCGCCCTCAGGTCCTGCAGGGGCACTTCGTCGCCCTTGGTACCACTTTGCCATCACAGCATGAATCCGCCGCGTATTTCGAAGATTCCTTGTCAGTGCGATGGACGACGCGGGAAGAGCATCGATGAACCCCTTTTCAGGAGAGAACAGGCGCTGATTGTCGTCGTAGAAAACGTAGAATCCGCCGGTTTCCGGGTCTCTGATGGTGAGGCGTAGGGCGTGCAACCAGGAGTCACGGAAGTCCTGCCCCTCATCGATGATGACGGTATCAAAGCCGAGATCGGGATTGTTGCTGACCGCCTCCACAAGTGCCTCGGGAAGAAGGCGATCGAACATGGACTGATCGCCTTTCGAGGGCATTTCGACCCCGGCTTTCTCCGCGAGGGTTCGGCATAGCGCATGGAAGCTGGCCACCACAAGGCAGTCGTGACTCTGACAAACCGTTCGTAGATGGGCAGCCAGCGGCGCGTTGTAGCAGGTCAGAAGCGTACGTCGGCCTTCGGCAGCTGATCTAATGGCCTTTTCGACGGCCAGAACGGTTTTACCACTGCCCGCACCGCCCGAGATCGCCATTTCCTTGTTGTCTGCGAGCGAATCGAGGATCCACGCCTGTTCGGCGGTAAGCCGCTCGATGGTCTTGGCATCGTCAGCAAGGCTGATGCCAATGTGGGCCTTCAGTTCGAAATGGCTGGCAAGTAGTTCCTCGAGCGCTCTCAGGCCATCCAGTCCCAACGGGCTTTCGCGCTGGTCGCCGCCTTCGGTCATCCGATGGACAATCCAGTTATCGAGGGTTTCCATGTCATCCCCGAAGGCCATGATCTCAAGCGGCGCATCCGACGCCAGTGCCCGTCGAGGTCGGACGCTGCCGGGAAGGATCGCGCCATGTCGTGTCCTTACGAAACGACCGCTCAGTGCCCGGCTGGCATTGAGGCGCTTCAGAAAATGGTGCTTGCTGCTGCGTGCCTGAGACAACGGGTTCTTGATCCTGAACTTGAACCCGTCCCGGTCCTCGCTGAGCCACTGGCCGTCGTTCTCGCGGCAGCTCACCCTTCCGCCCTTTACCTCGAGGAACAGCAGCCCATATTCCGCATGCGCGACTATGAAATCCGCCTCTCCGTCGAACTCGGCGCCGTCGCGATCCGCTTCATGCCACGAGCGTGAATAGTAGCAGTTGTAGTCTCCGGGCAGCTTGTCCCTTATGCGCTCGTAGACCCGGATTTCCGAAGATAGTTTCGGATTGTCCAGAACATGTAGTGGCAGTTCCCTCGGGTACATGCGGGCCATATTCAGGGCCTTCCGTCCAGAAGCTTGCAGAAGAAACCGAGTCTCGGGTTCTCGGGTGTTCCGACCACCATGCCCCGATCAAGGTGACGGTTGAAATGCTCGCACGAGGTTTCCGGAAGGAACGTGCAGCAGTGACAGGCCGAGGATCCAGATCCCTCCGAAAGTGAGAGGATGCCACTGCTGCAAAGCGGATCCGAAGAGCACCACTCCAGATCCCGCAGTGCTGCTAGCAGTATCGGGCCAATCTCGCTGGTACGTCCCTTTCGTGACAACCCACCCAGTGTTCCATCGGAGTCCGGGGCAGATGTATATAGCAGAAATCCGCACATCCCACCGGGGCCTGGCGAGACGTACAGCCTCTCTCGGATGGAGGCAGTGGAATACCCGCTGTCGAGTGACAGGCGTTCCGACAGCGCGTGGGCCGTTGTGTGGATGAGGAGCAACCTCGCTGAAATCGTCATGGGGAAGGGACGATCGCTGCCGTTGTGGTCCTGCCATGCACGCTCGGCGGCATTGTGCGCTTTTGCCGCCCTGTCGGCGACACCGGGCGCATTCTCCCAAGACAATACGGCTGCTTCATCGAAGTTGATGAATATACCTTCCCCGCGGACTTCGATTGCCGGCAGCCAGTTCAACTTCTTTTCGGATAGCGGCGCCACGAAAGCACTGTTGTCGGCCTCCACCGGGCTGAGACGGGTGAATGCCTTCAGAGCTCGGACTTCGCGCAGCCTCTCGACCGAGACCACATTGTCCAGAATTCCCTTCAGATCGTTCGGGATTGCTTGAGGCGAGATCTGGAACTCGGGGAACTCCTCTCCATCCGGGCCGCCCGAGCGAAGCATCAGGTGCTCGTTGGGACGCAGGTCACCGGTCTTGTTGTCCAGCATTGTCAGCAGGGTCAGTATCCGCGCGGTCAGGTCTTCCGGCTTGGTGTCTGGCTCAGGCCACATGGGATGGATTCGTTTCCGCACGAAGTCGGGAAGTTGCGCCCTGTCGTCCAGTGCGATGATGTCCGGCCAGAAATCCTCCAGCATGTCCCGGAAGGAGCCTCCAAACGGCGGCACGTCGAGCGCAGACTCAATCACTGGGAAATAGGCGTTCGATGCACCGCGCTGAATGGCAACAGGCTGATGGTTGCAAGGTTCTGTCTGCATCTTGAGCCAGGGTGACCTGCCGTCGCACGAAACCTTGCCCAGCGCGCCGGGCGACAGGGCGCCATCAAGATCGCGCTCGGCCTTGCATTCGGTGCAGTGGACCTTGAGCCCCTTCAACCCGGCTCCTTCTCCGACAAGCTTGAGCGGCTTCTTCCGGGAGCAGGCCTCGGCGTGCTTCGGCCATGACATCCAAGGAAAGTCCTGAAGATGCCCCGCAGGGCATGTCACGATGAAGCGGACAGGTACCGCATAGATCTTCCTGATGCGCTTGCCGCGCCCGGAACTGCAGGAGGGGCACCACAGCTCGGGTTTCCCGATCTCGGAACTCCAGAAGCGGCTACGTTGCAGGAGGTTGCACTTTGGACACACATGCCAATCGGGAAACCGATAGGCCGGCAAGAGGCGAGGTCGCTTCTCCCTGCCGACTTTCTCGTCTCCGACAGGAGGCAACCTGAACCCATTCACCTGCAGCCTGGCCTGAAGAGGCTCGTGATGAATGCGCTGATCGTTCAGTAGCCCCTTCTTGATGGCCAGTTGGTCCCAAGCCTCAAGGCCGGCCGCCACCACGGAAACAGGTGCTCCGTTCTCGCCTCTAAAGTCGATGATCGCGCCGGGACCATTTCCTGTCAGAACTTGGCTCCGGCGAATCTTGCCGATCGGCTTCATTGTATTGTCCCCCTTTCCGATCCGCCCTCCAACAGAACATACGATGCAGAAGCTTCGACGGAACGCAGCGAGTTCGGAGTCGGCTTCTGCCCGGCAAAGCGTGCCTTGTTCCCGCGCTCGGCTGCCGCTTCCGCCGAAGTCAGAAGAGCTTCTCCGTAGTCTTGCCAATAATCGTTCAGCCCCTGTCGGTCGAACCAATTGTCAAGGAACGAGTTGAGTTGAGCGCGCGCAGCGTCTGTCTCTGTCGGATCAATCCTCTCAATCCTGGCAATAACCGACGCTAGGATTGCTTCAGCCTCCTCTTGATGCTGTTCGATCGCTCCCGGATTCTCCATGCCATTCACCAGATGGCGCACCATCGCGACATAGGGAGCATGAAGTGCGCGGTCGCGCGCACGCGGGGCGAAGGGAGTCACGCTCGTGGCCTCCACATCCCGGTAGAGACTGCGATGCCAACTGGCAAAGGTCTCGTATCGGCTGCGATCGCGGGACTTGGCGGCGTTGAACAACGTGATCACAAGCCCGGGTGCCTTCTGGCTTCTGCCAACCCGACTAGTGGCCTGGATGTACTCGGCAATCGTCTTTGGCTGACCATTTACCACCATCAGGCCCAGCCGAGAAACATCCATCCCTACCGAGATCATGTTGCTCGCCAGCACGATGTCGACGTGGTCAGGATCGCTCCATGCCCGCTCCAAATCCTTTAGGTACTTCGGGATATCGCTGGAGCGGACACGACTGGTGAGTTCGATTTGCATCCCGGCGTCGCGCTCGGCTTCACCGGGTCGGCGCGCGGCATAGTCTCGGATGCTGCGGGCAACGTCGTCTCGCATGAGCACAAGTGCGCCGCCCAGCTCCCTAAGCGAGTTGAAGTAATTGACGAGGGTCCAGTATCCGTCGCGCTTCTCTGCCGCAAGCGTCTGGTCGGTAGCCGACTGGAGCAGAGAGGCCGCGACAGCCTGTTGGGTGAACTTAGCCGAGCGACCGACGGTTGAGATGCCCACATAGCGACGGCCGGGTACTTCACGATCCTCGATTGCGAAACCGGAGTTGGTGTGATCGAGACCCGGCGGCGGAAACTGGAAGGAGCGGCGGTCAAACAGGGCCTTGATCTGGTCTTCCGCCCTGCGGATGGTCGCCGTCGACCCAATTACCTTCGTCCTGACTCCGGTCCCTGATCGACACAGCTCGTCGATTGCGGTCTCATAGAGTCCCGCAAGGCTGCCCAGTGGACCCGAAATCAGGTGGAGTTCGTCCTGGATCACCAGGTCAGGGGAGTCCGCCGCCGTTCCAATTCCGAAAAGGCACCCAGTCTTCTGGTTTCTCGTGATCTGCGCGTACTTATCGACCGTCCCGATCAGCAACGTCGGCCGCTCTCGATAGACATCCTCGTCGACCGTCCAGATGGGGAGCAATGTAAGTTCCTGCCCCACGTCACATGACTTCGTCAGGCAGCGAACCTCCACACGACTCTTGTCCGCCGAGATTTGCCAATCGAGGACTTCACGACAGCACGGGCAACTGCGCAACTGAGCCGGGGAGCTTTCCGCTTCCGTGCCGAGTACCTGCTCTGCCTGCGCAACGGTGTTCGGTGTGGCACCTTCTCCCACCCAAAGCCCGAGGGAAATCGGGACGTCCGATGCGAAGTGCGTCGGCAGTCTGATCTTCTCCAGCCTGACCTTGCCACGCCTGACCAGCTCGCAGGCACAGATCAGGGCCGCTGCACGCTCAAACTGCTGGATAGTCAGCAACCTGAGGGTGTACCGCATGAACGTTGTCACGCCTGCGCCACTCGGCTTTCCCGCTGCACGGAGACGACGGAGGAATATCGTGAACGCCGTCAGCAGCAGATAGGCTTCGGTCTTTCCGCCGCCGGTCGGAAACCACAGCAGGTCCATCACCTCGCGATCGGAGGAATCGGGTCTTGCGATCGACTCAAGACACAGCAGCGCAAAACCAAGCTGAAAGGGTCGCCAAACCAGTTCGGGTGGATGTGGATTGATGCGCCATGAATACTGCAGCGCCAAGGCAGCGTTCGCGAGCCTGAAGGCGGTCAAGACAACGGGTGATGATTCCAGCAGAGCAATACCTGTTCGCATCCGCTGTTCAGCGGTTCGGCATCGCTGCATGTGCAGCTGTGCCTGCTCGACATGCTCATGCGGCATGCCGAGCGCTCCAGCTTCTATCCTTGAAATCCAGTGCGCATAGGCATCAACAAACGACGCCAGTCCAGCGACGAGACTGGTGGGGTCCTCGGATGCCAGCCACGAAGCTGCAAGCGGTAACCTAGCGTCATCCTGCCGGAACTCGATATCGCCTTCTGCGCTGACGACATGGACGGTGGCCTCGGGAAACCAGCTTGTTCTGACCCGTTGAACAAATCCATCCACGGGCTCGTCCCACATTGCGGAACAGGTATGGCCCACCGCGAATTGTTGTACGTCGCGATACAGCAAGGCAGATGCACGGGCATCGTCTTCGTCACTCCCGGATCCTGCCCGGTCCGGTTTCGGAACGAACCGGCAATCAGCTTCGCATTCGACGTTGAGCGAGAACTGGAAAAGCGCTGCTTCCTCGTTGGCTGCCCGACTTCTCGCTTCAGTCGGCTTCGCATCGTTGGTGACTGCGAGTGTGACAAGCAGGATATCGCCCCACTGCGCGATCCGGCAGTGCAACGACGTTCCCGCAAGCCCACTGCTGGCAAGGCCGATGATTGGGGCTGCCTCTGTGCGCAGTTCCGCAAGATCAAGTGACACCTCGGCGAAGTGAGGGTCTCGTCGCCAGCTTTGCACCCGCTTCCGGCCCGAACCGGCGCTTTCTTCGGCCGCGCTCTCTGGTTTGTAACGAGCCCCATCCACCCGAATCCGCAGTCTAGGTGCCGAACCGCACGGTTGGACAGCAAAGGAAAGACCAGCCGAACTTGGCCGGAATGCCGAGGCTGCCTTCACTCCATCCAAGGCGGTCCCCACTGCATCCGCATCGTCAGCGTCGCTCGCCTCGTCGTCATCTTCCGGCGAAATCGTCGTGCGGGGGGGGAAAAGGATTCCGGTCAGATATCGATCGGTCGGCCGATCTGATATCAGTTCATCCGGTGCCTCTGGACCAATGAGATCGACCTTCATCCTTTGAAGGATCGTGTCGCGGGCATCGATCATCTACGTTCTCCAAAACATGGTTCTCGCTCAGCGAGGAATGGTGGCAAAGCCGCCTAGCAGCGGCATGAGCCCAAGGCTCGATGCCTCTCCGGACCGGCCCGGCACGATAATCGTGGTCGCACCAACGACAGAAATTCCCCCAACGACTTCCGGAAGCGCTGACTCCGGCTCAGCCTTGCGCAACGACTGCATCAAATCGACGAAACTATCTGAAAGACACCCGATCGCGGTTCCGTCATGATCTCCAATCCTCAGGACCAGACGCCCGTCCGCATCAGGGTACGCAGCCGCTATCGATTCATCGTTCGCGGCACGCCATATACTTGAGGTCAAGTTCGCCTCATTGACGACGTGGCCCAAACGCACGAACTCGGTCCAGCCGACGAGATCCCCCTCAAGGCCGATCTCCATCAGGCGATGGTCGGGGCGCGCGGCCCAGAAGCGTTCCGGTTCCCCAGTCGTGTAGAACTTTCGCGGATTAATCCACCCAGTTCGAAGCTCCGTGCTCGCACGGGTTGCCCCGACATACAGGGTACGGGCTTCCTCGGCCCAGTTCACTTGGTCGCCATACGGCGCTCGCGCGAGCAACAGCATGACTCGCTCGGCCTCTCGCCCCTTGATCGCATGGATCGTCGACAGCAACGGCCCCGAGCTTCCCTCATGGTCGCTCAGCAGTTCGAGCGGCGGATCTGCAAGACCTTCGGCGATATTGCCAACCGAGATCTCTTCTCGGCCCGAAGCATCCAGATCGAGCAGGATTTCCCAGCACTCATCGAGTTTGCGCCATGGCGCTTGGCTTAGAGCCTCAAAGATGGACCGGAAGTCGTTCTGCGATATACGGGTTGCGGCCGGCAGTCCGCCAAGCAGTGCACCGATCCAAGCCTCAATTCTTGGTGGTCGGTCTGGTAGTCTAAGCCTGAAACTTCTGCCAGCCGCGCGCATGTGTTCGGCAGCTGTGAATAGTCCACGACGGCTTCGCGTCAGGATAAGGCCGCCTGTTGTGGACGGGTGAATTGCAAACCTTGCGATGTCGTTCTCAACAGCAGCGGCACTGATCTGTTCTCTGACACGAAAGTAGCCATCTCTTGAGCCCACCGGATCGTCTCTAAGGGTCTCGCGAACTGAGTGGAACATTTCCTTCAAGGCTTTTGTCCGGGTCCGGTGGTCGCGTTCGAGCTGGTCACTGGTGAAATCGGCATGCTTCGCGATTACTGCGAGCAATGTGGATCCCGCGGCACCTCTGTGCTGGTAGCCGTAGATCGATTGCGCAAAATCTCCGAAGACCGTGATGCCACAGGAAGGATTCAGCAAGGCAAGAAGAGCCTCACACATCTCCTTACGGTCACCGACCAGATCCTGCGCCTCATCAATGACCACGTGCTCCAGCAGACCAATCGCATCTGCAACAAGTGGATTATCCGACCGCATCAGTCTCGTTGCAGCCCGAATGCTGGCATCATGTCCGCCCGCAGCAGTTACACCCGAAGCTGCGAGCAGACGCGCAGCGAAAGAGTCGAACGTCCTGATCTGCAACGCCGCCGCATTTGGCGTGTCGTGAAGGCGTCGACCGATCCTGTCCCGGATCTCTGCAACTGCGATGCGGGTGAAACTGAGAAGCAGGATCCGCGAAGCGGCAAGGCCCTCGTCCTGCACAAGGGATATGACACGCTCGCAGGCTACATGGGTCTTGCCACTACCGGGACCAGCCTCGACAACCATCCTCAATCCAGAAGGAGCATGCGCCACGCGCACTTGACTCTCATCGGATGCAGCTACCTGACTCGAAAGATCAGGGGTCGTGAGACCGAACCATTCATTCAGGAAGGAGGTGTTCTCTTCGCTCATAGACCATTTCTGTTCGACGGGATCGAATGCTGCACTGAGCGAAAGGGCCCGACGCAATGCGGCAGGCATCGGATCGTCGCCAGTCCAGCGTCCGATCGGCTCAAGAGTACGGTGACCACTCAGCGAGAAACGTTCGTCAGACAACGCAAGCACTTCGACCAGACTCTCGGTCGCACCACCTGCGACTTCGGGAAAGAGTCTTTCGCAACCAGCTCCTACAGAGTTGCCGTGATCTCCGAGAGCTACGACCGTGCCATCGGGCAGTGCGATCCGACGCTCCGGCAAGGCTACAAGAACTGGCTCACCGCGCATCGTGCCATAGCCAATGTCTTTCAACTCGCACAGTGCGTCGACTACGCACCCGATGTGCGCTGCAACCCCCGCGCGATCCGGGTCATCCACAAACTTTGACACCCAACTCAAAACCTCGGTGCGGCTGAGGCCACGACGTGCATGGACGATGCGCCGGACCAGATCCGCAATGCCATTTATGCTGCCGTCCCGCAGCATATCCCGGGTGGGTAGGCCAAGGGCAAGCGCAGAATCAGAAGTCACACGGCACCTCTCGAGAGATATCCAAAATATGATCGACGTTCCGGCAGCTAATAGTCAACCTGTGATTGCTTCAGACGGGCGTCGTGATAGCCTTAGCGAAGTTGTGTGGACTCGGATGGAAAGATGCAGCATGCGAATGTTCTGGCAGACCGACATCAAGCACTTGCGGAACACTTTTCATGCCTCGGTCATGCGCGAGGCGCATTGCCTGTCTTCGCTATCGAGCACGGGCTCGACGAGCTGGCGCTGGAAGAACTGAGAAAGACAGTATCGCGACAGATCGAAGATGATCCGCAACTCGGGAAAGCATTTTGGTCGTGGAGCTATCTTCCACTGATAGTGATCGCCACGGAGGTAGGGTATCGGTACCGAGGCATTGGGACTGATTTCTGGCCAGTGCTCTCCCAAGAACTCGGAACCGAGGCAGGTCCTGCATTCCGATCTGGTCTGTCTCGCCTGTTCGAACTCGGACACGAGAGGTTTCGCCTAGCGCAGCCCGGCGAAAGCCCGTGGGAACTCCATTTCCCCCATATCTCATGGCCGATCGGCAACTCCGTGGTGCCACTTGAGATCCAGCCCCAGCTCGCCGACGCGCTCAGACGTGCTGTCAGGGCAGGAGTTGCAGCCGACGACACAGAAAGGCTGCTCGAGTACCTGAGAGCGCTTTCGGCGGGACATGCAAGTCGTCGCTTCGAGAACTGGCTCCTCCAGAGGGACGTTGCCCTCGAGGTCATGCGCCGGCTTCTTGCCCCAGAGTCAGTCGGCTGGCTTTCGGAGAAGTTCCTGCTGCGGGTCGACCGAGATATCCGAAAGGATTGGGGTGCGCTTCGAGCAATCACCGAGGCAAGGAAGACCGTCGCAAGAAGAACGGCACGCCTAACTCAGATTGCGGCATCTCGCTATGTTCTTGCGCTGAGGGACGGCGAGCCAAGACATCTGGGCATTCGTGGGCCAACTTTGCCGGCCTATCTGCGAGATGAAGTGATTGCCGCTTTGCGCATACATGGTGACCGCATACGAGCGGTTGACGGGATTCATGCGATCTCGCTTCGCGCATTCCTTGCCGGTGGTGAAATCGTCCTGAAGAATATTGCTCCGTTCCCGATATCTCCGTTACGCCGAGACGACGCTGTCGATCTCGATGAGGGAAGTGCAAAGGCCACTTTGGAACGTTTGCAGCCGCTTGAACCGGAGTATTTCGCTGTCGAGCCCAGCGGTCTTGCTGCTCACGCCGTTTTCCCAGGCGAAAAGCTTCAGCCCGAATCCAGGATTCTGCAGCTCATTCACGCAGGTGAGGACGATAGCGTCGAAACGCGAACTCTCAAAACATCCAACCCCCCGGATTTTGAGTTCTTACGTCGCCGCGGGTTTGTGATAGCGCACCGCGTTCCGACTCTGCAGATTGCTGGATTGCCTGCGCCCGGGGCTTCAAGCCAGTTCATCGATGATTTTCCGGTTCTGGTATCGCAGCGGGGAGTGGCGGACGCTGAATTCCTTCTCGATGGAGCGGTGACCTCAGGCGATCCTCTGAGGATCGGCGGCACCGATTGGAAGGCAATCAGACCGGACGTTGGTCTTCATCTGATCGAACCGGCCGAAGGTCGAGAACTCGACAGGCTGGAGTTCGAAGTAGTAGAGCCGCCGGACATTGAACCAGCCATGGTGAAATTGCTGCCGGCCAACGCAAATGTCTCCGATCTCGAGTCAGGCCGACTTGAGATCAGAGTGACTGCTCCCCTTGCGCTTGAGGTTGTTCCGATCCGCATCCGAGTGATCTCTCCGAGTGGGCCGGCGCTCGTGTCCGAAGGTGTGATCGATCGACTTCCCGCCACGATTACCGGACGTTCTCCCGTACTGCATCAAATCCAGACGCAGTTGGCTCGGCTCCAGGCCAACGAATCCGGCTTGCGGCTGCATGTCGAAGCCGAGGGTCTTCTGGAGAAGGTGTTTTCGCTTCCACCAGTTCGCCGCGAGATTCGCTATGACGGGGAGACGGGCGAGTGGGTAAGGACCGGATCAGACGAAAAAGTCTTGGCATCAATCAGCGCCTCGGCGGCCGCACCTCTCCTTGTCGCCGGAAAGTCTGACCCGGAAGGAACCCGACTGGTCTTGCCGGATGCTCCGGATCACGAGGCGTTGGCGGCGGGTCTGATCCTTTCAGGAACAGCTCCCGCTCGACTCGGCTTGGTTAGCCGCAGCCGCATATCACTGCCCGCACTACTTCGCGAACCGACTTCAAGCGAGCACGGCGTTGGGCTCACCGCACTGGCCCACGCGAATGTCGCGTGGCAACTTGCGAGCGCGCGCGATCTCCTTGGAAACTGGCAACGTTGGTCGGTAGTAGAAGAGCTTGAAGCCGCCTTGATCGAGCAGCTATGCGGAGCGAGATGGCGTAGGCTGGAGATGGAACTCGATTCGGCTTTCGCTGACTTCTATGCGGCGCTGTTGCGATTTATCCTGGAGATTTGGGACAATACCAAAGGTGGCCGACCGCAACTCGACAATGCCCAGGATCGCGATTTTCTGACGAACGCGATGGTGCAAAAGATGAAGGGTGTCCTGCCTGATCCACAAATTGCAGCCGCGAACATCGACGACGACTTGGCGGGCACCTTGGATCTGGCAATGGAAGACGCCTACGATGAGTTGAGCGCGGCTGTCGAAGCTCGTGGTGAGACTCCAGAGTTCTCTTGTGCAGTTGGCTTTCTTACGGAAGACTGGAGATCCGCTTTCCAGAAGGCGGGGGATGCTCAAAGACTCTCGATGTTCCGACCGCATATCTTGCCTGAGGCAAGGTGGTCTGCGCTCGTGCGACCGTTCTACAGCGAATTTACCGAAGACGATCTGGTCGATCTGCTGGATTCCGTACATGTCGACGCCTTCCGGCGACCCGGATTGCGGTGGTTAGGACGTTCCGAGATACGAGCCATGTTGCAGCTGTGGCTTTCGCCGAAGGCGATGGCGGAAACAGATCGTTGGCGAGAGCTCCTGTCAAAAGGACTTTCGGACATCCAAACCAGCAGAGCCGTTCGATATGTTGCGCTTCGACGCAAACTCGCGCTTGGAGACGTGCCGAACGGGAGTGCCATCTGATGGACCATTACCTCAGGTTCGTGAATGGCGTTCAGGCGTTGCGGCGAAGGGTTTCGGCTCTCGATATTGGTCTGGGAGGGGCGCTTGGAGTTGCCGCTGATCCTTTGCCCCACCAGATTGCAACTGTGCGACGGGTCCTTGGAGACTCCCACATTCGTCACTTGATTTCGGATGAAGTGGGGCTCGGCAAGACCGTGCAGGCATTGATGATCGTGAACTCCCTGCGCTGGCAGCATTCCGCACACCGAACACTGGTGATTGCCCCTGACAATCTTTTGGCACAGTGGCAGGAGGAGTGCTGGATCCGAGGCCACGTGATGCCCGCTATCGCCGGTTCGATCGGAGATGGCGTTCAGGACGAATTTTCGCCAGTCACGTTGGCGCGTCCACGCGATCTTATGACACGTCCTGGACAGGGTGCGCGAACAATAAGCGCGGATCCTGCTGTGTTCGATCTCTTGATCGTTGACGAGCCCCAAACGATGCCGCGAGACGCGATTCAGATCATTTCGCAGGTAGCGGACGAGTTCCGGCAGGTTCTTGTTCTATCCGCCACCCCGAGACTCGGCGATCCTGCCTGGCGCGAACCGATCTTGCGAATGATCGAGCCGGAGGCTGCCACGCTTGCGCGGATGGAGGGTCGCAGCGTATTTGACATTCTTCAAGACCGCGAGGAAGCCACAATTACGGCTATCGACGGATTTGATAGCCCTCAAGACTGGACCCAAGGCTTCCTTGAGTCGGGAGCAGCACGACGCATCATCAGGAACGGTCGCTCCGAATGGGGCGAGTATCTGCCGCATAGACGCAATCATGAAGTTCGGCTGCAACCAATTACTTTTGAGCGAATGCGGCATGAGATCGCTGCCATGGTGCTTGCGGACGCAGATCCAGCCGAAGGCATCCAAGGACCTGCCTGGACGGCTGCACGCGCCCTGCAGCGCAGCGCGAGAGCGGCGCGGACGGTTCTAGCAGAACTTGCGACACGGGGAGGGCCCCTCGCTCAGCTGGCAGAAGCCGCACGCGTCAAGTCACTTGAAGATCCAGGTGACAGTCGGCTGGAAGCCTTGCTCGACATCCTTTCGCAGCAATGGTGCCACGACGAGGATCGCGTATTCATCGTTGTCTGTGGAGACAATCCAACCATCGACATGCTGCGTGCAGCGCTTCCGAGGTACTTCCCCTTCCTTGAAGATGGAATCTCCGTTCTGCGGCGCCCTGCTACGACAGATGTCGAGGGGGTCACCAACCTTCGCGAAATCCAGGAAACGCTCGCACCTTTGCTGTCAGGCGAGAACCGCCTTCTGCTTGTAGGCGACTGGGTGCAAGCAGGACTGAACCTTCACCACGTAGCCCAGGGGATTATCTTCTACTCATTGCCTTGGGAAATGGACGGCATCGACCAGCTTATTGGCCGCGTGGACCGTCTTGGCCCTACGGGCGACCGCAGAGGCTCAAGACGTGTCATCGACATCTGGCGCATCCTGATCGAAGGTTCTCAGGAAGCCGCGATTGCCGACACGGTCGCGGCACTTGGTGTATTCGACGCTCCGCTGCCACCACTTTCACCCTCGGAACTGGCTGAGCTTCAGACAGAAATGGGACGTGCTGCCATAAGGCGTAAGGCAGCACTTTCGCTTGCTCCACTCACGGGAAACGGCACTGGCCTGTCTTCTCGTCTCAACGGAGCAGATCCTTTCACACCCCAACAGGCAGCTAACGACTTCGAGCAGTGGCGTCAGAAACCCTGTCCCGCACCGGCCATGCTGTCTGAACTTGCGCGTCCGCAGGAGACACCAATACGGCGAGAAGAGCGAGCAATTGGCGCATGGCTGAAGTCAATCACAGCTTCTGGCGATTTCGAAGTAGGGCGTCGACGTGACAAGGTCGACGACTACGGCTTCCAAACGATCTGGTATCGTGGCGCAGGCGAACGAGGACGCGCTGGCGAGAGTCCTTTCGCCCTTCCTGGTACGTCCCGGGAAGGTTGGATGTCGGGTCATGTTCCGTTCGTCTATCGCCGATCCGATATTTCTGCACCGCCTCGGAAGAGCGTCTTCACGGACGATGGAGAGCGTTCAAGAGATGGCGAAAGATCTGGACGCCCACTCCGCTTTTTCGATCACGGCGCAGACCTGCACGATGCTCTGGTTGCTGGCTATACCGCTGTATCGCTGAATACTTTCGGGGCAGCAAGGCACGTGGTGCAGACGAGCGTCAGGCTGCCCGTGGGGCACCCAGCAAGAGGACTTTGCCCACTGGTGCTCATTTCGGTAGCGGCGATCGACCCGTGCCCGGACGATCTGCTCCCTCCACTGTGGACGTCTGAAGCAAAGGAAATGCTCAAAGCAACGCCGACAGATGCGCAGAGGAGAGCACTTACTGCCGACCGAAATGCGCTTCAAACCCTGTTTCGCGCCCTCCAGCGCAAGGTGAGGATCGCTGCACCATCAAGGTTCATCCGTGTTGGGTCGGGGAAGGCACGAGATGGATGGCAAGACCTGAAAGAAGAGGAGGTGGACCTTTGCCTCAAACCAATAACTTCTTCTACAAACAATGCGCTGGCAAAGGGCCGAAAGCCAATCGTGCCCCTTGAGCGGCATGAGGCCGTGAATGTTATCCGTTCTCGACAACTCGCCTTGATCCGTTCACAGGTGGAGCAGTACAGAGCTTCTGTTCTGAATGATGTTCGGCAAGAACTTGTGGCCTTCGCTAGTCAAATGAGCGCTCACTTTCGGGCTGAAATTAGGATTCGTGAGCAGGGCCTGGAGCGCCGCAGGCAAGCTCCGCCCGAAGCTGGTCCCGTCGAACTATGGCAGGGTCATGTGGCGGCTCTGGAAAGATCCCTTGCCATGGCGCGCCTAAACTTTTCGGAAGCATCCACCTTTCTCCAAAAGATTGCTGACGGGAACATCATTGGCAGGATACAGCCATGCACCGCTCTCATGTTGTTTGTTCCCGACGAATGAGAGTCCAGTGGCAGGTCAAGGACAAAGCATGGAGCGAAAGAAGACTTGTGGCGAGATATTCGCGGGACATATCGCGCGTATCGTCGAAGATCGGCAGATCGATGATATTCTACATTTCCCGCGCTTGGAAAACCTTCCAACATTCTGAAACATGGACTCCAAACCCGCACAGAAATCGCCAACGCCGACTTCGCTGTTTATGCCAGTGATCCTTGTTGCTTGGACCGAGAGGACGGCGCAGTCTCGGTGTCCACCTCGTGCTACTTTCCGCGCATGTTCGAGGCGAAGCGGCACCGCGCGGGAAACAAGCCCTGGGCCATCCTAGTTCTGCACCCGAGCCTTCTCTGGAACTACCACTGCCTCTTCTTCCGTCAAGGTGCGGCAACGAACGCGACGAAATATGACAGCGGCAAAGAATATGGAGGGTTCGCGCTCGAGAAGCTGTTTGGCGACTGCTCACTATCTATGGATCCGACGAAGGCAGGTTTCCGCGCTGAATTCGGCCTACCATCGAGTTGGCCGACCTTCTCGGATTCTTAAGTACAGGTGATAAGTCCGATCCCGCTTGGGTACATAAAGGGGGCTTGGGTCGAGACGCCTGAACACGGCGAGCTTGTCCGAGCGGCATTCAATGCCGTGGGTCGTGAAGAGTGCGAGGTGGTGATTCATCCCTTCGAGCCGAGGATCTGCCGCAAGCCCTACTATTGGAGCTAGGTCTGCCTGGAGGCGGAACTTGGTTGCAGACTGCAGGTGCAGCGCGGTTGCAGGCCCGCCTCTTGCCATAGTATTTTTCAGTCGCTCGCGAGCGCGCAAGGCTCCGTCGGTGTGCAGAGGCGGACTCGAGCGCTAGAAGACGGCCGCTTCCTAGCGGTGCAGCCTGAGCGCGAGTGGCGGCAATCGGTCGTGGACCGAACGTCTTCTTTCGCTGATTCCCGGCGATTTCCGGACAGTCAGCAGACGGCCCCAAACTCACCGTTTGGCAACCTGCTTTCGACAGATTTCTCGCGAGCTGCAAAAATCGTCTAGGCAAACTTTGCCCGACAAATCTTGAGCCTTTCGAAGCAGCCAATCTACCTCTTGACGCCCCTTCCGGATCTGGGCACACAAGTGATGCACAAATTGTGGCACGACCACTCTGCCAAGCAAGATTTCACTGCAAGATCAATGATCTAGCGTGGAAGCGATATTTTACTTTCTGGGAATCCAGGTTCCCCAGCCATTTCAATGAACCGCCAGAAACATTGGGCTTTTCCCTTGGTGGGGACCCCGTTGCTGTTTGTCCCGAGCCTGTGCCCGAACGTGGCCACGGAACTGGCCACATTGCGCATCCGGAGGGACGCATTATGGCACGGATCAGAAATTTGAGGCATCGAGGAAACTGTTGGCAATTCAGGGCAAAGGTGCCGAATCGGTTTGCCGCTTGCAGGATCCTCGAGCACCTTTGTGTGGCGATTAGAACCACCTGTTCGCCGTCAGCGCCTGTGGCACGGAATTGAGGTTGTGAATTGGGGAGTGGTCGTTCCTTCGTTGATGACGAGAACCGAAAACTCCTTAAATCACACTATCAAATTTGTGCGATGGGCGCTGCCGGTTTCGTGGGTTCCGAGATGGAGCATCGCCACATGCCATGCCCATGCCGATAGGTTTGCGGTAGAACCTCCAGAGGAGTGCGCGCGACAATCTCAATCCACGTCGAGTGTCTTTGGTTGCGTTTCCCGGTCGTCTGAAATCGAATAACTCACCCTTGCAATTCGACCCGAGAAATCGGGGCTCGTGCGCCGGTTCGTATCGACAGGTTCGGGATTGCTGGATCCAAATGTCAAAGGTGACAGCGACAGCCGCAGAAGGGTCCGCTCGAACAGGTGCTCGCCCGCGGGTTCGCCGTCGATCATCAGGCGTCCCATCCCCTTGAGCTTGCCGGTCTTCTCGAAATCAAAGGCCACTGTCGTTGCGCCGTCAGGAAGTTCACGGTCAGAGACAAGGCGGGTGATCTCGAACCCGGCGTAGTTGTAGGTGTAGACAAGCCGGTTATCGATGATGTCGATGGCGTAGCCGCCGTGACAACTGCCGAAGCATACCAGCGTTCCGCCTTCGGACGTGCTGCGCCTCTCAATCTCGATGGTGATCCGGTGCGAAGCGTCCTGTGTCATTGGAGCAGCTTCGGCCGGTATCTTGGAAATCGGCGGAAAGAAGCTCGCCTCGGTGCGCCATCTTGGCGCCCCCGGTCGATAGGGTGGTTTGAACAGCACATCGCTATCGTCCAGCGGCATGACGTCATAGCGGCCAGCCTCCGCCCACCAGCGTTCCTTCATTTCCTGCAGCTTCTCAGGCTTTTCGGCCGCCAGATCGCGCATTTCGGAAAAGTCCTGGTCGAGATGATAGAGTTCCCACCGCTCGGTTTCAAAGTCGCTGCCAGCTTTGTGCTGGGTTACCGCCTTCCACCCGCGATGCCAGATGCTGCGATGCCCATACATCTCGAAATACTGCGATTCCTTCACTGTCTCCGCCTCCGGAGCATCGAAGGAATAGGCAAAGCTCTCGCCATGAATGGGCATTTGCGGCACGCCATTGATCGTCTCTGGCACGGCGATGTCGCACAGTTGGACGATTGTCGGCGTGATATCGGTCACATGGGTGAATTGCGCACGGATGCCGCCCTTGTCTGCAATGCCCTGCGGCCAGGAAATGATCATCGGGTCGCGGATGCCGCCGCCATGGGTGAAACTCTTGTAAAGCTTCAGTGGCGTGTTCGAGGCTTGCGCCCACCCCCATGGATAATTGCCGGATGATCGTGGGGTGCCGATGTTATCCATATCCTTGCGCGATTGCGCATAGTCTTCGGGAAGATGATTGAACCAGCGAAGCACATTGGTCGTCCCGTCCGGATCGCAATCGGTCGAGGCGCCATTGTCAGAGATCAGCACGATGATGGTGTTGTCGCGAATTCCCGTCTGATCGAGGAAAGCAAGCAGTTTGCCGAATGCTGCGTCGGTGTAGTCCAGCAGCGCGGCATAGGCTTCCTGCATGCGCTCCGAAACTGCGCGTTCTTCGGCCGAAAGTTCTGTCCAGGCGCGCACACCGGGGTTTGGCGGCGGCAGTTCGGTGTCTTGCGGCACCAGACCCATGGCCTTTTGCCGCGCGAGCCGTCGCACGCGTTCCTCGTCCCAGCCGTGCGAGAAGCGGCCGCGATATTTCTCCATGGCGGCCGGTGGCGCCTGATGAGGGAAATGGCCAGCGCCAAAGCAGAGATAGAGGAAAAAGGGTTTGTCGGCCCAGATTGCCATCTTGTCGGCAAGATAGTTCACTGCCTTGTCAGACAGATCGTCTGACAGATGGTAGCCCTGTTCAGGCGTTGCCGGCGCGGGCACCTGCTGGTTGTCTTGACACAGTTCCGGATGGAACTGGTCGGTGCTGCCATTCATGAAGCCGTAAAATCGTTCAAAGCCGCGTCCCAGAGGCCACTGGTCAAACGGACCGGCCGCATTGGCATTTTCGGTCGGAGCCAGATGCCATTTGCCAACCGCATAGGTGGCGTAACCTTGCAGTTTCAGCATCTCGGCGAGCGTACCTGCGCGGTTGCTGATTGCGCCGCGACCCGAAGGCCAACCCATATCGGCATTTGCCAGATAGCGCATTCCCACTGAATGGTGGTTGCGTCCCGTCAGCAGACAGGCGCGAGTCGGCGAGCAAAGCGTCGTCGTATGGAAATTGCTGTAGCGCAGGCCGCTATTGGCGAGAGAATCGAAATTTGGCGTGTCGATATCAGAACCGAAACACCCGAGATCCGAATAGCCGACGTCATCGAGCACCACATAGATGACATTGGGCTTGCCTTGAGGTCCGGCTGGAACGGCGGCGTAGTCGCGACGGGAAACGTGATGTGTACGGCCAATATGACCGCGAAACTCGGAAGTCATTGCTGCCCTCGGTGATGTTGAGACATGACCGGGCGCGAGGATGCGCGCCCGGGTGCTTTGATCAATAGGCGGTCACGCCGCGCAGATAGCGTTTCATGATGGTGCGGCCCGCCAGTCGCCACAGACGATCTGTGGCGAAGCCGAGCAGGCCAAGCGAGATGATCGCTGCAAACATCCAGTCTACCTGGAAATAGAGACGCGACGTCCAGATGATGTAGCCAAGGCCTGCATCGGCAGCGAGCATTTCGGCGGCGGCGATCACCAGGAAGGACGAGGCGAGCGCCAGTCGCATCCCGACATAGATGGAGGGCAGCGATGCCGGGATCATTACCCGGAAAAAGACCTGACGTTCGTTCGCGCCAAGGCAGCGGGCGGCATTCAACTTGTCCTGCGAGATCGAGGACACGCCGCTTGCCGTATTCACCATGACGATGAACGCCGTTGCATAGCCAATCAGGATAATCTTCGACATTTCCCCGACGCCGAACCAGATGATGAACAAGGTCACCAGTGCGATTGCCGGCACAAAGCGGAAGAAGTGGATGAAAGGGTCGACAAGATGACGGGCGATTGGCGAGACGCCGACCGCAAGGCCGATTGGAATGGCGATGGCGCTACCAAGGAGCCAGCCGGACAGGATGCGCATCATCGAGATGAGGATCGAGTCTGTCAGCGTGCCGTCGAGCAGCAACTGCCAGGCGCCTTGCAGGACGGCGATCGGCGCAGGAAGAAACAGCGGATCGACGAACCAGGTTGAGGCAATCTGCCAGATGATGAGAACGCCCGCGACGCTCAGGGTTGACCAGACATAGGATGGCATCAGTTTTGCTCCCATTGAGAGGAGGCCTCTCGCTCGATGTCGGCCTCGATCGCCTTGACAGAGTCGGCAAAGCGGCTGTCGAGATCGTCGCGCGGATAAGGCAGGTCAATGTCATAGATGCGGGTGATGTTGGCCCGCGGTCCGCGACTCATGACCGCGATGCGCTGACCAAGCAGCACCGCCTCGCGAATATCATGCGTGACATAGATCATGGTGCGGCCTGTCTCGCGCCAGATCCGCGTCAGCTCCTTTTGCAAGACGCGCCGGGTAAGCGCGTCCAGCGCTGCGAATGGTTCGTCGAACAGGATTAGTTCTGGCTCGGCCGCAAGCGTGCGGGCGATCTGAACCCTCTGTTTCATCCCGCCTGACAATTCATGCGGGAACTTTTCTTCGTGACCGCGCAACCCAACCATGTCGATGTGATGTTGCGCGATCTGCTGGCACTCTTCGCTGGATTTGCCGGCGACGCTCGGGCCAAATCTGACATTCTCGGCAACGGTGAGCCACTGAAACAGCGGCTCCTCGATTGTCTGGAACACCATGCCCCGGCGCCGGTCGGGGCCGCTAATTGGCTCGCCATTGGCCAGCACGGTCCCTTCCGTCTGCTTTTCGGTTCCGGCGACAATTTTTAGCAGCGTCGACTTGCCCGAGCCGGACGGGCCGACGAGCACGAAAAACTCCTGTTGCTTTACCGTGACCGACAGGTCGGCGAGGATCAACTCGCTGCCTGCTTTCTGGCCGGGATATGCCATCCCGACCTTGTCGAATGTCACGGCGGGAGCGGTTGACGCTCCTCCGGTCGCGATAGTCGATGCATTTGTCATTGCCTGAACCTCAATTGCCGAGATTGACGAGATCAGGAGCGGCTTCCGACAGGAATTTCGGGTTGACGCCATTCTCGAACGTCACGCTCTGGGCCTTGGTCTTCGCCAGGAAGTCGCTGACTTCCTTAAATCCCGTGCGCTCATAATCGGTCAGCGCCAGGCCGAACTCATTGTGCTTGAGCAGTTCTCGCATCGTGTCGCGCGGCGCACGTGTCGCCTTGGCGATGATGTCTGCGGCCTCGTCCGGGTTCGATTTGATGAAGTCGGATGCCTGGTTCAGAGCGCGGAGCGTGGCGACAGTCAGTTCGGGGTTCTTTTCAGTGAAGTCAGTGGCGGCGACTATGTAGGCGCTGGAATTGCGCTTGGCCGCAGAATCATCGACCAGAACGTAGTGCTTGCCCCCATCGATCGATTTCTGCGTGCCATCAGCCCAGACGAATGATGCGTCAATGCGGCCGCTGCGCAGCGATGCGACGATTTCCATCAGGCTGGTGAAACCGACAATTTCGACCTGATTTTCGGCAATACCGTTCAGTTCGAGATAACGCATCGTGATCAGATGTTCGGCCGTTCCGGTCGCAATGCCGATCCTCTTGCCGATGAGGTCCTTCGGCTCCTTGATGTTGTTGGCGACGACGAGCTTGTGGAAACCGGGAGCGGAATGGAAAATCCCGGCCAGAACCGTCAGCTTCCCGCCCTGGATGCGCGAGACGATCGGAAAGTCCAGTCCGACCGCCATGTCGCCTCGGCCAATCAGCAGAGCGTCAATCGCTTCGACACCCGTCGCGAATGTCGTGACCTGTGCGTCAATACCTTCCTTGGCGAAATAGCCTTTTTCCTTGGCAACCCAGATCTGGGAGCCTGTGGTATAGGCGTCGACGCCGAACCTGACCGGTTCGAGCTTCTGGGCGTTTGCGAGCTGGGCCGACGCCAGCCAGAGGCCGGCGGCAAGGCCGGCAACAAGTTTAACGAGGCGGTTCATCTAAATTAGCCCTCCGGCGATTGGGCGGAATTGCCCTGAAAATCAGTTTGCGAAAGCGCCACCACCTGGTGGCTGTTCAGTATTTGGGGAACCATCCATGAACGCGAAGCGAGGGGAATTTTTCCATCGCCGGAATGCACCAACGCAGTGCTCCAAAGCAGAGCGTCGCCCTCCCCAACCTGGAGTAGCTCAGCCATTTCGACAGTCGCATTTGTGGCGGATGTCCGCGTCGAAAGCGTTGCGCCTTCCACAACAAGAAAAGGACGGATCGCTGCCAAGGCCTGATGTTCGGTCTGCTTGTTGAAAGCGGTCGCCGGAATGTGGCTTGCAAGATAGTGGTCAACGAGAATGCAGGGCTGGCCCGACGCTTTGAACAGCCAGCGCAGGCGTACTGCCGGCTTGCCGATATCCAGATCAAGGGCAACAGAGATTTCCTTGGGCGGCACTGACTGGTCGCGCAGCAGTTCGCTAAAGGATGGTTTCATCCCCGCATTCACGATCAGATTCCAGAATCCGATTGATCCGGTGAGCGCGTTGAGGATCGGCGGATTGGCGACGAATGTGCCGATGCCATGCCGGCTTCTGATCAGGCCTTTGGCGATCAGATCGGCATAGGCTTCCCGCAGGGAGTTGCGGCTAAGACCCAATGTGCGCGCGATATCCAGCTCTGCCGGCAAGCGATCGCCTGCGGCCAGCTTCTGCTGACGGATATACTTCAAGACGCTTTCGGACGTTGATCCTGACACCGCTCTCCTCCAAGAGGTAGGATGTCCTACCTTTACGTATTACCCAAAAAGAGTCAAGCTCAAGCACGTCAAAGAGCGGAATCGGAAAATGCGATGGCTTGTTGTTCTTCGGCAGGGGCCCAGACGTCCGGTCTGTCAGGAGAGGTTGAAAGTCGCGCCAGACTTGATGCGCGTATGCACCCGGAAATGGCCCTCATTCCGAAGGCGAGCTGGCGTCTGGGGGAGGACCGCCCATTCGCCAACCCTGGCGATGGCGAAGGACCGGTGAGGACGGTTGATCTGCCGTCGTACATGATTGACAAGACGGCTGTGACAAATGCCGATTTCGCACAGTTCGTCGCAGTTACCGGTTATGTGACGGAGGCCGAGCGTTTGGGCTGGTCTTTCGTTTTTATGTCGCAGGCTTTTCCCGGCGCAGCGATTGTCGAGAGCGACGATGTTGCAGCGCCGCCTTGGTGGGTTGCTGTGCGAGGCGCATGCTGGCGCGCTCCAGATGGCGAAGGCTCGACGATACGTCGACGCGAGGATCACCCGGTGGTGCATGTATCCTGGAATGACGCGCAGGCGTTTGCCCGCTTTTGCAAAAAGCGCCTGCCGAGCGAAGCCGAGTGGGAGGCCGCCGCGCGCGGTGGCCTTGAACGGGCCATCTATTCCTGGGGCGACGAACTGAACCCCGGCGGCCGTTTCATGTGCAATATCTGGCAGGGCCGGTTCCCGCTGGACAACACGGCTGACGATGGCCATCTCGCCACGGCGCCGGCTCTCAGTTTTCCGCCCAACGGTTTTGGCCTCTACAACATGCTTGGAAATGTCTGGGAATGGACAGCGTCAAATTGGGCCCATGATGATCGCCGCCTGAAGGTCATGCGTGGCGGTTCCTATCTTTGCCACGCAAGCTATTGCAATCGCTACAGGGTCTCCGCGCGCACGTCCAACCATGCGGAAGCGACTTCAAGCCATCTGGGGTTTCGCTGCGCAGCCGATCCAATTGTCTGAACGGTGTCGTCACCGGGCTTTGGGTCGCGATACCTGCGGATGGACGCCCAACCGGATTGGCCGGGCGTCCAGTATCTATTATTTGGACTCCCAGACGAGGTCTTTCAGCTCTGGAGAATTGGTCAGAATGCCCTCCTTTTGAGCGGCATCGATCCAGAACTGCATTGTTGACGGATCAATGTCCTTTTTCCATTCCCCAATGTTCATGTTTTCGACAATCGCTGCCGGGATCTTTGTGTTGGCGGCGATGGTTTCACGCGCAATCTTGGGGTCTTGGAAATCGTCAATCGCACGGTTGATCGCTCCCACAAAACGTTTCGTGATGTCGGGATTCTTCTCGACATATGGGACCATTGCAATCACGCCGGAAACGACGCTGGGCGACTGGACGTCGGTGAAGTAGTGACCGAGAACCGTTGCCCCGTCAGCAGCGCCGATCGTAACGAACGGCTCTGCCGTACCAACCGCCGCAACCGTCTTGCTGCGCAATGCGGCCAGCATGTCTGGGAAAGGAATTTCCCGGAATGTGACGGTGTTGACGTCAACGTTGTTCTTGCGGAGCCATTCGCGCATCATGGTCCAGTCCGTATTGTAGCTGAGATTGGTCGCCACGGATTTTCCGGCGAGATCCGCCGGCGACTTGATCTCCGGATCCATTGTCAGAACTGCGTGGATCGGATCTTCGGTTGTCTGCTGAAAATTGAATGAGACGTAAGTAACGGGGATGCCGCCGTTACGCGCATTCAGCACGCCGAGCGCATCGGAAATGCCGAAGTCGAGACTGCCTGATTGCAAGGCGGGAATGATCTGTCCGCCGCCGGCCATCGGCACCAGCTCGACCTCAATGTTGGCTTCCTTGAAATATCCGGCGTCGCGCGCGCGCCAGAAATAACTGTAGACGCCGATCGGAAGATATCCGACCCGCAGCTTTGTCATCTCCTGGGCAAAGGCAGGCTCCGGCGCGATCATGGTCGTAACGCCGAGAGATGCCATGACGGCGATCGCCATCGATTTTAGGGATCTCATACTCGTTCTCCTTCCTGGTTAATCTGTGGATTTTGTCTGTTTGCGAACAAGCGTGTAGACCTGATGTCTGAGCTTCAGGAATTCAGGTGTTTCTTTTGTCGTCAGCTGATCGCGTGGGTAGGGGATGTCGACGTTGATTTCCTCGACGACGCGTGCGGGCCGCGTTGAAAGGACAACGATCCGGTCAGCCATGTAGACGGCTTCGTCGATGTCATGGGTGACAAGCAAGGTTGACAACGACATCTGCCGGCAGATGTCGATGACCATGTCCTGGAGATCGATGCGCGTTTGCGCGTCAACTGACGCAAATGGCTCGTCAAGCAAAAGGAGTTCAGGTCGAACAACAATGGAGCGGGCAAGAGCGCATCGCTGCTGCATGCCGCCAGATATCTGCCAGGGATAGAGATCGGCGGCGTGCGAGAGCTTTACAGCATCGATTGCCTCGCTTGCCCTCTGCCTCCTTTCGCTCTCGCTGACGCCGCGGAGGCCGAACTCAACGTTCTTTCTTACGGTCAGCCAAGGGAACAGGCTCCGGTTGTAGTCTTGAAAGACGATTGAAAGCCATTTTGGCGGCTCGGCAAAAACATTGCCCTTGTGCAGGACCTGGCCCGACGACGGCTGCATCAGGGAAGCGATGCACCGGAGCAACGTCGACTTGCCGCAGCCGGAAGGCCCGACGATTGTCAGGAACTCGCCGGGTTTCTGTTGAAACGTGAGATCCTCGAGGACCGCAGCGGACGATCCGTAGGATTTTGTGATGTTTTCAACGTCGAGAATTGCAGACATCTTCAAACCTCAAATAGATCATTGGCCGCAGATCAGTGGTTGTCAGCGGCGCCTCGCCATCCGCGGTGCCAGGCAACCAGTTTGCGTTCCAGCGAAAGCAATCCGATTGTGAGAAGGAAGCCGAGCGCGCCAAGAAGGATGACGCCGGCGTAGACATCGGCTGTCCTGAAAAGCCTCTGACTGCGCAGGATGAAGAACCCCAACCCGTTGTCAGCGGCCAGCAATTCCGAGATGACCATCATCACGAGGCCAATGCTGAGTGCGATGCGGATGCCGGCAAAAATCGATGGGAGCGATGCGGGAAGAAGAACCTCGAATATTCTCTGACGCGCTGTCAGACCATTGACGCGGGCGACGTCAATGAGCAGGGGCTCCACCCTGCGCGCTCCATCCATTGCTGCAAGAATGATTGGGAAGACCGATCCGAAGGCGATGATGAAAATCCGCATCGCATCGGTTGGTCCAAACAAGATGAGTGAAGCCGGGAGAATTGCGACAGGTGGAATGAAGCGGAGGAATTCGAGAAGCGGACGAACCCATGGCGTCAGTTCCCTGAAATACCCGAGGACGAGGCCCGTAATGCTGCCGACTGCGATAGCAATGCCAAGACCAATAGCGAACCGATATAGGCTCGGTGCGACCGCCGTCTTCAGGAGGTCGCCGTGGATCAGACGCAGGAAAGACTGGGCGACCAGTTCAAGGCGAGGGAGGTAGGGGGCCGGCCAGACGATCGCCGCAGTCTCCCATACGGTTAGAAGCACTGCCACCATTGCCGTTTGCCACAGGATTGTCGGCAGGAATGAGTTTTGCCTAGACACGATTGTCGGTGCTCCAGGGCATGAGACGGCGCTCTGCGAAGAGAAAGCAGCTATTGACTATGTTGCCGACAATCCCCGTCAGAAGGATCGCGCCCCACATCTCCGCCACGAGGCCGTTCAAGCGAACATTCTCGAGATAGGCCCCGATACCGGGCCGGCCGACCAGCATTTCGACTGTAATCGTCAGCACCAGCGCAATTGCCGATGCAGTCCGGGCGCCGGTCGCAATCGAAGGGAGAGCTGCTGGCAATACGATCCGGAAAACGCGTTCGAACCGGGGCAGGCCGAAAACCCTGCCGGTTTCAAAATAGCGCGGGTCCACGCCTTCGACGCCGGCCTTTGTCGAAAAGATAACTGGCCAGATCGAAGCAAAAACAATCATGAAGAGTTGCATCGGCAGACCAATGCCGAGGACGAGCAACGCTACGGGAATGAACGCGACCGAGGGAATGGGACGCAGAAACTCGATGAGAGGCCTGGTTATTCTCTCCAGCGTTGGAAAGAGCGACAAGGCGATGCCAATTGCCGCCCCGAACACAATCGCCAATAGAAGACCGAGGCTCCATGTCGTAAGCGACGAAATCAGGGCGGATGACAATTCACCATCCGCGAGCCCGGCGAGCATAGCCGACAGGATTGAACCAACACCGGGTAGCGCGCGCGGATCGACAAAGCCTAAGGCTCTTGCTGCCTCCCAGACGCAGATTGCCCCCAGAAAACCAGTCGCTCCCTTCAATATCGACGAAGCTGACACGTCAGACCCCGGAGTTCGATGCAGCTTGGCCGCCCGGCCGGCGTCCGCTCAGATCGACCGTTACCGAAATACACGGCATTGCCGCCCAGCCGGCTTTTGCGGCCGAGACCACATCGTTGGGTGTGGCATGGCATAAGAAGATCATAGACGGTCCTCCCGCTATCTTGCCCTCGCTCATTGCGTCGCGGCGGCGCGCTACTCACAAACCTGACTATTTGTCTTTCTGTATTGCTGGCGCTCCTCCCAGAGCCGGCGCATTGGCTTCAGACATCATGCACAGCGTCGATAGACCGTCAATCTGATTGTCTTACATTCTTTCGTTATGACGATCCTCTGATCGCTTCTGGTTGAGGGGCGAGAACAAGAACTGTTCCCTCAGCCACGTCGAAGAGTGAACGGAGTTGTCACCTTGGTTGGCGGGCGGACACGGCAGTGCCGCGCTTTTGACCTTTAGGAAACGCGCAACGCCACGGCGTCTCATTCGGCAATGGCCTGGCGGCGATGGGCTTCTATATGGGCATCTGGATCGATCAGTCCGAGGGCGCCAAATCCAGCTTGATCAACACGGATACTTTGGACCTGAAAGGGTCTAGGTCGTAGTGACGAATTAACGTTTGTCTGCGCCGCAGCGAAAATCCGTCAGTCCCAGGAGCGAGGAGGACGGACATGCAGCGCATATTCGACGACGAGCGACGCCGGAATGATGGATTTGCGCGCGGCCCCTTCGGGGTTGGACCAAAATCGTCCGTGAATGCGTTGAAAATGCTCGACGGTGGTCAACACCGCCTTGCGCTTTTCTCCTGTTCGCGACCAATTTTGGTCGCCAACGCAGCCAAGCGTTGATTTGTCACTACGACCTAGCTCGGGGTCATGAACGAGGTGAAGAACGGGGGCGTCGCCGGCATTTTGATCGCTGTCGACGACGGGCTTAGCGGTTTTCCAGAAGCGATCAACGCAGTCTTTCCGCGGACTGTCGTGCAGACCTGCATCGAGCATCTGATCCGCCCTTCGCTCGAATTCGTCTCATGGAAGGACCGCATGACGGTGATGCCGGCGTTGCGCGCCATCTGTCGGGCCAGGACGCAGACGCCGCCCCAAGGCGCTCGAAGATTTCGAGGCCGGCCAGTAGGGGGCGAGGCTACCCCGCGATCGCCCAGATCTGGCGGCGCAATTGGGAGCACGTCACGCCTGCCAGATTGGCGACGCTGGCCGATCGTCCTGCCGGCAGGATCCCATTGCCAGCATCTTGCTGTTTGCCTTTGAAACGAAAACGCGCAATTTCATTGGCGCGCGCACAGTTCAAGACTGCTGATGTGCGCACCGCGAAGGAGCAGTTGCGTTGGGGTCGGTCGTCAGGGTTTGCTTCACATTTGATGTTGACGGCCTGAGCCTCGCTGAGGCGAAACGCCAGCAAGGGATCACGCTCCCGCCGCAGATGATTGAGGCTCTTGCTGCCGATCAAAGCAGCATGTTCGATCGCGCAGTCGATTTTTTCGCTGCAGCCGGGCTTCGCCAGACATTTTTTGTCACTGGTAAGGTTGCTTCCCACGAACGGAACCGTATCGCGGCAGCGCTTGACGCCGGACATGAGATCGCCTTTCACGGCTATAGTCATCTTCCGCTTTCGCGCCTGTCAGACGCTGAAGAGACTCGCGAATTCAGCGATGCGGCCGACTATTTTCAGAAGACCTTCGGCCGGCGCCTCGCAGGAATGCGCGCGCCTTCATACAGTTTTGGGCCGCGCACGCCATCGAACCTGCTGCGCTCGGGCATGATCTACGACAGCAGCGCCGTTGGATCCTTTCATCCCTATTTCGTTCCCGCAGGAAGCGAAGGCTATTGGGAAATACCAGTCCTGCCTGAAATGGACGATTGGCTCCATTGCGTCCATCTGCCTGAACTTGGTTTTGACGCAGCGGCAAAAACCCCGGCCGAGGTCTTGGCGATCTATCGCGCCAGCTTTGATCGATGTTTTCGTGAGCAGGGGTGCTTTGTGACGGTCTGGCATCCGTTCGTCACAATGAGCGATGCATACCGCGATGTGGCGCAAGAGTTGCTTGCCTATATCCGCAGCTTTGAGAACACAGCATTCTGCACAATGGCGGAAATCGCAAATTGTTGTGCAGCTGGAGAGATTGCGCGCTTCAGCAGATGACGTCTGTGGAAATGACATCTAACCAGCTAAGAGGGCGGGCTGATCATTGGCTGGCACGATCCAGGCACCAAGAATAATGCCGGCATAAGGCGGAATGAATTCGAGAAGCTCCTCGACTGTCATGTCGTCATTCATCAGGAAGCGCGTAAAATATGCGGTGCCCGCGATCACCGTCAGTTCAGCAGCAAGCGCGATGTCAACATCAGTGCTGAGCCGTCCCCGTTGACGATAGATCTCGAACATCTTGTGGTAGTGGCGCGAGATGATCCAGGAAAGCGTCTTGCCCGCGCGCCGCAAACTGGAGCTTTCATTGTCGTAGCCTGCCCGAAAAATCGCCCGCCAGGCTTTCTTGCCCAGAAGCTGCAGCGTCTGTTGCGCAAGCAGACGCTCAAAAGCAATGATTCCGTCAATGGGATCATCGGGCAGCGACGCGAGAAGCCGGCGCCTCGAAGGCAGCGTCATGCGCAGATGCTGCAACGCAATCGCGGTCAGAAGCTTGTTCTTGCTTTCAAAATAATTGTAGGCGGTTGCGGTCGCGATGCCTGCGTCCGATGCGATCTTCTCCATCTGGGTTTCATCAAACCCGTTTTCCTCAAAGAGTTTCGTCGCCACGAAGATCAGTTGATCGCGTGTGCGCTTTCGGTTCTTCGCCCTCAATCCCATCGATTCCTGCTCCTTCATGCACGCTGACCAAACAGCGGCGCCGACCTGAAGTATGAGGGCAGCGATCGACCTTTAGAGAAAGACGTAAGCAAGAAAATCAGCGCGCACGCAAAGCATTTCGGAAAGCCCGGTGAAAATACAGGGTCGCGCGAGGCTGGGCCAACTGCAAATCCTCCGGTTGGACGTTCCCTCTCATCGAAAATACGCGGCATATCCTTTCCACTCCGCTCCAAGAACTGTGTGACTTTCATCAAAATGCCGCCAAGTGCCAATCCACACCGAGACTGAAGGTGGATGCCACCAATCCGACCCTAGTCTCTCACGGCGTCAAGCACAAAAAAATTCGTACCCAGCATCAAATTTGTAGACAACTCCAAATTTATAGATAACATCAAAATATGCCCTGCACCCTTCCGGAAGGGAGTCCGGAAAAGTGGCGCAGGATATGAGGGTGATTGATGACTGCAAGCGATGCCGACCAGACCTTGATCGTGCAGGACATCTGCAAGCGCTACGGCAATTTTCATGCGCTCAGCTCGGTCGGAATCGAGGTCAAGCGCGGTGAGTTTCTTACGCTTCTAGGCCCTTCAGGCTCCGGAAAGACAACCCTGCTGATGTCGGTCGCCGGGTTCATTCGCACCGATTCAGGCCGTATTCTACTGGGCGGCGAAGACATTACCCATGTCGAGCCGGACAAGCGAAACTTCGGCATGGTCTTCCAGGGATACGCATTGTTCCCGCATCTTAGAGTGCGCGAAAACGTCGCCTTTCCGCTGAAGATGCGTGGCGAGCGCGGGGCTGCCGCAGCGGACAAGGTCGCCAAGGCGCTGGAGCTTGTCGGCCTGTCGGACAAGGGCGACAGCTATCCGCGCGAATTGTCGGGTGGTCAGCAGCAACGCGTGGCGCTCGCTCGCGCCATTGTGTTCCGGCCACATCTTCTGCTGCTGGACGAGCCATTGAGCGCCCTAGACACTCAGCTGCGCGGGCAACTCCAGACCGAGTTGAAGCGGCTGCATCGGGCCGTTGGTCTCACCTTCATCTATGTCACCCATGACCAGGGCGAAGCGCTGTCGATGTCAGACCGGATCGCGGTGATGAACAAGGGCAAGATCATCCAGCTTGGATCTCCTGCCGAGCTTTATGAGCGCCCGATCAACCGTTTTGTCGCCGAGTTCCTTGCGGTCGAGAATTTTCTTCCCGAATCATTGAGCGGACGCCCCGGCGTTCTCGCGCTTCGCGCCACTGCGCTGATGCTGGTTGGCGGAGAGAAGGCCGGCGGCCGCATCCGCGCCCGCGTCACCGACCGCGACTACCATGGCTCGGACATCCGATACACCGCACAAAGCGATTGCGGCACTGCGCTGCGTTTCAATCTCATGCTGCGCGACGCCAGTTACGTTCCGCAAGAGAACGACATTGTCTCGCTCGATTGGCGGGAAAAGGACGCTCTGCATTTTTCAGACTAGCTGATCCGTGCGTTTCACAATCACCAAAGGAGAACACCCAAATGGAAGAACAGAGTTTCGCCCAAGACTACGCGGAGATCGTGCGCGAGCAGCGCGCGGGCGGGATGAGCCGCCGCGCCATCCTTCAATCGGCGCTCGCCCTCGGCGTCGCCCCGCTCGTTCTTGGCGCGCGCGGCGCTTTTGCCCAGGACAAGCCGGAAGTTGTTCTGGTCAACTGGGGCGGCCTGTCGGTCGAAGTGTTCCAGAAGGCTTTTGCCGACCCGTACAACGCCAAGGGCGGGAAAATGGTCATTGACGGTTCCGGCCCGATGAACGGCAAGATCCTGACGATGGTGCAGTCCAATTCCGTGACCTGGGACATCTGCGACGCCGGTGTCACTACCATTGCCGATCTGGGACCCAAGGGCGCGCTGGAAACCATCGACTACGAGATCGTCGACAAAGCCAAGGTAATCGACGGCTTCGCCTACGATCTTGGCGTTGTGAATTATTTCTTCTCGTCAGTGATGGCCTGGGATTCCTCCAAGATCGAGGGCAAGCCCAGCCCGGCCGATTTCTTCGACATCGAGAAGATTCCTGGTCGCCGCATGATCCGCAAGGACAGCCAAGCCATGATCGAGCTGGCGCTTCTGGCCGATGGCGTAGCGCCCGAAGATCTCTATCCGCTGGATGTCGAGCGCGCGATGGCCAAATATGAGAGCATTCGCGACCACCTGCTGTTCTGGTCATCCGGCGCCGAAAGCCAGAGCCTGCTGCGCGATGGCGAATGCGTCATGGGCTTCCTGTGGTCGACCCGCGCCAACATGCTCAAAAAAGAGACCCAGGGACGGATCGACTACACGTTCGAGCGCGGTCTGTTGCAGCCCGGCCTGTGGGTCGTGCCGAAGGGCAACCCCGCCGGCAAGGAAGCGTTCCACGCAATCGCTTCGATGCAAAGCCCTGCCGAGCAGATCTTCCTGCTCGAACAAATGGGCAATGGCCCGGCCAATCCGGAAGGGGCTGCCCTCGTTTCGGACGACATGAAGCCGGCCAACCCGACAGACCCGGCCAACACCGCGGTTCAGGCCAAGATCAACGCTCAGTGGTATTTCGACAACCACACACGCGTTTATCAGGAGTTCCTCGACCGGATCGCCTCCTAGTCGCGGCTCGCGCCGGCGAAGGCATTCGTCCGGCGCCGCCGAACTGTCAGCCCCGCCCGGGGGCTGACAGAACGCGCGGCTTCTCAAGCCGCTTCTCCTCTCCGCCAAGCATGCTGGAACCAAGGCTGTGCGATTTATTGCCAATCCGATGTTCAGATACTGGTTGCTGATCGCGCCCGCGCTTCTGGCTATGGCGGCCTTCTATTTTTATCCGATCAGCCATGTCCTTTGGATGAGCGTCAGCCTGCCTGAACCCGGCGTTTCCAATTTTGGGAATCTCGCGCAGTCGCGCTCTGTCAGGCGAATACTCTGGACCACCTTGCGGATCGCGGTGCTCTCGACGCTGATCTCGCTGGTGCTCGCCTATTTCGTTGCCTACGTCATCGCATGTGTCGACGAGCGTCGCAGGCGCCTTCTTTTCATGGGCGTTGTGATCTCGCTCTGGATCTCCGTGCTGGTGCGCGCATTCTCCTGGTTTGCTTTGTTGCGCAATGACGGACTGATCAATCAGACGCTGATCGGGCTGGGTCTGATCGAACGCCCCTTGCCATTGATGTGGAACGAATTCGCTGTCTTGGTCGGCATGGTCCACTACATGCTGCCGCTGGCGATTCTGCCGCTCTATTCGGGCATGCAGTCGATCGACCCACGCCTCGTCGCAGCCGCCAGAGGACTGGGCGCCAGCCGCATGACGGCGTTCTGGCGAATATGGTTCCCGCTCACGCTGCCAGGCGTTTTCGCGGCGTCGATCCTGGTCTTCATCTATTCGCTTGGCTTCTATGTCACGCCCGCATTGCTGGGCGGCGGCAAGAAGATGATGGTCGCTGAATACATCAAGGTCCAGATCCTTGAAGTCGTCAATTGGGGGCTTGGCTCGGCTCTTGCCACCTTGCTGCTGGTCTTTGTCCTGGTGACGCTGGCGATCGTCAGCCGCGTGGTTGATCTGCGCAAGGTTTTTGGAGCCGGTTGAGATGTCAAACGCGTTGCGCCAGGAACCGACCATCGTCACCAAGACGCTTGCCTGGGGCGTGATCTGTTATCTTGTGCTGCCGATCACGGTGGTCTTTTCGGTTTCGTTCACCGACCGGGCCTATCTGTCGCTGCCTGCCGACGGGCTTTCGCTCCAGTATTATCGCAAGCTCTTCACCTCTTCGGCGTGGCTGTCGTCGATCTGGCAAAGCTTCGTTATCGCCACGGTTTCAACTGCGATCTGCGGTGTGCTCGGTACATTGGCGGCGATAGGCTGCTGGCGCATCGGCTCCGGGCTCGCCAATGCGGTGCGGATGGCGATGTTGATCCCCTTGATGCTGCCGCCGATGATCTACGCGCTTGGCGCCTATCAGGTCTGGGCGCAGCTCGGCTGGATCAACACCTATACCGGCATCATCGTCGCCCATGCCATGACCGGCATCCCTTATGTCGTCATTACGGTCTCGACATCCCTTGCCGGGCTGGATCCTCGGCTTGAGCAGGCGGCGCGCAATCTTGGCGCCACGATGGGCCAGAGCCTGCGTTATGTCATCATTCCCAACATCATGCCCGGCGTCATTTCGGGTCTGGTCTTCGCATTTATTCACTCTTGGGACGAGCTGGTGATCGTTCTCTTCATCGCCGGGCGCAACGTTTTCACCCTGCCTCGCCGCATGTGGGACGGCATCAACGAACACCTCGACCCGACAATGGCGGCCGTCGCCGCCGTGTTGATTGCGCTGACCCTGATCATGCTCGCCGCGGAGTTTCTGCTGCGCGGCAAGAAGCGCTGACGTTCTGGAGCCTCAAAAGACATGACAGCCTTCAAAGACGCCCCCCTCAAACGCGACGCCATGAGCTGGATCGACGGCAATCTCGACCGCCTGTCACAGGACCACATGACGATCTGGAATCTGCATGAGCCGTCATGGAGAGAGTATCGTTCGGCAGCCTGGTATGTGCAGCGGCTTCGCGATGAAGGCTTCACTGTCGAGGAGGCCTCAGGCGGCATGCCGACAGCCTTCTGCGCCACCTGGTCCAATGGCGATGGCCCCACCATTGGCGGATACGCCGAATATGACGCAGTGCCCGGACAGTCCCAGGCTCCCGTTCCATGGCGTGCACCGCGTGAAGGCGTGTCGAAATACGCGGCCGGCCACACCGACCCTCATTCTGCATTGGGTATCGGCTCGCTTACCGGCTTTCTTGCCGCCAAGGCCGTAATGGAAAAGCACAACATACCTGGCCGGCTGAAATATCTCGGCGAGCCGGCCGAAAAAATGTGCGGTTCAAAGCCGGTCCATGCGGCGAAGGGCTATTACGACGATCTGGACGCCGCGATCAGTTTCCATCCGCATTCGTTCCCTGCGCTGACCAATGGCTGTTTCTGGGACACCCATTCAGCCCCCTATTGGAGCAGGATCTACACGTTTGAATGCGACGAGCCCGAGACGTGGCAGCAGTCGAAAGCAGCGACGGGTGTGACGCATACGCATTCTAGCGCCCGTGCGCCTGGCGCAATTGACGCGGTTTGCCTGATGTATTCGTCAGGCAAATACATGAAGGAAAGCATGCTGCCTCATCATGGCAGCTGGACGTTGAACGAATATATTCTGAAGGCGGGGCACGCAGCAGCGGACAATATCGCGCCGGGGCTGGGGCAGATCCAGTATTCCTTCCGTGGGCCGACGCTCGATATGTGTGAGCGGGTCTTCGAGGTTCTCGACCGCAACGCCGAGCACGTGGCGGCGATGACGCATTGCCGCGTGACCAAGGCCTGGATCACGCGCTGCCGTCCTGGGCTGCCCAATCACGCCATGGCCCGGGTCACCTTCCGCAATTTCGAGGAAATCGGCGCTCCAGCCTGGAGCGAGGACGGCAAGGCGTTCGCCCGCAAGATCATGTCGAATCTCGATCGTGAACCATTGGATGAGCCCTTCGTCGACGGGCATGATCGACTGACGCCCCCCTGGGAGGCTGAAAAGTCGTTCCGCGCGCAACTTCCGTCCTGGCAGAAGAACCTCGCGGCAGATGACTATGTGGAATATACATGGCATGCGCCAACAGTGCGGCTTTATGTGGCGCGTCCGACTCTGGCTTCGCCGGACGGCTATCGCTACGGCGAATGGACACGAAACGCCATGGGCGGCGTCCCGTCCTGCATTGACCCCATGTGGTCGACCGCGGGACGCGTAGTTGCCGCGACAATCCTCGATCTGATGACCGATGGCGAAAGCCTTGCCGCAGCACGCGCCGAATATCTCGAACGCTCGGGCGGTGGCCGCGGCGCACCAGGCTGGACCGCGCCTTTGCTGCCAGAGGATTTCACGCCCCCGGTCGACTATGGCTGGCCTGAATATATCACCACACCGCGCGGCAAAGGTTGGTCGCATCCCGGCTGACGCGTGTCGGTCAGCCTGCAATCAGCCTCTCACGACCAACAACAATCCGGAGTATCCAATGTCCATCATCACCGAAGCGGAATATCGCTACAACATGCTGATCAAGCAGTTTCCCTCCAGAGCGGAGCCGGCATTCCATGCCGCTTCCGAACAGGAGCTGGTCTGGGGGCAGGTGTGGGGTTGCGACAATGACGTGGGCCAGATCCGCAAGGTTCTGATGCACCGCCCCGGAGACGAGTTGAATGTGATCGATCCGACCAAACGGATCGAGGGGATCAATGCTTTCGGCGAGGTCGACAAGGGCTGGTACTGGCGCGGCGATGTGATCCCGACCCTTGCCGAGATGCAGGCTCAGCACGACGCTTATGCGGCGGTCCTGCGCGAGGAAGGCGCAGAAGTCGTCTATGTCGACAAGGCCGCGCCGGGCAAGATGAAACAGGTTTATACGAGAGACAGCGTGATCGCGGTGAAGGGCGGCGCCATTGTCACCAGGCTTGGCCCGCCGATCCGGCGCGGCGAGGAACTGCCGGTCACCCGCACATTGGCCGCGATGGGCATGCCGATCCTGCGTACCATATCGGGTACCGGTCTGATGGAGGGCGGCAGCTTCGCATGGATACGGCCCGATCTGGCGGTGGTCGGGCTCTCAAGCCGCGTCGATGCCGAAGGCGCAAGGCAGCTTGCGGAAGTCCTGGCCACCCAGGGCGTCGAATTGCTCACCGTCGAATTGACCGGCTACAGGCTGCATATTGATGGGCTTTTCGTGATGGTTGACGCGGAGACGGCCTTCGTCAATCCGACAATCGTGCCGTTCTGGTTCCTCGAAAAGCTGAAATCGCTGGGCATCAATGTGATTGAAGTCTGCCACGAGGACAACAATTGGGTCATCAACTGCCTCGCGGTGCGTCCAGGCCGCGTGCTGATGTCCACCGGCCTGTCGGATAGAACGGCAGAAAAGTTCGACAAGGCCGGCATTTCGGTGCGCTTCGTCGACTATGACAAGGTAGCGCTCGGCGGAGGCGGGCTGCACTGTTCGACAGCGCCGCTCATTCGCGACAGTCTCTGACCGTCAGCAACGCTGCATCTCCGGTCCGGCGCCATCATGGCGCCGGTCTAAACTCCCAAGCTTGCCGGACCTCTGCCATGTCTTCACCCTCAGCGCCGCAAACTGTGGCGGCGTATCTTTGCCAAAGCCTTGTCCAAAACGGAATTGACACCGTCTTCGGCATTCCGGGGGTGCATACGGTCGAGCTTTATCGCGCCATGGCCGGAAGCCAGCTGCGCCATGTCACGCCGCGAAACGAGCAGGGGGCCGGTTTCATGGCCGATGGGTATGCAAGGGCTTCGGGGAATGTCGCCGCCTGCTTCACCATTACCGGGCCGGGTTTGAGCAATATCGCCACTGCAATGGGACAGGCTTTGGCGGATTGCGTGCCCATGCTGGTGATTTCGTCTGTAAACCCTGCCGGGCGCATGGGTTCAGGCCAGGGCTGGCTGCATGAAATGCGCGATCAGCGCGGTTTTGCCGCGCAGGTTTCGATATTCAGCCATACGCTTCTCGACCCGGCGGAACTCCCAACGGTTCTTGCGCGGGCGTTTGCAACATTCCGCTCGGCAAAACCCGGCCCGGTCCACATCGAGATCCCGGTTGATCTGTTTGCCGCGCTGATGCCGGACAATCTTTCGGCGGCAGAAAAACTTGCCGCATTTTCCCGGCCCGCCGCCGACCCGGCCATGCTGAACAGACTGGTGTCGCTTTGCCGTGCATCCGCCAATCCGGTCATTCTTGCTGGCGGCGGCGCTATCGCAGCAGCTGACCTGTTGCGCCAATTGGCAGAAAGCCTTGACGCGCCGGTGATCATGACCAGCAACGGACGGGGCATCCTTCCGGATGGTCATCCGCTGGCTGTTCCTTGCTCGCCTGCTCTGCCTGCGGTGCGGTCGCTCATCGAAAATGCCGATCTTGTCCTGGCCATTGGCACCGAGCTTGGCCCGGCCGAGTATGATTTCTACAATGAGGGCGCGATGAAGCTTGGCGGGCAGCTGGCCCGGATCGACATCGACGCCAGCCGCATTGCATGCGGCCCCGCGACAGATCTGGCGATTGTTGCCGACAGCACATTGGCGCTTGAAGCCCTGCTTGCGCTGTCGCCCGCTGCAGAGCGGCCGGCCGGCGGAGCAAGCCGCGCCGCCAAGGCTCGCGATGAAGTGCGGGCCGCGACTTCGCCGATGTACCACGCTGGACAATCATTGCTGGCACAGATTCGGGACACGTTGCCCGAAGCCGTGATCGTCGGCGACTCTGCTCAGCCGGTCTATGCCGGGCTGATGCATTTTGGCGTCAACCGCCCGCGCGGCTGGTTCTGTTCAGCGACGGGCTACGGCACGCTTGGCTATGCGGTTTCCGCCGCAACTGGCGCATGGCTTGCGACAGGGCGTCCGGTTGTGGCGCTGGTCGGCGATGGCGGTCTTTTGTTCAATCTCGGCGAGATTGCTACGGCGCGCGAGATCGGCTGCCCGTTGATCATCGCGCTCTGGAACAATCAAAGCTATCTCGAAATCAAGAATTATATGGTGCGCCGCGACATCCCCGCAGTCGGGGTTGATCTTTTCACCCCTGATTTCGCTTTGCTGGCCCAAGGCTTTGACTGTGCGACACAGGCACTGAATGGCCCCGAAGAATTCCCTGAAGCGTTGCGAGAGGCGGCCAAGCATAACCGGCCGACGCTTCTCGACCTTGACGAAGCCGGGTTCCTTGCCTCATCAGAAGCGAAATGAGCAAGCCGGAGACCCAGGCCGATCAAGCCGATGTTCCGCACCGCAATTGAGGAACTGTCCCAGCTTCTGGGCGCGGCCGGCTGCGTGAGCGCCGGCGACCTTGAGGCGGCAGGTTCCTTCGATGACGAAAGCGGCTATGGCTCGGGCGTACGGCCGCTTGCCTTGCTGCGGCCGGCATCAGTTGAAGAAGTGTCGCAAGCGCTCGCCATATGCCATCGCCATCGGTTGCCGGTCATACCGCAGGGCGGTCTGACCGGGCTTAGCGGCGGCGCCCTGCCATCGGCAAATGCGGTCGTGCTGTCACTTTCGCGCTACGCTGGGGTTGAGCGCGTCGACAGGGTCGCCGGGACGATGACCGTGCGCGCTGGAACCGTCCTGCACGAGGCGCAAATGGCGGCGCAGGAGGCAGGATTCCTGTTTCCCGTAGATATTGGCGCGCGCGGTTCCTGTCAGGTCGGCGGCATGATCGCCACCAATGCGGGCGGCGCAGGCGTAATCCGCTACGGCATGACCCGCGACAGGCTTCTCGGCCTTGAGGCTGTGCTGGCTGACGGGACCGTTCTTTCGCATCTGTCCGAGGTCACAAAAGACAATACCGGTTATGATCTGCGTCACTTGTTTTGCGGCTCGGAGGGCACGCTTGGCGTCATTACAAGAGCGGTGTTTCGCCTTGCCCCGCCGCCTCAGGCGACACAGACAGCGCTTTGTTCAGTAGAACGCTTCGATGCGATCCCTGTGCTCTTGCAGTCTGCGCGCCGTCAACTGGATCTCTCCGCCTTCGAGGTCATGTGGCAAGATCATTTCCTTGTCAGCGGCGGACGCGGATTGTTTTCCGAGTCGCCGGCCCATGTGCTGCTGATCGAAGCGATTGGCGGAGACCTTGAGGTCTGGCTCGAAGAAGCGCTCCAATCCAGACTGATCCTGGATGCCCTGCCGGCAACATCGCAGGCGGCAGCGCGGCGGTTTTGGGATATTCGTGAATCAGCAAGACCGGAGCGTAGTCTCAAAGGACTTCATAACCTCGATATCAGCATTCCGCTCAGCGCAACGGAGGCTTTTGTCCATGACTGCCGCGCCGTCTTGATGCAGTTGGACCCAGAGGCCAGATCGTGGTTTTTCGGCCATCTTGGCGACGGCAATCTGCATGTCATCATCGAACTGCCGGGTCTGGGGAGCGAGGGCAAGACGCGGCTTCACGATGCGGTTTTCCAGTTGGTCCAGGCTACGGGAGGCTCGATCTCGGCGGAGCACGGCATAGGCGTGGCCAAACGCGACTGGCTGGACCACGCCCGCAGTCCGGAAGAAATCGCAACCATGCGACTAATCCGCAATGCGCTGGACCCGGCGGGGATCATGAATCCCGGCAAGCTTTTCTAGATATGCGCGTCGTGCTGACCACTGCATCTGCTGCCGCATGTTGATGCGTTTAAGGACCATGGTGTTGACCGGCAAACCGTCGAAGAAGAGGTTCAAAGCCTATCAATTCGGCAATTCCACATTGATCTGGATGAGCACACCATATCCCGAACAGCGTCGGACATTCTGGGATCGCTGATTGCGGGTGCGTTCAGGACTTCTAAACGGGGGCTGTCGCTTCTCATCAATTACATCTCACCGCTGAGCCGGGAGGATAAAGATCTGACCGGGTTAGACACCTGGAACAGCTGGCAGCACCTGCCAGAAGGTTTCAAGCCGCCGAGACGCCCGGTCGGCCTGCGGAGGGCCGCACAGGTCCCCGCTCCGTTCGTCCCTGGCGAACGATTTCGCGCTGCTCTTGCTCTGGCCTAATCAACGCAAATTTCTACTATAGAAGATTTTTTGTTGCGTCACCGGTTTCTACTATGGTAGAGGAACATGTTACGGAGGCTTGTGCAAGCTGAAAGGCTGCAACCTCCCGGAGGAGCATCAAACGAACGGGACCTGCGCTTCTGGCCGCGCGCCAGATGCTGCGGAATCTTCCCGGGGAGGGGTTCTGGTGAATTCGTCACGCGTAGCTGCATCACAGCTTGAGGAGTTCCGAATGCTGATCGGAGGCGAATGGCGTGCCTCTGCGTCGGGTCGGACTTTCGAGAGCAAGGATCCTTTCAGCGGCAAGGCTTGGGCCGTCCTGCCACGCGGCGATGCTGGCGACGTCGACATGGCTGTGCGCGCCGCCCACTCAGCGTTCACCTCTGGCCCTTGGGCGCAGATGACGGCGAGCGATCGAGGCCTTCTGCTGTATCGCCTCGCCGATCTGATTGCCCAGAATGCGGAACGGCTCGCGGAGTTGGAGGTGAGGGACAATGGCAAGCTGATGGTCGAGATGCTCGGCCAAATGCGCTACATTCCGCGCTGGTTCCAGTATTATGGCGGTCTCGCTGACAAGGTCGAGGGCGCGGTCACGCCGATCGACAAGGGCGAAATGCTCCATTACGTGAGCTATGAGCCGCTGGGCGTTGTCGGGGCGATAACACCATGGAATTCCCCTTTGCTCCTGACGGTCTGGAAGCTCGCGCCAGCTCTCGCGGCGGGCAACACCGTTGTCATCAAGCCCTCCGAGCATGCATCGGTCTCCATGCTCGCCTTCCTCGAATTGTTTGCACAGGCCGGATTTCCGCCCGGCGTCGTCAATGTGGTGACAGGCTTTGGCGATGAGGCAGGTGCGGCGCTGGTCGGGCATCCGCTCGTCGACCGGATCGCCTTTACCGGCTCGGATGTTGGCGGACGGCTCGTTTCACGCGCCGCAGCCGACAGTTTCAAGCGCGTCTCGCTGGAACTCGGCGGCAAGTCGCCTCACATCATCTTCCCGGACGCCGACATTGAAGCTGCCGTAAAGGGCGTGATTTCGGGCATCTTCGCCGCAGCGGGGCAGACCTGCATGGCCGGCTCCCGCCTGATTGTGCATGAGAGCATCCACGATGCGTTCATCGATAAGCTGGTCGCGCGAATGCGTGAGGCGCGCCTCGGCGATCCGAGGCGGGACACCACCGATGTCGGCCCCATCGCGACGGAGCCGCAACTGGCGAAGACGCTCGATCTGATCGAGGTCGCGAAGGCCGAAGGCGCAACATGCGTTCTCGGCGGCAGGCGGCCGCAGGCCGAAGAACTGAAGGACGGATGGTTCGTCGAGCCGACCATCTTCACGGGCGTTGACAACTCCATGCGTATCGCCCGCGAGGAAGTGTTCGGCCCTGTCCTTTCTGTGCTGAAGTTCGCCACCGACGAGGAAGCAGTAACGCTGGCCAATGACACAGAATACGGGCTGGCCGCCGGGATATGGACCGAAAACCTTGAGCGTGCGGTAACGATGCCGCGGAAGATCCGTGCCGGAACGGTCTGGGTCAATGCTTACCGCGTAGTGAGCTACATGGCGCCGTTCGGCGGATTCAAGGCCTCCGGCATAGGGCGGGAGAACGGCAAGGCGGCGATCTACGAATATCTCGAGGCAAAGAGCGTTTTCATCAATCCGAAATCGAAGATTTCCAATCCGTTCACCCTGCAATAGGCGCCGCAGCCGCAGGGCAACGTTAGGAAAGCGGGGAAATGGCAGACGCCCCTGCGAGGTGGACCCTCGCTCAAGCCTGCCGCAAAAATGGGAGGAAGTCATGAACCGCACCTGGAAATCGCTGCTTGCTGCAGCGTTCATCTCTACAGCGATACCGCTTTCGGCCATGGCCGATGACGGACCGTTCCGCATCCTGGTCCTGGACGACATGTCCGGCATGTTCGCAGCCAATGGCGGCCCTGGCACGTTGATGGCGGTCCAGCTTGCCGTCGAGGACGCCGGTGGCAAGGTGCTCGGCCGCGACATCGAGATCGTGCAGGCTGACCATCAAAACAAGCCGGATGTAGGCTCCGCCCAGGCACAGCGTTTCATCGAGGAGCAGGGCATCAAGGCGATGACGCTCGGCGGTTCCAGCGCTGTTGGACTTGCCGCGCAGGCGCGCGCCGCAGAGGCCGGGGTGTTCACGCTCGTAAGCGGCGGCTACGCTCCCGGCTTTTCGGAAGCCCAGTGCTCGCCATATGGTTTCCAGTTTGCCCCGTCGACTCAGGAACTGTCACGCGCTGTCACGTCCCGCATAGTGGAAGAGGGCGGCAAGAGCTGGTTTCTGATCGCCGCCGACTACGTCTTCGGTCAATCGCTAATCGCGGACGCCTCAAAGTCGATCGAGGACTCCGGCGGTCAGGTGCTTGGAAAGCTCCTGCATCCGCTCAATTCCAACGATATGGCCTCGGCGCTCCTGACGGCGCAGGGTTCGGGTTCGGATGTCATTGGCCTCGCCAATGCGGGCACTGACCTTGAGACGACAGTCAAGCAGGCGGGCCAGTTCGGTCTGAGCGACAAGCTTGCCGCCATGATGGTCTACACTAACAATATCGAGGCGCTGACGCTTCAGGTTGCGCAGGGGATGCGCATGTCGGTCTCCACCTACTGGGACCTTAATGACCAAACCCGTGCGTTGGCCACGCGCATGATGGAGAAAAATGGCGGTAAGACGCCTACGATGGGCCAGCTTGGCGCCTATGGCGCCATACGCCACTATCTCGAGGCGGTCGCCGCAGCTGGAACCGATGAACCTGACGCGGTTGCAGCCAAGATGCACGAGCTGCCGATCAGTTCCGGTCTCTGGGAAAACCCGAAGATCCAGAAGAACGGCCGTGTTGTCTACGACATGCTGCTTGTGGAAGTGAAGTCGCCAGAAGCCTCGAAAGGGCCGAACGACCTCTACAGCATCGTGGCAAAAATCCCGGCTGAGGGCCTCTTCCGCAGCGCCGAGGAAAGCGGCTGCCCGCTGGTCAAATGATCATCGCGCAGGTCCGCCAAGGCCTGCATTTCCTCGTCATCCCGCAACCCTCGGAACCCGTTGTCGAAACGGGTTCCGTCGACGAAGGTCCATGCAATGAAACTCTATGTCAGCCCGACGTCGCCTTATGCACGACTGGCCTGCATAATGTGTCTGGAGGCAGAGTTGCCCGGTCTCGAGATCGTGATCGTGGACCCATGGCGCAATCCTCCCGATCTGTTGCGGCATAACCCTGCTCTGCGGGTGCCCACGCTGGTCCTTGGCGATGGTGAAGAAACACGCTTCCTGACCGAGTCGCTCCTCATCGCCGACTACGCCGCCCGTAACTCCGCTGGCGCCAGCGATCTCTGGTTCTCAGACGATACAGAGAGCCAAATCGGGGGGCTTTGTCTCGGCATCATCGACGCCGCTGCCGCTATGATGGCAGGGCGGATGGTCACATCTGGTTCGCTCGACGACTCGACCTTCGATACGTCTGCGGTCGCAGACCGGCGCAAGGCCGCAATCGTGCGCAGCCTCGACAGCCTCGAAACGCTGGCCGCCAGCGCTGCAACCCAGATCCTGGAGCGGCCCTGCCTCGCCGCCTTCCTGCCGGCTGTCGTTGTCGACTATCTGACGATGCGCTTCGGGGACGTCTATGAAACCCCGGCGCGGCCGCATCTGGCACAGATTGTGGAGGCGGTTTCAACACGCCCGGCAGTCCTCCAGACCCGGCCTCTGTTCACGCACTTCACGCCGCTGGGCGCGTGACAGCCATGGCCACGGTTCTCGAAGCGAGGCAGGTAAGCAAGAACTTCAACGGGTTTTATGCCGTCAAGAATGTCAACCTTGCCGTCGAGGACGGCAGCATCCATGCGCTGATCGGCCCGAACGGGGCCGGCAAGACCACGCTATTCGGCCTGCTGACACGTTTTCACGCGGCGAGTGCGGGCGAGATCGTTCTCCAGGGCGAGACCATCACCGGTCTCGGCCCGGCGGAGGTAGCGCAGCGCGGCCTGTGCCGTTCTTTCCAGATTTCGTCGATCTTTCCCGGCCTTAGCTTGCGCGAGAACATCCGCATCGCGCTCCAGCGCCGCCACGGGCTGAGCCATCAGTTCTGGATATCATCGCGCGCTCTGCGGCGCTTCGACGCCGAGGCGGACGAGCTGCTGGATCGCGTCGGCCTGCTGCCGCTGGCGGACAGGCTGTGCTCGGAAGTTTCCTACGGGCGCAAGCGCGCGCTGGAAATCGCAACCACGCTGGCGATGGAACCGAAGGTGCTGCTGCTGGACGAACCGATCGCGGGCATGGCCGCTGGGGACATACCGATGATTGTCGAGCTTATTCGCTCAGTTGCCAGTGGCCGGACTGTGCTGATGGTCGAGCACAATCTCGGTGTTGTCGAGAGCCTTTGCGACAAGGTCACGGTTCTTGTGCGTGGCGAGGTTATGGCGGAGGGCAGTTATGCCCAGATTCGTGACAACGCCGCCGTGCGCGAAGCCTATATCGGAGCCGGACATGAAGCGTGAACCGTTGCTTTGCGTAGAGAGGCTCAACGGCTGGTACGACGAAAGCCACGTGCTTCATGGCGTTGATCTGGTTGTTCCTGCAGGGCAGACCGTCGCGATACTCGGCCGAAATGGCGTGGGAAAGACCTCGACCTTGCGTGGCATCGTAGGCTTGTTGTCGCGCATCACCGGATCCGTGCGCATGAATGGCGTGGAACTTGTCGGCACGCCGCGTCACAAGATCGCCTATACCGGCATCGGCTACGTTCCCGAGGAGCGAGGCATCTATGCTTCTCTGTCGGTCCAGGAGAACCTCGTCCTTCTTCCGAAAATCAGTGACGGAGGCATGAGCCTGGAGCGCCTCTTTGACCTGTTCCCGAATCTGAAGGAGCGGAGGCGGGCGGCGGGCGGCACGCTTTCGGGCGGCGAGCAGCAGATGTTGGCCATTGCCCGCGTGCTGCGCGCCGGCCCTCGGCTCCTCATCCTCGACGAGCCTACAGAAGGGCTTTCACCGGTGTTCGTGCAGCACATTGGCAAGGTCCTGAAGGAACTGAAGGCAGAAGGCCTGACCATGTTGTTGGTCGAACAGAACTTCCATTTCGCCCGTGATCTCGCAGACCATTTCCATGTGATGGAGGAGGGCAGGGTTGCTCTGAGTTTTCCAGGCGATGAGTTGGCGACCCGCCTGGACAGCGTCTCCAGCCTGATCGGAGTGTAGAGCCGTGACCCTCATCTTCGGCGTTCCCCTCGTCGCACTTGCCTCGCAGCTTGTCATCGGCCTGTTCAATGGCGCATTCTACGCTCTGCTGAGCCTCGGCCTCGGCGTGATCTTTGGCCTGCTGCGGGTTGTCAACTTCACGCATGGCGCCTTCTATACACTGGGCGCGTTCATCGCTTTCCTGCTGACCTCGCGCCTGGGGCTGAGCTTCTGGGCCTGCCTTTTCATCGCGCCGCTCCTCGTTGCTGGCCTGGCCGGACTTCTTGAACGCACTCTTCTAAGAAAACTCTACGGTCTTGATCATCTCTACGGTCTGCTGCTGACCTTCGGTCTGGCGCTTCTGATTGAGGGCTCGCTCCAGTATTTCTTCGGCGCTGCCGGACAGCCCTTCCAGACGCCGCCGATCCTGCGTGGGACCAGCGATCTCGGTTTCATGTTTCTGCCGCACTACCGGGCATTCGCCATCGGCGTGTCGCTGCTCCTGTGTCTGGCGACCTGGGTCACCATCGAATACACGTCGCTGGGCGCAAAGCTGCGGGCGGCGACGGAGAACAGCCGGCTACTGGAAGTGTTCGGCATCAACGTGCCGCTGCTACTGACCTGCACCTATGCATTCGGCGGTGCACTGGCCGGCTTTGCCGGCGTGATCGCGGCCCCTGTGTTCCAGGTCAACCCGCTGATGGGGGCCAACCTCATCATCGTCGTCTTCGCAGTGGTCATCATCGGCGGACTCGGCTCGATAAGCGGCGCGATCGTCAGCGGTCTGATGCTGGGTGTGCTGGAGGCGCTGGCTAAGGTCTACTGGCCGCCCTCGGCCAATCTCGTTCCGTTCCTCATCATGGCCGTAGTGCTTTTCCTGCGCCCGCGCGGACTGTTTGGAAAAGGGGAGTGACCCGGATGGTCGATATCGGATATCCGCCGCGCCGATCAGGCCGTGCCCTTGCCAGGCAGCTCGCACTGGCCGCCGCTCTGGGGCTTCTGGTCGTGGCGCCTTTCTTCCTCTACCCGGTCTTCCTCATGAAGCTTCTATGCTTTGGCCTATTTGCGGCGGCGTTGAACCTCGTCCTCGGCTATGGCGGCATGGTCGCATTCGGCCACGCCACCTTCTTCGGCGGGGCAGCTTATGTCACGGCCCATGCACTGAAGGTATGGAACACAGACGCGGCTACAGGCCTCCTCCTGGGAGTCGCTTTTGCCTCTGCCGCCGGACTGCTGATGGGCGCAATCGCCATTCGCAGACAGGGATTCTACTTCGCTATGACGACCCTGGCCCTGTCGCAGATGGCCTATTTCGCCTTTTTCCAAGCTCCGTTCACCTACGCCGAAGACGGCATCCAACGTGTCCCGCGTGCCGATTTCCTCGGCATCTTGCCGCTCGGCGACAATCTGGTGCTGTACTATTTTGTGGCAACCATGTTCCTTTTCGGCATGGCGGTGGTCTGGCGGATCATCCATTCACCGTTCGGCGCCTCCCTGACCGCAATCCGCGAAAACGAGGCGCGCGCCCTGTCGCTCGGTTATCGTGTCAACCGGTACAAGCTCACAGTCTTTGTGATCTCGGCAGCCCTTTCGGGCCTGGCCGGCTCGCTCAAAGTTCTGGTCTTCCAGATCGCGACACTGACAGACGTCGCCTGGCAGATGTCCGGCGAAGTGATCCTGATGACGATGCTAGGCGGCGTCGGCACCTTCTTTGGTCCGCTCGTCGGCGCTGCGCTCGTATTGTCGATTCAGAATTATCTCGCATCGACGGCAATCCCTGTAACCATCTTCATCGGCGGCGCGTTCGTGGCCTGCGTGATGCTGTTTCGGCGCGGTATCGTTGGCGAGATCACGCATCTGCTTGCGCGGCGCCACAGGTCCGGCGACCGAAACGGGAACCGAACGTCGTCATCATGAACGCTATGCAAGCTGTGAATGCACCGGATTTGCCGCTCGCAGGTCTCAGGGTTCTCGAAATCGGCCACTATATTGCTGCGCCTTTCGCGGCCCGCGTCCTGGCCGATCTGGGCGCTGAGGTGATCAAGGTCGAGCCGCCGGCGACCGGTGACCCTGTCCGGAAGTGGGGACCAGCGCGTGAGGGTCGCACATACTGGTGGTCGGTTCACGGGCGCAACAAGAAATGCGTGACGCTGAACCTCAAGACCGCGGAAGGCCGCATCATTCTCGAACGTCTGGTCGCCGAAAGCGACGCACTGGTCGAAAATCTCAGGCCCGGCCAGTTATCGAAGATAGGCTTTGACGACCCGCGGCTCATGTCCATCCGTCCCGGTCTCGTCGTTTGCCACGTGTCGGGATACGGGCTGACCGGCCCACGTGCCGGCAAGGCGTGCTTCGGCGCCATCGGCGAGGCGGTGGGCGGGCTGCGACACCTGTCGAACCATCCACCCGGCGGCGCCGACCTGCCACCGGTGCGCGTCGGCGTCAGCATCGGCGACACGCTTGCCGGTCTCTATGCCGCAATCGCCATCCTTGCCGGCGTTTGGGCAAAGAAGCCGGCAGGGCAGGTTGCCGACGTCGCACTGACGGAAGCCGTCCTCAGCGTCATGGAAGGCGTCATTCCCGAATATGGCGCGACCGGGGCGATACGCCAGCCCATCGGCGGCCGCATCAGCACTGCCGCGCCGACCAATGCTTTTCCGGCAGCGGATGGCGGCTGGGTGCTGATCGCCGCCAATTCAGATTCACTGTTTCGCACGCTCTGTCATCTTATGGGTCGACCGGACATGGCGCAGGATCCACGCTTCGCCGACAATCCCGCTCGCTGCCACAACGTCGACGCACTCGAGGGACAGATTTCCTTATGGACCCGCCGGCACAATGCTCAGGAGCTGGAGACCCTGCTGAACGATGCCGACATCCCCGCGAGCCGCGTCTACGATGCAGCGGACATCGCCAGCGACGCGCAATATCAGGCGCGAGAGATGGTGCAGTGGGTGGAGGATCCCGCCTTCGGCAAGGTTCTCCATCCAGGGACAGTGCCCAGCTTCGGGCCAGGGACGAGGCGAGTTCGCTGGGCCGGCCCCGAGGTAGGCGCGCACAATTCGGATGTGTATGGAGAGCTGCTGGGTATTGACCAGGCTGAACTGCGGGCGCTTGCCGAAAAAGGGGTAATCTGAGCGTGTGGGCGCCCCCCGAAACTGTTTCCATTACCGAGGTTGGCCTGCGGGACGGCCTTCAAATCGAGCCGCGTATCTTGGCGACGAGTGAGAAGCTGCGGCTGGCCGAAGCGCTTATCGCGGCAGGTCATCGCAGCCTTGAGGTAACGTCCTTCGTCTCGCCCGCCCGTGTCCCGCAGCTTGCGGATGCTGCCGAGATTGTGACCATGCTGGGCCATTTGCCCGATGTCGAAATCAGGGCTCTGGTTCCCAATGCGCGCGGGGCTAAACGGGCGATCGAAGCCGGGGTGGATACTCTCGTCTTCGTGCTCTCGGCAAGCGACACCCATGGTCGGCGCAACCTCAATCGCACTGCCTCAGAATCGCTCAGTGACCTTTCCACAATCGCCGCCATGGCACGAGAAGCGCGGATCGGTCTCGACATCTCCCTGTCGGTCGCTTTCGGCTGTCCCTTCGAGGGCGACGTACCAGTCACCCGTGTCACCGGGCTTGCACGCAGATTTGCGGCCGACGGCGTCACGCAAGTCTCATTCTGCGATACAACTGGCATGGCCGCGCCGCCGCAGATTCAGGCCCTGGCAAGGGCGCTGGCGACCGAACTACCAGGAATTGACCCGGCCTTCCATTTCCACAATACGCGCGGTCTTGCGCTTGTCGGCGTATTCGTCTCGCTCCAGGCTGGAATCTCCCGTTTCGAGAGCAGTGTCGGCGGCCTTGGCGGCTGCCCCTTTGCCCCCGATGCGGCTGGCAACGCCTGCACCGAGGATCTGGTGCATATGCTTCATGAGATGGGAATTGGAACCGGCCTCGACCTTGATCAGCTTGTCAGGGCTGCGTTGCTGGCAAAGGAACTTGTCGGGCACGAGCTCGACGGCCAGGTGATGAAAAGCGGGGCGCGGCTTCGGCGGCCAGGCTGAGCCGGCCTCTGCCTCCGCGTTCTCGTTCGAATGTGCGCCGCTTGCACGACCCAGCGTTGCTTCTTGCGATAAGGTGTCGTCTATGGCAGTGCTGCGATGGCGATTTCGCCCGAAAAGTGACATTCTGTGACTGGGACGCCCGATGAAATCCTCTTCCGTTAGGCTTCAAGATGAAGACCTCAGCGACCCCTCACACGATCTAATCGCCAATTTGGGCACCCGGCTGCGAAAGCTTCGCGTTGACCAGAAGCTGACCCTGGAAATGGTAGCGGCGCGCGCGCATGTCAGCAGGGCCATGATCTCCAAGATCGAGCGCAGTGAGAAGACGCCCACCGTTGGAATCCTGGTCCGCATCGCCACGGCGCTCGACGTAACACTGTCGGCTCTGCTTGGCGCGCAGCCGCCTTCTTCAGAAATCCAGCTTCAGCGGGCTGACACCTGTAACCGCTTTACCGACCCCTTGACAGGCTTGGTGCGTGAAGTGGTCTTCTCGACGGCCGGGGAAGAGGACGTTGAACTGGTGCGTCATGTGTTGCCAGGGTTGCAGTCGACTGGTGCTCTTTCGCCCTATCCCATTGCGACCCGCAAGCTGGTGTTCTCGCCCAGCGGTCCGCTGGTCGTGAAGATCGGTAATGACACATATTATCTCGAAGCGGGCGACTCCCTTCGCTTCGACGTGAAATCAACCTACAGTTTCTCAAATCCCGGACAGGCCGCCGTGAGCTATTATCTGCTGATGACCCGGTTGGGGACGATCGCCTCTCGCGCGCCCTGACAACGACGGGTTCTTTCGCTGGACTTGCCTCGCTTTGGTTGAGAGAGATTGGAGCCTCTTGAACCAGAATACCGGCGCGAGGCTTTAAGCGCGAAAATCGCTCTCGATGTCGTCAAGGTTCCACCGCAGCACATGACCGCCCAGCCGTTTCATGCCAGCGTCCAGTGTCGTCGTCCAGTTCTCATCCACACGCGCCACGAGTGCGAATTTGCCCGGGTCCAGTCCCTTCTTGACGTCGGTCAGGAATTCTTCGTTGACCCAGGAGAGCGAATTGCTCTCCTGAACGCCCGCGATTGCGCCAAGCGCCGATCCGAGCGCCACGCCACCCGGCCCTCCGAGCAATCCGATAAGCGCGCCCAACGCCATGCCTCCAACAACGCGGAAGGCGGAATCGTCGGTCGACTTGATGACGGTGACGGCGTTCGAGTTGCCCTTTGCAATGACGGCTCCAGCATAGAACGAAAAGCCGCCGTCGCTCTGCATGTGATCCAAGAGTTCGTAGCCGGCGAGAGCCTTATCCTGGTCAGGGAAAACCACAACAATCATCTTGTGCATTGATCGATCTCCATGACCGGGCTGCTAACACGGTGCTCATGCGTCCTCAATTCCGCGCACCGTAGATAATCTGGATGTCGCGCCACCAGTCCGACTCGATTGCGTCGAGCAACGCCAAGTCTACCAATCCACGCAATGGGCTACCCTGCGGATAAATCATCGCCAGACTCTGCTCGCCCAGAGACATGTCAAGAATGCTCACTGGCGACAACAGATCCTGGCTAGCAGCCCATTTAAGCTGCGGCCCGTCATTCATGAACGCATCGATCTTTCCCGTCCTCAGCGCCTCGAATCCGCTGTCGGTGTTGGCGAAGACCTGTGGCCTTATGTTGCGCTGGGTCAGATAGGTCAGCCAGGCAAAGCCATCGGGCACGCCAATGCGCGCGGTCAAAAGATCGCGTTCGCTCTGCACGACGCCTTGAAGCGACGTCTTTGTGACGGTGGCGCTGAGCGCGGCGGTGAAGACGGCGACGATGACGACCGAAGCGATCATCCAGCTGACTGCGAAGATGCGCCCGGCAAGTGAACTCGGCGGGGTTGCATTGGCGCCGGATTGCGTCATCGTGGCAGCCGACCACCAGATGCCAGTCCCCAGACCAGGCAATTTGCTGTCGTATCCCGCCTCTTGCCGTCGCTCGAACAGCCACAATACCAATCCCATCAGGATTGCGGCGACAACGAGCAAACCAACCGCTTCGAAAAAGCGGAACGAGAAGAACATCTGGCGCAACGCCGCCCAAGCCCCGGCTCCGTCGACAGGAACTGCAATGCCGACATGCGAGACGAGATAGGGCTGACCGAAATCAACCATTCGGGCGCGCGCGGCGCTGACCGGAATTGCGGCAATTGCCGCATCAAATGTCCCACTGGCGGCGCTGCTCACAAGCTCTTCGACAGAACTGGCCTCAACAAAACGGAAGCGCAGCTTTCGCTGTTCTGCGATGCGCCGCAAAAGGTCGATGCTGATGCCGCTGAGCGTTCCGTCGGAAGACTTGATTACAAACGGAGGCGCCGACGTGATCCCGATGACAAGTTCGCGGCCGGGATCAAATACCGGCGGCTGCGCTTGCTGGGCAAACGCCATTTTTAAGGGAAGCAAACCAGCGACAAAGACCAGAATCAGCCCACACAACCGTGTCCGCATTGATGATCTCCGGTGTTTGCGTGCGCAGGCAGGGTTCAACGCAGGACGCATCAGATGAATGGTTCGATAATCGTGAAGCAGTTGTACCAGATGCGCTTCCAGAAAGGCCATCGGGCAACCTCCCTGGTATCGACCGGTTGCGAGCTTGCAACATAGCTGAGCTGACGCTGACGAATGTCCCCCGTCAGATTTCGATCGCGGAAAAGGATGTTGTTTTCGAAGTTCAGGTCCAGGCTTCTGACGTCGAGGTTCGTCGCCCCAAAGAACGTCGTCTCGCCATCAATCGTCAAGATTTTCGAGTGAAGCAGGCCCCCAGTGTATTCAAAAATCCTGACGCCTGAAAGCAAAAGCCGCGGATAGTTGGATCGGCAGGCCGGTCCTACAAGGCCGGAATCGTCTCTGGCCGGCACATTGAGAATGACGTCTATTCCGGCGACAGCTGCGGCCGACATCGCATTCACGATGACCTCACCAGGCGCGAAATAGGGCGTCGTTATGATGATTTCGCGCCGTGCTTCGCCGATGAGGCGAGAGAACAGTTGCGATGTCAGGCCCTTGGGCGTGGTTGGTCCCGTCCCAACGACCTGGGCGGAAATGCCGTCTGGAAAGGGTGGCGTTTCATACTGCCAGTCGCTCAAGTCGATCGGTTTGTCCTCAAACCAAGTCTGGGCGAACAGCAGATCCATCTGGCGTGCCACCGGCCCCTCGAACCGCACCATGATGTCGATCCACGGCGCATATTTCGGCTTGGGTGAAAATTCAGGATCGGCGCAATTTTGGCTGCCGCAGTGGCAGATGCGCCCATCGATCACCGTGATCTTGCGATGGTTCCTCAAGTCCGGGCGATGCGTGTAGATGCTGACGAGAACATTGTCGACGCGCAGGGCCACTGTGGTCTCAATGCCTGCCTCATTCATCCGGCGCCAGGTGTCCGACCAAATGAAATCGAACGAACCGACCTTGTCGACGCCAACCCTGACCTTGACCCCGCGCTGCGCCGCGCGGATCAACGCCTCCGCTGTGCTGCGTCCGGTTCGGTCATCCAGCCAGATGTAGTAGAACAGGTGAATGCTGCGAGTGGCTGCGTCGAGATCGGCAATGAGGCGCTCGCGCTGGCCATCTGGATCTTCGAGCAGTTCGGCCCGGTTGCCGCGGGTAATCCCGAAACCGTTGAATGCGCTAGCGAGCGCGCTCACCTGGCCATCGCGAACCGCATCGACGGGCTCTCCGCTTTCCTCCGACATCTGGCGCGCCGCATGCTCGGCAGCAACATGGGCGTCTCCTGTCGGCCCGCGAAACCGGATCTCGCCATAAAAGATGTAGAGGAGGAGACCGGCGACCGGCAGGAAAAAGAGCGCCAGAATCCAGGCTAAACGCGTTTGGGCGGAGAGATCGCCACGCGCCATGAGATGAATCATTGCCAGCGCGAAGACGATGAGATGCAGGGCTGTCAGTACGGAAGCCATCTAACGACCCTTCTATCGACTAATTGGCCACCGCAACATTGACGGCCGACGCGATCAATACAGTATTGAAGAAATAGGCGATGATGGAATGAGCAAGAGCAAACCGCCGCGCCGATTTCCCACGGATTGCGACGTCAGCTGTCTGGGCCGCCATGCCGATGACGAAAGCGAAATATACGAAGTCCCACCCGTCAGGGTCGGCTTCGCCTGGAAATTCAAGCGGGCGTTTGGCCCTGGCTGCGCCGGAACTTCGCCAGTAGAGATAGGCATAGTGAAACGCAGCCATCATATGGATCGTCGCCCAGCCGAGTGGAATGGCGAGCAGGGCGAGCGCCAGCCACGCCCGGGAAACTTTTTCGTCGGCGTTGAGAATAAGGAAGAGCGCCACCAGCGCCGATGCTGCGGCGCCAACAGTGATCGCGAAAATCACGTAGGCTGGAACATTGGTCTTACGTGCAGTCAGGCGAAGCGACTTGCCGTCAAGTTCATCACGATTGTTGATCGCTAGTACCAGATAGGTCGCCGAGAAGAGGCTTGTTGCGACGACCAGCGCAAGCGGCCAATCGATCCACACAGCGCTGCCCAGGCCGGCGAAGTAGACGGCGGCGAGCATGACAATATGCGAGCGGTTAATTTCAGCCATGGGTACTCCGTGGGATTGGCAAGCAGCGCCAAGCCTGCTTCAAATCGAACCAAGCCGGAATCCCCCTGGGGACCCGGCTTGTCAATATTTGGGTGCTTGATCGGGGTACCCGATTTTGCGGCTTCATGCCCGTCCGATGCCCGGAAGCAGTTCAGGCCTACTTGGAGACCTGAGCCCGCGCCTCGGCGGCAGCGGCAATGGCTGCAGTCGCTTCTTCTTCGGCGCGCTTGGCGACAGCCACCATGTTGGCGGCATAGGCCTCATACCAGTTGGCCCTGGTGTCTGCATCCTTCTTTTCAGCTTCCGCGCGCCAGGCCGCGGCCTTCTTCTGCGCTGCCTTCATCTGTGCGTCAAAGCCGTCCTGGAGTTCTGTCCACTGGCTTTTCAAATCTGCGTCGACCTCGTTGGCGTAGGCTGTCAACTTCGCCTTCCATTCCTCATCGCGGCGCGCGGCGGCCGCTTGCCATTCCTTGACCTTGGCCAAAGCTTGGTCGCCCTGCGCCGACAGGTTGTTGTTCCACTCGTCGAGCTGGCGTTCGAGGTTCCTGGCGCTTCCTGCAAGCGACGTCAGCAGTTCGGAAATCTTCATGTCATTCTCCTTGTCTTGTTCTTTGCCGCCTGCCTCGATGAGGCGCTAACGGCGCATTCGAGGCTGGCTATTGCTTAGCTAGGTCTGCCGCTGTCACGCTGCTTGATCTTGCGTGACAACAAATTGACTTCGCGCGACAAGATCAGACTACCGCCTTCGATTGCGTGTTGACCCTATTTCGCTGCGGCTGCCTTTCGAACTTTTCCATTCGTCCAGCGGTCATACAGTCCCGTCGCAGCGAAGGCGGATTTGATCGCAAGCCACTGCAAGGGTTCGGGCAATGTGCGGGGCGTCTTGTGCGCCAACCCGGCCAAGGTCGGGTGCTCCGTGCCGCTGATCCTCTCCGCCAGAAGCATGCCCATGAAGGAATGCTGGCAAAGACCATGGCCTGAACAGCCGGCGACATAGTGGACGTTTTGATGGTCGCCCGTTGCGCCGACGACGGGCAGGGCGTCATAGGCCGCGCTGACATAGCCGCTCCAGCAATGCTTTACGCCGAGACCGTGCAGCGAGGGAAAGCGTTCGTGCTGCCCCTTGGCCAGTTCGCGGTAGGCGTCGTTGTCCGGCACGTTGGGTGTCCCTGATCCATAGACATAGTTCAGCTGCCGCACCGTCGACACCAGCGTGTTGTGTGCCGTCAGACGGTGGCTCTCCATGACCATGTGTGGCGTGATGATCCCCTCCCTGCCGTGCCAGCCGAGCGACGCCAGCTGTTGCGCAGACAGAGGTTCGGTCTCGATTGCAGACACCCGTATCGTTGCAACCTTGTCGCGGAGAAGATTGAGCTGCGGCGTATAGGCGTTTGTCGCCAGCACCATCACCGGGGCGCTCGCCGATCCGCGAGGCGTCCTGCAGGTGACCGTGCGCCCCTTGTCGAACGAGAGCACCGGCGTTTTCTCATAGAGTTTGATCCCGGCGCGCAGCGCCGCGCGGCGCAAGCCGCTGACATATTTGCCGGGATTGAGCGTGCCGCCTTGTTGTTCGCTTGCAAACAGGAAGGCCGGCGGAATGCCCCGCGCACGCATCTCGGCCTCGTCGACGAAACGCGTCACGGATCCAAGTTCCTGACCGAGTTTCATGTCGTGGCGCAGCCGCTTTTCCTGCGACGGATGCACGGCAGCGCGAAGGATGCCTGACGGATTGTAGTCGCAATCGATCTCGAGTTCACCCAGCCGTCTCTGCACATAACCGACAGCCTGATCGTAGTAGCTGACACATTGCCGGGCCTTCTCGCGTCCGACACGCCTTGCGAAGAGATCGAATTCGATCCCCATGCTGCCGACAAGGTAGCCGGCATTGCGCCCACTGGCGCCGAATCCGCCAAACTCCTGCTCCAGCACGATCACCTTGGCGCCGCGCGCGGTCAGCTCAAGGGCGGTGGACAATCCCGCAAAGCCGGCGCCGACGACAATGACGTCGGCGCTGACATGGCCTTGCAGTTCCGGCTGCAGATCGGCGGGTTCTTCGATCCAGCCGCCGGTGAGGCGAAACGGCAGCGGATTGTTTGTGCTTTTGGCCGGCTTGGTTGCATCAACCATATGCTTGCTCCGTTGCGTGAAGGTGCCTGCGGTATTCCGGGAAGGGGTCGCGGTCATGCCAGCACCGCCTTCGCCGGCATGCGCTTCGCGTCGGTCGCCTTGTTGTGTGCGTCGAGCGCCTTGTAGGCATGGAAGTAGACGAATGCCTGCGTTCCCCAGGTCGCCAGCGCGAAGGTGTAGAAGATCGTGCGATTGGCGTCGTCGAAGGGCAGCGGGAAGAAGTCATAGGTGAGCGCCACAGTCGTTGCGGCCGCCGACACAAGGGCAGTCGATACGGCCTGCCACTTTGCGCCTGCGTCCCACAGCCGCTTGACGAAATAGGCCAGAAAGACAGCAGTGGCGAGATTGACCGCCACATAGAAGCTGGCGACGGCGAAAGCGGTTTGGTTGGTCGTGAGATCTTCGTGATAGAACTGCCGCAGGAACAGACCAGCGACCGCGGCCAACCCGAACACCGCGACATCAGCTGCGAAGCCGGGACGGTAGCGATGGGTGACCTTCATCAATCCCAGAGCGAGAATGAGCGTGATGCCGACCGAACGCGAAAACGCGTCCAGGAAAATCGCGATCTGATACATCGGACTTTGATCGCTGCCGCTGAACAGTGCCCAGAGCAGGAAGTTCGTCCCCGATGTGCCAACGACCAGACACTCCAGGCCGAGCAGATAATTGTCGTAGCGGCGAATGAACTGCCACCCATAGTAGAAGCACGAGACAACGAGCCATATGTTGGCGGAGAGATAGAGAATGTCTTTCATGTCAGCGCCTCCTCGCGCTTTGTGTTGGTTAAAAGCGCCGCCACCTGATCGGCGGCGCGCTGCCCGGTGAGGACGGCCTCATTGATTCCCGGCATTTCGTCCTCCTCCATTGTTGCTGGCCGCGTGCTCTGCGATATGCCCGGTGATCGTGTTCACCAGCGCGGGCGGGATGTGGTGCCCCATGCCGGGGATCACGACATGCCTCGCCCCACGGATGGCCTTGGCGGTCGCTTCGCCGCCATTAGGCGCCACCAGCAGGTCACGGTCGCCATGAATGACCAGCGTTGGCGCTGTGATCTGTTTCAGCTGCGATGTGCGGTCGCCGGAAAACTGAATGGCCTGGATCTGGCGCGCCGAACCGGCGGCCGCGTCTCCACCGTTGCGATCCCATGCGCGCGCCGCGATTGCGGTCTCATCGGCCTCGTTGATCGGATAGGCCGTGCCCGCCACGTGGCGGGTGATCTTCAAATGAGCGCGTACCGCATCCGCCTTGCTGTGCGGCGGCGACCCCACGAGGATCGCAATCGTCGACAGGGCCGGCTGGCCGGCCTTCTTTGCGCCGGTCGTCGAATAGATAGACGTGAGCGACAGGACCCAAGCCGGAGCTGTTGCGGCTATGGTCTGCGCGATCATGCCGCCCATCGACCGGCCGACGATATGAGCCTGCCCAATGCCGAGATGGTCGAGCACGCCGAGGCAGTCGCCCGCCATGTCGGCCAGCGAATAGGCATCCTTGCGCGGCTTCGCCAGCACCTGACGCCACACCGCCGGCGGCGGGCTGGTCACATAGCTGGACCGGCCGACATCGCGGTTGTCCATCGTGATGACACGAAACCCGCTGGCAACCAGGGCGTCGACGAACTCGCCGCCCCAGGCGTTGATGTCTTCGCCAAGCCCCGCAATGAGCAGGATGGCGGGATCGGTCGCTTTGCCGAAATCCCGGAAGCAGATCGACAGACCGCGCGGCGTTGTCGCGAACCGGTCGATGCTTTCCCTATCAACGACCTTAAGCATGGGACCGCTGCCGACGATATGTGCTGGCGGCCGCGTTCGCGCTCGTCGAGAACTTCAGGTTCTCGTCATGGACCGGTCCACGCAGAGACTTGGCGTCTTCGACATAAGACATCGCCATGCGCCACGGCTTGGCCTTGCCTTGCTTGGGCAGGACGCTCGCGCCACGCTTGGCGTAGCCGGAGCTCAGATCCATGATCGGCCGCCAGTCCATGTCGGGTTGCGCAACCGGCACAGCCTGGTCGTAACCGTTGGCGTCCATGTGCTTCACCAGATCGATGAAGTAGCGGCACATCAGGCTGACCTTCAGCGTCCACGATGAGGTCGTGTAGCCGATCGCCATCGCCCAGTTGGGCATGCCGCTCAGCAGCATGCCGCGATAGGAATAGGACTCGGTGATGTCGACCTTCTTCCCGTCAACCGAGACCGGCATGCCGTCGAACAGGCGCAGATTGAGGCCGGTCGCGGTGACGATGATGTCGGCTTCGAGTTCTTCGCCCGAGGCGAGCACGATGCCGCACTTTGAGAACCTGACGATCTTGTCGGTCACCACGCTGGCGTCTCCCGATGAGATCGATTTGAAGAAATCGCCATCAGGCGCCAGGCACAGACGCTGGTCCCAGGGGTCGTAGGGCGGGTTGAAATGCTTGTCGACGTCAAAGCCCTTGGGAAGCAGCTTGACGTTCTCGCGCCGGATCAGCCAGCGGCCAAGCTTCGGGAACGTGCGCAGCCCTTTGACCACGCCGCGGTCGATCCAGATGTTCTTGAACCGCGCTGCCGCGTAACCACGCTTCTCGCCGAGATATTTGCTCAGCGCGATTGCAACCGTGTCGATGCGCGGCATCGCCAGAACATAGGTCGGCGTCCGCTGCAGCATCGTCACATGTTTGGCTGCGCCCGGCCCCTTGAGCATCGACGGAACGAGGGTGATCGCGGTCGCGCCGCTGCCGATCACAACAACCTTCTTGCCGGAATAGTCGAAGTTTTCGGGCCAATGCTGCGGGTGGATGATAGTCCCCCCAAAATCTTCCTGACCATCGAACTTCGGCGCGAACCCTTGATCGTAGCGGTAATAGCCCGTTGCAGCGAAGACCCACCCTGCCTTCAGCGTCTTGGTGCTGACCTTGCCGGTCACCGGATCGGTCGCCTCGACGGTCAGCGTCCAGCGCGAGCTGCTCGAGTCAAAATCGGCGGCCAGGACGCGGTGGCGCAGCCGGATCAGGCGCGTCAGATCGTTTTCGTCGACCGTCTCTTTCAGATAGTCGAGGATCAGCGGCGCATCGGCGATTGCATGCTCGTGCCGCCACGGCTTGAACTCGTAGCCAAACGTGTGCAGGTCCGAGTCCGAGCGGATGCCGGGATAGCGGAACAGATCCCAGGTGCCGCCAATGCTGTCGCGCGCTTCCAGCACGCACACCGACTTCTCCGGCAATTCGCTGCGGATATAGCTCGCCGCGCCGATACCGGAAATGCCCGCTCCGATGATGACGATGTCGAGTTCTTCGACATGGTTCAGCTTCTCAAATCGTGTGACGTTTCCTGCAACCTGCAGCATCGCGCTTTCTCCATCCCTTGATCGCCGCCACATGCGGCCTGTGGTTCAGAAGGTAGCTGCGCCTGCCTCTGCGGTATTGCTTTTGCGTGACAATCCATTGATCTTGGGCGACAGGAGGATTTCGCATTGGCAGGATCGGAAGACTTCGACATCGTGCGCGCCGGGTCGCTGGCTGAGGTCCAGGTTCTTGTTCGCGATCTGGGAGGCGATTTCGAAGGCAGTATTCGCGAGTTTGGTCTCGACCCCGCGGACCTTGCCGAGCCCGACAGGTTCGTCCGCTATTCGGCCGTCGTTCTGGCGATCGAATCCATGGCCCGGAAATTTGGGGTCGCGGATTTCGGCCTGCGCATCAGCTCGTTGCAAAATCCGGAGTCATTCGGGCCTTTGTGGCTGTTGATGAAATCGGCGCCGACCGTGCGGGACGGCATATTGCTGGGGATCAAGCATGTCAGCTTCTACGTCCCGGCGCAGGGTTACCGGAATTTCCGGTCGACCGACGGCAAACTTGAATGTATCGAGATGTTCCATCGGGTGCTCAATCTGCCTGCCATGCCGCAGACCGCCGAAAACGCAGCGGGCCAGATTCACCGCTTCGTTGTTGAACTGTCCGATCACGCGACGCGCCCGGCCGAGGTCCATTTTCGCCACCGGCAGATCGGAAGTGACGAGCAATATCTCCGGCACTTCGGGCTGTTGCCGCATTTTGAATCCCACTTTGACGGGATCGCCGTTCCTGTATCCGGTTTCCGGCGGCGGATTGCCGATCAGAGCCCGCTCTTGAAGGTGTTCATTGAGCGGTTCATGTCAGGCGTTACCCCTGATGGACGGCGCACGACCGCACAGCAGGTTGCGGCCCTGCTGCACAATCTCGTGCGCACCAATATGGCTGAACTTTCGACCGTCGCCGCGCTGATGGGCCAGCATCCGCGAACGCTTCAGCGCCGTCTTGTGACTGAGGGCGTCAAGTTTGAAGAGCTGCGCGACGAGGCTCGCAAGGAATTTGCGCTGCAATTGCTGTCACAACATCAGCTCAGCCTGGTTCAGATCGGCGACATGCTGGGTTATGCCGAGCAACCTGTCCTGACGCGCGCCTGCCAGCGCTGGTTTGGCAAAACGCCGTTGCGGGTACGGCGCGATCTGCTGCCGGCGATTGGATCGGCTTAGCGAACAATCACTTGATGGGGTTGCCGTGCCTGAAGAGCATAAGTGTTCTCCGTCAGCGCCGATGGCGCGGAATTGAGGTTGCGAACTAAGGATTGTTTGGTTCTCGTTGAAGACGAAGGAGCGAACATGAATATGAAGTCGACTGGCGGCAATCGCTCCGCCGAACATGTTGTCAAAGACATTCGTCGAGCCACCCGGCGGCACTTTTCATCGGAAGACAAGATCAGGATTGTGCTGGACGGTCTCTAAGCGGCGATGACAGCATTGCAGAGCTGTGCCGCAAGGAGGGTATCGCTCAGAGCCTCTACTACACCTGACCGAAGGAATTCCTGGAGGCCGGCGAGAGGCGGATTACAGGTTGCAACGGCCTCCGGCTTTTTGGGCGTCACTGGCCCCGTTGCGCAGCAAGCCGGTGCTCGACAAGCTCGACCCAGTACGATGCGCCGGCGGAAATCGCCTCGTCGTTGAAATCATAGGCCGGGTGATGCACTTCGGCTGTGTCGCCATTACCGATCTGGATATAGGCGCCTGGCCGCGCTTCGAGCATGAACGCAAAATCCTCGCCCCCCATCACCAGATCGGCCAGGCCAGGCGCGCGGCCGGTGACCTTCTCGGCGGCGGCGCGGGCGATTTCGGTTTGTTCATCTGCATTGACCATTGCCGAGCAATTGCGAAACCATTCGACCGCAGCGGTAGCGCCATATACCTCGGCAGCGTGCTGTGCGATTGCCTTCAGGCGGGCTTCGGCGAGTTCGCGCACCTCAGCCTCGAACGTGCGGACTGTGCCACGCAGCGTGACGCTGGCCGGAATGACATTGAACGCCTCAGTCTCGCTGCGGAAACTGGTCACCGAAACCACGATTGTTTTTACCGGATTGACGTTTCGGGACGCTACCGTCTGTAGCGCCATCACAATGTTGGAAGCGGCGACAACCGGGTCGATCGCCGAATTGGGCCGCGCCGCATGGCCGCCTTTGCCGCTCACGACGATCTCAAATGTGTCGACGGCGGCAAAATAGGGACCACTGCGGATGATGAATTCGCCAACCGCCAGGCCGGGCCGGTTGTGCATGCCGTAAACTTCCTCGATAGCGAAACGGTCGAACACGCCTTCATCGACCATCGCTTGCGCGCCCTTGGCTATTTCCTCGGCCGGTTGGAAGATCAGAGCTACCGTTCCGGCAAAATTGCGTGTTTCCGCAAGATATTTGGCGGCGCCCAACAGCATTGCCGTGTGCCCGTCGTGCCCGCAACCGTGCATCTTGCCGGCAATCGTCGAGGCATGCGCAACGCCGGTGGCTTCACGGATCGGCAAGGCGTCCATGTCGGCTCGCAAGCCGACAACCGGGCCAGGTCCCTTGTTGCCCTTGATCAGGCCAATAACGCCAACACCCTCGACGACGGAATCACAGCCGAAGTCTCCAAGCAGGCCGGCGACCCGCGCCGTCGTGCGATCAAGATCAAAACCAAGCTCGGGATGGGCGTGCAGATCACGCCGCCAGGCCGTCGCTTCATCTGCAATATCGGCGAGACGGTTTTTGATCGGCATGTGGGTCTCCTGCGGTCTCAGACGGTTGGATGTTCGATGTCCCCTACCACCCGGACGCGAACACGGCGAGAATTGCCCTTCATATAGGCCAGCGGCAAGTCTTCGATTTCGATTGTCTTGATCGTTTCAGGGCGCGCACCTGCCTCCACAGCGCGCTGCGAGGCAATAACACCTGCTTCCGCGATCGCCGAGTCCCTGTCCGTGTCCGAAAATACCTGATCAACCTCGCCGGAAATCTGCGCCATCGCCGCGCCGAGCGCATTGGCGACGCCGGCGTGTTCGACCCTATGAACCTTTGCGACGCCGCGGATCTTGTCCGGGATGAGGAATGCGCCGCCGCCGACCGCGATCACTTCGATATCGCCTGATGCGACCTTCATCCTGTCGACATTGTCTTCGACCATCGTTTCGGTGCGTGCGAGAAGGCGCTTGACCATGTCCTTGTCCAGTCCCTTCACAAGCGACGCATCGCCGATATCGATACGGCCCGCCGCAACAGCAAGGTCCGTTGCAGTCAGGGTCTGGCCACCAAACACCAGCGCTTCACGGGTAATGCGATAGCCGACACTCTTCGGGCCAACCTTGCCCGTATCGCGATCAACGATCGTGCCACCGCCCAAGCCAATGGGCAGAAGATCAGGCATACGGAACAAAGTCCTGACGCCGCCGACAGTGACGATATTGTTTGCCTCGCGCGGGAAACCGTCAACGAGACAGCCAATATCGGTTGTCGTGCCGCCGACATCGACGACCATCGCGTTCTGCAGGCCGGTCAGGAAGGCGGCGCCGCGCATCGAATTGGTCGGCCCCGATGCGAAGCTGTAGACCGGGTTAGCGGCGGCAACATCGGCCAGTACGACCGTCCCGTCATTCTGGGTCAAGTAGAATGGCGCCTTCACGCCAACATCGGCGAGCGCATTCTTGAAAGCGCCGACCGTGCGTTCACCACAATCTTGAAGCGCCGCGTTCAGCATTGCAACATTCTCACGTTCTAGCAGGCCGATGCGGCCGAGACGGTTCGAGAGCGTGATCCGTGCGTCCGGGATAACGCCGCGAATGATTTCAGCCGCAACATCTTCGCACTCAGACGTCAGCGGTGAAAACAACGCGTTGATTGCAATCGATCGAATGCCGGCGTCACGGATCCGGGCTGCCGCCTCGGCAATTGCCTTGCGGTCAAGCGGCACAAGCGCGCGGCCGTCGAAGTCATGGCCGCCTTCGATCATGAAGCTCATCGGCTGGATGACGTCCAGAAGATCGGCGGGCCAATCTGAACCCGGCGGAAGCGATCCCGAAGACGGCATCGCGATGCGCATGACTGCAATCTGTTCGAGCCGCGCGCGTTCAACAACGGCATTGGTGAAATGGGTCGTGCCGATCATCACCGCATCGATGCGGCCATCATAGCCACTGGTCACCTGTTTCAACACCGAAACCACGCCGCTCATCACGTCGTCAGTCGTTGGCGTCTTGATGGCGGCGAGAATATTGTCGCCGTCAATCAGAACGGCATCCGTGTTGGTGCCGCCGACATCAATTCCGATCCGTTTCATTCTGCAAACACCGATTTGAAGTCAAAGTCATATCCGAACGCGCGCGGCCCGACATGCTGAAGGCCTTTTTCCGTACGCAGGTGCGCCGGAGCTGGCAGAGCAATGATGCTGACCCGCTGGCCATAGCGCACCGTTTCAGTGCCAACCGATTCACCGCTGTCGGTATCGACAAGGCAGATCAGATCGGGCGTTGCCGCTACGGGTTTGTCGCCGTCAAAGACAGCGATCCATTCATTCTGGAAGACCATATCGAGCTCGCCGCCGCGGTCGCCATCGAGGCCGGCAACCCGGCAATTCCCACGCAGAAAACCGCCTCCTGTCGTCCGGTCGACATCCACGACCTTGCCACTGAACAGCAGCTTCCCGCCCTGTTGCTCCAGGACGGCCGCCACTGGATCTTCGTGCCGGCGCTTTGCCTCAATCACGGCACGGCCCATGTCGACCGATTTCGTGACTGTATGCAGCACCGCCCATTTCTTCACTTCTGCCCCGGTGCGCGGCGCTTTGCAGGTAGCGGTGATGGAGCCCATCTCAGCGCACATGGCGCGCGAAGAACGTTCCAGCCAGTGCCAGCTTGGCGTCTTGGCGACGATGTTTTCCACGCCCCGGCAGTCGACCTGCGACATCGGATACATCTGCAGATCGCCAATAGCGAAGCTCGAATGCGTCGCCTCAGGATAGGCACGGCCCATTGCGTCAGCGTCAATCACCGGAAGGTCGAGCATCGCGGCGGCCAGGAATGGCGAAAGCGCATTGCCGCCGCCAATCTCAATTGCCATCAGTGCGCTGAACTTGATGTTGCGATACTCTTCCATCAGCCTGACCGCGCGGGCCAGATCAGCGGGATCGGTCAATCGCTCCAAAAGCACCAGCGGAGCACCCATCATCGACACGACGCCGACATGCTGGTCGTCTTCAAGGTCTTCAGGCTGGATAATCCGGACACGCTTGCCTTCGTCGTAGAGGCGCTGGAGATTCAATTGGTTGATATAGGGGTTGCCACCACCGCCTGTACCCAAAATCCAGGCGCCAAGGGCGAGCGGTTCTATGTCTTCACGGGCAAATTCGCGGGTCATCGCTTCTCCGGCAGACCGATAGTTTTGATGTCGCCAAACGTTATCGGGAGCATTCACTAGCCGAAATAGGGGTGAGCCCTTATACGGTTGCCTGCCGCGAAACTCTTTCGGCCGGCTTCAAATCCAGCCTTCGCTTGCACCCGTCCGGTCCAAAGCCTAAACGTTGTAGCTCACCCCTGTCAGGGCAGGTTTTTTGATGTCGGCTGATGAAGCCTCCAATGCAAAACGAGTTCTTTTCGTCACGCTGGGAAGCTCTCCGCGATTGGGACCGTTGGCGGACATCGCAGCTGAATTGCCAGACTCCGTGGTTGTCGAAGAGATTGGTTTGCTCGACGGGCTGAGCCCTGCCGCCATTGAAGCGATGCGGCCTGCCGCCAGCGAGACGTCGCTGGTCGCATATATCGGTGACCGCGAGGTTCTGTTGTCGCACCAGAAGGTGACCCGGCTCGCCTTCGACGCCATCGCCGGCTTGCCTTTCGAATCCTACGATCTGGTGGTGTTGATGAGCACAGGCATTCTGCGCGACTTCGAGAGCACCTGTCCGATGGTCAACGGTCAGCGCGCAATCGAATCTGCCATCGTCTCGGTGGCCGAACGGGGCGACAAGGTGGGGCTTGTCGTGCCGCTGCGGCGGCACATGGATGAGCTGGATATTCCCACGCTTTCCTCATTTTCAATCAAGCTGACCCATGCCCGCCCACAGGACAGGGAGGGGCTGCGTGAGGCGGCAGAAAAGCTCGCGGATTGCGATTACATAGTGCTCAATTCGATCGGCTATGACAGCGCCGATCGCAAACTCATGTCGGAACTGACGCGCAAGCCGGTGCTTCTGCCGCGCCGCATTGTGCTCAGCTCGATCCTGCTCATCTTGAGCACTGTGACGCGCTCCGTTCTGCCGGAACTGCCGCAAGACCTTCAGGACCGGCTTGCCGAACTGACACCGCGCGAGCGGCAGGTGATGTCTCTGGTCTGCGAAGGACTGTCCAACAAGGCCGTCGCACGACAGCTTTCGATCAGCTACAAGACGGTCGAAATTCACCGATCGAGCGTGCTTCGAAAGATGCAGGCCTCATCCTCCGGCTCGTTGATCAGAATGGTCATCGGCGCGGGCTTGCGCTGAATGCGACTGCAGGAACCGGTGATCGCAGGCCACCAAGCTATATGTTGGACTTCCGTCTACCAACCCGTAGGGCCGCGCGCGAATTCGCTATTCCGGCGTCGCTCATCGTGGACTATTGCCGCATGTCCTTGCTTTTCGCTCCCGGGACTGCCGGATTTTCGCTGCGGCCCAGCCAAGCGCTAAATCGTCTCTACGGCCTAGGTGTTAACCCGTATTGTCGCGAGGGGACGTGTCGCTAGACTGACGGCGAGGATACTGCTGGCGAGGCGAATGTGCGGGACTGGCGGCGCTGCATTTGAGACGTTACCTGCTCTGATCGTATGCCGGTCATCGGAGGTGGAGTCAGTCAGGGGCAGCAATAGAGGTTTGAGGGGCAAGCTTGCGACAGACGAGCTTCCCAGAGCGGGAGTTGAAAGAATGAATCACCAGATCAACCGCAGAACTCTTCTTGCAGGCAGTGCGGCTTTGGGCGGCATTGGCCTATTGCCCGGGCAAGCCCTGGCGATTGAAAGAACTCCAGAAGGGTTGGTGCTGGTTTTCGGTGGGCGTCAGGAAATCCCGATTATCGACCCCCATGTCCGCTATGACTGGTCGATCCGCATGGCACAGCAAGGGCTCTACGATGCGCTGGTGAAATATGTTGGCGAAGATTCCAAGATCGAACCATGGCTGGCCGAAAGCTGGGAAACCAGCGAAGACGGCCTCGTCTGGACTTTCCATCTGGTCAAGAATGCAAAGTTCCATTCCGGCGATCCGGTCAATGCAGAAGCTGTGCGCTATTCCTTCGAGCGCGCGCTGAAGCTGAACAAGGGTGTCGCCTGGATGCTGGCCGATGTTCTGCCAACTGAATCAATTGAGGCGGTTGATGAATGGACTGTGCGTTTCACGCTCTCGCGCCCCTATGCACCTTTCCTGTCGTTCCTGCCCTGGTGGTTTGTTGTAAATCCGGTTGAAGTCAAGGCGAATGAAAAGGATGGCGATTACGGTCAGGCCTGGCTGACAGATCATTCTGCGGGCTCCGGCCCATTCAAGCAGGGCCGCTGGGAGCAGAATGTGCTCTATCAGCTTGTTAACGATCCAGATTACTGGCGCGGTTGGCCACAGGGCGACGCGCGCCCAGCATCGATCGTTTATCGCCTGATCCGTGAGCCTGCTGCTCAGAAAGCTGCTCTGCAGCGCGGCGAAATCGATATCGCAGAAGGCCTGACAACCGACGACTATACCCAAATGGCGAACGCGCCGGGCATCGTCATTGAAAATCACGTTGGCATCATCACTTTCGGCATCAAGATGAACTGCGCCAAGGGGCCGACCAAGGACGTCAACCTGCGTAAGGCGATTGCCCACGCGTTTGACTATGACGCTTTGCTCGCAGTCTACAACAATGCCGCCTCGCTTGAGGACAGCCCGTTCCCGAATGCGCTTGCCGGCCACATCAGCGTGCCGGACATTCCGCGCCGCGACCTGGACAAGGCCAAGGAATATCTGGCCAGATCCGAATACGCCAACGGCACGACGCTGGAATATCTCTATCCGGCCGGGCACGAGGAAAGCCGCCGCATCGCACTGATCATGCTCGATTCGTTGAAAGCACTGAATATCAAGGTTGAGGCAAAGCCGGATCAGTGGCCGAACATCGTCGCCCGCGGTTCTAACGTAGACACGGCGCCGAGCCTGGTTTCAGTTTTCATCACGCCGTTGTCGAACGATCCAGACTCGATCGCATACAACTATCACAAGAACAGTGCGGGCAAATACGTCAACATGTCGTTCTACAGCAATGACGAGGTCAATGGCTGGATCGAGGAGGCTCGCGCGACGACCGATTGGGAGAAGCGCAAGGAGCTCTACGCCAAGATCCAGACGCAGATCGTCGCCGATCAGCCGGAAGTTTTCGGAATGCTTCAGAACCGCCGTTGGGCCCGCCGCGACTATGTCGACGGCTTCACCTATTCGCCGGTTCGGCTGTTGTCTGAGATTGATCTGTATCCGCTCGCAGTCAAAGCCCAATAGCGGCGGAGCGCGCGGATGCTCTCCTTTGCGGTGAAGAAGTTCATGGTGCTTGTCGGCACCATGATCGGCGTCGCGATCATGACGTTCCTGATCACCAATATCGCGCCGGGCGATCCGGCGCGGCTGGTGGCGGGGCCTAACGCGACCGAGGCGATGGTTGAAACCGTGCGGGTCGAAAACGGGCTGGACAAGCCACTCATCGAGCAATTGGGCATTTATCTCACCAACATGGCGAAGGGTGATCTTGGAAACTCGATCATCACCACGCGTCCTGTAGCGCAAGAACTTCTTCGCCAGGCGCCTGCCACGCTCGAGCTTGTCTTCGTCAGCATGTCGATGGGCATTATCTTCGGCATGCTGCTTGGCGTCCTCTCTGCGGTCTGGCGCGACAGTTTTTTTGATCAGCTCGTAAGGCTCTTCTCGGTCTCGGGCGTTGCCTTGCCCGCCTTCTGGCTCGGCTTGCTGATGCAGCTTTATTTTGCCGTGCAACTGGGTTGGCTGCCGGTATCGGGACGCTTTCCGTTGCTGATGTCCCCGCCGCCTGCCGTCACCAATTTCTATCTGATCGACAGCCTTATTGCGGGAGATTTTCACAAGTTCAGCGTTGCTTTCTCCTACATCCTGATGCCGGCGATTGTGTTGTCGTTTCCGTGTCTCGCATCGATCCTGCGCGTAACGCGCTCGGAGATGATTGAAGTCATGCAATCCGATCACATCGTCGCTGCGCGCGCCCACGGGCTGTCCCAGCTGCGTATCGTCGCCTACTACGCACTAAAGAACGCATTGCTGCCGGTGCTGGCGATCATCGGCCTGCGTTTTGGCTGGATGCTGGGATCAACAGTACTCGTCGAAACCGTGTTCGACTGGCCGGGGCTGGGCTTCTATGCCGTTTCTTCTGCCCTGTCGTCGGACTTCAAACCGGTCATCGGCGTGACGTTGATGATTACCTTCTTCTTCGTCCTGTCCAACATGCTGGTCGACCTCGCCTACGCGTGGATTGACCCGCGGTTGAGGAGCGTCAGATGAGCGTCAACGAAGCAGCCGACCAGGTGCCGGGTTTCCGCGAGCGCCACGCCAGCCAGATACGTTCTCTGAAACTCTACGCACACACGCTCAGCCGCAGCTTCACCTCGATGTTTGGGCTGGCGCTGGTGCTGTTCTTCCTGTTTCTCGCTGCATTCGGCCCATCGATTGCGCCATTTCCGGAAGATGCCGCCGGCGCCATTCACATGTCGAACCGGTTGCAGCCGCCCAGCGCCGAACACTGGTTCGGCACCGATGAAATGGGCGCCGACATCTACAGCCGCGTTCTGTTCGGCGCCCGCATTTCGCTCTGGATCGGTTTGCTGATCGTCAGCATCGCGACAGCCATTGGCCTGCCGCTCGGCATCATTGCCGGGTATTATGGCGGCTGGACGCGGGCTATCATCATGCGCATTACCGACCTTTTCCTCTCGGTGCCGGCGCTGGCGCTGGCATTGGCCATCGTGGCGGCGCTGGGCCCTGGCATCACCAACTGCGTGCTGGCGCTGTCGCTGGTGTGGTGGCCCGGCTATGTGCGGCTTGTTGAGGCCAAGACGCTGACGCTCAAGGAAGAGCTGTTCGTTGAATCCGCACGCTCTATCGGCGCGCGCGCGCCATGGATCATGTGGCACCACATCCTGCCCAATTGCCTCTCGCCAGTTATCGTCAAGGTCAGCCTCGACATTGGCATGGCTATTCTCGCTGCAGCCTCCCTAGGCTTCATCGGGCTGGGCGCGCGGCCGCCCAGCCCCGAATGGGGCGCGATGATCTCGGTCGGCCGCACCTATATGCCTGACTGGTGGTGGTATTCGCTGTTTCCTGGCGCCGCCATCTTCATGACCGTTCTCGGCTTCAATCTTCTGGGCGACGGGCTGCGCGACATTCTGGACCCGAGGAGCCGCGAACGGTGACAGCCCTGCTCAGCATTCGCGACTTCAGTCTCGACATCCGTACCTTCGACGGTGTTCTTCACGTGTTGAAGAACATCAATCTGGAGATCAATCGCGGCGACGCGGTTGGCATCGTCGGTGAAAGCGGCTCGGGCAAATCGGTGCTGGCGCGGACGATCCTCGGCATCCGGCCTTCGAATTCGACCCCGGTCGCCGGAACAATGATGTTCCACGACACCGATCTGCTCAAGCTCGACGAAAAGGGTTGGCGTGCCATTCGCGGCGTGAAGATCTCCATGATCTTTCAGGATCCGATGACATATCTGAACCCGCTGATCCAGATCGGCACCCAGATATCCGATGTCATTGCTGCACACGAGCGCGCTGGCGGAGAGGCGAAAACGTCGAAACAAGCAAAGTTGGCCCGCGCCGCGGAATTGCTGACCCAGGTCGACATCCGCGATCCGGACCGTGTGCTGAAGCAATATGCATTTCAGTTGTCCGGCGGCATGCGGCAGCGTGTGCTGATTGCGATGGCTCTGGCCGGACGGCCTGATATCCTCATCGCGGACGAACCGACCACGGCGCTGGATGTCACGGTTCAGGCGCAGGTGCTCGACCTGATCAAGGACCTGGTCAAACGGTTGAACCTGACAGTTATCTTCATCAGCCACGACATTGGCGCCGTCGCCACCATCGCCGATCGATGCGCTGTCATGCGATATGGCGAAATCGTCGAACAGGGCAAGACGAGCGAGATTCTTGTCAATCCGACCCACCCCTATACGCGCGAGTTGCTCGACGCGGTGCCAGAGATCGGCAATCCTTCCGTGGTCACTGCCGCACCTCCGGCAACTGTCCAGCCGATCCTGAAGGTCGAAGGCCTGGGCAAGACATTCCATCTTGAGGGCGGCCGCAGTTTCGAAGCAGTCAAGAATGTCGGCTTTGCAGCAGACAAGGGCGAGATACTCGGCATTGTCGGCGAAAGTGGATCCGGCAAGTCCACCGTGGCGCGCATGATCCTGCGTCTGATTTCGCCGACCACCGGAAAGGTAGAGTTTGACGGCAAGGATGTCACCGCGCTGTCGGCCGATGAACTCCGTCTGGCGCGTGCGGACATGCAGATGGTGTTCCAGAACCCGCATTCGGCACTGAACGGCCGCCACACAATCGGCGATGCAATTGCCGAGCCGATGCGGCTGAACCTGAACTATTCCGGCGCCGAGCTCGGCCGCAAGATCGATGAATTGATGGACATCGTCCAGTTGCCCAGGAATCTGCGCTACCGCTACCCGCACGAACTTTCGGGCGGCCAGAAGCAGCGTGTGTGCATCGCCCGCGCCATCTCGCTGCAGCCGAAATTGCTGGTGCTGGACGAACCGACTTCCGCGCTAGACGTTTCGGTGCAGGCAAAGATCCTTGAATTCCTCAAGGAATTGAGACGCGACCTCGATCTTACATATCTCTTCATTTCGCACGACCTCGCGGTCGTGCGCGAGCTATGTGACCGCTGTCTTGTCATGCGGCGTGGCGAAATCGTCGAACAAGGTCCGACCGACACGGTCTTTTTCAATCCGGCCCATGAATACACCCGATCCCTGATCGAAAGTGGCGTGAAGACGTCGAAAGATACGGCGATGAGGCTGGCGCGTGAAATTGTCGGTCAGATCGCATAGAGCAGCCGCCGGGTAGCATTATTTGCTAGACCGGCGCGGTTTTCGTCAATCTTCCGGTCGGCACCGGGCCATTTGAGCCGATACCCTATGCGGTCAGCGAACGCGCCGTCGATGACGGCGCGCCACGCTTCAATTAGGTGTTATCAGGCACCAGTAGCTTTGTCAGATCGAAGGCAGACGAAGCTTCAGATGTTTCGTCTCGCGGAACGCCAAAATGCCTTCCGGCCCGAGCTCGCGGCCGATCCCGCTCATCTTCCAGCCGCCGAAAGGTGCGTGAAGTTCGCTCGTGTCGTTGACGTTCACTCCAATTGCGCCAGCTTCGATCGCTTCCGCCACGGCCCAGCCACGGCCGAGATCGCCGGAATAGACATAGGCTGCAAGACCGAATGGCAGCGCATTGGCTACCCGGATGGCTTCTGCGTCATTGTCGACAATACGGATTGCAGCCAACGGACCAAATGTCTCCTGGGTCAGGGCAAGCGCGCCGTCCGGCACGTCATCCACTAGCGTCGGCTCGAAGAAAAAGCCCTTGGCATAAGCGTCGCCCTTCGCCGGCCCGCCGCCAATCAGGAGCTTGCCGCCGCGTGCGACCGCATCATCAATATGGGCCGCGACCCGCTTGCGGCCAGCATCATTCAGCATCGGGCCATATGACACGCCGGGATCGACACCGTGGCCGAGCCTTATTTTCGCAGTTTCGGCAACAAGCGCCTCGACAAAACGGTCATGAATGGCGCGGGAAACCAGGATGCGGTTTACGGCAATGCATATCTGCCCCATGTTGGAAAAGGACCGCCGCGCCGCTGCCGCCGCCGCTTCCTGCGGGTCGGCATCGTCCAGAACGACGAACGGACACTGGCCCCCAAGCTCAAGAGACAGCCGCTTCAGATTGCCAGCTGCGGCACGCATGATCGACTGTCCGGCAGGCACCGATGCCGTGGCTGTAATCATCCGGATACCGGGATGTTCGGCCAGAGCCGCGCCGACATCCGGCCCTGTGCCAGGGATGTCGTTCAGCACGCCCGGTGGCAAGCCGGCATCGGCAAAACACTGGACAACCATGCCAATCGCCAGCGGCGTTTCGTGCGGCGGCTTTACGACCAGCGGACATCCGGCAGCAAGTACGGGCGCCACCTTCCATGCATAAAGATCGACCGGGTAGTTCCAAGGCACGATACCGCCAACCACACCCACCGGTGACGTGGTCACCAGATTGCGGATGTCAGGCCGCGAAGCGGGACGTATCGAACCGCCCAGCCGCCGGCCCTCCTCGGCATAGTAGTGAAACACCTCCACGCCGAACAAGATTTCCTTCTTGGCGTCAGGGATGGGTTTTCCCTGTTCGCGCGTCAGCATCTCGGCAATCACATCGACCCGTTCGACGATGAGATCAGCAGCCCGGTGGATCAATCGGGCACGCTCTTCCGCCGGCGTGTTGCCCCAGTCCACGCGAGCGCGCTCCGCTGCCGAGACAGCAAGATCAACGTCGGCTCTGGTTGCGAGCGCGCTCGTGCCCACCGTTTCGCCGGTTGCCGGATCCTTGATGGTCATCCTCTCGCCAGAGACCGAGGAACACCATTTTCCATTGATGAAAAGATCGCGGTCCATTGTGCTCACCGCGCCTTCAGCCTGCGCCACAACTGTTCGTAGTTCTCGTCATTCTGACGGTTGGCCGCCTCTTTGCCCGCTGTGTTGGGACTGACCATGACATTCGGTGTGATGCCTTGCTGCACCAGTTTCTCCGCCGTTGCCGAAACGATGGCGTGGGCAACCGCGATGGTCACGCTTGTCGAACTGGCGCCCACCGGCGAGTCCAGCCCATCGATCTTGATCGATGCATCGGCCAGCGGAATGCCCGTATCGATCACAACGTCGGCGACCTCGAACAGGCGCTTGCCGGACGAATGGCGCGACGCAGTCTTCGACGAATGTGGCAGCGACGTTACGCCGATCAGCGCAATGCCGCGCTCTTTGCATTCCAGGGCAATGTCGAGAATGACGGCGTTGATGCCCGAATGCGAGAAGAGGATCATTGCATCGGCCGGGTCAATCTGGTGCGACTTCAAGATCGCTTTGCCATAACCTTCCTGGGCGTGGATGAAGCGATATTGCCGCGCACCCATATCACCCCAGACATGGTGAAACGAGATCATCGTGCTTTCGACGATCGGCCGGAAGCCAACGATTGTTCCGGTTCGCGGAAAGCTCTCAAGCGCGGGGAGGGCGCCATGACCGGTGCCGAACGTAAAGACAAGCTTTTCAGCGGCAATGCTCTTGGCGCAAACCTCTGCTGCCTTTTCGATTGCAGCGGCCTGGGTGGTGCGAACATATTCAAGGCGTTCGGCGAGTGTCGAGAAATAGCGATCAATCAAGGATGTCATCAAAGGTCTCCATCCGGCCTTCGTTCAGGCCGGTGTTGCGGTGATGGCGTCGAGCGCCACGTCGAAAAGTTCAGTTTCGGCAATCGTCATTTCAGCATCGGCAATCTTCTGTTGAGAGAAGGCATCGACAGTCGCAATGCACAGCGTCGAGGCGCGCGCGCCGAGGATCCGGGCGGCGACAAGCAGCGCAGATGTCTCCATGTCCGTGCCGATCAACCCCATCACTTCGATGTTCTTCTTCAATTCCCCGATCATCTCGCGACGTTCGCCTGAAAGCCCGAACATGTCCGTGTAGAAGCCGTCCCAGGTGCCGTAGATACCGGCATGCCAGGGGCGCTTTGCCTCAGCGAGACGCTTGCGTAGTGCGGTGTTCAATTCAAAGTCGGCAATGGCCGGAAAGCCGAGAGGGGCATAGCTGTTGGACGTGCCGTCTGCGCGCAGCGCGCCATCCGCCAGAACGAAATCCCCCAGCTTCGCAGGCGGAACCGCCATTGCGGTGCCGATGCGAAGGAAGCGGCGGATGCCAAGCGCAAACAGTTCGTGCAGAACAATCGTTGCAATTGGCGCCCCCATTCCGAAAGCGCTGACGGTCACACGCTGCCCGGAATGCGTTCCGGTAACAGTGCGCAAGCCGCGATTTTCCTTGACGCGATGAACATCCGTCATGCGTTCTGCGATGCGGTCGACGCGAGCAGGATCGCCAATAAGAATGGCTGCTTCGCCTACCTCATTCCGGGTTGCTCCGATATACCAGGCTTTATCAGCCGTTTCGTCTTGTCTTGCCATTGCATCAGTCCATTGGTTAAGTCGTGCGCGGTGCAAGCACTGCGCGGGCGGCGGTATGACCCGCCTGGAGAACAGAGACGGGATCGATCTCGCCCTTGATAATCGCCGCCAGCGCCCCGCCTGCGAAGCTGTCGCCAGCTCCCGTCGGGTCGGAGAGGGTCATCCCCTCGGTCTTTGCGGACCATTCTTTGCCATCGCGGAACAATATTGCGCCGTGGCCGCCGCGGGTTTCCACGAGGATGCGATCAGCGCCCAACGGCTTTCCGCCCAAGGCCTGATTGACGAATGCACGCTCAGCCTGGCTGCAAAAGATGAGGTCCGAGCGGGCCGCCATGTGAGCGGCGAGCTCGTCCGGCATGGCCCGCGGATCGTGTTTCACCACCCAGCACAGTTTTGCGTGCTGCGGCATGGCGGCAATCGCGGCCTGGGTAGCGGTGGCCGGACCGATGGTGACACAAAGCCAATCAGCAACGCCGATCAATTCCGTCTGCCTGGCCGTCAGCCCGGGTTCGTCAGAAAGACCGGGGTCGAACAGGCAGGCGCAGCCTCCATCAGGTATATAGGCCATGATCGTCGCCGGGGTGCGGCCTCCGTCGATCGCGGCAATTCCGGCGTCCGAAACACCGCGCTCTGCGAGATGGTTGCGATAGATCTCGCCGTCGGCGTCGGCGCCGATCCAGCTGACAGGAAATGCGTCAGTGACACCATTGGCGACAAGCGCCATTGCCATATAGGCGGGGCTGCCGCCCAGCCGCGGCCACGCGCCACGAGGGCGGTCGATGATGGTTGTTGTCCGGCCGGCCTGCGGCGCACCGTCGAGCATGGCCACATGATCGAGGCTGGCATATCCGATTACTGCGACAATGGTCATGCAAGCATTTCCAACGCCTCGCGCAGCGAGACGACACGCCCCATGTAGCGGTCGATGTCCTCAAGGGAGGCTTCGGCGAGGTGGGGCCGGTTCGAGTTTGTCGCCTCGCGCGCAATCACAGGCTCAAACCCGTTTGCGAATGCATCCTGTGCGGTGGCGCGGATACATACATTTGTCTTCACGCCCGCAATCACCACACGCCGAACGCGTTGCTCGGTCAGGAACAGCGCAAGGTCCGTCGCAAAGAACGAGCTGAAGCGCCGCTTGATCACGACGGTCTCATTGGCAAGCTTCGGACGGAAATCTTCAAAGAACGCCTGGTCTTCAGCGTCTTCGAGATGGTGGACAGGCAGCTTGCGCCATTCGAAATCGTCGAAAGGCTCCGGACGGTGCCTCTCGACCGCATGCACAGTGACAGCGCCGGAATTACGCGCAGCATCAAGCAGCGCCTGCATGGCCGGAATGACGTCGACAACCCTGTCATAATAGTTGGGAAAGCCAGGCTTGAAGAACGAGTTGATGACATCGACCAGAATGAGCGCAGTCTTATTGTTGTCGGCCATGATCAACTACCCTTGGCTGTCGAGCGTCGCGTGGTGAGCGCCATCACGGTCAGAACGACGATGACCATGACATAGGGCAGCGTCTGAACGAGTTCGGCCGGGATGCCGCGACCCTGTAGACGGATCTGGAAGGCGTCAAAAAACCCGAACAACAAGGCACATGCCGCGGTAAGCCAAGGCCGGCTTCGACCGAAATAGAAGGCAGCAAGCGCGATGAAGCCACGTCCCGCAGTGATGCCTTCGTTGAAGATGCCGACAACGCCGATCGAAAGGTAGGCTCCCGCCAGCCCCGCCATCAGGCCAGCAAAGACGGTCGACGCATCGCGCAGCGTCAACGGGCTCAGGCCAAGAGCGCGGGCTGCATGCGGCGCTGCGCCGGCGGCGCGGAGGCGAAGCCCGAGCCGGGTGCGCCTCAGCGCCCAAGCCGTCAGCGGAACCATTAGCCAGGCTGCCCAGGTTAGCGGATCGTGTCCGGAAAACAGAGCGCCGAGGATAGGAATATCCTGAATGACCGGGATGTCGATGCGCGGCAGGCGCGCAACATCCGGCAGGTTGAGCGTTCCGGAGCTTCCGTAGACAGTCTTCAGGAAGAAGCGCACAAGTCCGGCGACAGCGATGTTGAAGCCGAGACCGACAATGATTTCATTGGCGTCAAACCGGGTCACGATCAGCGACATCAGCAAACCGAGAATGGCCCCGATCAATGCTGCGGCGACAAGTGCGGCGAACCAGCTGCCGGTGCTGGAGGCGACAATCAGGCCGACAAGCGCCCCGGCGAGCATCATTGAATCGAGACCAATGTTAACCAGACCGGCGATGCGGTTCACGAGGCCGCCGAGCGCCGCCAGCAACACCGGCGTCGTCATGACCACAGCCGCGTGGATGACGTTGTCAATCATGCGCGGCGTCTCCGTGCGAAGATCCAGCCAAAGCGCGCCACCGCAAAGATCATCACCATGCCTTGCAGGATGTTGACAATCTCAATGGGCACGTCGCTGAAAAGTTGGATGGTTGCGCCAGACGTCGCCAGCGCGCCAAACAAAATTGCAGCCAGCAGAATTCCAATCGCTGAACCGCGTCCGAGCAGTGCGACTGCGATTCCGACGAACCCGTAGCCTGGCGAGAAGCCGGTAACGAAACGCCCGACAGTGCCAAGCCCGTGAATTCCACCGGCAATTCCGCCGATCGCACCCGAGATCAGCATCATCTGAATGATCAGCGACGGCACGTTCATGCCGGATGCGGTGGCAAATCTTGGGCTCATTCCGGCAAGGCGCGTCTCGTAGCCGAGCGCCGTGTATTTGCTCCACCACCAGAAAAACGCCAATAGTGCGATCGCGATCAGGAAACCCGCATTCAGGGTTGATGGCGGCATGAGCCGCGGCAAACGTGCAGCCTCAACCACCATTGGCGTCGCGGAATTGGCCGACCCCTGAGCGAGCAGAAATGCGTTGACCAGAAATGCGGTCAGGCTGATCGCGATGAAATTCAACATCAAGGTGGTGACCACCTCGTCAACGTCCAGCCGTGCCTTTAGGATGGCCGGAACCCACATCCATAAAGCGCCAGTGACCACAGCGGCGGTCAGCGCAAGAGGTATGAGGATGATGGAGGGCAGACTGACGAAAGTGAACCCCACCCAGACAGCAGCCAGACCACCGACGTAAACGCAGCCTTCGACGCCGACGTTAAAGGCGCCGACACGAAAGGCGACCGCCGTCGCAAGGCCTGTGAGGATCAGCGGCGTCGATGCGGCCAGGGTCGCTGCAATGCGCCTGGATCCGCCGAATGATTCCTGCACCAGCAGCCAGTAGGTTTCGAACGGATTGTGTCCGGCAATCAGCAGCAAGAAGGCGACAGCCACGAGGGCCAGCACCAGAGGCGCCAGAATCTCGGCAAGCTTCGCCCATTGAAAGCGCTTGGGCAGTCCGGACATTGTCGCTGCGTCCCCACTCATGCGCTTGCCCCTCCGCCGAGCATCAGTCTGCCAATGTGCTCTATGCCAGCGTCGCCACGCGCTACCTCGCCGGTCACCTTGCCGTCATAGAGCACGACGATCCGGTCCGAGAGAGTGATCAACTCTTCAAGTTCTTCCGAGATCAGCAGCACACCGCCACCATTGTCGCGGAAGTCGATCAGGCACTTGTGGATGAAGGCGATGCCGAGAATATCGACCCCCCGGGTCGGTTGGCACGCCAGCATGAACTTGGGATCGCCGTCGAGTTCCCGCGCCACGGCGACCTTTTGCTGATTGCCGCCCGACAGGCTGGAAATTGGCAGCAGTGATGACGCCCGCTTGACGAGATACCGGTCCAGCAATGCCTCGACATGATCCCGGATCGCACCGAGCTTGGACCGGCCAGCCTGGCAAAGGTCGGGACGGCGATGATGACCGGCAATCGCATTGTCGGAAATCGACGCCTCCAGGCACAATCCCTCGGCTGCCCGGTCAGGAGAGAGATAGCTGAGACCAAGAGCGCGGCGCTGCGCCAGATGAAGGCCAGTGATATCATCGCCGGCAAGCGTGATGCTTCCGGCGGAAATACGGCCAAGGCCGGTCAGCGCCGACGCAAGTTCATCCTGGCCGTTGCCTGAGACGCCCGCTACGCCGACGATCTCCCCAGAACGAACGGCGATGCTCACCTTCGAAAGGGCGTTACGGCCGCGGGCGTTGCGCGCGGACAGACCGTCTACCGACAGCACGGTTTCACCCGGCGCCTGGGCGCGGGGTTCTGCCTTGGCCGGAATTTCACCGATCATCAACCGCGCAAGTTCTTCCTTGTCAGCCTGGCCGCGTGGCAGGCTGGCAACGACCTTGCCGTTGCGCAAGACGGTGATCTGGTCGGCGAGTTCAATCACTTCATCAAGCTTGTGACTGATGAACAGGATGGTCCGGCCATCATCGCGCAGCTTCTTGAGCAGGGTAATAAGTTCCCTGACCTGCGCCGGAGCAAGGACTGCTGTCGGCTCGTCCAGGATCAGGACGTCGGCGCCGCGATAGAGCAGACGCATGATCTCAAGGATCTGCCGCACATGGATCGGCGCGTCTTCTTCCGGCGTGTCCCAGTCAAGCTCGACCCCCGCCTGACTTTCAAGATCGCGGGCGGCGGCCAGCGCCGTCTCCCGATCGATAGTTCCGAACGGGCCTGATGGCTCATTTGCGAGCACCAGATTTTCCAGCAGCGTCAGGCCTGGAACCAGCATAAATTCCTGATGGACCATGCCGACGCCTTTGTCGAAAGCGTCGGCGGGGCCGAGAAATACTGTCGGCGTTCCGTCGACGATCACCATTCCCTCGTCGGGTCTGTCCATGCCCTGCAAGATACGCATAAGGGTGGACTTGCCTGCGCCATTCCCCCCGACGATCGCGTGGATTGAACCACGCGTCGCCCGGAAGTCGATCCGGTCATTGGCCACCAGCTTACCGAAGCGCCGGGTGACGCCTTGAGCGCCAAGCCGTATCGATGGATCAAGTTTGCTCGATGAAGTAGTCACGTCGCCACCGAGCTCCTGATCACTTGAGATAGTCCGGATAACCCTGGTCGACGACGTTCCAGACTTTGATCTGGCCCGACAGGATGCCTTGCTTTGCCGCTTCCACCTTTTCGAGAATGGCGGCTGGGATCATATCCTTCGTGTGTTTCATCTCCGACAGACCAACACCGTTCTCCTTGAGGCCGAAGGTCACGGTCTTGCCGCCGGGAAACGCATCGGCCGCATATGACTTGACGATTGCCTCAACCGCGACGTCGGTTCGCTTGACCATGCTGGTCAGCACAGCGCCGGGGGCGACGCCGTCCTGATCGGTGTCGACGCCGATAGCGTAACGCCCGGCTTCCTTCGCCGCCTGGATCACACCCATGCCGGTGCCGCCCGCGATCTGGTAGACGATGTCGGCGCCTTCCTCGAACATCGCCTTGGTCATCTGCAAGCCGATTGCAGGGTCGCCGAAATTGTTGGAATAGGCGACCTTGACCTGCACATCGGGATTTGCCGCCTTTGCCCCTTCGATATAGCCGGCGATAAACTTGTCGATGCCTGCCGATTTGGTGCCGCCGATGACGCCAATGATCGGCTGCGCATTGATGCCTTTGATCGAGGTATCGGTCGTTACGAGCGCTGCCAGCGTTCCGGCGAGGTAAGAGCCTTCCTGCTCCTGGAACAGAACCGATGCAATATTGGCGCCCTCGCGCACCTGGTTCAGGATTACATAGTTGGTTTCTGGATAGTCCTTGGCGACATCGATCAGGGGCTCGCCATGCGAATATTCGAGATCGACGATCAGGCCGAAGCCAGCGTCAGACGCACGGCGCAATATGTCGGTCGCTTGCGCCACGATATCTTTGGATTCAACTGGTCTGCCCTGGATGCCGGCCTCGGCCGTAGCCTTCTGGAAGCCGGCATAAGCAAGGTCGTTGTAGGACTGGTCGCCGAGACCGCCTTGCGCGATGACGATGGCCGCTGGCTTGTCAGCTGCCGTTGCCGGTGCTGTTCCAAGGGCCGAGACGAGGACCAATGTGGCCGCGCTGAATGTCGATGTCGTATTCACTGCTGCTTTCCTCCGGGTTATTGGGTTCGTTTTGGCGTTGGCGCACGAGGTGCGCCTCGTACGAATAGCGGCGTGCGTCATAGACAGCGTCGACCACATCAAGCGGCGAGCCATCTGCAGCAAAGGTATGACGGGTGACTGCGACGACGACCGGACAATCGCCGAGATTGAGCTGGGCTCGGTCGTCATCGTTTGCGAGACAGGCCGCAAACCGCTCGTCGGCCCGATGCACCTGGAGTCCGCAGCGGTCGAAGAATGCATAGAGCGAGAAGTTGGCCGCGCGGATGATTGCTTCCGTCAGACCAATCCGTTCCAACAGGTCCGCCGACAGAATAGAGCGGTGCCTGGCCACCGCCTCTCCATCAACGTAGCGCAAGCGATCGACCAGAACGAGGTTGGCGTCTTCCGGATATGGAAGACCTGGCCGCCATTGGGTTGGCTCAAACGACAGCAGCCGATGCGACGCCTCGTGGCCTGCAGCCTCAACAGCTTCAGTGAAGCTAAGGAGATAGCCAGGCGCATACCGCAATGGCGCTTCCGCCACGAAGGTGCCTCTGCCTTGCCGGCGAACGATCAGACCTTCTTCAACAAGCTGCTCAGCCGCTCTGGCAATCGTGAAACGGCTGACGCCCCAGTCCTTTGCCAGCTTCGGCTCGCTCGGGATTTGGCTGCCGCTGCCCAGTTCTGCAACCTTTTCACGCAGCCTGTCTGCGATCTGAACATAGAGCGGAACGGGGCGTAGAAAGGTTCGCGGGCTCATCGAAACACCACAGTTGTCCAGTCAACCATACATTATCGCTGAAGTTGGGCAAGTGCCTTCTGAGAGACCTGTGCCCGGGTGTGATTTCGTGTTTAAGATCAGATATTTGGCTGATTGAGCGGCGGTCTGACCCGCTCCGGAAGCGTCTGCGGAGCGCAGCCGATTTTCTCCGCAATAGGCTCGATGGTAGCCCAGCGAGACGGATGTGCGTGATATTGGCAAGGCGCGCACCGCAAGCTGCTACACTTCAGGTGAAGGTGTATTCGTGGTTTTGTCCATCATGGTCCTTCCTGCTCAGGAGCCGGACCCTCCAGTAAGCCCGCATCAGTTCAGTCAGAACCCGTCAGAGCGATCGAAATGTCGCCTGGAACGGCAAAGAGGTGCGAGGAGAAGACCAGAGGTTGCGCTAAGGACTTGACAGGCCGGTGGCCATTTCCCACCAACTCAGAACTCTTCATCAGGATCAGATTGTCTTGAGCGCTCTGCAGCAACCGCAACAACGACAATACATCGCAGTCGACTGGGGCACGAGCAGCTTCCGGCTGTGGCTGGTCGGAGAAGGTGGCGCCGTCCTTGGTGAAAGCCGGTCGCATGAGGGCATGACCACAGCGCGTGATATCGGATTTTCGGCGGTGCTGGAGAGCCACATTGCTCGCGTCAACGCACCTGACGGTGCGCCGGTCATCATGTGCGGCATGGTTGGCGCTAAACAGGGGTGGCTGGACGCTGGCTATGTCGATCTGCCAGCCAAGCCCGAGGATATTGCAGCGCGGGCCGTGCGTGTTCCCGGTCATTCGCGCGATGTCCGCGTCCTGCCGGGCCTTGCCCAGCGGGACGCCAATTCGGCGGACGTCATGCGCGGCGAAGAAACGCAATTGCTCGGCGTTCCAGGCGGCACGGCGGCAGACTGCCTGGTCGCGATGCCAGGAACTCATTCCAAATGGGTGCGCGTCGCCGGTGGCGAGGTGAAATCCTTTTCCACCTTCATGACCGGCGAACTGTTTAGCCTCATCTCGCGCAACAGCATCCTCCAGCACACGATCAGGGAACCGCAGGGTTTTGAACCAACAGCCCCTGCATTTCTCGAAGCGCTGCGAGCTGCCTACCGCCAGCCATCGCTGACGACGAACCGGCTATTCTCTATACGGGCCCGCGACCTGCTCTTTGGAGCGTCGGGCAGCGCTTCAGAAGCAGTCCTCTCCGGCACGATGATCGGCCTCGAATTTGCCGGTGCTTTGGAGAACGCCGGAGCGGGTGGCGGCATCACTCTCGTTGCTTCAGGCAGATTGAAAGACATCTACGAAGCAGCATTGAAAGCGCTCGAACTTCCGTTTCAGACAGTTGACGCAGACGATGCGGTTCGCCGGGGGCTGGATTATGCAGCCCGCAATATTTGGGCGCTGGGAGGCGCAAGATCGATATGATTGAACGTGTCGCCTTTCCTTCGATGCGCTACCCGCTCGTCGCCATCTTGCGTGGCCTGACGCCGGCGGAGGCGCCATCCATCATCGGGGCCTTGATTGAGGCCGGCTTCCGGGCAATCGAGATTCCTCTCAATTCGCCAGACCCATTCCGCTCCATCGAAACCGCAGTCAAGATGGCGCCCGATGACGCATTGATCGGCGCCGGAACCGTTCTGACCACTGATGACGTCGAACGCCTGGAACAAACGGGCGGACGCCTGTTTGTCAGTCCGAATGTGGATGCGCCTGTCCTGTCCAGCGCGGTTGCAAAAGGCATGGTCACGCTGCCAGGCGTCTTCACGCCAAGTGAGGCGCTTCTGGCGGCGCGGCTCGGAGCTACCGGGTTGAAATTCTTCCCTGCCACGGTGTTGGGCGCTTCGGGTGTCAGCGCTATCCGAACCATCCTGCCGGCAGGCATTATGGTGGCGGTGGTCGGCGGCGTTTCGGAAGCAAATTTTCCGGAATATTCCAAAGCGGGAATCAACGCTTTCGGCTTGGGATCAAGCCTCTACAAGCCAGGCATGTCGGCCGCCGATGTCACCAGGCGGGCGCAGGCCACGCTCGACGCTTATCGCCAGTGCTTCCCGTAGAACGGCGCGAGGTTCAAAAAGTCGCCGCGCGTCCGACTGGACGCGCGTTGATCTGATCGCCTACCAATCACGCTGGACCGCAATTTCCGCCTGGTTGACAATGCTGCCAGGCGCCTGTTTGCCCGGCTCGACCTTCAGCCAGTCAATACGGCCGGGATAGGCGAACACGCCGCGCCCCTCGCATTCCGGCGACACTTTGGTCTTTCGATCCATACCGATATCGAGCCCCTCGCCATTAAGCGCCAGAATTCCCGGCGACATATTCAGACTGCCGTCTGCATAGACCGCGCCATCCTGTTCCAGCGAGACCACGCCATTGCCGCGCAGTTTTCCTGGCGCGGTATGGTTGAGCCTCAGCACTTGCGCACCCGGCCGCAAGGGCAGGCGCAATTCATGCTGCGCGAGATAGCCGCCTTTGTAGAAGACGACCAGTTCGTCCTTGACGACATAGGCGGCAAATCCCTTGAGGCTGTCGCCCAGCGCAAACAGCACACCCTCGAAATCGGGTTGCCAGTCGAACGGCATGGTCAGCGCATAGTCCCGGTCGGCGAAAAGCGGGCTGACGCGGATGGACTGATATCCTTCCGTACCGGGCCGGAATGTATGTGTGCGATTGACCTGTTCCAGCCGCTGCTCGTTGTGGGTCAGGGCGCGCACCAGCGTCCTGTTGTCCAACGGATAGGCATTGTTGGCAAAAGCGTCTTCGTCGAACGCGGCCACCATCTCGCGGACCAGATCCGGGTGATCGGCAGCAATGTTATGGCATTCGGTCGGGTCGGTTTCGAGATCGAATAGCATCCAGTTGTCGAGATTGATCTTCTCTCCGGGAGGCTGCAGTGAGGCGGCCTTGTAGCGCCCCAGGATCAGACCGCGATTGCCTTCCAGCTCATAATACTGCCGGTTGCGGCGAGTTTGCGCAGCCGGATCGGTCAACATCGGCAGGAACGATACGCCGTCCTGTCCGCGTGTGGCGTAGCCATTGAAGGCGTCTGGATAGCTCAGCCCCAGCAGGTCGAGCAGCATGGGTGAGATGTCGGTAACATGCACCCATTCCCCGCGCACCGCGCCGCCATCCTTGATCCGTGCAGGCCAGTGCATCACCATCGGAACACGAATGCCGCCATTCATCGGCGTGCGCTTGAAAAAGCGGAAGGGGGTGTTTCCGGCGTTGCCCCAACCCTTGGGATAGGCTGGCGAGGAGTTGACCGCGCCCATGGTGCCGTCTTCGATCATGCGCCGCGCCAGCTCGGCCGGTTCCTGACCGGTGACGCGTTTCTCCGTGAAGTTTGCGGCCCCGTCCTCTCCGCCGATTGAGGAAGCGCCGTTGTCGGAGGTGATGACGATGATCGTGTTTTCGAGCGCGCCGATCTCTTCGAGCGTGTCAATCAACACGCCGATGTTCTGGTCGGTGTTGTCGACCAGTCCGGCATAGATCTCCATATAGGCTGACATGATGTCGAGATCGGCCTTGGGCATCTCATCCCATTTGGGAACTCCCGGCGACAGATCGGACAGGTCCCAATCGCCGATCACGCCCATCTCACGCTGACGCTTGTAGCGTTCAGCACGGATCGCGTCCCAGCCGGCATCATAGCGGCCCTTGTATTTGGCTTTGTCCCCGGGCTTGACCTGATGCGGGGTGTGCGGCGCGTTGGTGGCGAAATACAGCAAGAACGGCTTGTCGGGATTTTCCGACACATGCGCCCGCATCATTGATCGCGCATGAGATGCGAAATCGTCGGTCGAGAAATAGTCTGGACCATAGTCTTCTATCGGCAGGAACTCATTGCCCTGCACGATCTGGCCCGGGGCGTGATAGTTGGTTTCCGCGCCCAGAAAGCCGTAGAAGCGGTCGAAGCCGCGCTGCAGCGGCCAGCTGGATTTGTCCTCGGATGAAGACTGTTTGACGTCGGCTGTGTTGTGCCACTTGCCCACCGCATAGGTCGAGTAACCCTGTTCGCGCAGCAGTTCGGGAATGGTCGGCGCGTCCTTTGACATCTCGCCTGCCTGAAAGCCCGGATAGCCGGGATTGGCATGTGTCAGCCAGCCGGCGCCGACCGAATGCGGGTTCTTGCCGGTCATCAGCGCGGCGCGGGCGGGCGCGCACATCGGCACTGTTGTGTAATTGTTGAAACGCAGCCCGTTTGCGGCCAGGCGGTCGATATTGGGTGTTTCAATTTCCGATCCAAAACAGCCCATTTCGGCAAAGCCCAGATCATCCATCAGGATGATCACCACATTGGGCGCCCCCTTGGGCGCCTTGGTTTCGGGTTTCCAGAAGGGTTTGCTGTCGGCAAAGGTCTTGCCCATGCGGCCTGTCCAGCCATCGGCTGGATTGCCTGATTTCAGGCCAGCTTTGCGGTCAGTCATGTCGTCTCCTCCGTCTGAAGGCTATTTGGTGGCACATCTGTAGAGCGGGCAAATATCAAAGGCGTGACAATTGGGCGTGGCTGGCGCAGATTTAGCTGACCGCAGGAGGCATAATGGCAGTCAACGCACTTCAACTCTCACAGCTGTTGACTCAAAGCCGGGAAATTCCCGGTGTCATCTCGCCCGCAATAGCAGCCGAAATGCTGCGGCGGGGCCGCGTCCGCCAGTTTGGTCCCGGCGCATTGGTCACACAGCGCGGTTCTGCAACGCCGCGAATGGCCATCGTTATCAGCGGCACCGTGCGGCTGACAGCGTTCTTCCCCAACGGACGGGAAATGCTGCTGCATCTGATCGAAGCAGGCGACTGCTGGGGCACCCATCCCTGTCTTGGACACCATAAAGAGACCAATGATGGCGTCACCGAAACTGAAGCCGAGATCCTGCTGATCGAGGCGCCGGTGGTGCGTGACCTGATGTGGGAGCATCGTGAGTTGCAGGAGGCTTTTGTCGGGGTTCTATGCCAGCGTCTCAATCTCGCGACCCGCGCCGCCATGCTGTTTTCAGTATTGGACGCACGCCAGCGCATGTCGTGGCGTCTGCTGATGATGGCCCGTTGGACGCCCGACTGCGATGATGACTTTCGCGCCGATCACACCCTGTCGCAGGAGACGCTGGCCGCGATCTGCCAGGTGTCGCGGCAGCGCGCCAATGCGATCCTGAAAGATTTCGAAACCATGGGCGTCATCACTCTACGCTACGGCGGGTTGACCATCTCCAACCCCGCAGCGCTATACGCTGAGGTCGAAGAAATAGTCGCCTGATCGTCCCGCCGCGGCACACAATTTAGCCGATTGTCTCGCGTGTGACAGAGTAACCCTGCGGATTGATCCATGCTCCTCCCAAGTCAAAGGGAGGATAGCCATTGGCCGTCAAAGATTATTCCGTTCCGGCTTCCGCCGTTCACGCCGCCTTGCGCGGGCAGGGTGTCGATGCCGTCACCACAGTGCCCGATTTCGTGCAGTTTGCACTACACGATCTGATGCAGAACGACCCTGCGGTTATGTATCTGCAATGCAGCGCCGAAAACCAGGCCGTGACCACGGCTATGGGCATGTATGTCGGCGGCCGGACCCCGATCATAATGGTGCAGAATCAAGGCCTGCTAAACTGCATCAATACGTTGCGTTCGGTTGGGGTGGATGCCCGGATTCCACTGGTGTTTACCGTCGGCGGATTTGGGCGTGAGTTTGAAAATCTTGGCAGTCCGCTGTCGCAGAGCCGCCGGGTTTGCGTCAATCGCACACAGCCGGTGACGGAAGCTCTGGGCCTGCCCTTCTTCAATATCGAAACGCCCGCCGATGTGGGCCTGATCGACGCCGCGTTCGATGCGGCGCGGTCGCGGGAATGCGCAGCGGTGATCCATTTTGGCCACTACGTTGCCTGGACTTGAGGGAGGCACGATCATGACAATGACTACTTATCAGGCCGCTGCCGTCATTCACGCATTGCGTGGCGACGCAATTACCGTTGCCACCATGTCGGCCATGTTTGCGATTTCGGCGGTGTCACCCAGTCCATTGAATATTTCCTCGGTGCCGCTGATGGGCGGCGCTTCGGGCCTTGGTCTTGGATTGGCGATGACGCGTCCGGAGCGGGCGGTGATGATCCTTGATGGCGATGCCAGTCTGTTGATGGAACTGGGCACGATGGCGCAGATCACAGATGTAGCGCCGCCGCGGCTGATCCATATGGTGTTCAACAATGCCAGCCAGTTTTCTGGCATTGGCAATTTGCAGCGGCCGGGTGTCAGTCTGGATTTTGTTTCGCTTGCAAAGGCGGCGGGATACGCCACTGCAGCCCGCATCGACAGCCCTGCCGCATTGCAGGCTGCCTTGACTGATGCGCTGGCCAAGCCTGGCCCGCATTTTCTTGAACTGGCAATCGCCAGCCCGCATCGCTTTACCACCGAGGGTCCGCAGCCCGAACTGCCAGATCTGCAATTCTCACGCATGGGTGATGAAGCCCGCGCAATGATGGCCGAACTGGGGACGCAACGGTGAAAACTGAATTTGACTATATCGTTGTCGGCGCCGGGTCTGCCGGTTGTGTTCTGGCCAATCGTTTGTCGGAGAATGGCCGGCACTCGGTCCTGTTGGTCGAGGCTGGCGGTACGGACGAGAAGTTCTGGGTGCAGATGCCATTGGGCATCGGCAAGATCTGGCATGATCCGGAACTCTCCTGGCAGTATCATACTGAACCGGAAACCTCGTTGAAGGGGCAGAAAATTTTCTGGCCGCGCGGGCGCATGCTCGGTGGCTCGTCCTCGATCAACGGCATGATTTTTGTGCGTGGCGAGCCGAAGCGGTATGACGAATGGGCTGCCGCCGGAAACAAGGGTTGGGGCTGGAGAGACCTGTTGCCCTATTTCAAGGGGCTTGAAACGGCGCCCGAAGGCACAGGCAGCATGCGTGGGCACAGTGGCCCGATCCGCTGCAACTATGGTGTAGTGCGCGACCAGGTCAGCCAAGGCTTCATTGATGCCGCGCAGGGCACGGGTATCCCCTTCAATCCTGACTACAATGGCGAAAGCGCCGAAGGGATCGGCTGGCTGCAGTTCTCCATTCACAAGGGCAAGAGATTCTCAGTCGCCAAGGCCTATCTGCACCCGGTCATGGGCCGGCAGAATCTCACGGTCATGACCCATACGCCTGCCCAGAAGATATTGCTGGATGGCGTCCGCGCCACAGGGGTGCGTGTTCTGGTCAAGGGTCAAGCCGTCGATATGAAGGCAAGGCGAGAAGTGATCCTGTCTGCTGGCCCGCTCGTCAGCCCCAAACTGTTGGAACTGTCGGGCATCGGCAACAGCGAGATCCTGAACAAGCACGGGATCGAGGTTGTCCATCACCTGCCAGGCGTTGGTGAAAACCTGACCGACCATCTGCATACGCGCTTCAACTATCGCGTCAACCAGAAGGTTACGCTGAACGATCTGCTGAACAATAAGCTGCGTGGCGGTTTGGCCTTCTTCAGATACCTGGCAACAGGCAAGGGACTGATGGGCACCCCGACTGTGACTGCCCATGCGATGGCCCGTTCTGACGAAGCGCAACCCTATGCCGATCTGAAACTTCAGATTGCACTCTATTCAGCCAAGGATCGCTATCTGGACGGCAGCGGCCCTCCCACCGATCCGTTCTCGGGCATCGGTCTGGGCCAGTTCCATATCTATCCCGAAAGCCGCGGCTCGGTGCACATCCAGTCTCGCGATCCCGACCAGCAAGCTGCGATGAACGCCAACTATTTCTCCGCATCAGGAGACGCGGAGAAGGCTCTCGCCGGCATGCGCCGCCTGCGCGACATCGCCCGTCATCCGGCGCTGGCGCAATATATCGAAGACGAGACCGATCCCGGTTTCAACGTCGACAGCGATGCCGAGATCATCGAATTCATGCGCCGCACGGGCCAGACATCCTGGCACCCGATCTCGAGCTGCCGCATGGGGTCAGGCCCGGCCGATGTCGTCGACGACGAACTGCGTGTGCATGGAATGCAGGGACTGCGTGTGATCGACAGTTCCATATTTCCGTCCATGCCGGCCACCAACACCAACATCCCGACCGTCGCCGTTGCCGAAAAAGGCGCGTCGATGGTGCTGGCTGACACTGTTTGAGGGGAGGGGACCATGGAACCCATCTGGTACCAGCAATATGACGGCAAGCCGACTGAGATTGAGCACAGCGGCACTGTGGTCGATATGTTCGAAGCGGCAGTGGCGAAATGGGGCGAGCGCCCGGCATTCAACGGCTTCTTCGTCAACTTGCGCTACAGCGAAGTTGACCGGCTGTCGCGCGACTTCGCTGCTTGGTTACAATCGCGGGGCGTGAAGAAGGGTGACCGGGTTGCGGTCATGCTGCCCAATCTGCTGAGCTTCCCGGTTGTCGCCTTCGGCATCATCCGCGCCGGCGCTGTTATGGTCAGCGTCAATCCGCTCTATACCCCACGCGAACTGGCGCATCAGCTGAACGATAGCGGCGCTGAAACGGTGGTTATCTTCAACGGCTCGACGCCAACGCTTGCGGCGATTGCAGCGGAAATCAACGTCAAGACGATTGTGACGCTCGGCCTGTTCGACCTGTGCGATCTGCAAGGTCCGAATCCGCCTGTTGCGCCCGCCGTCGCTACGCGTTCGATCCCGCTCCCGGATGTGCTTCTGAGCGGGGCAGGGATGCCGTTCAATCCGCCTGTGCTGACGCCTGATGACCTGCTGTTTCTGCAATATACCGGCGGCACAACCGGCCTGTCGAAGGGCGCCAGGCTCACTCACTCGAACCTGATCGCCAACATCGCCCAGTTCGAATGGACGGTTGAAGGCCATCTGCGGCCGGGCGAGGAGACCATCATCACGGCGCTGCCGCTGTACCACATCTTCGCTCTGATGGTGAATTTCCTCTGCTATTTCAAGCACGGCGCGCTCAATGTGCTGATCGCCAACCCGCGCGACATGGCCGGTTTCGTCAAGGAGTGGTCGAAGTTCCGTGTCACCTCGATGACGGGGGTCAACACCTTGTTTGTGGGACTGATGCACACGCCGGGCTTCGATAAGTGCGACTTTTCGGAATTCCGCATAGCCTTTGGCGGCGGCGCGCCGGTTCAAGTTGCCGTCTCGGAGCGTTGGAAAGCGGTGACAGGGGTCTCGATCTGCGAGGGCTACGGCCTGTCGGAAACGTCACCTATCATCAGCGCCAATATCCTCGGCCGCGAGAATTTCGGCACTGTTGGCATCCCCATGCCCTCGACAGAGTTTTCGTTGCGTCAGGATGACGGAACCGAAGCAGTTGTGGGAGAAATCTGTGTGCGTGGCCCACAGGTCATGTCCGCCTATTGGGGCCTCGAGGACAGGCGTGCTGAAGCGTTCACCGAGGATGGCTTTTTCCGCACCGGTGATATCGGTGAGTTCGACGAAACCGGCTTCTTGCGCATCGTCGACCGCAAGAAAGATATGATCGTTGTGTCTGGCTTCAACGTCTTCCCCAACGAGATCGAAGACGTGCTGGCCCGGATGGAAGGTCTGCTGGAAAGCGCGGTCATCGGGATCCCCGATGATCGCACAGGCGAGGCTGTCAAAGCCTTCTGCGTGCGCAGCGATCCCTCTGTCGAGACCGACGACATCATCGCGCATTGCCGCAAGTTCCTGGCTGCGTACAAGGTCCCGCACAATGTGGTCTTCGTCGACGCGTTGCCAAAATCGACCGTGGGCAAGATATTGCGCCGCGATCTGCGGGACATGTGATAGCCCGCCATTCTTACAAGGCCGGGATCGGGCCGTAATCGCCACAGTGGCGGCGGTTTCCGGTCCCGGAACAGCGGTGTTCGCCTTTCGCCGCTAACAATCTGCGTCAAATGAAATTTTTGTTCGCCGTGGCTGCGCCAGTGCGGGCCAACCTGGAGGAGAATATTATGAAAACCAATACGATGAGAGCACTGGCCGTTTCTGCGGCCTTTCTGGCAGCCGGCACTGTTGCTGAAGCACGGACGTTGCGTCTTGCCTTCGGCGCGCCTTCGGGCTCGGTCTGGGAGACCCAGCTTCTGCAATTCATCAAGGACGTCGAAGGTGCAGGAGTCGACCTGAAGATCGACTATTTCCCCGACAGCCAGCTGGGCAATCTGCCCGATACACTCAAGGCGACAATTTCCGGGCGCATCGACATCTGGGTTGGCTCGCTGCCGACCCTGACCGCGATGGTGCCCGAAGTCTCGGCGCTGACCTTGCCGTTCTTGTTTGATGACGACGCACAGGCAAAATGCGCTGTGCCCAAGATCGAAGAGCCGCTGCGCGAGGTCATTGGCAAGAAGGTGCAGCTGCTGCACCTCTCGCACACCTCGACCCAGGACGTCAGCGCGCCGAAGCCTGTGCGCGTGCCAAGTGACATTTCGGGCATGAAAATGCGTGTTGGACCATTGGAAGGTTCAATCGCGATGTTCCGCGCCGCAGGTGCGACCGTGGTCTCCGTGCCCACCGCAGAAACCCCGGCAGCATTGGAAACAGGCCTTGTTCAGGCCGTTGATTTTGAGGCGACGATCTACGTCAACACCGGCGCTTACAAGACTGCGAAATATCACACCCAGCTGAACTTCAATCACAATCTCGGAGCTTTCCTGGTCGGGCCGCGCACATGGGCTTCGCTGTCAGACGCCGAGAAGAAGGCGCTGACGGATGCGGCCTCGCATATGGATTACGGGCGCTCGCTGGATGCGGTGAACGCAATTGAAGGCAAGGTGCTGGAGCGCGCAACCAAGGGCGGGGCCGAGATCATTGCCGTCACCGATGACGAGCGTGCGCAGTGGAAGCAGCTGGGCCGGTCGGTCTGGCCGGGTGTTGTGGCCGCCAGCCGGGGCCAGACCGGGCCTCTTCTCGAACAGGTTGAGGCCATCAAGGCGCAATGTCCCGCAAACAACGGCTGAGACGCCGCTGACCGTCTGGGTTGGTACGGCGCCCAACATCAGCAGCGTCACACTGGAACTGGCCCTGCTGCATTCGCCCTTCCTGTGGGCGAATGATGAGAAGAACGCCCGTGGCGATACCGGCCCGTTGATTGCCGGTATCGAAGCCGCACGGGCGGCGTGCGGACAATAGTCAAATACGCGACAGTCTGCTGAATGCGGCTGGGCTAATGTCGAACTGTCAGGTCGAAAACCCGGGAGCAAGGGCAGGTTTGCGACCGGGTTACGGCTTTGAGGAGAAACTTCGTCTTCCGCATTGATTTCTGGACTGGTCACGCGTCTTTCACGGCCTTGACCATTCAGGATTCTGGTGTGTCTGCGCTGCGAAGGCGCGCGCCAAGGCCAAACAACAGCAACCTGTTCTGGGGAGGAAATCCATGCAACAGACCGTCGGGCGCATTCTTGACGCCATCACAATGGCCGAGAAGGTCATTGCTTTTGCGACGTTGATCATCATCACCGGCGCACTGGCCACAGATGTCATTATGCGCGAACTGCTGGGCATCGGGCTGTTTGGCTCGCTGAGAGTTGCGGTCTATGCACTGATCCTCTGCGCAATGGCAGGCTTCGGCGTCGCCACAGCCACAGGCGCGCATCTGCGCCCCGGGTTTGCCGACCGGCTGATCCCCCCATCGCTTGTGCCGTTGGCGATAAGGTTCGGCCAGCTGGCATCCTGCGTCATCATGATCGTCCTTGCATGGGCGTCATGGAAAATGGTCGTCTTCATCCGCGACATTGGCGAATATGATATTGCTCTGAACATCCCGATCTGGATCATCCAGCTGGCATTGCCGGTCGCATTTGCCATCGCTGCCTTCCGTTATCTCTCCTATGCAACCTTTCCTGCGCTGGTCCCAGCCGAAGAAGGACTTTCAGAATGATGGTTCTCTTGCTCATTGCGGCAGCTATCCTGCTGCTGGCGATGCGGGTCAGCCTGATCCTCGTCCTGGTGTTTGTGGCGATGGCAGTCCATGCGATCTGGGGCATGGGCCAGCTGGAATTTTTCGCTCAGGACATCTGGTCCGCCATGGACCGCGAGGTGGTGCTGGCGATCCCTCTGTTCATTCTCGTCGGCTCGGTCATGAGCCGGGGCGCGATCGCTGCGCGTCTGGTTGAGGTGATGGTGGCGCTGACCCGGGGCATGCCGGGCGGCCTGGCCGTGGCGACAATCCTCTCCTGCGCAGTCTTCTCGTCGATCTCGGGAAGTTCCATCGTCACCTTGCTGGCCGTCGGCACCATCATGTTTCCGGCGCTGGTGAAGCAAGGCTATTCGCGCAGTTTCGCCATTGGCGCGCTGTGTGCGGGTGGCACCTTGGGGATCATCATCCCGCCGTCTATCCCGATGATCCTCTACGGCATCATCACTGAATCGAGCATCACCGACCTGTTCCTGGCGGGTGTAATCCCTGGCATCCTGCTGTCAGTCGTTTTCGCCAGCTATTCGGTGGCCGTCAACCTGCATATACCACGCGAGCGGTTTTCCTTTGCATCGCTGGGGCAGGCGATCTGGCACGGCGTCCCGGCGCTGATGATGCCGATAATCCTGCTGGGCGGCATATATTCCGGCTATTTCTCACCGACTGAATCGGCAGCTGTGGCGCTGATCTACGCAGTGCTTGTTGAAACGCTGTTCTTCCGTGAACTGAAGCTGGCGGATTACTTCAATCTGTCGGTCGACAGCGCCAAGATGATTGGAGCGCTGTTCCCGCTGATCGCTATTGCCGCTTCGATGAATCTGTTGCTGACCGAACAGCGCGTGCCTCACGCGATCGTCGAATTCATCAGCACCCATATCGAAAGCCAGACGGCGTTCCTGCTGATGACGAACGTTGTGCTGCTGATCGTGGGTTGCTTCATGGACACGGCCAGCGCGATCACAGTGGGCGCGCCACTGCTTGAGCCTGTCGCCGAACGCTACGGCATCAGCCCGACGCATCTGGGGATCATCATGATCCTGAACCTCGAGATCGGCATTCTGACGCCGCCGTTCGGGCTAAACCTGATCGTCGCGATGACGGCATTCAGGCAAGAGTTCGGCTTTATCTGCCGCGCGGTCATACCATTCATCCTTCTGATGCTTGGCTGCTTGCTGCTGATCACCTTCGTGCCCTGGATTGCGCTTGCCTTGCTGTAAGAGCCAGTCATTCAAGACTGTTGCATGGGTCTGAAATCCGGTTCCGGTTTTCGGGCCCATGCAGTAATTCTGGAATGATGATGCACAATGAGACACCGAAACAGGCTGGCTTTGTGATGCCGGCGGAATGGGCGCCGCACAAGCGCACCTGGATGATGTGGCCTTGCCGCGAAGAAGTTTGGGACGACATCGATGCAACCCGGCGCGACTATGCGGCAGTCGCTCACGCGATCCGGGAGTTCGAACCGGTTACGATGGCGGTACGGCCAGAAGACTTTGACCAGGCGCGAGCGATACTGGATCCCGGCATCGAAATCATCACGTCGGCAATAAACGACAGCTGGGCGCGTGACGCTGGCCCTTGCTTCCTCAAGCATCCCGATGGCGGCCGTGCGGGCGCGCAGTTTGTCTTCAACGCGTGGGGCGGCAAATATGAACCTTTCGATGGCGATGCCGCATTTGCGGCTGAGGTCACCGGCAAGGCCAGCGCCAGGCTATTTGCGTCGAGACTGGTTGCAGAAGGCGGTGGGGTATCTGTCGACGGCGAAGGCACGATCATCACCACTGAGAGTTGCTTTCCCAACAAGAACCGCAACCCGGACTGGACGAAAGAAGCGATCGAAGAAGAGCTTTTGGAGATGCTTGGCGGCGAAAAAGTCATCTGGCTACCAGGCAATCCGCTGGAGGACGAGACCGACGGCCATGTGGATGGAATTGCGGTATTTGCTGCGCCCGCCGTCGTCCTGATGGAGCGGCCTTCAAAACACAAGTCAGCGTGGAACCGGCAGATCCAGAAAAATCTGGACGCGATGCAGGGCCAGACAGACGCCAGGGGCAGGCCAATCAGGGTTGTTACCATGCCTGAGGCGGTTGATGCGCCGTCTAGGAACCCGAGATTCTGCCGGTCTTACGTCAATTCCTACCTCGTCAATGGCGGCGTGGTCATGCCGGTTTATGGCATCGAAACTGACACCGAGGTGCGCCAGATTTTCCGTGAGCTTTTCCCGGACCGCCGCATCAGGGAAGTCCGGATCGACAATATTGCAATTGGCGGTGGCGGCATTCACTGCATCACCCAGCAGGAGCCAGAATAGTTAGACCCTTTCAGGTTCAAATTGAATCGTTCTGCCGGTGAATGTCCAAACTCACCCTCATCAAGCTCCAGAGCCTCGCGCCGGTATCGGCCTTCGGACCGATGCAGCAGATTCAAGGCGCCAGGCGTCCTTTGCGCGTCCGATTGGACGCGCGGCGGCCCGGACCCAGCCGGATGAATTGTCAAAACTGAATATCAGCCCTGCAATTGCGCCCACATCGCCTTGTCGCGCTCGGCTGTCCAGATGCGCGGCGTATCGATGCCAAGCGCCTCATCATAGGCGCGCGCCACATTGAATGGCAGGCAATGTTCGTAGATCGCATAATCGCCGAACTTCGGATCGCAAGCAGCGCGGCAGGCGTCCCAGGCTTCCTTCAGCGAACCGCCGCCCTGCGCCACCCGGGCAATCGGGCGGTACGTGGAACTGACGAAATCGGCGGTGTTGTCGATTGCCGCATTGACCATTTTTGAACCGACCAGCGCGTCGCCGCGTCCCGGCGCAATGGCATCGAGATCAAACGCGCGGATTTCTTCCAGTGTCATCGGCCAGTCGTTGAAATGGCCATCGCCGCAATAGCAGGCCGAGTGATATTCGACGATGTCGCCGGTGAACATCACATTTGCATCCGGGACATAGGCGACGATGTCGCCAGCGGTATGTGCGCGGCCGAGGAACATCAGATCAACGCGGCGCTTGCCCATGTGTACGGTGAGGCGGTCGTTGAAGGTTATCGTCGGCCAGGTCAGTCCGGGAATGGACTCATGCCCCTGGAACAGGCGGGGAAAACGGCCGAACTCGGAATCCCAGTCTTCCTGTCCGCGCTCCACCACCATGGCGCGCGCCTTTTCCGACATGAAGATTTCCGACGCGCCATAGGCCGAGGCGCCGAGCACCCGCACCGCATGATAATGCGACAGCGTCACATATTTGATCGGCTTGTCGGTCACGGTGCGGATCTTTTCGATCACCTTGCCCGCCAGCCGGGGCGTCGCCTGTGCGTCGATAATCATCACGCTGTCATCGCCGATGATGACGCCGGTGTTTGGGTCGCCTTCCGCAGTGAACGCCCACAGGTCCTTGCCGATTTCGGTGAAGGAGACGTTCTTTTCGGCCATGTCGCCGGTCGATGCGAATTCCTTGCTCATCTTGTCTCCATTCGTCTTGTCATTGGGTCCAGGCGGATGGGCCGCCCGGCATCAAACATGTCATTTTGCCAGATAGCCAGGCAACCACAGGCTGATCTGCGGGAAGGCGATCAGCAGTGCGAGCGCCAGCAATTGCAGAAGTACAAACGGCATGATGCCGCGGTAGATCGTGCTGATCGAGACGTCCGGTGCGACGCCGCGCAGGTAAAAAAGCGCGTATCCAAACGGGGGTGTCAGGAACGAGGTCTGCATGTTGACTGCCAGCGCAATCGCAAACCAAGCCAGCACCTGGCCCTGCGGCATGCCGAAATCGAGATTGGCCACCACAGGTGCAACCAGCGGCACCACAACCAGCGCAATTTCGACCCAGTCTAGAAAAAAGCCCAGGATGAAGACGAGCGCCATGATGACGAACAGCACGAAATATGGGCCGGTGCCCAGCGCATCGAAGGCGTGAATCACCATTTCGTCGCCACCCAGACGACGGAAGATGACGGAAAAGACCGTTGCGCCGATCATCACGAAAATAATCATCGCTGTCGTCTTGGTGGTGTCGCGCAGCGAGGTGCGCAGGGTCGATACGTCAAGTCTGCCGGAAACAAGCGCCAGCAACAGCGCGCCCGCCGCGCCAATCGCCGCTGCCTCGGTCGGCGTGGCGATGCCGGCGATGATCGTGCCCAGCACTGCGGCAATCAGGATGACTGGCGCGAGCAGGTCGCGCAACAATTGCAGTGCCAGCGCGCCGCCGCTTTCCGGCCGCTCGATTTCGCCGGGCGGCATGCGCTGCGGCTGAAAGATTGCGATGGCGATCAGATAGAGGATGTAGAGGCCAGCCAGCAGGATGCCGGGACCGATTGCGCCCATGAACAGGTCGCCGACAGAGATGCGCAACTGGTCGCCAAGCACGATCAGCATGATCGACGGCGGGATCAGGATGCCAAGCGTGCCGGAGGCCGCGATCAGGCCGGTCGAGATCTTTGGATCGTAATTCGCCTTCTGCATCGCCGGCAGCGCCATCATGCCCATCAGCACCACAGACGCCCCGATAATGCCCGTCGACGCCGCCATCACGATGCCGATAATGGCGACTGCAAAGGCGTAGCCGCCCGGCAGCCGACCAAACAGCGAGGCGAGCGATTTCAGCAATCGTTCTGCGACGCCTGATCGTTCCAGCATCAGGCCCATGAAGACAAACAGCGGGATGGCGATCAGCAGCCAGTTGGTCAGAATGCCCGAATAGATGCGCGACACGCCGGTTGACAGAAACAGCATCGGCACACCGGCCAGAACGGCAAAGATCACGCCGACACCCGACAGCACGAAGCCAACCGGGTAGCCCGAGAAAATGCCGAGCACGAGCCCGGCGAGCATGGCAAGCGGCCAGAAATACTCGGTCATGATGCGGTCGTTTCGTCAGTTTGCGCCGGGCGCATGATTTCGCCGATGGTCAGAATGGCGCGCGCGATGGCAGCAATGCCCAGCAGCGCAAACCCGACCGGGATAATCGACTTGATCAGCCAGCGGTCCATCAGCCCGCCATAGGTCGAGCCTTCACCGGAATTGAAGGAGGTGAGCGCAAACGTCCAGCCATACCAGACGATGATGGCGCAGAAGGGCAGCAGCAGAACCAGATCGCCGAACACGCGCAGCATCAGCTGCTTGCGCCGCGACAGCCGCGCGGAAAACACATCGACGCACACATGCTGTTCGTCATGAAAGGCATAGACGCCGCCAAAGATCGCAACGATGGCGAAGATGTACCACTGAAGGTCGGCGAGTGTGTTGACCGTGATGCCACGGCCAAATACTGGAACGGTGGGATCCCAGCTGACAAATGCGTTCCAGCCCATCTTTGCGGCCAAAACGGTCAGGAGAACCGACAGGATCAGCGGCAGGACCAGCCAGCCAACCCATTTGCCGGGCAGGATTACGAGATCAAGGATGCGCTTCATCTGCAGGCTCCGGCAATGCGCAACATGGTTTCCGGCGGCCGCACTTGTCTGCAAGGCGGCCGCCGCAAAATGGCTTAGCGTGGCAGCGCCTGCAGGTCACCCCAGCGCGATGTGCGCTTCACATAGGCGGTGAGCGATTCATAGGCTTCCTTGAAGATCGCGTCCTTGCCCGCTTCTTCCTGCATCACCTCGTCGGCTGCTTCGCGCATCGCAACCAGCACCTCCTCGGGGAAACGCTTGATCGAAACGCCCGCCGCCTCGATTTCCTCAATAGCGGTCACTTGCGCGTTCAGCTGGTCAGCCATGTTTTCAGCGATGTTGGCTTTGCAGGCTTCCACCATCACCTTCTGCTGGTCTTCTGAAAAGCCCTTCCACACATCCATGTTGATAATGATGGAATCCCAGCTCGACGGCTGGTGCCAGCCTGGGAAGTAGTAGTTCTTGACGACCTTCTGGAAACCAAAACCCTTGTCGAGCTGCGGCGCTGAGAATTCGGCGGCGTCGATACGGCCGGTTTCCAGCGACACGTAGATTTCGCCCGCCGGCACCAGCTGCGTATTGGCGCCGAGCTTGGCCAGGGCTTTGCCGCCCAGACCGGCGATGCGCATGTTCAGACCCTTGAGGTCAGCGACCGTGTTGATCTCCTTGTTGAACCAGCCGCCCGATTCCGGCACGACCAGATGGCAGGGGATCACCTTCACATTGTGCGGGTCGTAGGCCTTCTGGATGATTTCCATGCCGCCACCCTGGAACATCCAGCCAAGCGCGATATCGGGCGTCGGGCCGAACGGCATCGAGCCGACCAGATTGGCCACCGGAATGGACTCGGCCCAGTAACCGATCCAGTCAAAACCCATTGGGATAGCGCCCGATGACACCGCACCGAACACTTCAAACGGCGGCACGAAATCGCCCGCGCCGTGAACCTTGATATTGACCTCACCCTTGGTCATCAGGCGGACCTTTTCGGCCCAATTGACCGGGCTCGGGCCGATCGACGGCACGTTGAGACCAAACACGCTCTGCAAATCGAGCGTTTGCGCCACCGCATGTGAACTGACGGTAACGGACGCGGCCAAAACGGCCGCTGCGACGATGCGCTTCATAATATTCCTCCCATTGCCGCAGGCCCGCGGCTCCAAAGAATCCGGGTCGGTCTGCCGGACAGGCGTCCCGACCTCTTTTCACTGTTGCAAATTCTTCGGCTTGGCACAACAAAAAATTTGCGATAGGCAAATGCATTCACAAATAACGAATGAACGGGAGGCATCGTGAAAGGCATTGAAGGGAAGGTCGCTGTCGTTTCAGGCGCGGCGCAAGGCAATGGTTTCGCCATCGCGCGCGGCCTGGCCGGGGCGGGGGCGCGGGTCGCCATCTGTGATCTGGATGAGAATGCGGCACGTCAGGCAGCAGCTGAGATCGCCGGGTCAGGCGCAACAGTGATCGCGGCAAGGGCGGATGTTTCAGACGCCGGCAGCGTTGCTGACTTCGCCGCAACTGTGCAGCGCGAACTCGGCCCGGTATCCATTCTCATCAACAATGCCGGCATCATCCGGCGCACACCCATCGACGCGCAAAACTTCGATGCAGACTGGGACGCGATCTTTCGGGTCAATGTCGACGGCGTGCGCAACATGGTCCGCGCCTTCCTGCCGCAACTGTCGGCGTCGGGCGGCGCGGTGGTCAATCTTGGCTCGATCATGTCGGCGTCGGCTGGTCCGGCGATCAGCGCATACGCGGCCTCAAAGGGCGCGGTCCTGCAATTCACCAAGGCGCTCGCGCATGATCTTGCCCCGCTGGGCATCCGTGTGAACGCCATAGCGCCAGGTGTCATCGCCACGCCGATGACCCAGGTCACGCGCGATAATCCCGAGGCAATTGCCCGCTTCATGGCGCACACGCCGCTCGGCCGCGTCGGCCAGCCCGACGAACTTATCGGGCCGGTTCTGTTCCTTGCGTCCGACCTTTCCAGCTACGTGACCGGCGCGCTTCTGCCGGTCGACGGCGGTTATCTCGCCGCCTGATCGAAGGAGTACAACATGAAGATGAAAGAACATCATTGCGACGTGCTGGTCGTGGGATCGGGCGCAGGCGGCCTGTCGACGGCGGTTAATGCCGCACACCGGCGGCTCAACGTCCTGGTGGTCGAGAAGGAGCCGGTGTTTGGCGGCACCACGGCCCGTTCCGGCGGCTGGATGTGGATTCCCGGCAATGCGCCGGCCAAACGGGCGGGTGTGGAAGATTCGGCTGAAAAGGCCCGCACTTACCTGCAGCACGAGACCGGCGATCACTTTGACGCCGCACGCGTCGACGCCTTCCTCGAGGCCGGTCCCAAGGCGGTCGAGTTCTACGAGCAGGAAACCTCACTCCAGTTCGATCTCGGCCCCACCTTCGCCGACTATCACCCAGACGCGCCCGGCGGCATGGATGGCGGCCGGTCGATTGTCGCGCGCCCCTTCGACGGCCGCGAGCTTGGCCCCGAGATCAAGCGCCTGCGTCCGCCTCTGTCCGAAATCACCTTCCTCGGCATGATGATCGGTTCAGGCAAGGAATTGCTGCATTTCTTCAACGTCACCCGCTCGCCTGTGTCGGCCTTCTATGTCGGCAAGCTGTTCATGAAATTCCTGCGCGACATGACGTTTCATGGCCGTCCCATGCGGCTGATGAACGGCAATGCGCTGGTCGCACGGCTGGCAAAGTCATGTTTTGACAAGGGCGTGCCGATCTGGACGCGCGCCTCGGTGCGTGAACTGGTCAAGAACGACAAGGGACAGGTGACTGGCGCAATCGTCGATACCGCCGAAGGCGCTGTGATGGTTCACGCCGCAAAGGGCGTCGTGCTGGCGGCCGGTGGCTTTCCGCAGGATCCTGTGCGCCGCAAGCAAATGTTCCCGCACGCATCGTCAGGCTACGAACACGCCTCGCCAGCCCCTCCCGGCAATACCGGCGATGGTCTGCGGCTGGGTGAGGCTGCTGGCGGCGTGGTCGAAACTGACCTGCCGAATGCCGCCGCCTGGGTGCCGATCTCGCGGCCCGTCAAATCCGACGGCACGCTTGGCACGTTCCCGCATTTTGTCGACCGCTCGAAACCCGGCGTCATAGCTGTCACCCGGTCAGGCCGCCGCTTCGTCAACGAGGCGAATTCCTACCATGACTTCTGTCAGGCCATGGTGGCGCGTTGCCGGGAAGAGGACACCGAGATCTGCGCCTTCTTCATTGCCGATCATCACGTGCTGCGCAAATACGGCCTAGGTTACGTGAAGCCCGCGCCGGTCCCTTACGGTCAGCACATCAAGAACGGCTATCTGATCGAGGGCAAAACCATCGAGGAACTGGCCGAAAAGATCGGCGCTGATCCGGCTGGTCTCAGAACGGCCATCGACACATTCAACGTCCATGCCCGCCAGGGCGAAGACCCGGAATTCGGCAAGGGTTCGACCTCCTACAACCGCTCGCTCGGCGACCCCGATCACAAGCCGAACCCTTGCGTCGCGCCCATCGAGAAGGGGCCGTACTATGCCGTGAAGCTCGTCGTCGGCGATCTCGGCACATTTGCCGGTATGCGATGCAATGAAAACGCGCAGGTCCTCAACGACCAGGGCCGGCCAATCGGCGGCCTCTACTCGGTCGGCAACGACGCCGCGTCCATCATGGGCGGCAATTATCCCGGTGGCGGGATCACGCTTGGGCCAGCGGTCACCTTCGGCTACATCGCGGCGCGCCATATGGCAGGCGGCAACGCGTGATGGGTACAGATCGCTCGGCCGGCGTACAGGGCGTGGCGCTGGGCCTTGCCGCCACTTTCGCCTGGGCGCTCTACAATGTCGGCACGTCGCTTGGACGCGCCGACGGCTTTTCCAGTGCAGACCTCGCCATGTTGCGGTATGGCGTCGCCGCGCTGGTGCTGCTGCCGTTTCTCCTGCCGCGCCTGGCGATCGCCCGAGCGATCGGTTGGCGGCGGCTCGCCTGCCTCACCGTGCTCATTGGCCCGCCATTCGCCCTGTTCATCAACACTGGTTACGGCATAGCGCCGCTGGCGCACGCGGTGGTGATTTCGCCGGGCGTCACCATGCTGGTCGCCAATGCGCTCTCGATCTTTGTTGACGGCCGATCCATGCCGCTCAACCGCCGTATCGGTATGGCGTTGCTGGTTGCCGGTCTGATTGCGATCGCGCTCGACCAGCCGGATACGGGCCGTCAGTCCGACCTGCCTGTCTGGGTGGGTGATCTATGCTTTGTCGCGTCAGGCACGCTGTGGGGCGTGTTTACATGGCTGGTCGGACGCTGGAAACTGCCGGCTGTCGAAACCACCGCCGCCGTTTCCATTCTGGCGGCACTTGTCTTTGCGCCAGTCTACCTGCTTGGCTTTGGAGTGACACCAATGCCAGTCGCATCATGGTTGGAGCAATCGATCTACCAGGGCGTGCTCGGTGGCGCCTTGGCAATCGTCGCATATGCCGGCGCTGTCACGCGCCTGGGGGCGGGGACTGCGGCGCTGTTTCCGGCGCTGGTTCCGCCGTCAGCCATCCTTGTGGGTGTTATGATCGCCGGGACATCGCCAAGCATCCTGGCGCTGGTCGGCATTGGACTTGCGACCTGCGGTCTGGCTGTATCGCTGGATCTCAGGCGGCGTCGTCAATCTCCGGCGGCCGATAACCGAGTTCCGACGACAGACGGCGGGTGAAATCAAGTACGCCGCTGACAGCCGGACCATCGTCTGTCAGGTCGATCAGGCTGGTCGGCCCGATTGCCGTCAGAACAAGCTGGACATTGCCGGTATGGTCAAAGATTGGCGCCGCCACGGCGCTGACGCCAGGAATTGGCAGGTCGCGGGTTGTCTCGAAACCGCGCCGCCGCACCTGTTCAACCTCACGCCAGTATTTCTTCTCGTCAAACTCGAATGGTCCGCGCTCCAGCAGCGCCCGGTCGGACCGTTCCAGACGGAGCATTGGTTGGATCATGCCGGCGGGCAGGCAGGCGGCAAACACGCGCCCTGTGGCTGTCGCGCTCACCAGAAAGATGTTTCCGACGCGGACGTTGGCATGAACCTGCGCCGAAGATTCCTCGATATAGACGATCGTAGGTCCATGCAGGCCCCAGACCGTAATCGTGATCATCAGGCGCAAATCGCCGGCGAGCGATGCCACGCGCCGCACCGTCTCACGGTAAGCGTCCTGGTGACGCAACCGAGTGAGGCCGAGATGCAACGCAAAAGATCCCAACTGGTAATGCCCGGCTTCGGTTTGCTCCACCATGCCCATCTTGCGGAACGAAACAAGATAGGGGTGGAGTTGCGGTGCAGCGAGTTGTGTGAGTTCGGCAAGATCACGCAGCTTGAGCGGGCCATGCGCATCGGCCAGCGCTTTGAGGATAACGCCGCCGGTGTCGATGGATTGAACGCCGCGCGGCGCCCTTGTCGGCTGCTCGGAATCGTCAGTCTTCTTGATCATGGCCAACAGATAGCCGAGTCACTTTGGCTACTCAATCGACGAGACGCACTTGCAACCCTGAGCTTCGCTTGGTCGAGAGTATGGAAAAAGGGCCGGCGGAAAACTGCTCCGCCGGCCAACGGGGCAATTACCCCAATTGCAGAACCTTTGGCAGCCAGAGCGACAGCGCCGGGAACACGACGATGAGCGCGACACGGACAAAGTCGGCCATCACGAACGGCACGATGCCGCGTGACAGGGTGGCGAGGTTGAGATTGGGCGATACACCCTGGATGACAAACAGGTTCATGCCAACCGGCGGGGTGATCATCCCGATCTCGACGATGGAACACAGCAACACGCCAAACCAGATCGGATCGTAGCCAAGGCCGGTGACAACCGTGTAGGCCGGAACCACCGTCAGCAGGATCATCGACAAACTGTCCATGAAGCAGCCCAGCACGACGTAGAAGACGATCAGGATCAGGATCACATTGATCGGCGCAAATCCCGCATGGGTGATCCAGTTGACCAGCGCCTGTGTCATGCCGCTGGTCTCGATGAAGAAGTTGAACAGCGCAGCTCCAATCAGGATCATGAAGATCATGCCGGTCATCGACGCTGTTTCCAGCATACCGTCACGCAGGATGCGTCCCTTCAATTTGCCGCGCAGTGCAGTCAGCAGGATCGCCCCGCCTGCACCCACTGCCGCCGCCTCGGTGGGCGAGAACAGGCCGGCATAGATGCCGCCAATCACCAGTACGATCAGCGCAGCCGCATCCCACATCTGCAGGAACGCCTGCCACCGCTCACTCCAGTTCTGCCGCTTTGTCGCCGGGCCGAGGGCCGGGTTGCGCCAGACCTGAATCTGGATGGCGGTGATGTAGAGACCTGCGGCCACCAGGCCGGGGATCATCGCCGCCGCAAACAGGGCGCCGATCGAATGCTCGGTCATCAGTGCATAGACGATCAGCAGGATCGAAGGCGGGATGAGCACGCCAAGCGTTCCGCCCGCCGCCACCGATGCGCCCGCCAGGCTGCCGGCATATCCGTGCCGTTCCATCTCCGGTAGTGCGACGCGCCCCATGGTCGCGGCTGTGGCGATCGACGATCCGCTGATCGCGCCAAACACCGCACAAGCGCCGACGGTAGCAGACGCCAGTCCGCCGCGGCGATGGCCGAGAAACGCGACAATGCCCTTGAACATGTTTTCCGACAGGCCGGAATAGCTCGCAAACACGCCCATGAAGATGAACAGCGGCACAACCGACAACCCGTAAGGCGACACGGCCTCATAGGGCAGGGCGGCCATGACATAGGTCGCGCTCGACCAGTCCATCAACAGCAGCACGCCGACAATGCCGACAGCACCCATGGCAATTGCCACCGGCACCCGCAGCAGAGCCAGCGCCATGGCCGCGGCAAATCCAATCAGTCCCGCCCACTCAGTTGCCATGATGCTTCCAGTCCGAGGTGGCGAGTACGAGAGCGTTCACAAGACAGACGATGACCGAGACCGTCAGGCCAAACAGCAGCAGCGACCAGTAGTAGATGATCGGGATCGCGAGATCTTGCGAGACGTCGCCATAGGACCATACCTCCATGGCGCGGCCATAGCTGAGCCAGAGCAGAAATGCAGTGAGGGCCGCCCCGCCTAGCGCGGCAATGATGTCGAGAACTCGCGTTGCCGCGGCGGACATGAGACCGCCAAGCAGGTCAACCGTCACATGCCGGCCAAAGGCAAACGCATAAGGGATAGACAGTGATGCGGCTGCAACGACACTGAATTCGGTAAGATCGACCGCCCCGATCATCGACCTGCCGCCGATGCGGCGCCAGATGATGTCCCACACCACGACAAGGATGGCCAGCACCAGCACGGACATGCCGGCAATGGCCAGAAAGCTGGTGAAACGTTTTAATGTGGCGTCGAGCGCCATGACCGCCGGATTGCCCGGCGGTCCTTTCATTTCCGTGCTGATGTCGCTCATAGACGTTGGCGCTCAGCCCGCGTCATATTTCGCGACCAGTTCCTGGGCGCGTGCGTAGAGCTTTTGCGGGTCTTCGACGCCAAGCGCCTTGAGACCCTCGAGATACTTGTCGATCATCGGCGCAAGCTCGGCCTTCCACTGGTTGCGGGCAGCTTCATCGAGCTCGATGATTTCATTGCCGCGGGCCACGGCGTCTTCGCGGCCGCGCTTGTCCCACTTGTCCCACCAGCCGCCCATCTTGGCGACCAGGTTGTCTCCGGTCATATCGTCGAACACGGTCTTCACTTCGGCCGGCAGGCCTTCGTAGGACTTCTTGTTCATCAGGATGTGGAAACCGGCGACATAGGCGCGGGCGTCGGTGTGGTATTTCAGCAGTTCATTGATCTTGATTGCGCCGACCAGGTCCCAGGTCGTCACCACGCCGTCGAGCGCACCCTTCTGCAGGTTTTCGTAGATCACCGGCGGCGGCATGCCGACGGGCGATGCGCCTGCCATTTCCAGCATCGCTGAAACGGCCGGGCTTGGCGTACGCAGGCGCAGGCCGGCCAGATCCTTCAGCGTCCGCACCGGCTTCGACACCGTGTGGATCAGGCCGCCATGATGGGTCATCAGGCCGAGCACTTTGAAGTCGTCATATTCTTTTCCAAGCGCGCCTTCCTTGTAGAGCTCCCACAGCGCCTTGGAGCCGGAGGCGGCGTTCTCGACCAGGAACGGCATCTCGATGACCGAGCTTGCCGGGAACCGGTCGCGCGGAATGCCGTTGAGGCCAAGCGCGATGTCGATGACGCCGGCGCGAACCTGATCCGCCTGCCGCTCGGTCTTGCCGAATGCGGTCGTGGCGTCAAAAATCTCGGCTTTCACCGCGCCATTGGTGCGGCTTTCCAGTTCAGCCGCAAACGGCTTCATGAAATCGGCGGTAAAGCCGTGCATTGGCGGCAGGTAGTTGCTCATCTTGAGCGTAATGGTCTGCGCCGATGCGGGACGGCCGATCATTGCCATCGCGATGCCGGCCCCAGCAGCCTTCAGAACTGTTCTGCGTTTGATATTCATGCTGTTTCCTCCCAGTGAATAATTGTTGAAGTCGGGGAATAAGCCCGGCGCGTCTGCGTCAGGGGTCTGTTGCACTCCGTCCGTCCCGGCTTGCGGGGCGGCTGGCGTTCAGCTGGATCGATCGCTGCGCACAATAGGCCTTGAGCGCCGCAACCTCTGGCGATCCTGCGTGGAGAATGTCCGGATTTGTGCCGATCAAGGTGATCGCGGCTTGCGCGTATCCCTGCCAGTCGAGCACCGGCGCTGCGATGGCGACGAGGCCGGGAATGACCTTGCCGTCGACATGGGCATAGCCTGCCTCTCGCGTCCGCAACCGCAGCTCTTCTATCCCCTTGGCGCTGCCATCCAGGTCAGGCACCAGGATCGGGCTTTTCTTCAGCCTGCGCAGTTCCGCCTCACGGATTGTTTTGAGTGGCTCCTGTGGCGCCCAGGTCAGGAACACCCGGCCGGATGCCGAGTTCAGCAGCGGCAGGGTTGAGCCCAGCCCCATGACCGTGACGACCGGCGAGGCGGCCCGTTCCCACCTGACGACGGTTGCGCCTTCATTGCCCCAGACCGTCAGTAGCGCCGTCAGCGCGGTATCGTTGGAAAGTTCCTGAAGCCCGTCGGCGGCCGCATTGACAAAGTCGTGCCGCGCCATCGCCGCCAGCCCCAGACGCAACGCCGCCGCGCCGAGAAAGTAGCGGCCTGACCGGCCGGTTTGTTCCACCAGTCCGGCATTCATGAACGACGCAAGATAGCGGTGCGCCTTGCTTGGCTGGATCGAGCAGAACCGCGCAAGCTCTGACAGCGAGACCGGCTCGCGATAGGCGGTCATCGCCAGCAAAAGTTGAAGTGCCGAATCGAGCGCCTGAGTGCCCGTCGCCGCCCGGCTATCTGATTTTTCATGCAGCACTGCGTCTCGCCACAGTTGATGTTCAATCACGTACGTATGCAAAAATGCCGGTTCTGGCTCGCGCTCACACGTCAATCAGGCGGTTCGACCGCCAGCCAGATGTCCACTCAAGAGTGGTTAGGCTACATTCAAATTTTCTATATGCCGAAAAGTATTGTCTATAATGGAAAACTTCGTATCGGACTTGCGTGCGATTGTCGAGCCCCAATGATCACGGGTGTTACGTTGCCGGAGCAGGGAAGGACGTCAGGAGGAAGGCGCAACCGGCCCGGCAGAAGCTGCCAGTCATCGGCAACGGATTTGCCGCTTTTGAGGCGCGCCCGCTGGTCATTAATTCGTCACTACGACCCGGATTCAAAAAGCCAGGGGGTGCGCTGGTTTCAGTTCGCCGCCCATTACTTCAGTTGATCTGATCTGGCCGGGACCGTTGCAATTGACTGGCAGAAGTTTGCAGCTGGCAGTTGGCGGCCACGGAAATGAACTTCAGCAAGTTGTTGTTCCGAGCAATGACCCGGCTGGTCCGCCACCCTTGCAAAAGGCGCCGGCGTCAACGCCCGGAACAGATATGCATCAGTCGCGAGCATCCCCAAAAAAAAGCACTGTTGGTCATGCTCGTTCAGTATCTTGCTGCGCGAGCCCGAGAACTTCAAGCTTGAAAAGTTAGAGTGCGAAGTTTTTCTGAAACAGGCTTCGATGCGCTTGCGGGTCGCCATCGGGCAACTTCACCCGGCCGCGTCCGTTCTCGAATACGAACCTGTGGTGCCGCGCATCGCGAAACGTCCACTCATCAGATGTCAGTTCGCCGCGCACAAACGACACCTCAACACCGGGCGGGAGGCCCGGTTCAGCTGTGTCTTTGAGGAGAAATGCCATCCGGACCGGAACTATGTGTTCACGGGCTAACCCGGCAAAACTCAAATATTGCCTGAAAATGTCTATTCCTAAGCTTTGTACTACCGCCTATCGTTGCGGCAAGTCGGCTGGACGGAGGAGTGGTCTGGCTGGCAGTTGAGACGCCTCGATCAACAGGCGCGCACAGGGAGGAATATCCATGATGAAACGACGGCAATTCCTTGCCGCGACGGCTGCTGCTGTCGCGGCGCCTGCCTTTATCCGCCAGTCCTGGGCTCAAACCCCTGAGGTGGAGTTGAAGCTGCATCACTTCCTCGGGCCCAAAGCGCCGGCGCATACAAAGATGCTTGAGCCCTGGGCCAAGTCAATCATGGATGCCTCGTCCGGCCGCGTGAAGATCGAAATCTTCCCCGCAATGTCGCTCGGCGGCGCTCCGCCGCAGCTGTTCCGCCAGGTCGCTGACGGCATTGTCGACATCGTCTGGACGGTGAATGGTTACACGCCCGGCCTCTTCCCGCGTTCGGAAGCGTTTGAACTGCCGACTGTCTTCACCAATGACATCGCAGCGACCAACCTCGCCATGCGCGACATGTTCGATGCCCACCTCGCGCCAGAATTTGAAGCCGTGAAAGTGCTGTTCATGCACGTCCATGCCGGCCAGGCATTTCACATGGCCAACAAGCTGGTGCGTTCGCCTGACGACACCAAGGGCCTGGAGCTGCGCGTGCCGGGTCCAACCGGCAACGCCGTCGTCGAGGCGATGGGCGCAATCCCGGTAACCATGCCGGTGCCGGATCTTCCGCAGGCGCTCTCGACCAACGCCGTCGACGGTGCGCTGATCCCGTGGGAGATCATTGCTCCGCTGCAGCTGTTTGAAACGACAAAATACCAGATCGAAGGTCCCGGCAGTGACCGCTTCGGTACCACCACCTTCCAGGTGTCGATGAACAAGGGCCGCTGGGACGCGCTGCCGGACGATCTGAAAGAGATCTTCACCAAGCACAGCGGCGAAGACTGGCTGCGCGAGGTCGCCAATATCTGGCGCGCCTCGGACGATTCCGGCATCAAGCTGGCCGTCGAAAAGGGCAATGAGCATGTCGTGCTCACCCAGCCCGAAATGGATGCCTTCAATGGCGTGCTGGCCCCGGTCGTCGACAAGTGGGTCGAAGACCAGAAGGGCAATTTCGATTCCGCAGCTCTGGTCGCCGCTGCCAAGGCGGCGATTGCGGCCCGCAAGTCTTGAGCGGCACCGAAACCAGCGAAGGGGGCCTCGAGCCTCCTTCGCCACCCACCCGCACCGCACTCGGCGCACTGCTTGTCAAAGTGGTGCGATGGTGGGCGCTGGGCGGCGGCATCCTGACCTTGCTGCTCGCCCTGATGACGGCAGCCAGCGCCGTCTCCAACATCCTGACCGGCCGGCCATTCGCCGCTGACCACGAACTGGTCAAGCATGTCATCGCCATCGCGATCTTCATGTTCCTGCCCTATTGCCAGCTGACCGGATCAAACGTCACCGTCGACATCTTTACCGAAAACATGAGCGAGCGCGGCAAGCAGGCGATGGCCGCTTTTTCCTCACTGTTCGCCATTGCCTTTTCGGTCCTGCTGCTGGTCCAGATGACCTCCGGGTTCCAGAGCTACATGCGCTATCCCGAGGTGACGCCGGTTCTCAAACTGCCACTTTGGACAGCCTTTCCACCAATTCTGTTTTCGCTGTTCCTGCTGCTGTGCGCCGCGCTGCTGACATTTGTCGCAAGCCTGCGCGTCCTTCGCGGCGGCGCTCAAGCCTCGACCGGGAGCTGACGCCTGATGGACAGCTTCCTGATTGGATTGGTCGGCCTAGGCGGCCTTCTGGCGCTGATCGCCATCCGCGTCCCCATCGCCTACACCATGATCCTCATCGGCATTGCCGGCGTGTCCTGGCAATCCGGCCCATGGATCGTGCTCAACCAGTTAAAGGACCTGGCCTACGCCCAGTTCTCCAATTACGACCTGTCGGTCCTGCCGATGTTCATCCTGATGGGCGGCCTGGCGTCGCGCTGCGGCCTGTCAAAAGACCTGTTCCGCGCGGCTAACGCATGGCTCGGCCGTTTCCGCGGCGGCGTCGCCATGGCGGCGATTGCCGCTTGCGCAGGCTTTGGCGCGGTCTGTGGTTCGTCAACTGCGACTGCCTCGACCATGGGGCAGGTGGCTCTGCCTGAACTGCGCCGCTACAAATATTCCGGCGCACTCGCCACCGGCACCATTGCGGCGGGTGGCACGCTCGGCATCTTGATCCCGCCATCGGTCGTGCTGATCGTCTACGCCATCATCGTCGAAGTGAACATTGTCACCATGTTCGCCGCAGCCCTCATCCCGGGCCTGCTGGCCACCATCATGTTCATCGGCGTTGTCGCGCTCTACTCGTATTTTGTGCCGAACGCAGGCCCTGCCGGCGAGGCGGTCAGCGGCCAGGAACTGGTCAGCGCCACCATCGCCACCATTCCCGTTCTTGTCATCTTTGGCGTCGTCATCGGCGGCATCTATGCCGGCATCTACAATCCGACTGCGGCCGCCGCCATTGGCGTCGCGCTGGTCGTGGCCTATGGTATCGTGGGCCGCCGCCTCACCATGGCCGGCATGCGCGACGGCCTGCTCGAAACCGCCCGCACCAGCGGTATGATTTTTCTCATCCTGCTCGGCGCGGAGCTGCTGAAAATCTTCATGTCGCGCGCCGGCGTGCCGCAAGCCGCCGCCGAAATGCTTCAGACCTCTGGCTTGTCGCCGATGGCGATCATGGCCCTCATCATTATCATCTTTCTCGTCCTCGGCTGCCTCATGGACAGCCTGTCGATGGTCATCCTGGCGATCCCGTTCTTCTGGCCAGTCGTCGCCGGTCTCGATTTCGGTCTGTCACCCGACGAGACCAAACTCTGGTTCGGCATCATCATTCTGGTTGTGGTCGAGCTTGGCCTGATCACACCACCGGTGGGTCTCAACGTCTTCATCATCAACTCGATCGCGCGCGACGTGTCGATGCGGGAAACGTTCAAGGGCGTCATGCCCTTCTTCGGTTCGGAAATGGTGCGGGTGGCGCTGCTGGTCATGTTCCCGGCCATCTCGCTGCTGCTGCCGCGCCTGCTGCAGTAACGGGTTTGCATCATGGAAAAGAAGACCTCAGCCAACGCGCTCGATTCCATCACCGCTGGCGGTGCGCTTCTGGCCCGCCTCAAGGCGGTCGGCGTCGACTACCTGTTCTGCAATTCCGGTACCGATTTCCCGCCTATCATCGAAGGCCTGGCTGAAGCCGCCGCCAAGGACATTCCGCTGCCACAGGCGCTCATCATGCCGCATGACATGAATCGGCCGCCATGGGCATCGCGTATGGCTATTGTCTGGCGGCATATCCGCTTCCGCAGCCGCGTCATTTGTTGACCAGCCTTGCGGGAAGAAAAGTGGCCTTTCGGGCCGGATAGTGGGCCGGCGCGTCCTGCATCTTGACCCAGCGCAGATCTGCAAATTCTGCAGTGCCGGCCTATCGGGCCCGGCTGCGCCAGACCAGCAGGCGGGACTCGACATAGCCGATGCCGATGGCGGTTATGTAGCCAAGCACACCGAGCAGAATGACGCCTGCATAGAGATCAGGCGCCCTGAACGAGCGCGCGGCGAGCAGGATCCAGTTGCCGAGCCCGTCCCGGCCCGCGATCATTTCGCAGACCACCGAGAGGATCAGCGCCACCGTGAGGCCGAGACGCATGCCAGCCAGAATGTCGGGGCTGGCCGAGGGCAGGGCGATCTTGCCGATGACCGCGGCGCGCGACAGTCCAAGCGCCCGGCCGACTTCATAGAGGCGCGGCTCGACCGCCGAAAAGCCGTGAATGGTCGCCAGCAGCACCGGCCACATCGCGCCAAAGGCGATCACGGCCAGCACCATGCCGTCAGACAGACCCAGCAGCGCAATGGCGACTGGGATCGTGGCCGAGGCGGGCAGCGGCCGCAGAAACTCGAGCATCGGCCCAAGATAGGTTCTCAAGCGTGGCGATGTGCCAATCGCAGCACCCAGCACGATGCCAACCAGCGAGGCGATCAGCCAGCCCCAGAACATGCGTTCAACAGTCGCCATCAACTTGACGCCAAGATCGCCTGTCGTGAAGCCCCGGACAAGCGCCGCCCAGGCGCGGTCGGGACCCGGCAGGAAGATTGGATTGACCAGCCTGTTGTCGGCGGCAAACTGCCAGAGCAAGACAAACAGCGCGGCGACGCCAAAACTTGCAGCAAGCCAGAGGAGGCGCGACTTTCTCATTGTGTTGCCCCGACCATGGCTGCGCGGCCAAACAGCCGCTGCTGGCCGACCAGCATCAGCGCGTTGACCGCCCAGCCGACAATACCAATCCACACCAGATAGGCCAACATCAGGTCAGGCTGCAGCCCTTGCTGTGCGACAAGAATGCCGTAGCCGAGGCCAAGCGGATTGATCGCGATCTCGACCGTCACCGACACGACAAGCGCAATCGCCGCCGCGAGCCGGAACGCCAGCAGGATGCGGGGCAGCGCCGCCGGCAATACGATCTTGCGGATACGATCCCACGCCGACAGGCCAAGAGCCCGCGACACTTCCATCAGCCGCGGCTCGATGCCCGCCATCGCCGACCTTGTGTAGATCATGATCGGCCACATGCAGGAGAAGGCGACAATCGCGATCTCCATCGAGTAGCCGAAACCGAACATCAGCATGGCGATCGGCAAGATGGCGACCGACGGTATCGGCCGGATGGCCTCGACTGTAACCTCCATCAGCCGGTCGACGGTTTTCACCAGTCCGAACAGAACGCCGAGCGCCAGCCCGGCCAATCCGCCCAATGCCAGTCCTGCTCCGGCGGTCGCCAGCGTCTGGCCGGTGGCGGCAAGGATCGAGCCGTTAGCAAGACCTTTGACCAGCGCGACGGCGATATCGCTGGGTGCTGCCAGTGACATCGACACCGAGCCGTAGCTGCGCATGGCGATCTCGGCGGCCACGATCAGCGCCGCGGGAACGACCAGACCCTTCCACCAACCGGGGGTCATGCCTCAGCCTTTTCGATGAAATCGAACAGTTCGCGCCGCAAATGCAGAAAGCCGGACATCTCGCGCGTTTCGAGCTGATCGCGTGGCCGTGGCAGGTTGACAGGAATGTCGACACCCGTGCGCCCCGGATTGGGCAGCAGCCCGATCACCCGGTCGCCGAGATAGACCGCTTCTTCCAGATCATGGGTGACAAAGAACACTGTCGCGCCCGTCTCGGCGACGATCGACAGCATTTCGTCCTGAAGGCCCTGCCGCGTCATCGCGTCCAGCGCGCCAAAAGGCTCGTCCATCAGCAAGACCTGCGGGTCCTGCGCCAGACAACGCGCGATCTGGATGCGCTGCTGCATGCCGCCAGACATTTCGGTTGGATATTTGTCGCCGTGACCGGCCAACCCAACCTTGGCGAGCAGGTGCTCGATCCGGTCGCCGCGCTCGGCCCGCGCCACGCCTGCCGCTTCCAGCGAAAGCGCGACATTGGCGGCCGCTGTGCGCCAGGGCAGCAGCGCCTTGCCATAGTCCTGAAACACAATCGCCACGTCGCGTCGCGGCGCTTTCACCTCTGCGCCCAGAACCCGCACTGAACCGGCATTGGGCTGCACCAGCCCTCCCGCCATGCGCAGCGTCGTTGTCTTGCCGCAGCCTGAAGGGCCGATGATGCAGACAATCTCGCCGCGGCCGACGTCGAGTGAAAAGTCGCGGACAATCGTCTTGTCGCCATAGGCGAGCGTCACGCCATCGAAACTGATGGCGGTGTCTTGTTGTGTCATTGTCATCTTGATCCCGCCGGCGGTTCGTCGCCATAGACGAAGTGGAGTGTCTGGCGCAGATGCGCCACGAGTTCGGCTTGCGCCACGGCCACGTCTCGCTGCAACACCACGTCCGCCAGCTTGCGGTGAACGGCGACGAAGCTGTCGAGCTCGGCAAATCCGCTCATCATTGTCCGCCGATAGCGATAGGCCTGGAAATAGAGTTCGTCATGCAGACGCAGCAGCCGCTCTGATCTACAGGCTTCAAGCAGGGATCGGTGAAACGCCTTGTGTAGGCGGTCGAACTCGGGTGTCCCTTCGCGCATCGTTTCCGGGTCGCGTTCAACAGACCGTGTCAGCCGGTGCAGGGTGGACAGGATGTTGGCTTCCCAGTCGTCGCCGCCATCGCGGATCGAACGCGCCAACGCTTCGTTTTCGATGACGATACGCACTTCCGTAATGTCGACCAGATCTGCACGCGAGATTGCGGTGACACGAAACCCTTTTTGTCCGACGGCCGAAATCAGTCCGCGCGACACCAGCCGCGACAGGCCCTCGCGCAGCGGCGTCGCGCCAATGCCATAACGTTCAGACAGCGCGACGATACCCAGGCGGTCGCCGGGCAGAAAGACGCCCGCCAATATGTCGTGCTCGATATGCGCAGCGGCGCGTTCGCTCAAAGTGTCGGAGGCCGCCTGTCCGGCAGCCTCCCCAAACAGATCCGATTTCTGGACCGGCAGGCTCATTTCTGGATCAGGTTCGCAGTGTCAGGCTTGCCCTGCAGCATATTCTGCTCGTTCATGGTCGCAACCCACCAGTCCAGCTGTTCCTGATCGATGATCGGATCTGAAACCGACAGTTTCATTGTCGACAACACTGCAATCGGGATCTTGGTGAAGTTGGCGATCGCCTGGCGGCCCTTTTCAGGGTCGTCATTGACGATCTTTGCGGCTTCTTCGATCGACGCGCGGAACGCCTTCACAGCATCCGGATTTGCGTCAGCCCAGGCGCGGGTCGCCGAATACAGGATTCCCGGCCGGCGTTCTGGAAGATTTTGCAGGTAATAGCCAGCAACTGTGCCTGTGCCGCTGGCGACAATACGCGACATCATCGGCTCGGCCGTGACCACCGCATCGACAGCACCTGACTTCAATGTATCAAGCATGGTCGGGAAGGTCACTTCGACGAAGTTCACCTGCTTGGGGTCAACGCCATTGTCGATCAGCCACTTCACGAACAGCACATGCAGGAACGCGCCGATACCAGGTGCGCCGACCTTCTTGCCGGCAAAGTCCTTCGGCTCCTTGATGCCGCTTGCGGCGGAAGCGACTACGCCAGCGGTGTCAAAGGTCTTTTCCGAGGTCGAGCTGGCACCCGCGACAGCGACCAGATCGAGCCCGCCGTCGACCGCCTGCAGGAATACCGAAGGCGTTGGCCCACCGATTTGCACGGAATTCGACAGCAATGCGGCTGGAATGTTCGAATTGAGCGCGATCAGTGTCATCGTCGCGTCGAGACCGTTCTTCTTGAAGATGCCGTCCTGAAGGGCAACGGCGGCGGAGGCGCAGTCTGTTGTGGCGGTGCAGCCGATATTGATCGCCGTCTGGGCGCTTGCCAGCCCGCTGAACGACGCAAGAACCATCGCCGCCCCGAGGGCAGCCTTCGAAAATTTCAACATCAATTTCCTCCCAAAACCGGCTTTCAATTGCTGGCCGTTTCAAATATCGATAAAAACATAGAACATATATGATCGCAAGTGTGGAGGAGACATGAAACTCGCGACGTTCCGGACCAGCGCCGGGCAAACCCACATTGGCGCGGTGCATGATGCCGACAGCCGGATCCTTGACCTGACGGCTGCTGCCGCGGGCCAGCCCGGCCTCAAGGGCGACTTTTCCTCGATGCTGTCCCTGATTGATGGCGGAGACGCAGCGCTCGATGAAGCGCGCGGACTGCTGAAGGCATTTCGTGGCGATGCGGCCCTCAGTATGCCGGTGGCGTCGGTGCAACTGCTGTCGCCGTTGCCAGAGCCGCGTCAGATGCGCGACGGCATGAGCTATGAAACCCACATCCGTCAGTCGGGCAGGGGCATGCAGCACTTGATGTCGGGTGGCAACATGGCTGAGGTCGGTTCAAAGCCGCTGCCGCCGTTGAATGAGATCTACCGCCAGATTCCAATCTACTACATCACCAACCGGATGATCGTGCAGGGGCCAGGCGCGACCATCAAATGGCCGGCCTATTCGAAGGTCATGGACTATGAACTCGAATATGGCGTCGTCATTGGCAAGACGGGCAAGAACATCAAGGCGGCCAATGCCCGCGACCACATCTTTGGTTACACCGTGTTCAACGACTTTTCGGCCCGCGACGCCCAGGGGCGCGAAATGCCGGGCTGGCTTGGGCCGGCGAAAGGCAAGAGCTTTGACGGCGGCAATGTGCTTGGCCCCTGGATCGTCACCAAGGACGAAATCGCAGACCCTTACAGCTTGAAGGCGGCAGTCCGCGTCAACGGCGAAACACGTTGCGAAAGCACCACTTCGGGCATGCTGTTTTCCTTTGAGCAGATCCTTGAGCACATGTCGCAGGACGAAACCGTCTTTGCCGGCGAGTTCATCGGCTCGGGCACCATCGGAAACGGCTGCGGGCTGGAGACCGGTATCTTCCTGAACGATGGCGACACGGTCGAACTCGACATCGAGAAGATCGGCGTTCTGAGAAACAAGGTCGTGCGCCAATAGCGTATCGACGGTATTTGAGGAGGAAACCATGACAAGACGCATCATTGATCTGTCGATCCCGATCGCCAACGACATCCCCGCCGATCCGCCGATCCAGGTCCCGGCCATCGAATATTTCGACCACACGCAGAGTCTGCCGCAAATCCTGTCCTTCTTTCCGGGTCTGAAGGCTGAAGACCTGCCGGATGGCGCTGGCTGGGCGGTGGAGAAGGTGACCCTTTCCACCCACAATGGCACCCATATCGACGCGCCCTGGCACTATCACCCGACCATGAACAATGGCGAGCCTGCCTGGCGCAGTGACGACATTCCGCTCGATTGGTGCCTGCAGCCGGGCGTCAAGCTCGACTTCCGTCATTTCCCAGATGGCTATGTCGCCACCGCGGCCGATGTCGAAGCCGAATTGAAGCGCATCGGCCACGAGCTGAAGCCACTCGAAATCGTGGTGGTCAACACCTCTGCCGGCAAGAAATTCGGGCAGGCCGACTATGTTGCATCGGGCTGCGGCATGGGGCTGGAGGCTACTATGTACCTGTTGGATCGCGGCGTGCGGGTGACGGGCACGGACGGCTGGAGCTGGGACGCGCCATTCGTTCACACCGCCCGCCGCTATACGGAAACAAAGGACGCGTCGCTGATATGGGAAGGCCATAAGGCAGGCCGCTTCACCGGCTACTGCCATATCGAGAAGTTGCATCAGCTTGAAGAACTGCCATCCACGGGTTTCATGGTTTCCTGTTTCCCGGTCAAGATCGAGCGGGCGTCTGCCGGCTGGTGCCGCGCGGTCGCAATCATCGACGAGTAGGGGTTCATGCTGGCCGGCGAAACCGGACGATGCGTTCGGCGATAGCTGCCCTCGCAATATTCCAGACTGGCTCTTTCCATCGTCAAGCCGGCAAGGCATAGCTCGCTCTTCTTTGCCGACTTAAGAATGGTTCTCTGCCTTGTCATCATTCGCGCTTGTGCTCGTACTCTCCGCTGCAGTCATGCACGCGAGCTGGAACGCCATCGTCAAGAGCGCCGGCGACCGCGGACTGACGCTGGCGGCAGTGGCCGCAATGCATGCGGTCGGCGGCCTGCTGCTTATCGCGCTTTCGGAGCCGCCGGACCCTGCGAGCTGGGCCATGATCGCAATTTCGACATTGGTCCACTACGCCTACTACTTTCTGCTTTTTCAGGCTTACCGGCTGGGCGACCTGAGCCAGGTCTATCCGATCTCGCGCGGCATGGCGCCCGCTCTGGTGGCCTTCGGCACGTTCATGATGATAGGCGAGACGCTGACGCCGCTTGGCTGGGCGGGCCTTGCCACCATTTGCGGTGGTATCGGAATTCTGGCTTTTCAACGCGGGGCGGCGGACGCGGACCCGCGCGCCATCGGATTTGCCGCTTTGCTTGGCCTGACAATCGCCGCCTATTCGGTAGCAGATGGTCTTGGTGTACGGTGGGCGGGAAGCCCGACTGGCTACATGGGGTGGCTTTTCCTGCTCGAAGCGCCCGTTGTCCTGGCGGTGCTTGGGCCGCGAATGGCCCGGCGCCACCACGTCGATTGGAAAGTGTTTGCCTTCGGCCTGATCGGCGGCACGCTGTCGGTGTCGGCCTATGGCATGGTGCTCTATGCCAAGACGATCGCCCCGATCGGAGCGGTATCAGCGGTGCGCGAGTCGAGCGTCATCATCGCCGCATTGATCGGCGTGGTGTTCTTTGGCGAGCGTCCATGGCGCGGCCGCATCTTTGCGGCAGTCATCGTCGCTTGCGGCGTGATCCTGCTGGCGGCGTCGGGTTAACGGTGTCATTCGACCGGGATAACATCGACCGATTGTTCGGATGAATGCCGGCCCGTGGTTCGCAAGACCCCGACGATGGGCGAAACGTCGCCATAGTCGCGTCCATAACCAATGACGATATGGTCGTTGCCAGCGGCGATATTGTTGGTCGGGTCAAACTCCACCCAACCCATCTGCGTTCCACACCAGGCCCGCACCCAGGCATGCATGGCATCCGCGCCTTCTAGCCGCGTCTCGCCGGGCGGTGCGATGGTCCGGATAAAGCCGGACACATAGCCGGCGGGAATGCCAATGCTGCGCAGGCCCGAAATCATCACATGCGAAAAATCCTGGCATACGCCGCGCCGCTGCGTGAAGGCTTCCGGCGACAGGGTGGTGACGTCGGTCGTATCCGGAGCGTAGGAAAAGTCGCGATAGATGCGCCCGCACAGGTCGGCAACGACCGCCAGGCTGGTGCCCGCTTCAAGGCTGTAGCGCGCATAGGCGGCGATGTCGCCATCAAGCGGCGCATGGTGGCTGGCGGGCAGAAAATGCCAGGGCGACTGCGGGCCGAGATCGTGGATTGCATCGATTTCCGATGCCAGGATCGAAGGCGCAGATGATGTGTCATCACGAGCAGTCCGCTCGACCTTGACCCGGGCCTGCATCATGACGTCCAGACTGTCATGCGGCTCCCGGTAGGCAATCGAGGTGACGGCATTACCAAAGAAATCCCGATAGACGGACTGTTCCGTCGGGCCCGGTTCGACCGAGAGTGATGAAGCAATCACCCGTTGCGCGCCAGGTAGCGTAAGGGGGACGGCGCGCACATGGTGCCGGCCGCCTTCCACAGTTGCAGGGTAGTCGTATTTGAGACGCAGGCGAATGTCGTAGAGCATGGCGATCAGACAAAATAGGTGCGCGACAGCGCATCGGACAATTGTCCGAGATCAGCGGCGATGGCGATAAAATCGCCGCTGTCGAGGTCTTGGGCTTCTGCCACCGAGAGCCGTGTGTGCAGGTTGAGAATTTCCTTGCTTGCCGACGTCAGATGACCAGTCTCATTGCCCGGCAACTCGCCGATCTCATGTTTGAGCCGGTCCAGTTGGAATGCGACAGACCGCGGATTAAGAGGATCGAGCGCCAGAAGTTGGATAACGCTTTCGCGGCTTGCGCTGACCGAGAACTGGCGGCGGTGCGTGAGCACGCTGTCGCCAATTTCGAGCATCATGTCTAGCCCTCCTTCGACGCTGGCGCGGCCGGCAAGTTCCGCCAGCAGGCCGGCAATGCTCATCGCACGCTCGAGACGCCGGCCGATTTCGAGAAAACGCCAGCCTGTGAAACGATACATGTTTTCATGCACCAGGCCTGAAAAGCCGGCGAGCTTGCGCAATGTCACAGTCATGGCGCGCGCGGCGTCATCGCCAGGCTGAACATGACCGGCAAAGCGGTGCAACGTTTTTGACAGATCCTGCAGCGCCAGCCAGCCATCTGGCGCAAACCTGTCGCGGATTTGACCGGCGCTGCCAACAGCCCGCCCGATTGTACCGAGGACACCCTCTGAGATCGGCAGGGCGGGATCGATGCCGGAGGATTCGAGATAGGTCCGCATCGCCGAGAGCAGGGGCGTATCGTCATCGCCGGTCTCAGCCACCCGAACATGATAGGCACGCAGGATACGCACTGTTCCTTCCAGCCGCTCGGCATAACGCCCGAGCCACATCAGGTTTTCCGCCGCCCGGCTGGGGAGGTTTCCGGGCAGAGTGCGCCGGCCCAGATTGCTCTCGTGCACCAGCAGGCTGTCCTGGAGCACAGGCCTGTCATTGATGATCCAGACATCGGCGGCGCGGCCGCCGCGTTGCATGGCAATCGCAGTCGGATCCAGTGTTTGGCCGATGCGGGCAAACCCGCCCGGCATGATCGACCAGCCATTGGCCGTCCGGGCGGCGAACACCCGAAGGGCGACAGGCCGAGGTTCCAGCTTTCCGTCTTCAAACACCGGCGTTGTCGACAGGGTTACGGCTTCCTGCGCTGCAAACAGCGCGCCATCGGCGTCCAGCCGCGCGGTAAGAACGGCCTTCGCCTGTTCGGTCAGCAGCGAGCCAAGCGAAGTTGCCGAAGGGTCTTCGAAAGGCAGTCGTGTCGACAGCGCCGGGCCGACAACCAGATGATCAAGATTGTTCTGCACGTAGGCTTTTTCAGCCGTGTGACCACACCACCAGGTCGCGACCGATGGCAGTTTCAGGTCGCCGCCGTTCAATGCGCGTGCAATGCCGGGCAGGAAGGCCAGCAATGCGCGTGTCTCCAGAATGCCGGCGCCGAGCGCATTGATGACTGCGACGGATTGTTGCCGTAGCGCCTCAACCATGCCTGGCGTGCCGATTTGGGAATCGCCCCGCAGCTCAAGCGGGTCCATGAATGCCGCATCCATGCGCCGCCACAACACGCTGATTGGCTGCAGGCCAGAAACCGTGCGCACCATCAAGCGCCCGTCGGCGACGCGCAGGTCATCGCCCTCCAGCAGGGTTACGCCAAGATAGCGGGCAATCCATGCGTGCTCGTAGTAAGTTTCGTTGAGTGGTCCCGGCGACAGGATCGCCGGACGTCCTGCGCGCTCGTCAGACAGGCTGACCAGATTGTCGCGAAAGCCGCGAAAGAAGCCGGCCAGCCTATGCACGTTCAGCGCCTGCGACACATCGGGAAATGCCTTGGTCGTGGCAACGCGGTTTTCCAGCGCAAAGCCTGCACCCGACGGCGCCTGCGTGCGATCGCCCAGCACCCACCAGCGGCCATCCGGGCCGCGGCCGAGTTCGAAGGCAAGAAAATGCAGGAAATGACCGCCGGCCGGTTCGACGCCGACCAGTGGCCGCAGGAATTCGGAATTGCCGGCGATCAGTTCGGGCGGCAGCAGGCCGCGCGCCACCAGCAAGTTGGGTCCATAAATATCGGCGGCAATGCGCTCGAGCAGGTTGGCCCGCTCGATGATCCCTTCCGACAATTGCTCCCATTCGGCGCTGTCGATCAGCAGTGGCACATGCGACAGCGGCCATTCGCGTTCACGCGCCGCGCCAGTGTCGTAGACGCGGTAGTAGACGCCAGCGTCGCGGAGCGACTGGTCGGCGCGCGCAAACCGCTCAAGCCGGTTGTGCGCCTCAAGCGATGCGACAAGCCGTTCCCAGCCGGGACGCACCGCCCCGTCAATACCGACCATTTCGTCAGCAATGCCGGACGCAGGACGATAGCCGGCGAGCAAATGCCCGCCGCTTGATAGCGAAGCTCGCCGCCCTGCGTCACTCACGATGCGACAGGCCTTCTCAGGTCGAGCATCATCGGGAAGTCGCTGTTGGGCGTCTCCATGTGCGGGTTGAACGGCCCCGGCGTATGTCCGCGTGGTTCGAAGCGGGCAAGGCGCCGCGCCTCAGCTTCGTTGTTGTTGACCGGGAACGTGTCGTAGTTGCGCCCGCCGGGGTGGGCGACATGATAGACACAGCCGCCAATCGAGCGGCCGGACCACTTGTCGAAAATGTCAAACACAAGCGGCGTGTTGACGGGTAACATCGGGTGCAGACCTGATGCCGGCTGCCATGCCTTGTAACGTACGCCAGCAACCGCCACTTCGCGATTGTCTGTTGTTGTCATCGGCACAACGCGCTGGTTGCAGAGAACGGCATAGCGTTCCGGGTCCAGTCCATCGGTGCGCACCTGCAACCGTTCAACTGAAGAATCGACAAAGCGCACGGTGCCGCCGATTGCGCCCTGTTCGCCCATGACGTGCCAGGGCTCCAGCGCCTGACGCAACTCCAGCTTCACGCCCTCATATTGCACCTGCCCGCAGAACGGGAACCGGAATTCGAGCTGCGCCTCAAACCATTCCGGCGACAGGTCGAAACCATTGGTTCTAAGATCACCCAGCACGTCGTTGAAATCTTGCCAGACGTACCATGGCAGCATGAACCTGTCGTGCAGACGCGTACCCCAGCGGACAAATCGCCCGTCTCCCGGGTTCTGCCAGTAGCGGGCGATGATTGCCCGGATCAGCAATTGCTGCGCCAGGCTCATGCGTGAATTGGGCGGCATCTCGAAGCCGCGGAATTCCACCAGCCCAAGTCGGCCCGTCGGCCCGTCGGGTGAAAACAGCTTGTCGATGCAGATTTCCGACCGGTGCGTATTGCCGGTCACGTCGACCAGCAGGTTGCGGAAGAGCCTGTCGACCATCCAAGGCAAGGGCGCATCCCCTTGGCCAGGTTTCGGCACCTGCGCCATGGCGATCTCAAGTTCGTAGAGACTGTCGTGGCGAGCTTCGTCAAAACGCGGCGCCTGGCTTGTCGGGCCGATGAACATGCCGGAAAACAGGTAGGACATCGACGGATGCCGCTGCCAGTGCAGCACGAGGCTTTTCAATAGGTCAGGCCGGCGCAGGAACGGACTGTCGGCAGGCGTTGCGCCTCCGACGACGACATGGTTGCCGCCGCCGGTTCCGGTATGGCGGCCGTCGATCATGAATTTTTCTGCGCCGAGCCGCGACTGCCGCGCGTCCTCATAGACGCCGGACGTGATCGCCACACAGTCGTTCCAGCTTGCTGCTGGGTGAATGTTGACCTCGATGACGCCGGGGTCTGGCGCAACGCGGATGACATTGAGGCGTGGATCATGCGGCGGCGCATAGCCTTCGATATGAATGGGCAGGCCGATCTCGCGCGCAGCTTCTTCTGCCGCCGCCAGCAGTTCGAGATAATCTTCCAACGCCTCGGTTGGCGGCATGAACACGCTCAGGCGTCCGTCGCGCTTTTCGACGCTGATGGCGGTGCGCACTGAACCGTCGATGGCGCGAAGTTCCTGCTCGACAAGTTCTTGCTGCTCGGTGGCGGCAGTGAAGGAGGCCGTCGCCTGTTGCTGACCGCCTTCGGTGTCCTTCGCCAGCAATTCGTCACGCAGAGGCAGGTCGCCGCGCGGCAGCGACGGGTCGACCGGCACAATGTAGGGAAACCGCGACGGCGGCACATAGGGTAGCGACCCGAGCGGCAGCCGGTAACCGACGGGAGAATCTCCGGGCACCAGGAATAGCCGTCCGCGCCTTGTCTTCCACTTTTCCGAGCGCCAGCGCGGCTGACCGGCCGCGTTGGCGTTCCAACGCTGCACCGGCAGCACATAGCCGGTGGCGTTGTTGAGACCCCGCTCGAAGACGCGGGACATACGCAGCCGCTCTTCCGGGTCGGACAGTTTCGAGTTTGACGGATCGACATTGTCGGGCAGCTTGCCTTCTTTCAGCAGCCACTCGCCCGGGTCTTCATAGGCTTCGGCCACCATGCCGGTTTCGATGCCGAGATTGCCGGCAATCGCAGTCAGCAGGCGGCCTGCGTCTTCAGTTGTCGCTTCCGTCTCGACGCCTTCCCTGGCGATGAGTTTGTCATCGCTCCAGACCGGTTGGCCGTCGGCGCGCCAATAGAGCGAAAAGGTCCAGCGCGGCAGGGTTTCACCTGGATACCACTTGCCCTGGCCGTAGTGCAGGAAACCTGTTGGCGCAAAGCGGTCACGCAGACGGCGGATCAGCGCGTCGGCCTTTTCGCGTTTGGTCGGTCCGACCGCGTCGGTGTTCCATTCGCCAGATTCGAAATCGTCGATCGATACGAAGGTCGGTTCGCCGCCCATGGTCAGACGGACGTTTTCAGATTTCAGAACATCGTCAACTTTCTGGCCAAGCGCGTCGAGCCGCGCCCAGGATTCGTCAGAGAAGGGTTTGGTAATGCGCGGATGTTCGGCGACGCGGTCGACCCGCATGTCGAAGCCAAAATCGATATTGGCGAAACCGAAATAGCCGCCGCTGATTGGCGCAGCATTGCGATAATGGGGGGTGGCGGCCAGCGGAATATGGCTTTCTCCGGTCAAAAGACCCGATGTCGGGTCAAGCCCGATCCAGCCGGCGCCGGGAATGTAGACCTCGCACCAGGCGTGCAGATCGGTGAAATCGACATTGGTGCCGGCGGGTCCATCCAGCGACACCAGATCGGGCTTCAGCTGAATGAGGTAGCCGGAGACAAACCGCGCGGCAAAACCCAGCCGCCGAAGCACCTGCACCAGCAGCCAGCTCGAATCGCGGCAGGAGCCCTTGGCGGCTGACAGCGTCTCTTCTGGCTCTTGCACGCCGGGTTCCATGCGGATGATGTAGCCAACCCGTTGTTGGATGCGCGCATTCAGATCGACGACAAAATTGACTGTGTTCTTGGGCGACCGGTCAATGCCCGCCATGAATTCGTCGAGCAGCGGACCGGACGGTTCCGGCGTCATATAGATAGACAGGTCGTCGCGGAGCTCGGGCGCATATTCGAATGGCCAGGTTTCTGCTGCCTCTTCGACAAAGAAATCAAACGGATTGTAGACCGTCATGTCGGCGACGAGATCGACCTCGATCTTCAGTTCTGAAACCGGCTCGGGAAACACGAAACGGGCGAGGTAATTGCCGTAAGGGTCCTGCTGCCAACTGACGAAATGGTTGGCGGGCGAGACTTTCAGTGAATGGCTGAGCACTTTGGTGCGCGAATGCGGCGCCGGTTGCAGCCGGATGACCTGCGGCCCCAGCGTCACTGGCTGATCATATTTGTAATGCGTCAGGTGGTAGATCGCGGCGTGGATGGCCATAGGTGCTCCGGAACTTTCGCCGCAATGTTTCATAAACGCAGCGCCGCTGCCACATATCTATTGCGGTGCGCGAATGCGAATCTGTTGGCGCTTTTGCCACGAGCGCGCCGTGCGTCCAATTGGGCGCGCAAAGGACGCTCTCATAATTTGATTCTGCTGCATCGTGCTTCCGGAAATCGATTCCGGCTTCCGAACCGATGCAGTAGCGCGTATGTGCGCATCAACAACGGGAAAGCTCCGATGCGACTGGGTGGAAGACTGGCTGCGGCCATTGAAGTACTGGAAGATATGGAGCGCCGCAAGCGCCCGGCGGCTGATGCCCTGAAGGATTGGGGCCTGTCGCATCGTTTTGCCGGTTCGGGCGACCGAGGCGCCATCGGCAACATCGTCTATGACGCGCTGCGCCGCCGCCGTTCGGCAGTCTGGCTGACGGGCGATGAGACGGCGCGGGGACAGGCGTTTGGCTCGCTGTTGCTCGAATCAGGCTATTCGCCCGATGGCTTGAACGCAGTTCTCGAAGGCGACCGGTTTGCTCCTGCCGCGCTCAGTGCCGATGAATTGGCGGCTATTGACGACCGAGACCTGGCCAATGCGCCAGATGAAGTCCGTTCAGACCTTCCCGATTGGTGCGTCCCGCATTTCCAGTCCGCATTTGGCGATGCCTGGGTGGAGGAGGGGGCTGCACTTGCGCTGCGTCCGTCACTCGACATGCGCGTCAACACGCTGCTCGCGACCCGCGACAAGGTGCTGGCCGATCTGACTGATGCCGGGGCGTTCGCGACCGACATCGCCCCGCAGGGCATGCGTGTGCCGCCGATTGTCGAGGCGGGCCGCCATCCAAACGTGCAGGTCGAGCCGGCTTTCCAGAAGGGCTGGTTCGAGGTTCAGGACGAGGGGTCGCAGATAGTTGCCCAGTTGGCCGGCGCCAAGCCTGGTATGCAGGTGCTCGACTATTGCGCCGGCGGTGGCGGCAAGACGCTCGCCATGTCGGCGCAGATGGACAACAAGGGCCAGGTTTTCGCTTACGATTCCGAAAAGGCCAGGCTTGCGCCGATCTTTGACCGGCTGAGGCGCGCCGAATGCCGCAATGTGCAGGTCATTGCCGGGCAGTCCGCGCTTGTGCCGCTCGAAGGCCAGATGGACATGGTGCTGGTTGATGCGCCATGCACCGGAACCGGCACATGGCGGCGCAGGCCCGACGCAAAGTGGCGGCTGGCGCAGCGGCAGGTCGAGGTTCGCATGCGCGAACAGTCGACCATTCTCGATGCGGTCGCCCGCTTCGTGAAGCCGGGTGGGACGATCGCCTTCATCACCTGTTCGGTGTTTCTGGACGAAAACCAGCAGCAGGCGAGGGGGTTTGTCGAGCGCAACCCGGGTTTCTCATTTGCCGATCATCAGGCGATCTGGGACGGGAATTTTGGCCAGACAGGCGCTCAGCCGCGCATTGCCGCAGACGGCATCGTGCTGACGCCCGCGACAACGGCGACCGACGGCTTCTATTTCGCCATGTTGCGCAAGGCTGGCTAAAGCGCGGTCCCGGTCAGCGCGCCGACGGCAGCTGTAATGCCCATGGCGGCAGCGCCCCAGAATGCCACCCGCAAGGCTGGTCTCAGCAACCCGGCCCCTCCAAGCTTTGCGCCAAGCAAGCCGAGGAAGAAGAGCGCAATCAGCGATCCCCCTGCGATAACATAGGACGCGTAGCTGGCGGGCGTGATTATTGCGAGCAGGACAGGAATGATCGCCCCCGATGCAAAGGCCGCCGCCGAGGACAGTGCGGCCTGAAGTGGCCGCGCGGCGACAATCTCGGTAATGCCGATCTCATCGCGGGCATGAGCGCCAAGCGCATCCTTCGCCATGAGCTGTTCAGCGACCTGCCGCGCCAATGCCGGCTCGAGCCCGCGCTCGACATAGATATGGGCCAGTTCGTGTGTCTCGCCTTCAGGATTGCGGATCAGCTCCGCCTGCTCCTTGGCCAGATCAGCGGCTTCCGTGTCGGCCTGCGAGCTCACCGACACATATTCGCCCGCTGCCATCGACAAGGCTCCAGCGACGAGTGACGCAACACCGGCAACCAGAATGGCTTGTGGTGCGCCGCCCGCTGCCGCGACGCCCAGCACGATGGACGAGGTCGAGATGATGCCGTCGTTTGCGCCCAGCAGCGCCGCTCGCAGCCAGCCGCTGCGCGAAACAAGATGATGTTCGGTGTGATGGCCGTGGGACACAGTGTTTCCTCGGAAGAAGGATCTAGTTTAGAACGATTCTAACATGAGGCTCAGCAGCCGGCTGTGCGACATTTTTGCAGGGGTTTGAACCTTGAGGTGGCCGTTGCGATGTTCACCCGGCTGTCAAATTTCAAGTGGGGATAGCCATGTCTCGCCACCGAATTGATCGTCTAGCCCATATTGCAACGCAACATTAGCAATTGATTCGCTGCGCGTGGCCTGTGATAACGCTCGCAGCGAGGGTCTTATGGCAAAGCCGCAGGTCGACACCGATTACGAAGAACGCGTGCGTTCAAGCTTTGCGCGACAGCGCGCAATGGAGACGATTGGCGCGCAGCTGACACGCGTCACGCCGGGCACGATTGAAATCGAGATGCCGTACAGCGAAGCGCTGACCCAGCAACACGGTTTCCTGCATGCCGGCATCATCTCGACAGCTCTGGATTCAGCTTGTGGTTATGCCGCCTTTTCACTGATGCCGGTGGACGCGGCGGTTCTCACCATCGAGTTCAAGATCAATCTGCTCGCGCCAGGCAAGGGCGAACGTTTCCTGTTTCGCGGCAATGTCACCAAGCCTGGCCGCACCATCATCGTCGCCGACGGACAGGCCTACGCCTTCTCGCCGGAGGGTGATGCCAAGCTGATCGCCACCATGACGGCCACCATCATGACTGTGATGGGACGAGACGGGCTGGCGGGTTAGTCATGGCGAGAATGGCTGGAGAAACGGTCGATATCGGCGGCCGCAATGTACTGTTTGTGATGGCGGCTCCCGAAGAATACGGGCCGCATCTGAAGCGCCTGTTCACACCCTTGATGACTGGCGTTGGTCCGGTCGAGGCAGGGGTCATCGTGGCCGCTGATCTGGCGCAGCGTGCCGCCGCCGGCGCTCTACCTGATCTGGTCGTTTCGCTAGGCTCGGCAGGCAGCCGCACGCTTGAACAGACAGAGGTCTATCAGGCGGTTTCGGTCAGCTACCGCGACATGGATGCCACGGTGTTTGGTTTTCCCAAAGGGCAGGTGCCATTCCTCGACCTGCCGCCGGTGGTGCCGCTGCCGCTGCGCATTGCTGGCGTTCCAGAAGCTACTTTGTCGACCGGCGCAAGCATCATTTCAGGCGCTGCCTATGATGTGATCGATGCCGACATGGTCGACATGGAAACCTACGCAGTGTTGCGCGCCTGCCAGTATTTTTCGGCGCCGCTGGTGGCGCTGCGTGGCATTTCCGATGGCCGCGCAGACGTCAAACATGTCGACGACTGGACCGAATATTTGCATGTGATCGACGAGAAGCTGGCGGCAGTCGTCGGCCTGCTTCAAGACCGTTTGACCAAAGCCCCGGCCTGAATCATCGCGTGAACTGGCTAAGCGCCAGCTTCAGGACGGTGAATCGCCATCTTCAGTGCCTGCGCCAACCCATTGCATCGACTCGCAATTTTGTCTAATGGCCCGCGATGACAGCCCATCCAGATTCCATCCTGATTATTGATTTCGGCAGCCAGGTCACGCAGCTGATCGCCAGGCGAGTGCGCGAGGCTGGCGTTTATTCCGAGATCGTCCCGTTCCAGAAGGCCGCCGAGGGTTTTGCAAGGCTGAAGCCGCGTGGCGTCATCCTGTCGGGCAGCCCTGCCTCCACCACCGACATCGGCAGCCCGCGCGCACCGCAAATGGTGTTCGAATCGGGCGTTCCGGTGCTTGGTATCTGCTACGGTGAACAGACCATGTGCGCCCAACTCGGCGGCAAGGTTGAGGCCGGTCATCATCGCGAGTTCGGCCGCGCCTTTCTCGACATCCAGGAAGACACAGCCCTGTTCGAGGGCGTCTGGGCCAAGGGCACCCGCCATCAGGTGTGGATGAGCCACGGCGACCGCGTCACCGCGCTGCCGGACGGCTTCAAGGTTGTCGGCACTTCGGCCGGGGCGCCGTTCGCAGCGATCGCAGACGAGAAGCGCAAATACTACGCCGTGCAGTTCCATCCCGAAGTTGTACACACGCCAGACGGCGCGCGGCTGCTGGCCAATTTTGTGCACCGTATTGCCGGTGTCGAAAGCGACTGGACGATGTCGGCCTATCGCGCCTCGATGGTCGAAAAAATCCGCCAGCAGGTTGGCAAGGGCAAGGTCATCTGCGCGCTGTCAGGCGGGGTCGACTCCTCCGTCGCGGCACTGCTCATCCACGAAGCTGTCGGCGATCAGTTGACCTGCATTCTGGTCGATCATGGTCTGATGCGTCAGGACGAGGCGGCCAACGTCGTCGCCATGTTCCGCGAGCACTACAATCTGCCGCTCAAGCTGGTCGACGCATCCGACCGTTTCATCTCGGCGCTTGAAGGCGAGAGCGATCCGGAGAAGAAGCGCAAGACGATCGGCCGGCTGTTCATCGAAGTGTTCGAGGAAGAAGCCAAAGCGCTCGGCGGCGCAGATTTCCTCGCACAGGGCACCCTCTATCCAGACGTCATCGAAAGCGTGTCATTCTCGGGCGGGCCTTCTGTCACGATCAAGTCGCACCACAATGTTGGCGGTCTGCCTGACCGCATGAACATGCAACTGGTCGAGCCGCTGCGCGAACTGTTCAAGGACGAGGTGCGGGCGCTCGGCAAGGAGCTTGGCCTGCCGGATCACTTCATTGGCCGTCATCCGTTCCCGGGTCCGGGCCTTGCGATCCGGCTGCCAGGTGGCGTCACCCGCGAAAAACTCGACATCCTGCGCCAGGCCGACGCAATCTATCTGGACGAAATCCGCAAGGCCGGCCTCTACGATGCGATCTGGCAGGCTTTTGCGGTGCTGCTGCCGGTGCAGACGGTCGGCGTCATGGGCGATGGCCGCACTTATGAATTTGTCTGTGCGCTGCGTGCGGTGACATCAGTCGATGGCATGACGGCTGACTTCTACCATTATGACATGAGCTTCCTTGGTAACACTGCCACGCGCATCATCAACGAAGTGCGCGGCATCAATCGTGTCGTCTACGACGTAACGTCAAAGCCCCCCGGCACTATCGAGTGGGAATGATTCAGGCGTAACCGGCAGCATCCAAAACCACGCCGGAATACGACGTATCTATTTGATAAAAAATAAAAATATGTTCAGGGTCTATCGGCAAATTTCGGTGGACGCTGAACCGGCTTGCCGTTCCGCTTGACGGACCTCGCCGTATTGATCTCCCCCAAATTCGGAAGTGCCGTCATCGGAAATGCGGTCTGTGACGGTGCCATTTTCTGTATAACAAACTGAATTCATGTGTCTTTTCAGAAGAAAGCCCTCGGAACCGCCTGACGGTACTTTTGCGAAGTGAAGTCCGATGCTGACAGATGGGGCGCTCAGGACATTGAAACCAAAGGATAAGATTTACAAAGTGTCAGACCGTAATGGCATGTATGTGTGGGTCGCGCCCTCAGGCGCGATATCGTTCCGGCTTGACTATCGGCTGAATGGCCGACGTGAGACCCTCTATCTGGGCAAATTTGGCCGGGGCGGGATTTCGCTCGCTAGAGCACGCGAACTTTGCCTGGACGCGCGTCGCGCCGTGCGTGACGGCGGCACTTTTCAGCAGAAGACAAGATCCGGATCGTGCTGGATGGCTTGCGTGGCGAGGACAGCATCGCCGAGCAATCACATCTGCCGGCAAAACACACGCTGGATCAGCTCGGCACTGAGCGGCGGACCTTCTACCGCTGGTATGACCGCTATGTCGACGGCGGCCAAGAGGCGCTGGAGGATCGTTCGTCCCGGCCAGGCCGCGTCTGGAACCGCATCGGAGCCGAGGTCCAGGCTCAGATCATCGATATGGCGCTGAAACAATCCGAGCTGTCACCACGTGAGTTGGCGGTGCGCTTCACCGACGAGAGACGCTACTTCGTGTCCGAAGGCTGAGTCGCAAGGAGCGTGTTGACAACGCATCGAACAAGGGGGTAGATGAGTTATTCTAGATTATATAGAATGTATTATATAGCAAATGGTGACAGACGGACGACTCCGTGCTGGCCAGGGAGGATCAAATGGTAAGACTGCATTCGGCTGGCGCCGTGTCGCGCCGGGCCCTGATAATTGCTGCTGCATCGGTGGCGTTGGGCGGAAATCTTGCCTACGCGCAGGACGGTGGATTGGGCACGCCCGAAAAGCCGGTTGAGGTTCGCATGATCGCCAACGAGGCGTTTGCCAACCAGTGGCAGACTCTGATGGTGCCGGAGTTCAATAAGGCCTATCCGAACATCAAGGTAACGATCGACGGGGTGCCGTATGTCGAGTTGCTGGCCAAGACCATGCTTGATACGACCGGCCCCTATCCAACCTATGACATTCTGATTGCGGATGATCCATGGATCCCTCAGCTCGCCGAAGTTGGTGCGTTGCTCGACTTGAAAGGCGCGGAAGCCCAGGGCTGGACTGCTGCAGATTATGATTGGGACGATTTCAACGCGGCACCGCTGGCGGCCGGCGAGTGGAAGGGCGTTCAATATGGCGTGCCGCTTCGCTCCAACATGCTGATGATGTTCTACAACAGGGCGCTGTATGAAAAAGCCGGGGTTCCCGAACCAACCCCCGCCTTGACCTGGGAGCAATATCTGGAACAGGCGCCCAAGCTGGTGCAGGACACCAATGGCGACGGCAAGGTGGACGCCTGGGCGATCGACACCTATTTCGTCCGTGAGCCGCTGACTCCGACCATCTGGCAGACGATCATGAATTCCAACGGCGGCAGCCTGCTTGACGACAATGGCAAGCCGGCCTTCAACAATGAGATCGGTGCGGCCGCGCTGGAAACGCACAAGAAGCTGCTGGATTTCGCTCCGACAGGCGCAGTGAGCCACGGCTTTTCGGAATCGTTGCAGGCCTTCCGCCAAGGCGTTGTCGCAACGATGTTCAATTGGGGCAGCGTGTTCAAGGGGTCGGCGATTGATCCCAAGACAACGACGTTGAAGCCAGAACAGGTCGGCCTGCAGGTCATGCCCGCCGGTTCGACGGGTCCAGGTGCACATCGCGGCATCTGGAATGGGGCCGTTTCTGCCAAGAGTGAAAACAAGCAAGCTGCCTGGGCCGTTCTGCAATGGCTAAGCTCAAAGCAGGGCGAAGCCTGGCATTCGGCCAATCTCGGCGTTTTCCCCGCTAGAAAGTCGACCCTGGCCGCCACCCCGCCGGAGGCATGGCTTGCGCCCGTCTTTGCTTCTCTCCAGCAGGCCTATGACGCGTCTGAGAAGGGCAAAATGTGGCGCATTCGTCATCCCCGTTCAGACGCTGCTCAGCAGGTTCTGGCCGACGAGGTCGGGCGCGCAATCGCAGGGCAGGCAACGGCCGCGGAGGCGTTACAGACGGCTGCCGACAGGATTGAAAAGATCTTGAACTAAGCCGACTTCCGGGAGGGCGTCACGGTGACTACGACACAAGCAGCAGGTGCGCGGCGCGCGCCTGCGCGCAACTGGACCTGGTTCAAGGATTTGGTATCCCGTTGGTCTTTCATGGCGCCGGCGACTATCATTTTGGGCGCTCTTCTGGCCTATCCGATCTTCTACACGATCGAAATAAGCTTTGCCCGCTTCGACCTCATGACATTCAGCGCCGTTGAATGGGTCGGTTGGGAAAATTACGCACACGTATTGGCCGACTACCGCTTCTGGGCGTCGATGAAGGTAACGCTGGTCTACCTGGCCTTGGCGTTACCATTACAGATTGTTCTCGGCTTCGGCATTGCGTTCCTTATCAATGCGGAATGGGCCGGCCGCGGCCTTGTACGGGCATTGTTCATCATCCCCATGGTGGTTGCGCCGGTTGTCGCCGGCGGTATTTTTCGCATGATCCTCGACCCGCTATGGGGCATCATGAACTATCTGCTGGGCCTGATTGGCATCGGCCCGCTGGACTGGTTTGGCGATCCGAACCTCGCAATGGCGGCGATTGTCATCATCGATACATGGCGTTGGACGCCCTTCGTCGTGCTCATTGCCACAGCCGCATTGCTAGCCCTGCCCAAGGACGTGTTTGAGGCAGCCGACATTGACGGCGCCAACTGGTGGTCGAAATTGTGGTCGATCACCCTGCCTCTTCTTGTCCCCATCATCGCGGCAACATTCGTCGTCCGTTGGCTCGGGGCGGTGAAAATGTTCGATATCGCATTGGCCGCCACCTATGGCGGGCCGGGCGGTGCGACCAATGTCATCAACCTCTTCATCTATGAAGAAGCGTTCCGGTCGCTGCGGTTCGCCGAATCGGCGGCCATGGCTGTCATCGTTCTCGTTCTGACAATGGTGCTGACGGGCATTTTCCTGCTCGGCACACGCAAGCTGGAGCAACACTATTGAGCGCGCTTGCAGCCACGTCAGCAACGCAACGCAACAGGCGAAACACCGGACATCGAGTCCGGGTCGCTGCTGGCGTTGTCGCCTGCCTGATTTTTCTTTTCCCGGTGTTCTGGATGGTGTTGACCTCGTTCAAGGATCAGCGTGATATTTTCACCACGCCTCCGACACTGTTCTTCACGCCAACGCTTGAGCATTATATCGGCTACATGCAGCGGGCGGATATCATGCGCCGGCTGCTCAACACGGTGATCGTGTCCGTCGGGGCTGGCGTCTTGTCGATCATCGCTGGCGCAATGGCCGGCTATGCGCTTGCGCGTATCAAGCTGAAGGGCGCAGGCACGATCGGTGTGCTGATCCTGCTGTCGCGCGGCGTGCCGCCGATCGCGCTCGCAGTGCCGATGTTCCTGGTAGCCCGCCGACTGGGCGTGACAGACCAGCACATCACCCTGATCCTTGCCTACTGCACTTTCCTCATCCCCTATGTGATGTGGCTTATGCGCGGGTTCTTCCTTGCCCTCCCAAAGGAACTCGAAGAATCGGCCATGATCGACGGATGCAGCCGTATGGGCGCATTTGTGAAGATAATCCTGCCGATTTCATTGCCTGGTCTGTTGTCGACAATGATCTTCAGCATGATCCTGGCCTGGGAAGAGCTGCTGTTTGCACTCGTTCTAACCAATCGCTTTGCATCGACCATTCCGGTTGCGATTGCCGGCATCGCCGGCGACACCGTAAACGGCGCCAACTGGGGCGCGTTGACGGCGGTCGGAACGATCACGGTCGTGCCGGTGGTCATTTTCGCTCTGCTGGTCCAGAAGTGGTTGATCCAGGGATTGGCAGACGGCGCGACAAAGGGGTGATGGAATGACGACGCATGATTACCGTAATTGGCGGGTCGTTCGATGACACAGCCATCCACCTATCTGTCAAAGGCCGATATCGCGCGCCGTCATATCGAACGGCTCATCCTGTCACGCGCCGTCAAACCCGGCGACCGCATCACGACCCGGGAGGTTTCCGAGGCGTTGGGTATGAGCGAAACACCCATCCGGGAAGCGATCCGCAGCCTTGCGTCGGAAGGCTGGCTCGACGTCCAGACCCATATCGGGGCGGTGGTTTCCAGCGCGGGTGCCGAACAGCTACGTGAAATCTACGCCTTGCGCGGACTCGTCGGCAGCCTTGCGATTGAACTTGGCGCTGCCAGCTATTCGATGGGCCGTCTGAAGGACATCGACGCCAATATCGCCGCGTCTGCCGAGGCTGTGGCGGCGCAGGATGCACAGCGCTACGCTCAGCTCAACCATGAGTTCCACATGCTGCTCTACGATACGCCGCATTCGCAATGGTCGATGCGCATGCTGGCCAGCCTCAGCGCCCTGAGCTCGGCACAGTTCGGCTTTGAGGTGATGCCACAGCGCATGGCCGAATCGTTGAAAGAGCACCAGACCATTCGAAACGCCATCCGCGCCGGCAATTTTGCGGAAGCCGCAACGCTCATCAAGCACCATGAGCAGGCCGCCTATGAAACGCTCGCTTCGAAACTTGCTGCGGATCAGCCGGAACGGGCCGAAAGCGCCGCCTGACAACTGGCAACAACGCTCGACCGCGCTTCCAACACAGAGGGACATCATTGATGAGCACAGTCACGATCCGCGACGCCCGCAAGTCCTACGGGCATGTCGAAGTGCTGCATGGCGTGTCGGTCGACATCCATGACGGCGAATTCGTCGCCTTGGTCGGTCCTTCAGGGTGCGGCAAGTCCACTCTGCTTCGTATGCTGGCTGGCCTGGAAGACATCACCGGCGGTGAGATCGCTATCGACGAGCGCGTGGTCAACGACGTTGCGCCAAAGGACCGGGATATCGCGATGGTGTTCCAGAATTATGCGCTCTACCCGCATATGAACGTGCGCGAGAACATGGGTTTCGCTCTGCGCCAGCGAAAAACGCCACGCGAGGAAATCAATCGCCGCGTCGATGACGCCGCCCGTATACTTGGGCTGGAAGCGCTTCTTGATCGCAAACCGAAGGCCCTGTCGGGCGGTCAACGTCAGCGTGTTGCCATGGGCCGCGCCATCGTGCGCAACCCCAACGTCTTCCTGTTTGACGAACCTCTGTCCAATCTCGACGCCAAGCTGCGGGTTCAGATGCGCTCCGAACTGAAGGAATTGCATCAGCGGCTGGGTGTCACGACCATTTATGTGACCCACGACCAGATTGAAGCCATGACGCTCGCCGATCGCGTCGTGGTGCTCAACGGCGGAGTAGTCGAGCAAATGGGGCCGCCGCTTGAGCTGTATGACAAGCCGCAGACTTTGTTTGTCGCCGCCTTTATCGGTTCGCCGCCGATGAATTTTATCGACGGGCGTCCTGACGACAAAGGACGTCTGGTTGTTGATGACGAACTTGTCCTGGAGCTTCCTGCGCCGATCACCGGCAAAGACAGCGTGACCATCGGCGTCCGGCCGGAGCATCTGCATATTGCCGACAAAGGCTGGCCAATGATCATTTCGGTGGTGGAGCCGACCGGCTCGGAGACCCAGATCACGGGCCGAATTGGTGAGCGGCATATCCGCGTGCTCGTGCGTGGCCGCACATCGGCGAAACCAGGCGAAACGATTCATCTTCATTCCGATGCAACGGATCTGCATGTCTTCGATACCGCAAGCGGCAAGCGTCGCGAGATTGCCTGACAAGGGGGTATGCGAGATGACCGAACTGCGACAGTTCTACGTTGACGGCCTGTGGGTGGATGCAGGCGCCGGAGAGACCCATCCGCTTGTTGATCCTGCCACAGAGGATCAATTTGGCAGCGTCCGTCTTGCAGATGTCAGCGCCGTCGACAATGCGATTGCCGCAGCCAAACGCGCCTTCCCGTCCTGGTCGATGACGTCTCCAGCTGACCGCATGGCTCTCGTCGAGCGCATTCGATCCATTCATGTCGACAAGACCGAAGAGATGGCCAGGGCGATTTCGCAGGAAATGGGCGCTCCCATCGATCTGGCGCGACAGGCGCAAGCAGGTTCCGGCCCACGCCACATGGCCAATTATCTGGCAGCGATGCAGAATTTCGAATTCATTCGACCGCTTGGTGCGCATGCGCCGGCGGACAGAATTGCGCTTGAGCCCGTCGGCGTGGCCGCTTTGATTACGCCCTGGAACTGGCCGATCAGCCAGATCACCCTGAAAGTGGCGGCTGCCTTGCTGGCCGGCTGCACGGTTGTTCTGAAGCCGTCCGAGATGGCGCCTTTGTCGGCCAATCTGTTTGCCCGGATACTCGACGAGGCCGGCGTGCCCGCAGGCGTGTTCAATCTCGTTCACGGCAATGGCGCGGTGGCCGGGCAGCGGCTCGTCACGCATCCTGATGTTGACATGGTGAGTTTCACAGGTTCGACCCGAGCCGGAATCGCAATCACCAAAGCAGCTGCCGACACAGTGAAACGCGTCGGACTGGAGCTCGGCGGCAAGGGAGCAAACATCGTCTTCGCAGACGCTGACGGCATGGCCATCGAACGTGGCGTACGCCAGTGCTTCGTCAATAGTGGCCAGAACTGCAACGCTCCGTCGCGAATGCTGGTGCAGCGCTCGATCTATGACCGCGCAACCCGCGTGGCGGGCGACGTTGCGAAGTCGATCCTGGTCGCGCCGCCAACTCTGCCTGGAAACCATATCGGGCCGGTCATTTCCGCGGCCCAGTTCGAGCGCATCCAGAACCTCATCAACACGGGTCTCTCTGAAGGAGCGCGTCTTGTCGCGGGTGGACCAGGCCGGCCGGCCGGCTTCAATCGAGGCTATTATGTTCAGCCGACGGTCTTTGCCGACGCGTCGAACCATATGACGATTGCCCGCGAGGAGATCTTCGGTCCGGTTTTGACGATCATCCCCTTCGACGACGAGGAGGAAGCAATCTCGATCGCCAACGACACGCCTTACGGGCTGGCGAACTATGTCCAGAGCCAGGACGGCGACCGCCGTCAGCGTGTCGCGCGCCGGCTGCGCTCCGGAATGGTTGAAATGAACGGCCAGCCGCGTGGCGCAGGATCGCCGTTTGGCGGCGTGAAAGCATCCGGCCGTGCGCGCGAGGGCGGTCACCTTGGAATCGAGGAGTTCCTCGACGTCAAATCGATTTCAGGCTGGGATTGATCCAGCGCCGAAAAATCGCAGCTCGCCAGCTTCAATCCATCAGCAATCTCAGCAGAGAAGAATCATGAAAAAGAATGCCATTATTGCCGAGGCCAAAACGCTGTCGTGCAGCAACTCGTTTCGCAACTATCATTTCCTCAAGATCACGACCGAGGACGGTATCGTCGGCTGGAGCGAGTTCGACGAGAATTTCGGGTCGCCGGGAGTGGCGCATGTCATTGGACAACTCAGCCACAGGCTGATCGGCCAGAGCGCCATGTTCCACGAGCATATCCATGAAGATCTGCGCAACGTGACGCGGCCGGCCGCCGGCGGCGTCGTGGGGCAGGCGATGGGCGCGATCGAGAACGCCTTGCTGGACGCCAAGGCGAAGACCCTCGACGTTCCATGTCATGTTCTTCTTGGCGGCAAGGTGCGCGACAAGATCAGGGTCTACTGGTCGCATTGTGTTTCTTACAGAATGCGCACCGAACATTTCTCGCCGCCAATCGTTGACGCTGACGGCGTTCGCCAGATCGCTCGCGACGTTCGCGACTGGGGCTTTTCAGCGCTCAAGACCAACGTATTCCTCTATGACGAACAGGACCGGATCGACGCCTGGTCTCCGGGCTTTGGCCGTCCGCATGATCCGGCCCGAAATGTCGAGCGCGATATTCTGAAAAACTTGCGCAAGCATCTGGAGATCATGCGCGAAGCCGCCGGGCCGGACATCGACATCCTGCTGGACCTGAACTTCAATGCGCGCACGGAAGGCTATCTCAAATTCTTGCGTGAGATACGTGATCTCGACCTGTTCTGGGTGGAGATCGATACGCTTGATCCCAAAGCGCTGGCGCTTATCCGCTCTCAGAGCGCCCACCCGATCTCATCCTGCGAAACGTTGATCGGCGTGCAGCAATTCCTGCCCTATTTCGAGAACCAGTCAATCGATGTGGCCATCATCGACACGCCGTGGAATGGTGTGTGGCAGTCGCTCAAGATCGCGGCGGCGGCCGAGGCCTACGACATCAATGTTGCGCCGCATAATTTCTACGGACATCTGTGCACCATGATGAATGCGCACTTCAGCGCCGTCGTTCCGAACATGCGGATCATGGAGACCGATATCGATCGCGTCTCCTGGGATACGGAGGTGTTCAGTCATGCACCGGAATACAAGGACGGCTATTTGATCCTGCCGGACCGCCCCGGCTGGGGAACAGAACCGGTTGAGGCGGCATTGAAGAAATATCCGCCGCTTCCGTCGGTTGGCCTCTATCATCGCACCCGCAATCCGCAGCTTTCGATATAGGGCAAGCATCGACCCGCGGAAAACAGAAGCGCTTCGAGATGAACGAACCCGTTGACGTCCTGATCGTCGGCGCTGGCGCATCAAGCGCAGCGGTGGCGTGGAGCCTTGCCGACACGCGTATGAGGATACTCTGTCTCGAACAGGGCGATTGGCCGGATTCGGCGCGCTACCCGGCCACAGGCCGAGACTGGGAGAGCCGGCAGGTTGAGGATTATGCGATAAGCCCAAACCGGCGCGCTGCGCCGGCGGACTATCCGATCAACGACGACGCGTCGCCGATCAAGATCGCCAATTTCAATGGCGTCGGAGGAGGAACCGTCCTCTATGCCGGTCACTTCCCGCGCCTGCATCCCTCCGATTTCCGGGTCCGGTCGCTGGACGGCGTGGCGGATGACTGGCCGATCGACTATCAGACACTGGAGCCATACTACGCCGTCAATGACCGCATGATGGGTGTCTCAAGTCTTGCCGGCGACCCTGCCTATCCGCCAAAGGAAGCGGTCATGCCGCCGCTGCCGCTTGGCCGCACGGGAACGATTTTCGGCAAGGCGATGAACGAACTTGGATGGCACTGGTGGCCATCTGACAGCGCCATCGCCTCGCGCGAATATGAAGGACGGGCGCCCTGCATCAATCTGGGCCATTGCGGTCATGGTTGCGCGCAGGGCGCCAAGGCGTCCACCGACATTACCTATTGGCAGGAAGCGCTGCGCAATCGTGTCGAGTTGCGCACCAATTGCCGCGTCAGCCGCATCGAGACCAATGACGACCGGATGGCCACCGGCGCCTGGTATTTTGACGGCGACGGAAATGAGGTGTTTCAGCCTGCTGAAATCGTCATCATGGCATGCAACGGAATTGGCACTCCCCGGATTTTGCTCAATTCCGCATCGGAGCGTTTTCCCGATGGCCTCGCCAATTCCAGCCGCCAGCTTGGCCGCAATCTGATGCTGCATCCTTATGCGCTGGTGCGGGGACGCTTCGACCAGAAGCAGGACGGCTTTCGCGGTTCGCGCGTCTACATGTGGAGCATGGAGTTTTACGAAACCGATCCGGCAAGGGATTTTGCGCGCGGCTATTGCTATCAGTTCACGCGTGGCTTCGGACCGGTCATGACGGCGGTCAATGGAATGGCGGACCGGCTGATACCTTGGGGCGACGGCCATCACGCTGCCTATCGCCAGCTTTTCGATCATCAGGCAGGCATGGTTTCGATCTGCGAGGATCTGCCGGAAGAGATCAATAGCGTCACGCTCGACCCGACGATCAAGGACGGCAATGGCATCGCAGCGCCGAAGATCACCTACAGGATCAGTGAGAATACGCAAAGAATGCTCGACCATTCGGTGGCGCGTGGAACAGAGATTTTGCGCCAGGTCGGCGCAAAAGACATTACCACCCGTTCACCGCTTCCCTATGCCGGCTGGCATCTTCTTGGCACCGCCCGTATGGGAACGGACCCCCGAAAATCTGTCGTCAACGAGTGGGGCAGGGCTCACGACGTGAAGAACCTCTTCATCGTCGATGGAAGTGTGTTTGTGACATCCGGTGGCGTCAACCCTACATCAACGATTCAGGCGATCGCACTCTATGTTGCAGATCAGATCAAGAGCAGACTCTATGATCTCTTCGACTAGCAATCAGATGGACGCGAACCGGGAAACGACGGTCAAAGATGCGCTTTCGCCGGACAACATCGCGTGCCTGCGCTGCATCGCCGGTCACATGATCCCGTCCAGTGACGAATTCGCAATGCCGGGAGCTGACGACGAGGCAATCATCAGTGACATGATGGATTTTCCGTCACGAGACGCCGCCGAACTTCAAAGAGTGCTGACGCTGATAGACATTGAAGCTGCCGGAAGTCTTGCTGCCCTGCCGCGCGACCAACAGATCGCATGTCTGACGCGTCTGCGCGGCGAGAATCCCGGTCCGTTCGTCGTGTTGGAAGCCGTCGTTGCGCGCGCCTATTATCGCGATGCTCGCGTGTTAGAGGCATTGGGCCTTGAGCCGCGCCCCCCGTTTCCGGGTGGATTTGAGGTTGAACAGGGCGATTTCTCACTGCTCGAACCGGTCAAGGCCAGAGGCAGACTGTATCGTTGAACATCAATCGAACTGTTCCTTATGCAGTAGACCGCGTGGTTGGGACCCGGCCGCACGCCCCAGCAGGAAGAGACGTTGACGATAGATCCGCCGCCGCGCGCGACGAGGATCGGGATTGCGGCGTGCGATATGCGGAACGGTGCTTCGACATTGACACCAAGCGAGAGCCGCCGTCGTCGTCGGAGGTTTCGGTCACGCAGCCTCGGGTGATGACGCCTGCATTGTTGACGATGACGTCCAGACTGCCGAGCGCTTTGGCCACCTTTTGCGGCAGGGCATCACAATAGGCGGGGTCGAGCAGATTGTCGTCGAGATGCACGCCGACCGCGGCTTTCGATGTGTCGCGGTCTGCGACGGCGACACGCGCGCTTTTGCCTTCAGTGTGCGCACAACCGCGCCGCCAATGCCTCCGGCGGCACCCGTCACAAGGACGATCTTTCCTGCAAATCCGCTCATCGCTGCCAATCGCTATAGACGGTCACAATGCTGCCACCGCCGGGCGGCGTTCGCTTGCACAAAACGGAACATCGCGCGTGAAAAGCGACATGCGCCCCTCAGCGCGGTTTGTACCCGCGGCGGGCGTAGAAGCGGTCCAGTTCGCGCTGTTCCGGGACCTGCCCGGTGAACGCCTCGACATAATCTCCGATGCGTTTCATACGTAGCGAAGCGTGCTCTTTTGTCTGCATAGAGATATTGCCGATCTGGACCAAATAGGTGGTGCGGGCCCGCATATCGGCCAGGGGAGCTATCAACTTAACGGGGCCGAGCCTAGTTCGGGCGTCGGCTGTCAGGCCGGCATCCCGGTGACGGTCTTCCATTCCGCGATAGCGTTGAGGCGGTGAAGACAAATAGCGAGAGCGGAGCGTTTGGAGCGGGGTGGAACGAACAGGTTGCGGATAGCAGAGAAGATGGAGGCAAACCGTTGCAACGATCCCGGCGATCGGAAGCCCGCATCATCCGTTGCCGTTTTCGCAGCAGCACATTTGAATTCTCGGCGCGGTTGTTCAAGCCTTTGAGGGATCGATGCTCGACATCCGGCATGACTTGGCATTTTGCCGCACCGTAAGAACACAGCTTGTCGGTGATCATGCGCTTCGGAGCTACGCCCTGCTTCCTAAGCAGTCTTGTCGGCAAGCGCTTGGCGGCCTTGGTGTTGCGTCGGCTGTGGACAATCTCATCGAGCACAAAGCCGTCCTGATCGATTCCCCGTCAGCGCCTATCGCAAAGAGATTCTACTTTCAGACCCCGCCAACTTGCGGGGGCTATCAGAGCACCCCTGCGGCAGCCGAAAATTCGGGGTAGTTGACCAGTTTGGCGCCGCCGAAGGCAGAGATGCTTTCAGAACGCGAGAAGAGGTTGAATTCCTCTGCTCGCGGCCTAGCCATGTGCGGAGCATAGAATTCCATGTCGTCAGGCGCGTTGGCGTGCATTGCGAGCCAGTAACTGCCCGCGGGCAGATCGGCGAGAAACCGGCAGTAAAAAGTCTCGGCGTCTTGATATTCGGGCGTAAAGCCGATCAAGAACCGGTCAAATACCGGATCGCCGCGCCTCCGCGCCCCTGCCGCTAGGTCAGCCACATAAGCGGTATCCAGATCCGCCAGCCTAACAATGCTGAAAAGATCGTCAAGATTGGCGCAGGACAGCACCGGAATGCCATATCGCCCGGCAACTTGCCTCAATGTCTCGGCGAATTCGGGAAGCAATGCAGTTCCCATATGCGCGTCCACATGAGTTGGGCGTATTCCGTCGCCAACCGCACGCTCGATCTGTGCGGCGATCTCGTCTGCGACTGCGGTCGGGTCTGCATTTGCCGCAACAGCCTCCGGACGGCGGTGAAAGTAGCCTTCCGAGTCGACAAGGCCGCCAACCCGACCGACCATGGGCGACCAGCGGTAATGGGACCATTCGGAGGTCAGGGTGATATGTATCCCAAGATCCTGATCAGGATCGGATAGATAATCGTCAAGTGCCATGCGGTAATAGGGGCAAGGAACCATCACCGATGCAGAACGGACGACGCCTGCGGCGCGCAAGGCCTTCCAGGCGTGCACAGACCCGGCGCTGACGCCGACATCGTCCAGATGCGGGAGGATGATCGTTTCTTCGGGTGATTTCATCGCAGGGCTGGCTCCGGCATTTGCGTCACATCGCGCGTTATGTCGAGCGTCCAGTCGGGATGTCGGCGCACAAGCGACGCGGGAAAGGCGCCGGTGACCGGTCCGAACAGGATTCGTCGAACTGCCGCGCATTGCCAGCTTCGGTTCATCCATATGCGAATACGGTCGGCGGCGAGAATTTCGCGCATGCCGACAGTCACGGCCGAAAGCGGGACCAGAAGCGTATTGCCCTTGGCGGCCGTTACCGAATTGATCAGCCGCGTTTCCGCAGAGAGCGCCACCACGCGCGTCGGCAACCCGGAGAACCAGTCGGGATCGTCGCGGCCCGGCACCGGATCGTTGAAGGCCAGATGGCCGGTAATTCCCACGCCTGCATAGGTGTAGTCCAGTCCTCGCCGTGCAATCACATCGCCAACGCGGTGAGGCGCCAGCGGATCGGGGACCACGATTTCAGGCTGTGTGCCTGCCGGCAGTTTCAATGTTAGATTGCGCTCGATGTGGCCGCGAAAGCTGAGCGGGTCCGTGTCGGGTATCCAGCGATTGTCCGCAGTCAAATATTCGTCCATGACGATGAGTGTGACATTGGCGAGCGAAATGCCCTCATTGCGGCAACGCTCGGCCAGCAGTTCATATTGCCCGACGGGACCGACGGGCACGATCAGGGTCGCCTGGCCTTTGCGGGCAAGGCACTCGCCAATGTCATCAAAAAGCTGCGCCGCCATCACCTGGCGCAGCGAATCCATGTCGTCGTGAAACCTCAGCGGACAGACAGTCTGTTGTTCGATATCCGCAACTGTCGCACTCAACGCCGCCTCGGTGACGGGATCGACCCCTTCGTACCTTGCTTGACTCACAGGCGTCCCCTGCCTTCCGGCTTCTCGAAGTCTTACATCTGAGTCATACGTTCAGACAAGACCCGTTACAATCCGGTCAGCCCTGTCTTCAATGGAGATCGGACAGATAGTGGAAGTCTTCAGTCATGCAGTGCGACCGGCGAACCTCTGCCAACGCGCCGTCAAGCCCGTAGGCATTGCGGTCGATCTGCAGAATAGGTGCGCCAACACTGCAGCCGAGAGCCTCGGCATCGCGGTCATCGGCCAATACGGCGCGGAGCTTTTCGACCGCTCTTGTGATCGTCGTCCCATATTGGCGCTCGTAAAGCTGATAGACGTTGTTGGGCAGCGGCTTGTGCGCATCGAGGCGGGGGAAGCGCTCGGCCGCAAGCGTTATCTTTTCCGTCAGAGTGATCTTGCCCTTAAGTGCTCTATTGCGGAACAGATGCCAGACCCGCGCATTTGCGCCAAGGCCGAACGCGGCGCGCTCCGCCGCATTTGCGGCAACCAATGACAGCCGGCTGTCAACTGTCTCTGGGAAGCGCTTCTCTCCCTGTTCATCGACAAGCTTGAAGAACTGGAACAGCGTGCGTTGCTGGTCGTGCTCGGAGACGAAGGTGCCGCGCCCTTGGTGACGCACGACGATGTTCTCGGAAGCAAGCGCATCCAGCGCCTTTCTGACGGTCCCCTGGGAGACGCCGAGCCGTAGGCCGAGCTGCTGCTCGGAGGGCAGGAGCGCGCCGGGCGGCCATTCACCGGCGATCATCTTTTCAACCAGGGTCTGTTTGACCTGGAGATAGAGCGGGCTGTAGCCGGGGCGGGCTGCAGACTGCGGCAAGGTGCTGGTCGGCGGGCTCATCTGCGCAATCCGAACGTTGACATGTCTATCTCCGAAATCTTATATCTTATATAAGAGTTTGATAATTGTAACCCAGAAGACACTATGCCGACCGCTGACATAATACCAAAATGCGTTCCGCCAACCGGGCCGTAATCGGCGATGCCAAGGGGGATTTGATGGCGATTCCACATCTGCTTGCTCACGAATCACGGGACAATGTAGCGGTTGTCGTCGTGGAAGGCCTCGCGGCTGGAACGGAAATGCTGGGGATTGTGACAGCCGACAATTCCGAATTCCATCTGGTTGCAAAACACGACATTCCTATCGGCCACAAGGTCGCCCTCACAGACCTGAAAAAGGGCGATACCGCAGTGAAATACGGCGAGGACATTGGCGTCTTTGTTGCCGACATTACGCGAGGTGAACATGTGCATGTGCACAACCTGAAGACAAAGCGGTGGTAGGGCGATGACCCAGGTTAGCACATCCATTCACGCCTATCGCCGCGAGAACGGCCGCGTCGGGGTCCGCAATCATGTCGTGATCCTGCCCGTCGACGATATTTCCAACGCCGCCTGTGAGGCGGTGGCCAGCAACATCAAGGGAACGCTTGCCTTGCCTCATTCGTATGGGCGGCTTCAATTCGGAGCGGACCTCGACCTGCATTTCCGGACAATGATCGGCACGGGGGCAAACCCGAACGTCGCCGCAGTCGTTGTCATCGGCATCGAACCTGGCTGGACCAAACGGATCGTTGACGGCATCGCCAAGACGGGCAAGCCGGTGGCTGGATTCTCGATCGAGCAGAAAGGCGATATTGCAACAATTGCCGCGGCCTCGCGCGCTGCGAAAGACTTCGTTCACTGGGCAAGCGAACTGCAACGTGAGGAGTGCGCCCTGTCTGACCTCTGGATTTCGACCAAGTGCGGTGAATCCGACACGACAACCGGGCTGGGCTCCTGCCCGACGGTCGGCAACATGTATGACAAGCTGCTTCCGCTTGGCATCTACGGAGTGTTTGGCGAGACATCGGAAATCACAGGGGCGGAACACATTTGCGCGGCGCGAGCGGCAGCTCCCGATGTAGGCGAGCGCTGGATGAAGATGTGGAGAGCCTATCAGCAAGATGTCATCGAGGCGCACAAGGTTGATGATTTGTCTGAATCGCAGCCGACCAGAGGAAACATCGAAGGCGGCCTGAGCACTATTGAAGAAAAGGCGCTGGGCAATCTCGAGAAGATTGGCAGAACCTCACGCTATATCGACATTCTGGATGCGGCGGAGGCGCCGACGTCCGGTCCCGGTCTCTATTTCATGGATTCTTCATCGGCAGCCGCCGAATGCGTCACCCTGATGGCCGCAGCAGGCTATGTGATCCATACCTTCCCGACTGGGCAGGGCAATGTCGTTGGCAACCCGATCGTTCCGGTTATCAAGATCACTGCTAATCCACGCACCGTGCGCACGATGGGTGAGCATATTGACGTTGATGTGTCCGGGATCCTGAGGCGCGAGATGACGTTGGATCAGGCGGGCGACGTGCTGATCTCGATGATTGCGCGCACCGCCAATGGCCGAAATACCGCCGCCGAAGCGCTGGGTCACCGCGAATTCGTTATGACCAAGCTTTATCGAAGCGCCTAAACTGAACTTGCCGTGTTACAGGGGCTGAGGGCGTGGAGCGGATTGTCATCTCGGAATTCATGGACCAGGAGGCGGTCGAACGCCTCGGCGCTGCGTTCAGTGTTCTGTATGATCCCGCGCTAGTGGATGACCGCGGCAGGCTCATGGATGAACTTGGCGACGCAGCCGGTCTTATCGTGCGCAACCGCACGCGTGTCGACCTGCCGCTTCTTTCTGCTGCGCCGCATCTGCGGATCGTCGGTCGGCTGGGGGTTGGGCTCGACAATATCGACGTTCGAGCCTGCGCGGCGCACAACGTGCTCGTAGCGCCCGCCACTGGCGCCAACACGATTTCTGTCGCCGAATATGTAATCGCTGCAGCGCTCTCGCTGACTCGAGGCGCCTATGGCGCGACACAGAACGTCATCGCAGGCGAATGGCCACGCCAGAGGCTGATCGGCGGCGAACTGTCGGGTCGCGTCATGGGACTTGTGGGCTTTGGCGCGATCGCCAGGGCGGTGGCCGCGCGTGCGCGCGCCCTTGGAATGACGATCATCGCGCATGACCCAATGCTGTCGCAAGACGATCCGGCCTGGTCGGACGCGCAGTCCCTGACTCTGCCTGAACTGCTGGCCCGCTCCGATGTCATATCGCTGCATGTTCCACTGACAGACGCAACACGGCGCATGATCGACGGCAAGGCGCTTGCAACAGTCAGGAAAGGAGCGATCCTCATCAATACGGCGCGAGGCGGGGTGGTCGATGAAATGGCGCTGGCGGAGGCGCTGAAAAATGGCACGCTCGCAGGCGCAGCGCTTGATGTGTTTGAGATTGAGCCGCTGACCGCTGGATCGGCTGCTCATTTCGAGGGCATTGAGGGGCTGATCCTGACGCCGCATATCGCTGGCGTGACTGAGGAATCAAACAGCCGCGTCGGCAACGTCATCGCTGACGCCGTGTTGGCGGCGCTGGGTGTAGCGCAATGAGCAGCCTGTGGACGATCGGGCAACTTGAGAACATAGTCAGCGTCGCGCTCGAACGGTCGGGCGCTTCGGCTGATACGGCGCAATCGGTCGCGCGCGCGCTGGTTCGCGCCGAGATTGACGGGCAGTCGGGTCACGGTTTGCGGCGCGTCGAGAGCTATTGCGCCCAGCTTCGCAGCGGCAAGATCGATGGCAGAGCAAAACCCAAGCTGACTGTCGCCGCAGCGGCGTCTGCGCGTGTCAACGCGGCATCGGGCTTTGCCTTTCCTGCACTTGAGATGGCGGCGGACTGGCTTGTTCAAGCTACCCCACTGACGGGTATTGCGGCCGCCGGTGTGAATCATTCACATCATTGCGGCGTCGCCGGACACTGGGTCGAGGCACTTGCCGATCGCGGCCTTGTTGGCCTGATGTTCGCGAACACGCCAGCGGCCATTCCACCCGCTGGCGGGATCCGTCCGCTATTTGGCACCAATCCCATCGCGATGGCCGCGCCGCGCGCGTCGGGCCCTGCGCTGGTGATCGATCTTTCACTCTCCCAGGTGGCGCGTGGGAAGATCATGGCTGCCAGGCAGAAGGGCGAGCAGATCCCGCCAGGCTGGGCGATCGGACCCGATGGCCGCGACACGGCGGATCCAGCCCAGGCGCTCGCAGGCGCGATGCTCCCGATGGGCGGGCCAAAGGGAGCGGTGCTCGCTATGATGGTCGAACTGCTGGCGGGAGGGCTTGTTGGCGCCAATCGCCCAGGCGAGGCCAGCTCATTTCTTGACGCCGAAGGCCCACCGCCTGGCACCGGGCAACTCTTGATTACATTCTCTCCCGCCGCATTTGGCGCAGGTAATCTCGGCGAATGGATCGGCGCGCTTGAAATGGCGGTGACGTCGCAACAGGGGGCCAGGATGCCGGGCAGCAAACGGCACGAACGTCGCGTCGAAGCCTTGCGCGAAGGCGTTCCAGTCGACACGGCGCTCGTTCAATTGATCGGTAAGCTTTGACGGCCGGCAACGCACGTGACCGGACCATCGATGCGCAAATTGCCGGTAAGTCTTGTAAAAGACATAAGACTAAGACACGATGTGAGAAACCGTGTTCCACCAAAGAATACAGATTTCAGGCGGCGACGATCGAACTCATGGCGCGGATCTTATCTCTAGGTATGGCGGTGCTGGACCACGTATTCCAGATCGACGCGTTTCCGGCGTCAGGCGAGAAATATCGAGCGAAGGACTACACGACGCAGGCGGGCGGCCCGGCAACCGTGGCTGCCGTCAGCATAGCCCGGCTTGGCGGCGAAGCAGTGCTTTGTACGCGGCTTGGGCGGGACGCCAATTCCAACGCCATACTGGCGAGCCTTGCCTCCGCCGGGGTCGATTGTTCGCCGACCGTCGTTTCCGACGAGACGTCGGCGCCGGTCTCGTCAGTTTATGTCGACGCGTCGGGTGAGCGGCAGATCGTCAATTTTCGCGGCAAGGGCCTGCCGGAGGCTGCTTCGATGTTGCCGTCTGATCTTCTCAACGGTTTCGACGCCGTGGTTGCAGACCAGCGCTGGCCCCAGGGTGCACTTCGCGTAGCAACAATGGCGCAGGATGCCGGCATTCCTGCCGTAATCGACGCTGAAAATGATATTGCTGCGCTGCTACCGGCAATGAACGCCGCCAGCCATGTCGTCTTTTCGACGCCCGGCCTGCTGGAATTCACCCAGATATCTGATGCACAGGACGCGATCCGCGCCGCCGCAGAACGGTTGCCTTGCTGGGTGGCCGTGACGCGTGGCTCTGCGGGCGTGAGTTTCTTCACCAACGGCGTTGTCGATGACGTTCCCGCTTTCCAGGTGACAGCACGCGACACGCTCGGCGCGGGCGATGTATGGCACGGTGCCTTTGCCTTGGCGCTTGGCGAAGGCGCTTCAGAGCGCGACGCGATTATCTTCGCCAATGCGGCGGCTGCGTTGAAATGCGCCCACGGTTCCGGATGGCGAGCTTTGCCCGGAAAGGCGGAAACCCTAGCGTTGGCGCGGAGCACCGGACAACAGGCATTGATGGTTGGAATGTGATGGCGCTATCAGCCGGAAAATACTGGAGCATGCGACGGATGGCCGACGATGACGGCCGCTTCAAGATGCTTGCAGTCGACCAGAGACCTCCGATCAAGGGGCCGATCGCCAAGGCGCGCGGGCTCAAGGAAGCGCCCTATCTGGACGTCGCGATGTTCAAGCGAATGCTGATCGAGACCTTGCAGGGCGAGGCGACTGCGGCGCTACTCGATCCACACTACGCCTATCCGTTCGCCATAGACGCACTTTCCCCGCGCAAGGGGCTCGTCGTTACTCTGGAAGATTCGATTTTTCACGAGACAGGTCAGGGGCGTCTATCCTCCGAAATTGACCACTGGTCCGTGGACAAGATCAAGCGTCTCGGAGGCGATGCGGTCAAGGTGCTCATCTGGTATCGGCCGGACGCCGGGCCGGACGTATTGCGCGCCCAAAAGGATTTCGGGAAGCGGATCGGCGAACATTGCGCTCGGTTCGATATCCCGTTCCTGCTCGAACTTCTGGTCTATCCGCTTGCCAACGACGCCGAACAGACACGCGACTATGTCGAGATGCAGAGCAAGCGCGCTGACCAGGTGCTCGAAAGCGTCGAGGAATTCGCCAAGCCGGACTATCTGGTCGATGTTTTCAAGCTGGAAAGTCCGGTTCCGGCAGCGATGATCAAGGACCGCGCCTACGAGGCCCAGCGTCTGTTCGACGAGATGGGAAAGCTTGCCGGCCGACCCTGGGTAATGCTTTCGGCTGGCGCGGGAAAGGATGATTTCGAGACGGTGCTCGGCTGCGCCTATCGTGCGGGCGCCTCCGGCTTTCTTGCGGGCCGTGCAATCTGGCTCGACGCGTTCGACCACTTTCCTGACTGGGACAGGGTCCGGTCGGACCTGGCGGGTGAAGCAGTGCAGTATATGCGCGCCATCAACGCATTGACCGACGCGCAGGCGCGCCCCTGGTTCGAGCATCCACTGCATGCAGGTCAGCCGATGGCCCAGCCAGCCGATGCCAGTTTCCGGATCGTCTATCCGGAGGCGCACGCATGACCCTGCGCTATGGCCTGTTTGTTCTTGGCCGGATCAATTTTGACGTCGACTATGCGCGAGCACTGGCCGGCAGCGCACTGGCATGTCTGGACAACGCTGGCGTGGAACTCGCTGGCGCACGCGACATGCTGTTCGACAATGACGCCGTGGACGTGCAGATCGAGTCCGTAGCAGCCCTGGAGCCAGATGGTGTCGTCGTCATTCAGGCGACGTTTACGGATGCGGAAGCGATCGCGCGAATTTCAGACCGCTTCGCAAACCGGGTTCATATGTGGGCGTTTCCGGAGCCTCGAAATGGCGGCAGGTTGCGCCTCAACGCATTTTGCGGGCTGAACCTCGCGTCTCATGCTCTTGGCCTGCGTGGTCGGGGCCTTGTTGATCTCTATCTCGATCCTCGGACGGGCGATTGCCAAGAGCGCGTGAGGGAATGGCTTGAGCGCGGCGATGCTGCGCCTCCGGCCCTTCGCAGCGCGCGGCAGGGAGACGAAGCGGGTGGCGCCCTGGGTCTTGCCGCGATTACAGGCGCAAAGATCGGCCGCATTGGCGCGCATCCAGGCGGTTTTGATACCTGCGCCTATGATGATGCGCGCCTGGAGGCTCTGGCAGATGTGCATGTGGACAGACTTCCCCTGGATGCGCTGTTCGACAGAGCAAGATCAACCAATGCCGCCGCCATTGCAGCCATGCGCGGCAAGGTTGCGGCGCTTGAAGGCATAGGCGACGTCGATCAGGAACAACTCGATCGATCGATGCGGCTTGGCGTGGCGCTTGAGGAGATACAGCGCGATGGTCAATATTCGGCCTTCTCCATCCGCTGCTGGCCCGAAACCTTCACCGAATATGGCGCCGCGGTCTGCGGGCCTGTTGCGCTGATGGGGGAGGCCAGAGTGCCCTGCGCCTGCGAGTCGGACGTTTACGGGGCGGTGACATCGCTCATGCTGCAGGGAATTGGGAAACAATCCGCCTTTCTGGCCGATATCGTCGATATGGACAACGAAACGAATACGGGTGTGGTGTGGCATTGCGGCCAGGCGCCGCGCAGCATGGCCGATCCCGCCTGCCCACCGGCAGCGACAATCCATTCAAATCGGCGAATGCCGCTGCTCATGCAGTTTGCGCTGAAACCCGGCAGGGTCACGTTTGCGCGCATCAGCCAGGCACGCGGAAGCGCCATGATGACGCTTGCGACGGGCGAAATGATCGCGGCTCCACCGTCATTTTCGGGAACATCAGGAGTTGTTCGCTTCGATGCCCCGGTCTCCATTGTCCGGGATCGCATGCTGAACGCCGGCATCGAGCACCACATGGCGTTGATCTATGGAGACCACGCAGGAGCGGTCGACAATGTGGCGTCGCGGCTTGGCCTGCCTGTGCTCGATCTGACGGGTTGAGGAGGCGCATCGATGCGGTTCAAGCGGATGGAAATGTGTCGCCGGACACAATATTGAGGGAAGGCGCTGGGAATGGCGGAAGTCATCTTACGCAATGTGGTCAAGCGGTTTGGCGTTGTGGAAGTGGTACACGGCGTCGATCTCGAGATTGCTGACCGGGAATTCGTCGTTCTGGTTGGCCCCTCGGGTTGCGGCAAGAGTACACTGTTGAGGATGATCGCAGGTCTTGAAAGCGTGAGTGGCGGCGAGATCGTGATCGGTGGCAATGTCGTGAACGAACTTGCGCCCAAGGATCGCGATATCGCGATGGTGTTTCAGGATTACGCGCTTTATCCGCATCTCGACGTGTCCCGTAATCTTGCCTTCGCGCTTGAAGTGCGCGGCATGAGCAAGGCGGAGATTCGTCCGCGTGTCGAACATGCTGCCAAGATTCTTGATATCGGGCATCTTCTGGAGCGCAAGCCGGCGCAACTGTCAGGCGGCCAGCGACAACGCGTGGCGATGGGCCGTGCTATCGTGCGCGATCCCGAAGTCTTCCTGTTCGACGAGCCGCTGTCCAATCTCGATGCCAAGTTGCGCGCCGATATGCGCACCGAGATCAAGAAGTTGCACCAGACCGTCGACACGACGGTAATCTATGTTACGCATGACCAGGTCGAGGCAATGACGCTGGCGCAACGGATCGTCGTCATGAAGGGCGGTCATGTCGAGCAGATCGGAACGCCGGATCAGGTCTACAATCACCCCGCGACATTGTTTGTGGCGGGGTTCATCGGCGCGCCACGCATGAACCAGATCTCCTGCCGTCTTGCAAAGGGCGGGCGCGCAGTGGCGATTGAGGGCGGCCTGATGCTGCCGCTTCCGGACAGCCTTGCTGTGTCGGCGGGCCTTGCAGACAAGCCACTGGTTCTTGGCCTGCGGCCCGAAGCTTTTCATCTCGCTTCCGAGGGCGAAGGCTTCGATGCGACGATCAGTTTTCTCGAGCCGCTAGGCTCCGACACGCTGACATTCTTCCAGCTCGGCGGAGCAGAGGTGATCGCCCGTCTGCCGCCGCTGGCCACGCTCAAGGAAGGGCAGACGATCAGGGTCCGCGTCGACCGAGAGAAGATGCATTTGTTCGATGCGAAGACAGAACGTCTGATTGCTTCGGCAGATTGATCGGCGGGCGCTCAATCGAACAACGCGTCAGGCGAAATGCCGATTCCCGACCTGTCGGAAATTGTTGCGCGGCTTTCGTCGACAGTCAGAAGTCCGTCGAGCAGCTCGTCGCGCAGCGGATTCGGATTGACATCCATTTCGAGCATCCCTCCCTCGGGCCGCGCCGCCAGAAGGTGGGCCGACGCCAGTAATCCGACGCCTGCGCCTAGAAAATGTGGGCAGTAAACCGCTCCGGCGACAGCGGCCATGCGCGCGACCGACAGGCAGCCCGAGACCCCTCCCCATTTGGCGACGTCAGGCTGGACGTAGGCGAATACGGCCTGTGAAGTCACCACGTCGAATGTTTCGCGCCGTGTAATGTTTTCGCCCCCGGCAAGGGGTGTACCGATCCCGGCTGCCAGCGTCTTCCACTCCTCCAGCGGACGGTCTGCCGCAATCGGCTCCTCGATCCAGACCAGATCGTGACGCCCAAATTCCTCGCCCATCGCCAAGGCGAAATTCATCTGCCAGCTCTGATTCGCATCAGCCATAAGGGGGGCGTCAGCGCCAGCCGCCGCGCGAGCAAACGCCAGTGTACGCGCGTCGATCTCAACCCCGAATCCGACCTTGACTTTGAATGCGCCGTGCCCCTTGGCGCGCGCAGTCCTGATCGACTCGGCGGGTTCTTCTGGGCCGATACCGCTAGCGTAGACATCAATCGTTCGCCGAGCATCCGCGCCTCCTAGAAAGGCGGAAAGTGGCAAGTCCTTGCGCCGCGCTGCAAGGTCGAACAAGGCCGCGTCGAACCCGGAAGCGACCTGATAAAACGGGCCCCATTCGCCACTTTGCAATGCAAGAACATGCATTCTGTCCATAATCGCGTCAAACGGGCTGTCCGTCGCCAGCGGCGTCATCGCCATCAGAAGCGGGCCGACCAGTTCGTGCGCAATCCTCGCCCGATGTTCGGCAGCCATGCTTGGGAAGTTGCACCAGACTTCGCCGTAGCCGCTGCAGCCCTGCTGATCAGTCACACGCACGAAGACGGCGGGCCGGTCTGTCATCACACCAAACGATGTGCGCAAGGGAATGTCGAGTGGCACGCGCCGCACCGAAACGGCGTATTTGGCCAGCCGGAAATCGAATGTGTCAGAGTTCGTCATGCTTGTTGCCTTACACGATCTCGCGCTACCGGTCAGAAAACGGGCCGTTCTGGCGAAGGAGGCCGCGCCCGCAATTGACAGACCGGTAGCGATGCAGTCTAATCTTATATAAGAGTTATAAGATAGAGAAGATTGGCCATGAGCAACGACATGGCCGCGTTATATTCGCAGGGAGGCGAATGTGCGATTTGGGCTGATTGGCTACGGGCTGTGGGGCAAGCATCACGCGGAAGCCATCATGAAGGCTCCCGGCGCCGAACTGGCCGCCATCGCGTGCAACAGCGAAGAGACGGCACACGCTGCACGCACGCGTTTCCCGAACATCGCCGTCATGACTGGTTATGATGACCTTTTGGCTGATCGGTCCATTGAGGCGGTTGATATCGTCGTTCCCAACCATCAGCATGAAGAAGTCGGCGTCGCTGCGTTGAAGGCAGGCAAGCACGTGCTGCTGGAGAAACCTATGGCGTTGTCGGTCGAGGCCTGCGACCGGCTGATAGATGCCGCGAAAAACTCGGGCAAGGTGCTCACAATTGGGCATGAATTCAGGCTTTCGACGCAGTGGGGCAAGTTGAAGGAGCTTGTCGTCGGGGGCACGATCGGCACGCCGCTCTATGCCAATGTCTCGCTGTTCCGCTTCCCCTACCGGCAAGGATCGGGGGGATGGCGTTACGACAGGTCGAAAGTCGGATCTTGGATCCTGGAGGAGCCAGTCCACTTCTTCGATTCCATCATGTGGTATTTCGAGGAGATAGGAGACCCCGACAGGATCATGGCGTTCGGCAATGGCCGTCCTGCGCCGGGTGTGAAGGGAAATGAATCAGCGATGGCTCACAACTTCTCCAGTGTGATCCGCTGGCCGGGAGGAGCCTACGCTGTGATCACGCAAAGCCTGGCCGGTTTCGAGCATCATCATGTCATGGAACTTGTCGGCACAGATGGCTCCATCAGGACATGGTGGTCAGGCGCGGAAGACAGAACCCGCGAGCCGACTTTCGAGATCAAGGTTCAGTCCACCGGAGAGACGCGTCCCGTCAAGCTGGAGGCAGAGCCATCAGGCGAGCTCTTTGAGCTCGATATGGAATTGCGGCTCGCGATCGACGCATTCATTGCCGGTAAGCCGATCGTGTCGGGCGAGGAAGCGCGAAAGCGCATCCTCATATGCCTTGCCGCCGAGCGCGCGCTGGCTGAGGGCCGGGAGATATTATTGAAGTTCTAAAACGGAATACCGATCGCCGATGTGACGTTTCGTGCTTGTCGAAAGTTCGAATCCAAGGGAGGAAAGAATGAAGAGAAGAACAACGCTGCTGGCCGGAACGGCTTTTGCGCTGGCATCTATCTTGCCGTTTGCTCAGGCTCAGGCTCAAGACAAGAAAATCACGGTCGTAACCTGGAACATTCCCTATTTCCAGGACGGCTTCAACGCCTGGGTCGACGAGTTCAAGAAACTACACCCGGATTTCAATGTCGAGCGCATCGATATGAAGGGAACCGAGCTTCCGACATGGTACCAAACGCAGGTCGTGGCGGGAACGCCGCCCGACGTGGTCAACATTCAGGGCGGCCTTTGGCTGGAATACGCCTCACAGGGTGGCCTGCTGGACATGACGCCTCTGCTTCAACGCGATCAGGAATACGCCAACCGTCTGATCCCCGAATTCACCAATAACTGGATCTATGACGGCAAGAATTATGGCATGCCGCTCTATATTACCAAGACGCTGCTGTTTCTGAACAAGAACATGATGAAAGAAGCCGGCATCGACAAGAATCCGGAAACCTTTGACGAGATGATGGCTATGGCCGAGAAGATGACCGGCCCCGGTAAGTCAGGCTTCATGACCTTGAATTTCGACTGGCTCTACTGGCCCCTGTTCAAGTCGAACGGCATCGATCTTGCAACGCCGGATTTGAAGAAAGCTGCGTTCAACACGCCCGAGGCGGTAGCTCTCGTTGAAAAGCTTGCGGCGCTGACTGCAAAAGGCGCTGTCGACAAGATCAGTTGGACCGGCCGCTGGGTAGAGCCGAACGGAGCGTTCGCCGCAGGAACCGTTGGAATGCTCCACGCACATGCGCCCGCTTATCTCTGGTTCAAGAGCAAGGGCGAATGGGTCAATGAGGACAGCGTCGCGTCGATACCGCTGCCAGGCGGATGGGCGACGCCCAATTCGCATTCACTGGTCATCTCAGCGGGGACGAAGCACCCTGAAGAAGCTTGGGATTTCGTCAAGATTGCGACCAGCGGCAGTGGCGCGAAGATGATGGGCGAGGGCACCAACAACCTCACCGGCGACAAGGCCGTCAACGAAGAACTCATGAAGTATTTTGAGGCAAACGTGCCAGCCGTGGTTCCCGCGCTCAAGACCGAGCTTGAAAATCTCGACAAGCTGACCGGCAACTGGCCGTTCGCAAAGGATGCCGCGATCAAGGAGGCGTTCTATCCAGAGCTTCAGGCGGCGCTGCTCGGCCAGAAGACCGCCAAAGAGGCGCTTGATGCCGCCGAGGCAAAGGTGAACCGCATTCTCGCCTCGCAATAGATGCAGCAGATGGAGGCGACGGAAAAAATTGCCCCGGCGACAACGGATTTGCGGGGCAGGGGAAACGGAAGAACAGGTTTTTTCGCGAGCCAGCGCGGGCGCGAATTGACGCTTGTCTGGTTGTTCCTGTTTCCTTCGCTGGCCATTTTTGCGCTCTACAGAATCGTTCCGATGGTCTGGAATGTCGTCCTGTCCGTCCAGTATTGGTCGCCCTACAAGCCGGCGACCTTTGCGGGGCTCTATCACTATAAGGAAATGTTGTTCTACGATCCCGCCTTTTGGGAGGTCCTGCGCAACACAGTACTGTTCATGATTTCCGCGCCTGCGGGAATTGCGCTGGCGCTTGGCATTGCGCTGATGGTCAATCGTCCGATCCGCGGGCGCAGCGTCTATCGCACCATTGTCTTCATGTCCTACCCGGTCATGACGGTCGCCGTCGGCATTATCTGGCAGTGGCTCTACAACGAGAAGGTCGGACTCATCAATTACGTGCTGATCTCGCTCGGCGTGATCGATCAGGGCATACCCTTCCTGCAGAGCTATGATTGGGCTTTGATCGCCGTTATCGTGGCCTCGATCTGGCAGGTGATCGGCTTCTACATGATCATCCTCCTGACCGGGCTGCAAAGCATACCGCCAAACCTCTACGAGGCCGCCTCGATTGATGGGGCGACTCCGCGCCAGCGTTTCATGCGCATTACTCTTCCGTTGCTCAGGCCGTCGATTTTTCTCTGCTTCGTGGTCGGCATCATCAACTCGTTCACCGCCTTCGACCTGATCTTCGTGATGACAGACGGGGGCCCGGGACACGCGACAGACCTTCTGGTCACCTACATCTATTCAACTGCCTTCAAACTTTCGAAGTTCGACTATGCAGCGGCGATGACCGTCGTGAACTTCGTCCTGTTTGTCGCCCTGGCATTCTTGGCCAATCGCATGGCTGGCGGCGACGCCGGTTCCGTCAAGCAGGGAAGGTGATCATGAGCCGAAGCTATTGGCCGACCCATCTCGCATTGGCGCTCGTATCGGCCATCATGCTGCTGCCCTTCTACTGGGTTCTCAAGACCAGCCTCACTGGCGAGAATATCTTCGTCTATCCCCCCGCTCTTTTGCCCGAGAACCCGCATCCATTCTTCTATGTCGATGTCTGGTACGCCATTCCCTTCGTCCGCTATCTGCTGAACTCGGTCATCGTCTCGGCCATTGTCGTGGTGGCCAATGTCTTCCTGAACGCCATGGCCGGCTATGCTCTGACGCGCGAATTTCCCGGCAAGTCGGTCACTGTCTTGCTGTTCCTCTCCTGCATGATGATCCCGTTTCAAGTGACAATCATTCCTGCCTATCTGATCACCGCTGAGCTTGGCCTGTTGAACAGCTATTTCGGCATGGCGCTGCCGCTGATGTCGACGATTGTTTGCATCTTCATTTTCAAGGCAGCCTTTGAGGCGATCCCCAAATCGCTGATCGACGCGGCGCGTATTGACGGCCTCTCCGACTGGAAGATCGTATTTCGTGTCATCATGCCGCTCACCCAACCGGCGATCGCAACAAATGTCATCCTGTCATTCATATGGTCGTGGAACAGTTTCCTCTGGCCACTGGTGATTGTCCGCGATGTCTCGATGCAGACGCTGCCGCTTGGCTTGTCGCGCTTCCTTTCGGTCGTCGAGGACACAACGGGTGCGCTGTACGCCTTCTGCGTCATGGTCCTGGTGCCGGGGCTTATCATCTTCCTGCTTGCGCAACGCCAGTTTGTCACGGGCTTGACGTCCGGCGCGACGAAAGGATAGCGCATGTCCTGGTCGTGGATCGCCAACAGGTTCGTCGTCACCTTCGGTCTGATCGCGCTGGCGGCGCTTGTATGGAACATCTATGTCTCCGCTCACAATGGCGGCAGGATAACAGGCCATGTCGTAGATGCCGGCGGCGCGCCTGTTTCGGGCGCTACGGTCGTTCTTTCCGAACGAACGCTTCTGGTCGCCCAGCCCAAGGGAAGAATCGAAACTGCGGCAGACGGCAGCTTCTCATTTTCAGGCCACACCCTTCACCGGCTTTATCTCGAAGCGCGCAAAGCGGGTGTCGGCCGCTATGGGCCGAAGGAATTCCGCCTCTACTTCAAGGGCGAGAATCTGGATCTCGAGGAGCCCCTCCAACTGTCAGGTCCGTGATTGCGCGATGGCGAAGCCGATAGCTCTTTTCGATCCGCATCCGCGCCCGCCGCATCTGATTTTCACGCCGCAGATGATGCAGCGCTTGAAATCGGTCGTTATGCTGGCCGGAGATGGCGACGGCCCGATGTCCGACGCAGAGATCGATCTTCAACTCGGCCAGGCATCGCTTGTCATCGGCCAGACAGCGCTTCCGCGGGAGCGACTTGAACGTGCTCCGCATCTTCGCGCCATCATCAATGTCGAAGGCAATTTCCTGCCCAATGTCGATTATGAAGCCTGCTTTGAGCGCGGCATTCAGGTTCTGGCGGTTGCGCCGGTGTTTGCCTTGCCGGTTGCGGAGTTGGCGCTCGGCATGGCGCTCGACCTCGCACGTGGCATTACCGCCGGAGATCGCGCCTTCCGCCACGGACAGGAGGCCTTTGGCCTTTCCGGAAATAGGCGTGCGCGCATTCTCACAGGTACATCCATCGGGATGATCGGCTTCGGAAATCTTGGGCGCGCGTTGCTGCCCTTGCTCCAGCCGTTCCGGCCGACGATCAGGGTCTTCGATCCCTGGCTGCCGCCCGGTTATCTGATCGACTTTGGCGTCCTGCCCGCTACACTCGACGAGGTTATGTCGCAGAGCGAGACAATTTTCATCCTTGCCGGCGTGACCAGCGAGAACCAGGCCATGATCGGTAAACGCGAGCTCGCGCTTGTGCCCGATGGCGGAGCCGTCATCCTTATGTCGCGCGCGGGCGTGGTTGATTGGGACGATTTCCTCGCAGCCGCATCAAGCGGTCGCATCAGCCTTGCGTCTGATGTTTTCCCGGTGGAACCGGTTTCTGCCGACGATCCCGTGCGCGAGAATCACGGTATCCTGCTTTCGGCGCACCGCGGCGGCGCGATGAGTCACGTCTTCAACAGGATCGGCGAGATGGTAGTCGACGATACACAGATGATCGTTGCCGGCTTGCCGCCCGTCCGGTTGCAGGCGGCGCGCCGGGAGACCGTTGGTAGGTTGCGCTCGCCGCCGGGCAAGGGCCGCGCCTAGACCCTTTCAGGTCCAAATGGAAACGGTTCTGTTTCCCGCTGGCGGCCACCCGCCGCGTCAGCCGGACTTGGCCGGGCCACCAGCCCGTCCTTCGCCAAAGCCCTCGACCTTGGCCCGAATCCCCTCCGGCAGAACGATTCCATTTGGACCTGAAAGGGTCTAGGTGCTCCACGAGATCGTGCAGACATGGCTCAACACCAAGGCGGCCAAGCGTTTGCTGACCAGATTGCTGAAGAAGCAGGGGCTCGCGCCGAAGCGCATGATCACCGACGAGCTCCGCTCCTATGGAGCGGCAAGGCGCCGGTCACCGGGAGCACTGCAACGTTTCGCCTCAACCTGTTCCGCCGTCCGCAACCTCTTCGTTCCGCCTCGCTCAAAACGCTCCTCCCTTCAGATCAATCTTCACCGCATAAATGCTATGGCGCGGTGGAACGCCGCGGCCAGCGTGATCGCCTGACTCTTTTCTAAAAAGTCACCACTACGACTCATCTTTGTTGATGTGACTTCGCCGTACCGCTTTATGCAGAGTCTATCCTGGAACTCGCAGGCTCACTCCCCTGGATAAAGCGACTTCGACAGAACTCGAATGGCTTCCGCTGTGCGGGGACCGAACCCAAGCATGTGCGAGCCTTCGAGCACCACCAGGGAACGGGTTTTCGCAGCCGGAATGTTCCTGAGCGCGGGCGTCGAAAACACCTCGTCAGCTTTCGGGCCACCCTTGCCGTCGGCAAGCATCATTATGGTGTCGGGCGCCATCGCCAGCAGCGACTCTTCGGAGATACGCTTGTAACCGGGCGCTTGCGACAGGGGGTTGATGCCGCCGGCCATTTCGATGATGGCGTCTGCGGGCGTGCCGCCGCCGCCAGCGGACAGTCGCTCAAGATTGAGCAAAAAAATAACTTTGCGCCGAGATGCAGGAAATGTTCGCGCACCATTGCTGGCGGCGTCGGCGAAATCGGCAGCTACGCGCTTCTTGAGGAGGCTGGCGGCATCCGTGCTTCCAAGCACGGCCGCGATCAAGTCGATCTTGCGGCTGACGCCAGCCTGCGAGTTATCTTCAGGAATGAAGAAGATAGGCGTCTGAAGATCACGCAGGATGTCTATTGCTTCCGGCGGGCCAGAGTCTTCGGCAGCGATGATGAGGTCTGGCTGGAGGGATGCGAGACCTTCGGGATTGAGAGCTCGCCGGTAGCCGACATTCGATTTCGAGGCAGTCTCCAGCGGAAAGCGACTGCTACTATCAACGGCGATAATCTGATCGCCAAAGCCGAGAGCATAAAGGATTTCGGTCACATCTGGGCCCAGTGAGATGATGCGATGGGCCGTCACTATCCTAACAGTCTCGCCCTTCGCGTCCGTGACAACCGCCTGGGCGTAGGCGGGAACAAAGGTGAGCAACGCGCTAGAAAGCAGCACAAGCGTCACGATAGCAGCTCGCTGGAGGCGCCTGCCGCTTGTGCAAAACCCTGAAATCACATCTGCCTCCATCTTCGAAAAATCTAAAGTTGACTATAAGAGTCATCTTTAATTTGACAAGAGGTGCAGTTCACCCTTATGCGGTGATCAAGCCCGCCAGTTCGCTTCAATCGAGACCAGCCAGCTTCAAACCGGCCGCCTCCATGCGGCCACATACTGGCGGGGTCAAAGAACGCGTGCATTGCGCCAATGGCTCCGTTTGCTTTCGGGGGCATTCATGTCTGAACCTATCTTCAAATCCCATTCTCGCTCTGTGGCCGCCGCGGTGGCAGGCGTATCATTTGTATTGATTACTGTCGGCATTGCGCATGCGCAGAGCAGCAAACCAGCGGATGAAGATCCGCAATCCCAAAAGAAGCCGCGCTTGACGCTTCTCGACAGGATTACTCTATCGGCATCACGGATCGACGAGGCGGCGATTGACGCGCTGGCCGCAGAGAGTCACATCGACAAGGAGCAGATCGAGCGGACGCAGGCGAATTCAGTAGCGGATGTGGTACGCGCAGTTCCTGGTGTCGCAGCTTCCGCCAACGGCGACGACCCGGCAACATCGATCAATATCCGCGGCATGGAGCAGTCGGGGCGCGTGGTGGTTACGCTCGACGGCGCCCGTCAGGACTATTGGCGTGTTGGGCACGGCTCGGGCTCCTTCTACATCGAACCTGAATTATTGAAGGAAGTGACCGTCATCCGCGGGCCATCATCGAACAGTTTTGGCTCTGGCGGCGTCGGTGGCGTTGTTGCCTTCGAGACGATCGATGCATCCGACTTCCTTGGGGACGAAGAGACCTGGGCGCTCAACGAGCGGTTGGGATACGAGACCAACGGCCGCGGCTTCACGACCAGCACGACAGGAGCGTATCGCTTTTCCGAAGACGCCGATGTGTTGGGCAATTTGGTCTATCGCGAGCGGCAAGCCTACAAGGATGGCAATGGCGCCCTTGTCCCTTGGACCGGCGAACAGGTTGTTAGCGGCATGCTGAAGGGGAGCTTTCGCCCAGCCGACGGACACGAGATCAAGCTTGGCATGATCCGTCAATACTATGACGACTACATCACAGCCTCCAGCGGCTCCCCTTCCGCGCGCCTCAGCCGCTATGCGGCGGACACGTCGAACGAAACCTATACGGCGTCATATAGCTACAAGCCCGAAAACGAGCTGATCGATTTCAAGATCAACGCGTATCACAACAATACACGAGCCGACCAATTCCAGGTCTGGTCACTCGCCAATTTTGGCAACACACGCTACTACGAGGTCGCAACTACGGGCGTGAACGCCACCAACAGCTCGCGCTTTGATGGGCTCGGCTTTGAGAACACCCTCACTTATGGCGCAGACTACTACCATCTGGTCGGCAAGTCTGATGCCAATCATTTCGGCGCGGGCATTCAGGATGCTGCGGGAGGATTCTTGCAATGGAAGGGCGAGCGTGATGAGTGGCTCGAGGTCATCGCGGCTTTGCGTTATGATGCGTACTCGCTGCGCGGACAAGATAGAGCTCTGACATGGCAGAACCTGAGCGGTGACCGCTGGTCGCCGCGCGTGTCTGTCGGCGTCACACCGATCACAGGCCTGCAATTCTATGGGGCCTATTCCGAAGGTTATCGGGCGCCGACAGTCCAGGATGTGTTCCGCGGCGGCGGCTCCCACGGCGCGGCCAACAACTACGTGCCGAATCTCCTGCTTCAGCCGGAAGTGGCCAAGAGCATCGAGGCCGGCGTGAACATCAAATACAACGACGTTCTGGCTATTGATGACGCGTTGCGGGCCAAGATCAACGTCTTCGATACGCGCGTCGAAGACTATATCGAGGTCGATCTGACCAATCCTTTGCGCACTGCGGCCAATCTCGGCGACGCTCGCCTGCGTGGCCTCGAATTCGAGGGGACGTATGACGCCAACTGGGCCTTCTTCAGTGCGTCCGGCGCCTTGATCGACGCCAAGTTCACCAGCGGCGTTTACAAGGGCCAGGCGCTCAACAATACGCCGCTCAATCGCTTTTCGGCGACACTGGGCTTCCGCGCGCTTGAGGAACAGTTGGTCTTCGGCGCACAGCTCCTGCATGTCGGCGAGATTACGCGCACCCGCCGCAGCAATCCGGCCGCCGCGCCGGTGACCAACTCAGACTTCCAGCTCGTCAACCTGTTTGCCGATTGGACTGTGAACGAGCACACCAAACTGGGATTCGCGGTCGAGAACCTGTTCGACGAAAAATACACCGACCCTCAGGCGGGCTGGTCAACCTCGGCCCTAACCGAACAGGGCAAAGGTCGCACCTTCAAATTCACGATCTCTGGCCGGCTGGGTGGATAAGGACCATTGCAGATGAACAATCTCTCCTGTCGGGCCGATCTGCGCCTCGACCACCTCAATGACTACATGCCGTCGATCGTTGATCGTCTGATGAGTTTCGACGCCGACACCAGCCGGGAGGCAGGTGCCGTACGGCTGCGCTATCCCTTTGGCGAGGCGCGGCTGGAGGCGAACGGGCGGCGCTTGACGCTTGAAGTCGGCTCGGCCCATGTCGAAGGCCTGCAACGGTTGCGTGAACTTGTCGCCGTTGCGGTGCAGATCTATGCGCGCGACGAAAGCCCGAACATTGTATGGACGGGAGATCTTGCCGGCGATCAAAGGCTTGTCACTTTCCGTAAGATGACCGTTGAGCGCGTGACCGAATTGTCGCCGCATATGCGCCGCGTTCGCCTTGTTGGCGACGACCTTGCCAGATACGGCGCGTTCGGGTCGATGCATCTGCGCGTGCTGTTTCCGACGCCCGCCAACCCCGATCCGATCTGGCCGATCGCCGGCCCCAACGGCTTGCCACTGTGGCCATCCGAGGAACGCAAGCCCGTCGCTCGCGTCTATACTGTACGACGGCTCAATGCCGAAGCGGGGTGGATGGATATCGATTTCGTCGTACATGGCTCACATGGCGGTGTGGACGGGGTGGGATCGTCCTGGGCGCTTTCGGCACAACGCGGTGACCAGGTTGGCATCATCGGTCCTTTGGGGCGTCCCGTCAGACCGGCCGGCTGGTATGTGCTTGGTTGCGACGAAACAGGGCTCCCCGCTATGGGCAGGATTCTTGAAAGCCTTCCCTCCAATGCGCGGGGTTTAGCCTTCATCGAAGTCGCCGACGCTGCTGAGCAGCAGGAGCTGGCGCATCCGGAAGGCGTCGACATCAGATGGTTTTTTCGCGCTGGCGCGCCGGCAGGACAGCACTCAGCCCTGTTTGACGCCATATCGCAGGTTGAATGGCCGAGCGGGACGACGGCATTCGGCTGGTTCGCGGCCGAGTCCGAGCAGGCTCGCAAGCTGCGCGAGCTATGGCGCAATGATCGCGGCCTGGGTCGCGACCAGACGCTGGTGGCCGGCTACTGGAAGCTTGGCGCAGCGGGACCTATGGCTGGATAGCTCCGCCCGGATTTGATTTCCGGCTGCCGACGATTTTGGCCTGAGATTGGCAGAAGGAAAAGCAATCCTGGAGCAGCTTCAGCTGCGAATGACCCAGAAACAGGTGGATGCCAAAGCAGCGTCGGAACGGTAATGCTGTGCGTGCGGTTTGCGAAGATCAAGGCATGACTACCAAACGCGAACGGTACGCACATTGTTTGGCAACATCCTGGTCAAGGGGGACTCTTGAGAATTCTGTGCTGGAGACCGGTTTCGTCATTGGGCCTTGAACCTCTCGCCGAAGACGACGGCGAGCTGGTTCTTGTCTCGAACCATTACCTTGGCGGCCGTTTCCAATCCTCGGCTGCGTGATTGTGCACCAGATGGTGTTGTCACATTGTTTGACGAGGGACCGCAGTAGGGCCGAACTTTTGGCTTTCATGCAACGAGCGGGGCGGCGGCGTTGCGCGCTACTCCAGAGTTTCTTGCACTGTCTCTGCTCGCGGTGCCCGTTCGGCGATCCACCGATTGCAGCGGGTTCAACACGTCAGGGCACGAAGTATGATTTCGAGCCGCCTCTCGTTGGCGGTCATGACAACCGTCTCATCGGAATTGTCGGTCCGGCGCTCGGCAATTTCCCAGTGTTCGCTGGCCGAGATCGCCCGCTGCAGTTCATCCAGTCTTGTTGCAGTGGCGCGTGGATTGGAGCGTAGATCGATCAGTCCAAGTCTGGGGAAATAGCCCCGGTCTACGTCGGCCAGCGTGTCGAGCCAGACATGCGCTGGTCCGTTGACTATCGACGCCGCAATCAATGAGAGCAGCGCCCGGTTTGTCGTGCGATTTTCATTGCGGTCCATGCGGGCTGGATTGCTGTCGCCCGTGGCGACGTGGATGTGCGCGTCCAGTCCGGCCTCGCGCGCAGCGCGCGCGCAAGCCGCGCCCGCAGTCACCGGGTCCTCGTTGTGGCCGATCCGGAATGCGATGCCATTGACTCCGCTCGCCGCCAGATAGTCGGGGATGGCTGCGCCGGGCGCGAAGCCGTGCGAGATGAAATGGACAAAGGCGTGATCGCCAGGGTCGTCTCCAGACTGCATCAGCGGCGAGATGATCGTGTTGCAGCCGAGTTCACGGCCGAGCATGGCGATCTGCGGCGCAGCTTCGCGTATCTTGTTTGACGGCAGGATTATCTCGATTGCACTCAGGCTGTCGCGTGCGGCCTTCAGCCAATCAAGCGACCGTCCATCTGGCGGATCGAAACAATAGACTTGCACAGCGAAACCATCGAGCGCCAACAGCTTGATCCGCGCACGCCGCTCGGGGGCGCTCAAATCGTCGAGGGGAATGCGCAGCGCGCCAACGCCGGTCTCCCACACCGCAGTCAGCAGATGGTCATCGCGCGCCGCCTTGCGCCGGAACTCGTCAACAGCGCCAGACGGTGCGATCTCATGGACCTGGCACCAGTTGCGCCGCATCGTTGCGCCAAAGCTGTTCCGGCCCGGGCGCGAGGATCCGAACGGAATTCGATAGGGTTGGGATGCCGGCTTGCCGCTTGCGGTGTCCGGCGATGTCTCGACGTGAGTCACCGACTGCCCATGACTTCGCAGGAAGCGCACCTTGTGACCGGAAGGGTCGACATCGACAACCAGGATCCCGAGCTTGGCCGCATCGTCGCGGCCAAAATAGTCATCATCAGGCGGGATCGAAAACAGGCCTGCATAATCATGGCGAACAGCCGAAGTCGCGGGCAGTGTGTAGAGCCGGGTATCGCCCCACAGATTGTAGAAGAAGTTGTGCACATGGCCAGAAAAGCAGGCTTCGACCTTGTGGCTGGAAAAAAGCTCCAGCAAGCGGCTGCGGCCTGGTTCTGCGATATTGTCGTAGTGCTCGTGCTCGTCCGGTGAACAGATGAATGGCGGATAATGGAGCAGGACGAAGACGCGTCTGCCGTCAGCCTCGCTCAGGGCATTCTCGAACCATGACCATTGCTCGGTCTCGGCGGGCAAATCTGAATTGATCAGCTGCGCGTCAAGTCCAAGAAAGACGCAGCCGGAATGTTCAAATCGGAATCGGTTGTCGCCGTACTGCTTGCGAAACTGGGCGACGAAATCATCTGAGACGGTTTCGGCCGGGCTCCACGACAGACGTTTGTCGCCGACATCATGATTTCCGGGCACGACAACAAGCGGGCAGTTGACGCCCGACAGTATGTCCTTCGCCTTTTCAGCCGCCGCTTCATACCCGTTATGGCCGGGCAGTGGATGGATAACGTCGCCAAGATGAACTGCAAAAACAGGTGCAACGGCATTGATCGCGGCGACGGCCGCACGGGCGCGCCCATTGGCGAGCCTGTTTACGGCCCATGGCGAAGCCGTCACTGTATCGCTGGCATTGATGTGGGTGTCTGTCAGGATGACAAATCGAAACGAGGTTTGCGGTTCAGTCGTTTTTCCAGGCGCAACTGTCATCGGGTAGCGCTCACTGTCGACCATTGGGGCAAGCGTTGCCTGCACGCTTTACGGGCCGATGCGGCCATTGTGGCGTCAAGCAATTTTATGAACCCCGCACCAATTGGCTACGAAAAGGGCGAGTGTCTTGGTCATTCTGCGCAAAGAGGGAATGTTGACGCGCTCGTCGAAGCCGTGGATACGCTCTGCAAGCGCGCCGTAGACGAGTACGGGCGTATCTACGTAGAGACCATAGAAACGTGCATCGGTAGTCGCGCGGGTCACAACATCTTCCAGAGCTGCGCCAGTGACCGATCTGTGAGCGCAAGCAAGAACGCTTTCGGCCTCGGTGTCGTTTGGCAGAACGTAGCCTTCCGCTTCAAAACCATGCCACGTGATCTTCGGCTTGTTACTGGCAAGAAATGCGTGGCTGTTGCAAGCCTGATCAAGTGCAGCCTCGATCCTGGCCTTTGCCGATTTCAGCGATTGGCCAGGAAACAGTGCAATACGGACCTCGAAGCGGCACCAGGCGGGTACGCTCGACGCCCAGTCGCCTCCTTCAATCTTGCCGACATTCATGTTGATTGGATGGTCAATGCGTTCATACGGAGGATAATCGTCCTTTAATGCATTCCATTCCCTTTCGACGCTCCGCAGAGCCTCGATTATCTCATATGCGGCGTCTATGGCGTTTGCCCCCTCGGCGGCCCGCGATACGTGCGTGGGCAAGCCGGCAACGTCAATGCGAAACCAGAGAACACCGACTTGCGCCCGCTGCAGCCGCTCGCTCATTGGTTCGGTGATGACGACAGCGTCAGCCTGGTAGCCGCGCGATATACATGACAGCATGCCATTGCCAGTGCACTCTTCCTCGATGACGCTTTGGACGATCACCTCAGCCGCCGGCTCAAGACCTGCGCGACGGAAGGCTGAGATGACAGCGAGATTTGCAGCCACGCCGGATTTCATGTCTCCAGCGCCGCGACCATACATCCAGTCGCCTTCGCGCTTGGCAGCAAATGGCGGCCACGTCCACATTGTCTCCGGTCCGGCCGGCACCACATCGACATGACCATTCAGGATCAGTGAACGTCCCTCGGCAATACCGGGCAGGTGGCGTCCGACAACCGTCCAGGCGTCGGAATAGTCGGCATCGACGACGGGGGAGAAACCGCGGAGCTTAGCCAGTTCCGACGCGTCGAGGCGGAAACGATCCGTGTCGAGCCCCAGGCGAAGCATTTCCCCTTCGACAAGATCCTGGGCTGGCGCCTCCTTCCCGCGAATCGAGGGAATGTTCACCAGTGCTTCGGTCAGGGCGAGTTGCTCTTCGAAGCCTTCGTCGACGGCTGAGATCAGGGCGTGAGCGATGTCTTCAGACGGCATGGAACCGTATCCTTTGTTTTCTGCAACAGAGCCACGTCAGGAAAAGGCGAGCTGGAGCTTGACAATAAAGAAAGACAGCTCCTAAATTGTCAATATAAGGAAAATTTCTCTATTAGAAAAAATTCGATGACAGATGATCGCTATGCGCTCAGCACCGTTCGCCGCAGTCTCAACCTGCTACGTCACCTTGAAGCCAGCGCGCGCGCGCTGACGCTCAGCGAACTTGCAGCACTTGAGGAGGTGTCTCCCTCAATGACGTTGCGCTGTCTTCGGACGCTTGAGGCTGGTGGCTTCGTTCAGCGGGATGAACGCAAATGTTATTCTGCACTTACCGGAGCGGACCGGCAGGTCGGGCTCGCTCGCGGGATCGACGTTCTGGAAGTCGTCGCGACAAGCGGCGCAGTCGGCATGTCGGCGCCTGACTTGGTCGCAAGACTTGGGCGTTCCGAAATCCAGATAGGTGAGGCGCTCGAGATCTTCTCGGCCAATGGCATGGTGGTTCACGACCCATACACAGGCAATTGGAAGATCAGCGGTGGGATGATCCGCTTCCTGCGACCGGTGATGAGTGACAATTTTCTTTCCGGGACGATCCGCCCTTTGATGCGGGATCTGCTTTCGACTTGGAACGAGACGATCAGCTGGTTTGTCCCAGTCGGGTCCGAACAGGTTGTCGTCGAGGTGTTGCCGAGCCCGCATAGCGTACGCTTCGTGCTCGAAGCGGGAGCGCGCTTCCCCTGCTATGTTGGCTCTGCAGGCAAGGCGCAATTGTCGACGTTACCTCCTGAAGTCTTGGCTCAATATCTCGCTGAACTCGACCCCGTACAAGTTACGCGCTTTCGTGTTGATCCTTTGCGATTGCGCGAGGAAATCGCAGTGATCCGGCATCGCGGCTACGCCATGTCCGTTGGTGAGCGCGTCGAGGGTGCGGCGTCCGTCGCGGTCCCTGTTGCGGGCCCTGATGGATCAAATCAAGGCGTCATCAGTGTGATGATGCCCTATTTCCGAACATCCTCTGCCGAGTTGGCGCGTATTGGCGAGGATCTGGTCGCCCGCATAGACCGATTGTTGGGGGCACCGCCGGTCGCGGCCGTGAGCACATGAAATCGCACGAATCTTGTTTCGACTTCAAAAAGGGAGGAGCCCTATGAAACGACAATTTTCTTTCCGGTCCAGCCTGCTCTGCGCCGTGACGGCGCTGACGGCAATCGGTGTGATGACCGGCGTCGCCGCCGCTCAGACGAAACTCACCGCAGTAATGCATGCCGGCGTTCGCACCCTCGATCCGGTCTTCACGACCGGACACATTACCCGAAATCATGCCTACATGATCTACGACACGTTGCTTGCCCAGGACGAGAATTTCGAACCGCGTCCGCAGATGGCAGACTGGACAGTATCGGAAGATCAGTTGACCTGGACATTCACGCTTCGAGAGGGGCTGACTTTTCATGATGGTGCGCCTGTCACTGCCGAGGACGCCGTCAGCTCACTCAATCGCTGGGCTCAAAGAGACAAGGGCGGTCAGATGATCCTTGAGCGCACAGCCAGCCTCAAGGCAAAGGATGAACGGACTTTCGTCTGGACGCTGACTTCGCCGTTCGGTCCAATGCTGGCAATGCTGTCCAAGCAATCGACTCTTCCAACCTTCATCATGCCCAAAAGAGTCGCTGAAACGCCCATAACTGAAGCCATCACCGATTATACCGGCTCAGGACCATTCCGGTTTATGGCAGCCGATTTCCGTCCGGGCGTCAGCATTGCCTATGAAAAATTCGATGCTTATGTGCCGCGGAATGAACCGGCATCGAATCTGGCTGGCGGCAAAGTTGTCAATGTGGATCGGGTTGAGTGGGTGACCATGCCCGATGCGCAGACGTCACTGAACGCGCTGATCGCCGGCGAAATCGACTATATGGAGCGTGTGCCTGTCGACATGCTGCCAATCATCGAACAGGAGAAAACGGTCGTTGCGGAAGTGCGCGAGCCGATTGGGTCGATGACGATGGCGCGGATGAACTTCATGCATCCGCCTTTTGACAACAAGCTTATCCGGCAGGCCGCCTTGAAGGCGATCTCGCAAGAGCCTCTTCTCGCTGCGATGGTGGGCAACCCCGACTATTACAAGGTTTGTGGAGCTGTCCTGGGTTGCGGCATGCCGCTAGGCAGTGAATCGGGTGCCGACACTCTGATCAAGGGTGGTGGGATCGAAGAAGCCAAGGCGCTTCTGAAGCAAGCAGGTTATGACGGCACCCCGGTTGTCCTGCTGCATCCAACCGACGTCGCTACGCTTTCGACCCAGCCGGTAGTTGTCGCGCAGCAATTGAGAGAGGCCGGTTTTACCGTAGATCTGCAATCCATGGACTGGCAGTCTGTTCTTGCTCGCGTTGTCCGGCGTGAGCCGCCGGCAGATGGCGGCTGGAACATGTATATCACTAACTGGATCGTTCCCGAATCTGCCGATCCGCTCAGCTTCATGCCGCTCGACGGACGCGGGCAGAAAGCATTCGTTGGGTGGCCCGATGATCAGCAGATCGAGGATCTGAAAGCGCAATATATGTCAGCCGCAAGCGCGGAAGATCAGCGCGCCGTCGCCGAGCGTATCCAGACGCATGCGTTGGATGAAGTGCTGTTGGTTCCACTTGGGCAGTTCATATTCCCGCAAGGGAGGCGCGATGGATTGAAAAACATGATTCCTTCTGCCGTGCCCGTGTTCTGGAACATGGAACTCGCAGCCGAATGACGCTGCGCGTCGCAAGGGACGAACGGGTTCCTTGCGACGACCGCCTTCCAAAGGGATTTTCCGATGTTTGGCTACCTCCTGCGCCGGGTGTTCGCGGTCGTGCCTGTCATGGCCTTTGTCGCAATATTCATCTTCGTTCTTCTGAGGATCACGCCAGGCGACCCCGCAGAGATCCTTGCCGGCGACAGCGCTACCGCTGAACAGATCGCAGCCGTTCGAGAGGCGATCGGACTGAATGAGCCGATCTATATCCAGTTTCTGACATGGGTCGGACAGATGCTGAGCGGCGATATGGGCACATCACTCATTTCCCGAACGCCTGTGACCGACATGATCATCGACCGCTTTGCGCCAACGCTTTCGATAGCTGTTCTGACGATGATGTTGACCGTGCTGATTGCGGTTCCGATGGGGGTGATGGCGGCGTGGTGGCATCGTAGATGGGTCGATTATCTGATCATGGCAATTTCGGTGATCGGGTTCTCGATCCCTGTGTTTGTGATTGCCTACATGCTGATCCTGACCTTTTCGATCCGGCTGGGATGGTTCCCGGTCCAGGGGTTCTCGCCAATCAGCGAGGGCGTTGGCCCCTTTCTATACAGAGCTTTCCTGCCGGTGCTGACGCTTACGGCGATCTATGTGGCGCTGATCGCGCGAATGACGCGCGCAAACATGCTGGAGGTGCTGGGCGAAGACTACATTCGCACTGCACGTGCAAAAGGCGCCCCGGAGAGGCGAGTGTTGTTCCATCATGCTCTGCGCAATGCTGCGGTTCCTATCCTGACGGTGATTGGCAGCGGCTTTGCATTCCTGATTTCGGGCGTGGTGGTAACCGAGTCCATTTTCAATATTCCGGGTCTGGGAAGGCTGACCGTCGATGCGGTGCTGGCGCGTGACTACCCGGTGATACAAGCGATGATCCTGGTGGTCAGCGCGATCTATGTGCTGATCAATCTGCTTATCGACCTTGCATACGTCCTTTTTGATCCGAGGATTCGCTATTGATTGATCGGCATCTGAAACCGCAACCGCGTTTGGTGCGGACTGGTGTGCTGTCGCAGATCGGAATCGCACCTAGGGTCGCCATCGGAGTTCTGGCGGTGATCGTCATCTCGACGATTCTTGCGCCATTGATTGCAACGCATGGTCCGCTGGTGATGGATCCGCTCAAGCGTTTGCAAGGACCAAGCAGCGAGTTTCTTCTCGGAACTGATAACTACGGACGCGATGTATTTTCGCGTGTGCTGTATGGCGGCCGGATGTCGTTGATCATCGGTATTGCGGCCACCTTGATCAGCGTCGTCGTGGGAATGCTGATCGGCCTCATCGCCGGCTACTTTCGCTTCGCAGACGCTCTCATCATGCGTGGGATGGACGGTATGATGGCCATTCCGTCGATACTGCTGGCTATTGCGCTGGTTGCGCTCAGCGGCCCTTCGATCGGCTCGGTCATTGCTGCAATCACAATTCCCGAAATTCCTCGCGTGGTCCGGCTGGTGCGAGCCGTTGTCCTGAGTGCGCGCGAGGAGCCATATGTCGAAGCAGCTGTTGCGCTTGGAACGCCGCCCCTGCGAGTTCTGTTCTCGCATCTGTTGCCAAACACGTTCTCTCCGATGATCGTCCAGGGCACCTATATTTTGGCGTCTGCGATCCTGACAGAAGCGATCCTGTCCTTTTTGGGCGCCGGCGTTTCCCCCGAAATTCCGACCTGGGGCAACATCATGGCCGAAGGACGGACCTTCTTCAGGCTTAAACCGGAGCTTGTGCTGTGGCCTGGGCTCGTTTTGTCGCTGTGCATATTGTCGGTCAACATATTGGGAGATTTTGCACGCGACATGCTCGATCCGCGATTGAAAAAGAGGCCAGGGTAATGTCGCAAAGCCACACCCGCCCTGATCCTGAAGAAGTCTTGCTCATCGAGGGTCTTGATGTTCGGCTTGCGGGCCTGGAGCAAACCGTTCCCATTCTCGATGGCATAAATCTCAACATTAAACGTGGCGAGACGCTATGCCTCGTTGGAGAAAGCGGGTCGGGAAAGTCCGTGACATCCTTGGCAATCATGGGGCTTTTGCCGACTGGTCTTCAGGCCACGAACGGTTCGGTACGATTGCTCGGCGACGAACTCATGGGCAGCACAGCCCGGAAGATGCGATCATTGCGTGGGTCTCGTGTTGCGATGATCTTTCAGGAGCCAATGACAGCGCTGAATCCGGTGCTGCGGGTCGGCGATCAGATCGCCGAGGTTCTGGCGCTGCACAGCGATCTTGCCAAGGCCGAGATCGACGCGAGGGTGCAACAGATTGCCGAACAGGTTCGACTGCCGGATCCAGATCGCATCCTGCAATCATACCCGCATGAATTATCGGGGGGGCAACGCCAGCGCGTGATGATTGCAATGGCGCTGGTGTTGGAGCCCGCACTCCTTATTGCCGATGAGCCGACGACAGCGCTGGACGTCACCACCCAACGCCAGATCCTGTCGTTGATTGCGGAATTGAAGGAGCGTCTTGGCACCGCAGTGTTGTTCATCACGCACGATATGGGCGTTGTTGCGGAAATAGCCGATACCGTAGCAGTCATGCGCGACGGCCGGATTGTCGAGCATGCGCCAGTCGATCAGCTTCTGCGTCATCCGCAAGAAGAATATACCCGCCAGCTTCTAAAGGCTGTGCCGGGATTAACGCCGCGCCCGCCGCGCACGTTTGGCGGGCAGGCAAAAGTTCTGGAAGTCCGATCGCTTTGCAAGGTCTATGGCGGCGGCGGCTTTTTTCGCAAACGACAGGAGACGCTTGCCGCGACGGATGTGAGCTTCGATCTACTCAGGGGACAGACCGTCGGGATCGTCGGCGAAAGCGGTTCCGGCAAATCGACGGTAGCACGGTGTGTGCTACGGCTGGTCGATCCTAGTGCCGGTGAGATCCTGCTCGACGGTTCAGACATCACCACGCTTGCTGCGACGCCATTGCGGCCGCATCGACGCAAGATGCAGATTGTCTTCCAGGATCCCAACCGATCGCTGAACCCGCGCTGGACCGTGGGGCGCAGCCTTGTCGAAGGCCCGGTCAATTTCGGCGTCAAGCGTTCACAGGCTGAAGCCGAGGCGCGCAGGCTCCTCGACGTTGTAGGACTGCCGCAGGATGCGATGACCCGTTATCCGCATCAGTTCTCCGGAGGACAGCGCCAGCGCATTGCGATAGCGCGGGCCGTAACCATGGGGCCCGACGTGCTTGTCGCAGATGAAGCAGTGTCGGCGCTTGATGTGTCTGTGCAAGCCCAGGTCATCGAACTTCTCACCACGCTCCAAGCGGATCTTGGCATCGGTATTCTTTTCATCACCCACGATCTTCGCGTCGCCGCGCAGATTTGCGACCAGGTCATCGTCATGCAGGGGGGCAGGATCGTCGAACAAGGACCGGCCGGGGAGCTCCTTGCAGATCCGAGGCATCCTTACACGCGCGAACTCATTGAGGCCGCACCCGGCAGAGATTGGGATTTTCGCAATTTTCGCCGGCGCGCTCAAGTGCTTTGACAGGCTGCTGAAGAGGTCAGTCGCACAATCTTGGACACCGCGATTACTTGGCCGATGGTAGGTGCCGCTGCGAAAACGGCAACGAATGATGCAGGGCTTCCGATCGCCGGGATCGTTGCAACGGTTTGCCTCCATCTTCTCTGCTATCCGCAACCTGTTCGTTCCGCCCCGCTCTCGCTATTCGTCTTCACCGCCTCAACGCTATCGCGGAATGGAAGACCGTGACCGGGATGCCTGCCTGACAGCCGACGCCCGAACTCGGCTCGGCCCTGTCAAGTTGATAACCCTGTTCCTGTTCCGACCCCGAGATTGATCACGACGATCGCTGAAACCAATTCGAATCCGAAGCAGCAAATACCTCAACAATCCGATCGATGCCCGGCTTCAAATCAATGGTTAGCGCTGCGACGATTTTATCAGGAATTGAACTGGTTGACATGATGCGCAAACGACAGGGAATACACCCGCAAATCCGCGCCATAGCTTGCCAAACAATTCGAGATCCTCGCTGCACAACGCTACCGCGAGCCAGCTTCGTCTGACTCCGCAAACAGTTTGCGACAGAACCACGGTAAGAGGTCGTGAAAAATATCCGGCTTTTCACGCGTCATATAACTTGATATGTTTTATCATGAAATTGATCCGGTACGGAGAGTGCCATGAATACGCATAACCGTAATGTCTTTCGGGTGCGTAATGACTGAGCTCGGTTAGAGCTGTCGCGCCTGCACACTGCTTCGTCGGCTCTGGGCAGGATCCTGTCGATCGATGCAATCCTGCCCAGCGAACGCGAAATCGGCATCAATCATGAAGGTGCTCTCTATCGGCTGAAACTGACGCGACAGCGTAAGCTGACCCTTAACAAATAGTCCTGCTTCCATGCGTTCCCTCCCGCAACACCCGATCGCACCCGCGTCCTATCTGAACCGGCAACCCGAGCGGATGGTGCTGGAGGGCTATCGCAACTGGATCCTTGGAACAGTGCTGCGCTACACGGTTCCGTGGACTGACGCGCAACTCCTCGATCGCGACCTGCTCGGCGATGAGGATGGAGCGGAGGCGATCATCGCGCTCGCCGGTTTCACGAAGACACTCGGCCAATGCGCCATCTGTCCGCTTAGCGTGCTGCGTTCCGGCTGTCAGCATGTCTGCCGGGACGAGACTCTGGTGATGGGTCTGATCGCGGGCATGCAGAATGGCGACGAGGATGCGATCCATCTTTGCATGGAGGCGCTGTGCTGTCTCTCGCAGTTCGGGCTGGTCGCGGCCGTTGCGGGAAATTACGCATTGACGCTGAAACGCGTGGACCAGGCCATGCTGCGGATTCCGGCAGATTTTGTCCGGCGTGTTGCTTTACGCACCACGGGCTGGCCCCGCGCCGTCCCTACATTGATGACCATCCATTGAAAGATCTTAACTCATGAAGGACGATAGGAAAGAATGCTGGAATTGTTTCGTAAGGTTGCCCTGATCGAAGGCGTCACGACATTGGCGCTGTTTCTGGTCGCCATGCCCTTAAAATATCTGGCGGACTGGCCGGATCTGGTTCCGCCGCTCGGCATGATCCACGGTATTGCATTCATCGCCTATGTCGTCGCCATGATCGCAGTTTTCGCCGCCCGACGTGATGTCGGTCTGGTGGGCTGGCTCAGGACATTTGGGGCCGCCCTGGTTCCATTCGGTACTTTCATCAACGATCCATGGCTCAAGCGGCTCGGACATCAGGCCAAGTCAGTGCCTGTCTGATGAAAAAGACACATACCATCCGAAACAGAGGTGGACCCGCATGGCGATACGCTCTGGTTGGCCAAATTCACGTCGGTTCATGACCAGCAGCCGATCGAGCGCGTCGAGGTGGCGACGCTTCGCCTTGCACACGCTTGTGGTATCCGCACGCCAGCCGTCAGGTTGGAATTGGCTGACACGCCCTTTCCGGTGGCGCTGATCCAGCGGTTTGATCGGCGTGGTGCCGCCCGGATTCCATACATCTCGGCCCGCACTGCTTTAGGCAATGCTCTGAGACCGAGCTTGACCCGTTCCTCGACGGTAATGGCCGCATCGGTCGGCTGTTGGTGACGCTGTATCTTTGCGTCAATAGAGTGCTGCGCAAGCCGCTACTCTATCTTGCCTCTATCTGAAGACGCATCGTGCCGACTATTATCGTTTGCTCCAAGAGGTGCGGGAAAACGGCGATTGGGAGGCCTCGCTCGACTTCTTCCTTGCCGGGGTGGCTGAAACGGCGAACCAAGCGTTTGAAGCCGCCACCCGAATTGTCGACTTATTCAAAGAGGACCGCGAGCGGATCACGACCGAATGTGATCGTGCTGGATCGGCGCTCCGCATCCACGTTCTAGACCCTTTCAGGTCCAAATGGAATCGTTCTGCCGGAGGGGATTTGGGCCAAGGTCGAGGGCTTTGGCGAAGGACGGGCTGGTGGCCCGGCCAAGTCCGAAGCCCGATGGATTTGACCCAAATCCACCCGGCCCACCGGTCGCCCCCGCGTCTGCGACGCGGGAAAGGCCGACCGGCAGACTATTCTGGTTGGGTTTGCCGAAGGCAACCCAACTGGGTTTCCCGCTGGCGGCCACCCGCCGCGTCAGCCGGACTTGGCCGGGCCACCAGCCCGTCCTTCGCCGCCTTCCTTGCGGTTCGCCTCGCCATCGAGGAAACAGAACCGTTTCCATTTGAACCTGAAAGGGTCTATTCCAGAAGAATCCATTCCTGTTCCAATCAGCTTGTCCGGCAGATGGGCTTGTCGGCACTGACGGTGAATGCGGCTTTGGCTGACCTGGAGAAGATGGGCATCCTAGAAGAGATTGCCGGTCGCAAGCGGGGAAGGGTGTTCAGCTACCGTCGCTATCTTGCAATCCTCAGCGAGGGGACCGATCCCTTGCCGGTTGGCTCCTAGAATTTCCTGTGGCGGCCTCGTCTCTCGGATGACTTGGGTCAAATCAGTGTATTGATCGCGTATATGTTGACGGTACTTTGTTAGGAGAGTTTGCTTCTATTCTTGCCGTTTACGACACGCGGGAAAATGGCCGACAGACGTGATAGTCCTCAGAACTTTTTTGGTTCTGAAATTCCAAAAAATCTAGCAGAATCAAAAGGCTAACTTTTTGACGACCCCGGTATCGGCGCCGGACGCCGAATAGGAAATTTTCTGCAAGAAAATCAATTGCCTAGGACCGAAAGAATATTCGAGTGGGAATGATTCAGGCGTAACCGGCAGCATCCAAAACCACGCCGCAATACGACGTATCTATTTGATAACAAATAAAATATGTTCAGGGTCTATCGGCAAATTTCGGTGGACGCTGAACCGGCTTGCCGTTCCGCTTGACGGACCTCGCCGTATTGATCGCCCTCAAATTCGGAAGTGCCGTCAGATGCAACTTGCCGCCCGGCTTCTCGCCATAGCAATCGTCGATCAGTTCCATTTCGGCGGGGTCGAAAAAGCATGGGGCTTTGCAAGAGACCGCTCGATGCCGAAGCAGGAGTTTCCGTCGGACTGGTCTACTCGACATCCCGCAAGTCGCCTGAATTGCTGAAGGCATTTGAACTGTGCCTGCGGGAAATCGCATCCGAGATGTCATTGTCGCCGTGACACCGTGTTGGAGCCCGCATGCAAACGTTTTGAGAAGTTCGCTCAGACCCGCCATCGTCACGACCGGTCATCCAATCGAGATCTGACGCTCGCAATCAGCCGGCCCGCGACGCCTGGGCAGAAACCCCGACCGCAGATTCAACGACCTCAGTGACCCTGCCGATATAGCGGTCAATATCGATGCCCCGCCTGCGGTATTTGGAACGCTTTACGTACCAGTCTTGCAGAAGCGGTTTGACAAGGGCGGCAGTCAGAACCGGATCGCTTACGTTGAAACGGCCAAGCGCACGGCCCTTTTCGATGATTGTCTCAAGTACCTGCTCGACCAGCCTTTCGCTGTCGACGGCGGCCAGGCGCGCCGTGGGCGAAAACGACTTGGCCTCCATATAAACGAATGCAAACCATGGCTGCATCACTTCGGTCAGCCTGACATGAGCATCGATGACCCAGCGCAGATGCTCCAGCGGGTCTTCCGCAATCTCGTCCGGGACCGCATCCAGCACTTCGCGCATCGTGCTGTCCACTTCTCCCAGGATCATCAGCAGCAAGGTGTCCTTGCTGTCAAAATAGGCATAGAGGCCGCCCATGCTCAGGCCTGCCGCTTCGCTCAGTTCCCGCAGCGAAGTGGCGTGAAAACCCTTCCGGTTTGTCAGACGCAGGAAAGTGCGCACTATTCCCGCCAGATTGGCGACAGCCGCTTCAGGCTTGCGCAGCCTTATCCTGTCCCGGTGGCGGGCGAAAATGCGCCCGGCCAATCGCTCAAGCGAATAGTTTTCCGGGTCGAAAGGGCGGCCATGATTCGTCAAGTTCTTGCTTGAGCTTGCCAAAGACTGATTCCTAAAAGACGCGCCACGCTCAATCTCTGTCTGCCGGTTCATTCGTCTACCGCGACCTAGTAACCAATGCGCCGCCATGGCGCAATCGGCACGCTTGCGCAGTCATGCTCGATAAGATAAATATCGAGCGCTCGTTCGAAAAATGGATGTCCCGATGATCTTGCAGGATCGCGTTGCTCTCATAACCGGAGCGTCTTCAGGTTTGGGGGCTCATTTTGCCCGCAGGCTTGCGGCCGAAGGCGCTCGTGTCGTCCTGGTGGCGCGGCGCATCGAAGCGCTCGAAACGCAAAAGGCGGATATCGAAGCAGCCGGCGGAAAGGCTATGGTGCTCGGCGTCGATGTTGCCGACGAACCCAGCGTCCAGGCGGCCTTTTCGACCCTCGGCGAGAAGGGGATCTGCGTCGACATCGTTGTCAACAATGCCGGCATTTCGCAGGCGAGCCCCGCCCTGACGATGGCGGCAGATGATTGGGATCGCGTGGTGGACACCAATCTCAAGGGGGTGTTTCTTGTTGCCCAGGCCGCAGCCAGGCAGATGAAAGCGGCAGGGCGAAGCGGATCAATCATCAATATCGCATCGATTCTCGGCCATCGCGTCGCCGGCAATCTCGCAGCCTATGCTGCTTCCAAGGCAGGCGTTGTTCGTCTGACCGAAGTGCTTGCACTGGAATGGGCACGCCACGGCATCAGGGTAAACTCGCTCTGTCCAGGCTATGTCGAGACCGACCTCAATCGCGCGTTCTTCGCATCAGAAGCCGGGGTGGCGCTGATCCGCCGCATTCCGCAGCGCAGGCTCGGCTCGCCCTCGGAGCTCGACGGCGCGCTTCTGCTGCTGGCATCAGACGCCGGCAGCTATATCACCGGTTCATCAATAGTGGTCGATGGCGGCCACCTCGTTTCCTCATTGTGACACTTGAAATCCCGGCAATCATCTGGAGGCCAAAATGGCAATATCGTTTGAAACCAGCGGCATATCTGCCCGTGGCCTTGAAATAGCCGGTCGCGTCGAGAAATTCGTCCGCGAAACCATCGCTCCTTATGAAAACGATCCGCGGCTTGGTTCACATGGTCCGTCGGAAGACATGGTGGTCGAAATGCGCGACAAGGCCAGGAAGGCAGGCGTGATGACACCTCACATTCTGGCCGACGGAGATCACCTGACGCATCGCGAAACCGCTGCGGTGCTCATTCGCAGCGGACTGTCTCCGCTCGGTCCGCTTGCCTGCAACACATCGGCTCCCGATGAAGGCAACATGTATCTTCTTGGCAAGGTGGCTGATGCGGGCCTGCGCAAGCGTTTCCTCGACCCTCTCGTCGCAGGCCAGACGCGCTCCGCCTTTTTCATGACGGAACCGGCAGAAGACAATGGGGCCGGATCCGATCCCTCGATGATGCTGACGACGTGCAGACTTGATGGCAATCATTGGGTGGTCAATGGCCGCAAAGCCTATATCACCGGCGTGGAGGGCGCGACAATCGGAATTGTCATGGCGAAGTCGGACGACGGCGCCTGCATGTTCCTTGTCGATTTGCCAGACCCGGCAATCAAGATCGAACGGATCATGGATACGATCGACAGCACATTGCCGGGCGGGCATGCTGTGGTCAAAATCGAAAATTTGCGTGTGCCTGCAGACCAGATGCTGGGCCAGAGCGGCGAGGGATTCCGCTATGCGCAGGTGCGCCTTGCGCCGGCCCGGCTGACCCATTGCATGCGCTGGCTGGGGGCCTGCATCCGCGCAAACGAAATCGCAACAGATTACGCCAACCGCCGCATGGCGTTCGGCAAACATCTCATCGATCATGAGGGCGTCGGCTTCATGCTTGCCGAGAACGTGATCGATCTGAAACAGGCCGAACTGATGACCTATTGGTGTGCGGACGTGCTCGATACCGGCGCACGGGGAACCACCGAAAGCTCAATGGCGAAAGTTGCTGTTTCCGAGGCGCTGATGCGAGTTGCCGACCGCTGCGTTCAGATCATGGGCGGGCAGGGGGTCACCGCAGATACAATCGTCGAGCGCGTCTTCCGGGAAGTCCGCGCATTCCGCATCTATGACGGTCCGACGGAGGTGCACAAATGGAGCCTCGCCGGAAAGATCAAGCGCGATTGGCAAAAATCATCGCAGTAGATGACGCACATAAACAATCGCGCCAGCAGCTATCGGGACGACAGTATCCCGCTGCTTTGCAGGAGACGGTCGCGCAATGCGGTCGTCTTTTCTTCCGAAAGATCTACCGGCAGCACCAGGCAAATCGTCGCCTCGACATCGCCATCGGCCCCGTAGATCGGAGCCGCCAGGCATTGCGTGACAGCGTCGACAAGTCCTTTGGTCAGGCAATACCCGTCACGCCGGGCCTGTCCGACTGCATCGATGAACTCATTGATGTCGATGCGCCTGCCGTCCGGCAACACCAGGTCCTCATCAATGACCAGTTTCTCTATCTCTGCGCGGCTGCGCCCCGCGAGCAGCAACCGGCCGGAAGCCGTCCAGGGAATCGGGATCTGCAGGCCGACAGCCGAGCTGATGCGGAATGGCCGGTTGCCGGGGCTCATATGCATGATCGTATAACGCCCGTTCTGCAACATGCAGAACTCGCTCGTCTCTCCGGTCTCCTTCGCCAGCCTGTCGACTTCGATACGTGTCCGCCTGGCGAGCGAATTTTCGCGAATGTAGCTCAGTCCGTAGAGATATATCCGTTTGCCGAAGAAGATGCGGCCGTCCTCTGCCGAAATCTCCAGAAGCCCCGCCTGGGTCAGGTCATTGACCAGCGTATAGGTTGAAGAGCGAGGCGCATTGAGCGCCTTGGCGAGCGCACCGATGCGAATGCCCTCGCCGTGAAGATGCAGGAAATCAAGCATTTGGAGAACGCGATCCACGCTGCGTTCGCGGCGCACAGAGCCGCCATTCGTGTATTCGGACGAAAGTTCCGGCATGTGCTGCTTTCTCTTGCCTAATTTCAAACGCTTCGCTAAAGTGTCCCATATGCAAGACATATGTCTTGTATATGGGACAGTCTAGGGTGAATTTGAATTTTCCTTTGTAGAAATTCAATCATACCTGATGTCGCTGGGCAGAGGAAATGTCGTCGTTATGGGCAATTCGGCGCTCATGAGCCATCAGCAGATCCGGGAGCGGATCGCTAAACTGCCGCGAGTTGATATCGCGCTCAAAAATACCCCGCTGGAAGAAGCCGCCAATCTGAGCCGGACGCTGGGTGGCCCGCGCATCTTCGTCAAGCGCGACGACCTCACGGGGGTTGCGCTGGGCGGCAACAAGCTTCGAAATCTCGAATTCCGGCTCGCCCACGCGCTGAAGGAAAAGCCGGATACGGTGATTGTCGGGCTCGACCTGCAATCCAATTCGGCCCGCCAGACGGTTGGCGCATGCAACAAGCTTGGCTTGAAGTCGATACTGGTTCTGGAAGGTCGCAAGCCTGCGATTGTTCAGGGCAATCTGCTTGTCGACTACCTGCTGGGGGCGGATGTTCATTTTGCCGCGGATCAGAAGGAGCAGCGGACACTTCTCGACAATCTCGCGGCCGATGTGCGCGCCAGAGGCGGGCGCCCCCACATTCTCAACGACAATCCCATGTTCGATGTCGCCTCCGCAGTCGCCTATCTTGAGGTTGCGCTTGAGGTTATCGAGCAGCTTGCCGCCCGCAATCTCACGCCCGGCTATTTCTACATGTCGTCAAGCGGAAAGGGGTCGGCAGGCATCATGCTGGCGAAGAAGCTGCTCGCCGCCGACTTCATGATGCATGCCGTTTGCGCAACGGACGAATTCGATCTACCCACCCGTACAGCCGGTATCGCCAATCAAACGATCGCCGCGCTTGGCCTGGAGGGGGCGGTTCTGCCCGGCGACGTAATCAATACGGAGCAGTTTGTCGGCAAGGGCTATGGCGTTCCAAGCGAGGCGGGAAATGAAGCCGTCAAACTCTTCGCACGCACCGAAGGCATTATCCTGGACCCGATCTATACAGGTAAGGCGGCGGCAGGATTGATCGATCACATCCGCCAAGGGCGCTTCAAGCAAGATGATGTGGTGGTTTTTGTCCACACCGGCGGGGCGCCTGCAATTTTCACATGGAATGAACTTTGGACCTGACGTGGCGGACCAATGCGGCTGCGCAGACAATATTTTTGAGAGGAGTATCGACATGAAACGCAGGCAATTCCTCACGGGCGCAGCTGGTGCTGCGCTGCTTTCCGCAGTTCCGGCTGGTGCGATCCGCGCCTATGCCCAGAATGCGGCTGGCGTCATCACGTTCGGTCAAAGCACGGCTGTGCTGACGCTTGATCCCGCCCATGGCGCATTTACCGGCTATCCGGGCGGCTATGAAGCGGCGCTGCTGATCTTCGATCGCCTGCTCGATTTTGACGCTGACATGAAGATCGTCCCGTCGCTTGCCGAATCATTCACCATGGGCGCCGATCTCCAGTCCTGCGAGCTGAAGCTGCGTCCGGGCGTCAAATTCCACGATGGTTCGCCCTGCGACGCGGCAGCGATCAAGTTCAACATCGAGCGGATGATGAACAAGGAGATCAATACCACCAACCGTCCGTTGTGGGATCCCGTCGCTGGAGCCGATATTGTTGATGACACGACGCTCGTCATCCGCACATCGGCGCCCTTTGCACAATTGCCGAACACGCTTGCGCATGGCTCTGGAGCAATTGTTTCCCCGGCCGCTATCGAAAAGTTCGGAGAGGCCGGATTTGCGCAAAATCCCGTTGGCGCAGGTCCCTACATGGTCGAGGCGTTCAATGCCGGCCAGGAGCTGAAACTCAAGGCTTTTGCCGACTACTGGGGCCAGAAGCCCGGCGCATCCGGCGTGGTGTTCAAGTTCATCGCCGAGCCGGCGACCCGCATCAACGCAATCACCACCGGCGCGGTCGATGTTATCGATTCTGTTCCGGTGCAGCTGGTCGCACAGCTGGACGGCAACGCCGACGTTGAAGTGGTCCGCAAGGCCGGCCTTCGCCCGATCGGACTGGCCATGAACCTGACCCGTCCTGCGCTTGCCGACGTGAAGGTGCGCCAGGCGTTGAACCTCGCGGTTCCGGTCGCAACGATTGCGGAAAAAGTGTTCTTCGGTTTCGCCCAGGCCCCTGACTCGCCGCTGGCTTTTGACGCGATCGGCCACAAGACCGTTGGCGAAACCAAATACGATCCGGAACAGGCAAAGGCTCTGCTGGCCGAAGCCGGTTATGCCCCCGGCGCAGACGGCGTTCTTGCAAAGGATGGCGCCAAGCTGACCCTGGCGCTTTTCGCGCCTGAAGGGCTGTTCCCCTCCGATGTGCCGGTCGCGGAGATTGTCGCCGCGTCGTTGAAACAAGTTGGCGTTGACGCGCAGATCACCAAGATCGAAAAAGGCGCATATTGGGATCGCTTGCGTCAGGACAAGGCCAATCTTGCCTGGGATCTGGCGATGTTCGGCTTCAACCCGTCAAACGCTTCTGGCACCTACCATCTGGCGTCTTTGTTCAAGTCCAACGCCGACGACAACGCCAAGCCCGATGTCTGGAACATTGGCCGCTACCGCAATGCGGAAGTGGATGAGCTGCTGAAGGCGGCGGACAGTGCGCCGGAAGAAACGGCGCGGCTGGACGCCCTTGGCAAGGCACAGGAATTGATCTGGGCCGACGCACCTTACCTCTGGCTCCAGATCAACGAGAATGTTTCGGCGGCTCGCAAATCAGTGACCGGCGTCAGCGTGATGCCGATCGTGTTCACAAATCTGCGCACGGCCGCAAAAGCCTGACACGGACAAGAAGATGATCAGGTTTCTGGCCCGACGATTTGCGACCATCCCGCTGGTGGTGCTGGGCGTCGTCACAATTCTGTTCATCATATTCAAGTCTGTTCCCGGCGACGAAGCGTCGTTTGTCGCCGGGGCGACAGCCACACAGGCCGAAATTGAGGCAGTCCGGGTACAGCTTGGCCTGGATCGTCCGCTGATCCAGCAATATGTCAGCCATGTCTCGGGTTTGCTCATTGGCGATTTTGGCTACTCGACGACATTTCGCGGCAATCCGTTGCCGCACATCATCAACCGGCTGCCTGCCACTCTGGCGCTGGCGGCCGCCGCAATAGGTTTGACGATTGTCATCGGTATTCCGGCCGGCGTGCTGGCAGCTGCCTATCGCAACCGGCTTCCCGACTACCTTATTTCCCTCACCGTCGTCGGATTGCTTGCAATCCCGAATTTCTGGCTTGGCATGCTGCTGATCGCCTGGCTTTCGGTTGATCTCGGCCTGCTTCCAAGCTTTGGGGCGGCTGGTCTTGCTTCGCTCGTCATTCCAACGCTCGCACTCGCCGCAAGATTGATCGCGCTTGTGGCGCGCATGACACGCGGTGTCGTCATTGAAGAACTGCGCAAGGACTATGTGCGCACGGCCAACGCCAAGGGTCTGTCAAAGGGGGTCGTGCTGCGCCGGCATGTTCTGCGCAATGTCATGATCCCGACAGTCACCGTGATCGGCTTGCAGGCGGGTTATCTTCTGGGAGGCTCGGTGGTGATCGAACGGCTTTGTGCGTGGCCAGGCATCGGCGATCTGCTGCTGACGGCCGTGTCCGTGCGCGACTACACATTGGTGCAGGGGATCGTGCTGATCTTCGTGGTGTCGTTCCTGATCATCAACATTGCGGTCGAGATCCTCTACCGCTTCATCAATCCGAGGCTGCGTTATGTCTGAGGCCGCGATTCGCCGGCGGCGGCGCTCGACGCGTTCCGTCAACCTGTTCTTCTGGCTTGGCGCAACGCTGCTCGCCGGCTTCCTGGTGCTTGCCGTATTCGGGGAGCGGATCGCGCCGCAGGATCCAAACGCACAGGATCTGTTTGCGATGCTGGAAGGTCCAAGTGCGGCCCATCTCTTCGGCGCCGACAATGTCGGCCGGGACATTCTCTCCCGGATCATTGTCGGGACGCGATTCACGCTTTCCATTGCGCTCGCATCCGTATTTTTCGCCGGGATCGGCGGCATTGCGCTCGGCTCGATCGCCGGATATTTCGGCGGTTTGACCGACCGTATCGTCACCGGCGTCATCGATCTGCTTCTGACGGTGCCCAACATCGTTCTGGCGATTGCAATCGCTTCAGTCGCAGGGTCGAGCGCAACCGGCCTGACAATCGCCATCACGTCCAGCTTCATTCCGCCGCTTGCCCGGCTGGTTCGCGGACGGGTCATCGAACTGCGCGAAGAAGATTTTATCGCCGCTGCCATCACCGTCGGCATGAGCCACACGCGCATCCTGCTGCGCCACATTCTTCCCAATGCCGCGACAGTCATCATCATCGAGTTGAGCCTCAATGCGGGGCAGGCGGTGCTTATCGGCTCGGCGCTTGGGTTTCTCGGACTTGGCGTTCAGCCGCCTGCACCCGAATGGGGCACGATGCTCGGCGCAAGCCGCGAATATCTCACCGTCGCCCCGCATCTGGTGATCGCTCCCGGCATCGCCATCTCGCTGCTCGTGCTCGCCTTCAACACATTCGGCGACGGGCTGAGAGACATTTTCGATCCCGCTTCAAACAGCTGACGGCCCACGCAATGGATTACGGCATCATCGACTGTCACGCCCACATCTTCCCGCCGGCCGCAACCGCGGCGGGCTTTCAGGATGTCGCCACGCACCTGCTGCATCAGCAGCGGTCTATGCACATGCATGGAAATCAGCCATACCGCCGCGCCAGTGATCGCTCCATCGTGACCGCACGCCCGCTTTGGGACGCAAGCGATCCTTCGCCCGCCGGTCGGCGCGACGTGGATTTTCGTGTCGGACGCCACGGCCAGTACGAGTGGACAGCTGACGGCGAAGAACAATTCGTGCAGTTTCTCGCGCCCTGGATGGAAAATCTGGAGATGCCCGCCGACACCCTGCTGGCCTATATGAACAATGCGGGCGTCGCCGCAGCAATCCTCCAGAACGAGCATATATACGGCAATCTCGCAGAGGACTTCGCGGCCGCAGCGCGAGCCTATCCCGGCCGGTTTGCCGGACTTGCCCAGGTTGAGGAAGCTTTCGCCTACACAGATGCGGAATTGGAGCGGCTGGCTGATGAAACCGGCCGCCTTGGAATGGCGGGCTTCTATTTCACCACCACCGGCCTGTTTCGCAGCGGCTATCAGCCAATGCACTCTGACCGTGCCTACGATCCCTATTGGTCCTTCGTCGAGAAGAGCGGCTTGCCGGTCTTCTGGGTGCAATCAGGCAATTCGCCGGTCGGCGACTATGAAGCCGAGATGCGCCACCTTGCCACGATCATCGAACGCTTTCCGGCCATTCGCCATGTTCTGGTTCACGGTGTTCCGACATCGCTCTATGCCGACGAGAGCGATCGGCTCACCTTGCCGCCGATCATCGAGACATTGCTGACGCAGGCGCCGGTTCAGGCGGAGATCCTCTATCCTATCGCCTGGGGCGGAAAGCAGGATTATCCCTATCCGCGTGCTCATACCCATATCCGTCAATTGCTCGACAGGTTCGGCGCCGGGCGCTTCCTTTGGGGGTCAGACGCGCCCAATGTGGATCGCTATTGCACCTATGCGCAGTCGCTGACCTATTTCACGCACTATTGCGACTATCTGTCTGCATCTGATCGCCGTGCAATCCTGCGCGACAATGCGCTGGCGCTCGTCCCGGCGCTTGCATCAGGCGATGGTGGCCAGCCATGAAGCCACTGCTTTCCATCGAAGGGCTGACTGTCGAACTCGCGACGCGCGACCGGACATTTGACGCCGTGAGCGACATTTCCTTCAGCGTTTCGCGCAACGAGGTGCTGGCGCTCGTGGGCGAATCCGGCTCAGGCAAGAGCATGACGGCAATGGCGATCATGCGGCTGTTGCCGCAACCGGTTGCGGAAATCGTTGCGGGGAAGATCCTGTTCGATGGCATTGATCTCGCAAGCGCCTCCGAAGCGCAACTGCGGACGATCCGCGGCAATCGTATCGGCCTGATCTTTCAGGAGCCGATGACGTCCCTCAATCCGTCGATCAGGGTCGGCCCGCAGGTCGCCGAAGTCTTGCAGCTGCATAAGGGAATGGATGCGGCAGCCGCCCGCAGGCGGGTCGTGGAACTGTTCGAGCAGGTGAGGATCCCCGATCCAGCCCGCCGCTATGACGACTATCCGCATCAAATGTCGGGCGGCATGCGTCAGCGCGTCGTCATTGCCCTTGCTTTGGCTTGCGACCCTGATGTGTTGATCGCCGACGAGCCGACAACAGCGCTCGATGTGACGACGCAAGCCCAGATCCTGGAGACGTTCAGGGATCTCCAGGCCTCGGTCGGCGCTGCAACCATACTCATCACCCACGATCTCGCGGTGGTGGCGGAGACTGCGGACCGCGTGGCGGTGATGTATGCCGGCCGCATTGTCGAGGAAGCCTCAACCGAACAGCTGTTTGCCAGACCGCGCCATCCGTACACCCATGGTCTGCTTGGCTCCATCCCGCATGTGGCCGATGCCGGCGAGACAGGAGCGCGCGAACGCCTGCCCGAGATCGAGGGCTTTGTGCCCGCCCTATGGGCGCTGCCGGCTGGCTGCGCCTTCGCTCCGCGTTGCCCTTATGCCGATGCTCAATGCGAGGCAAAGCGGCCGGCGCTGGCAGAGCTTGAGCCAGGCCATCGCGCAGCGTGCTGGCGCCCTATGGAGGCATAGCGCATGACCAACCTGCTTGACGTCAAGGGCATCTCGAAGCGTTTCAAGGTATCACGCGGCATGGGCGGCGGTGTCGCGACCGTCCACGCCGTGGACGACGTGTCGTTTTCGATAGCGCCCGGCGAAACGCTCGGTCTTGTCGGCGAAAGCGGTTGCGGCAAGTCAACCGTCGGCAAGATGATCGTCCGCCTGCTGGAGCCGGACGATGGTGCGATCACGCTCGATGGCGTCGATGTCACCCATGCCTCCTATGGTGCGATGCGCCCGCTTCGCCGCAAAGTGCAGATGATCTTTCAGGACCCCAATGGTTCGCTCGATCCACGCCAGCGTGCAGGTTCCATCGTCGAGGAACCGTTGATCGTCCATGGGCTGGGAAACGCAGCCGAACGCAAGGCCAAGGTTGCAGATCTCTTTTCCAGGGTTGGCTTGCGTTCTGACCAGTTGGACAATGTTCCGTCCAAGTTTTCGGGCGGGCAAAGACAGCGCCTTGCAATTGCGCGCGCCCTGGCGCTCAATCCTGCTCTCATCGTTGCCGACGAACCGGTTTCTGCGCTGGATGTGTCTATCCAGGCGCAGGTCGTCAATCTGATGTCGGACATTCAGAAAGAGTTCGGTCTCGCTTATCTCTTTGTCGCACACGACCTTGGCGTCGTACAGCACATCAGCAACCGGGTTGCCGTTATGTATCTCGGCCGCATCGTGGAAATCGGCGATACCGAGGCGGTCTATCATCAGCCGGCGCACCCGTACACACGCACGTTGATGGATGCAGTCCCGCGCCCCGATCCGTCGCGGCGCCATGGCCGCGAAAGGGTGCCCCGCGGCGAGGTGCCGAGCCCGCTTGATCCGCCATCGGGCTGCGCCTTCAACCCGCGTTGTCCGGTCGCCACGGATATTTGCCGCGCCGAACGCCCGCAGCTGCGGCGCGTCGCATCGGGAGCCCAGGCCGCCTGCCATCATGCCGAATAGTTTGCGCCACAGCTCGGCGCCGCTGGCGGCGACAGAATATGAATGGAGTATCTCATGAAGATTGCAGACCACGATGTGTCAGCGACCGGATCGTCCCGTGAACGGCTGGCGCGGCTCGGAGTCGTTGTCCCGCCGCCACCGCCGCCAATTGGCAATTTCCTCACCCATGTGCGCGAGGGCGACTTGCTGTTTCTGTCGGGCCAGGGGCCACGCGAGGTGGATGGATTTCTGCACACCGGAAAGGTCGGCGCAGATGTCTCCACCGACGCTGCCTACCAGCACGCACGCCTGACCGGCCTGAACCTGCTGTCGGTCATCCAGGACGCACTCGGCGATCTCGATCGAGTCCGCCGCGTGGTCAAGCTGCTTGGCATGATCAACGCGACGCCTGACTATGCCGACCATCCAAGTGTCATCAACGGTTGTTCTGATCTGTTTGTCGACGTGTTCGGAAAACGTGGCGAGCATGCGCGCTCTGCCATTGGTGTCGGATCCCTGCCCGGCAACATCACCGTTGAGGTTGAGGCGGTAATCGCAATCGCGGATTGACCTGCTACCGTGCCGGGGCAACCGTCACCGGGCGGCGTCGCCGCGTTCTGCGCCGCGGGCCGTTCCACATATGCAACAGAATCGTTGCGGATTGCTGAGATCTATTTACATCTCTGGCCCGTCAGCGCTCCCTGGAATGGAATGCGCCAACCGACAAAAATAAATATGTCCGCGCCGTAACTCTGGATGCTCGTCTTCTCAACGGCCATATTTCAATTGCTGCCGGATCACCCCAAAATTCCTTCCAATTCACACGAGAGTTGCATGTCCGACCAATTCCATTATCCAACCTGATCGGAGATCCAAACAGAGTCGAGATGAGCGCGATCTTGCCAACACAGCCGAAAGATTTACGAAAAGATGTCGCCGATATCGGTATCGCCATGTGGCAGCGCGAACGGCCCGATATCGATTGCAGTGGCAAGGCGGTGACCGGCCGCGTGCTGAGATTGGCCGAAATATTCATGGTCGCAATGAACGAGAACATGGCTGAATTTGGCGTGCGTTACTCGCAATATGCGATTGTTGGCACGTTGCGCGCCTCTGGCAAGCCTTACCGCATGTCGCCGTCGGAGATGCAGGAGCGCCTGATGATCACATCAGGTGGATTGTCGAATTTGCTGAAGAAGATAGAGGAAATGGGCTACATCCGCCGCCTGAACGATCCCGATGATGGACGTGGCGTCATCGTAGAGTTGACAGGCGCCGGTTTCGAACTCAGCGAAGAAACCATGGCCGCCCAGGCGGCGACTGAACGCGCGCTGGTCGCCGCACTTTCGCAGGATGAGCAGGAGCTGCTTTCCAGTCTGTTGCGGCGGCTAGTTCTTGCCCACAGTTGAGCCGCAGCCTCAAAAAATCTGATCGGAGCAAGATATCTTTCGCAAAAGATATCTTGCGTTGAGTCGCTTTCAATGCTGAACTCCTGATGATGGCGCTTGCGGATCTGACGCGACGCCGAGTTTTCATGGGAGGGTTTTCGTGATGTTGCGCAGCGTCCTAGCTATGCTTCTGGTGTCCACTGGGGTCGCGTACGCCGACGCCAAGTGCCCCGTCAGGGGCGGAGATTTCACGCTGCCATTCGCAGTCGATCCCGGCGATCTGACGCCTGGCAAGAAGGCACAATTTCCACCAAGCCAGATTTACGACCAGATCTACGACACGCTGGTGACCCTCGACGCCGATGGCGTCAAGCCGGGGCTTGCGACGTCGTATGAAATCGCGCCGGACAATCTCTCCATCACATTCAAATTGCGTGAGGGTGTCCAGTTTCATCATGGACGGGAATTCGAAGCCAAGGACGTCGTCTATACTCTCGAGCGGCTGCTCGATCCTGCGTTCGCCTCGCCTTGGGCAGAGCAGATCGCTTCGGTCAGCAAGGTCGAGGCGCTCGACAAATATACGGTCAAACTGTCCCTCAAGGAGCCGTTTGCACCTATCCTGAGCATCCTTGCGACGTCGTGGTACACGGCGATCGTGCCCTATGATTTCGCGTCCCAGAACAATTTGAATGAAAAAGCGTCCGGCACAGGACCATTCATGCTGGTGGAATATGTTCCCAACGATCATGTGACGCTGAAGGCCAATCCGAACTATTGGGAGAAAGGCTATCCCTGCCTGGATACGGTCCGCTACAACATCATTCCCGATCAGCAGGCGCAGATTTCGGCCTTCAGGCAGGGTAACGCCGACGTCGTCGCGCTGCTGGACCCGAAATTCATCCCGATCCTGAAAGACGCCCCCGGGAGCCACCTGCTCGAACCTGCTGGCGCAGTGAATGAATCCGGTCTTGCCATCAATACAGCAGAAGGCCCAACCAAAGACGTGCGCGTGCGCCGCGCGCTCAGTCTGGCGACCGACCGCCAGGGCGTCATCGACACCGTGCTGTTTGGAAACGGCGAAATCGGCACCAAGATTTCCTGCGGTAAGGTTCCGTACGGGTGGTGCGAGGGCAAGGATGCGCCTTTGCCCTACTATCAGTACGACCCTGAAGGGGCGAAGAAACTGCTCGCTGAGGCCGGCTATCCGGACGGGCTCGACCTGACCATGCAGGTGAGCTTGCCACTTGATGTGCAAACGGCGGAAATTCTCGCAGAACAATGGAAGCAGGTTGGTGTCAACCTAAAGATCGAGCAGATTGCGGACTTTAATCAGCAGCTCGACAACTACATCAACGTCAAGCATCAGTTGTCGATTGTGTCGCTGGTCTGGCAGCCGGATCCACACTCGGACGTCTACCAGATCTACTATTCCAGCTCGAAGATCAATCTGGGCAAGTTCGCCGATCCGAAGCTTGATACGCTGCTGGACGCAGGCAAGACGGAATTGGACATCAAGAAACGGATTCAGATTTACAAGGACGTGCAGACACTGATCGCCGATCAGGCTTACATGATCTATCCGTTCACGAAGCCGGTTAATTGGCAGTATGTGAAAGATTACGTCAAGAACTACAGCGCAACGCCAAACGGCTCGTTTTCGCCGCTGCGCTATGTCTATCTCGAAAAGTAGAGAGGAGTGGCCGGGGGGAGCGGCGGCGCGGCAGGGGCGGGTTCGCTTCGCCGCCATGCTGCCCGCCCCGGACGTTGAGCCATGGGCCAGTATCTGCTGCGACGTCTGCTCCTGATGATCCCGGTGCTGCTGGGAGTCACGTTCCTGACATTTGCGCTGATCCGCATCATTCCAGGCGACGTGGTCACGAACATGATGGGCGTGACGGCTGCGAATAATGCCGAAACAAGGGCGCGCGTGCTTGCCGAACTTGGCCTCGATCGGCCTATGCTGGAACAATATGTCTGGTGGCTTGGTCGCATCGCGCGCGGCGACTTCGGATATTCATTCGTACACGGGGGGCCTGTGCTTGACCAGATCTGGCGTTGCCTGCCCATCACTCTCGAAATGTGTCTGATGTCGATGACGATGGCCATCCTGATCGGTGTCCCACTCGGTGTTTTCAGTGCGGTCCGGCGCGGCAGCCGTCTTGATTTCGCCGCCCGCGTCTTTTCATTGCTCGGCATCGCCGCGCCCAACTTCTTCATCGGCACAATTATCGTGATTTTCGGCGCAATCTATTTCCCGAGCGTCCGCACCCTGGGCTATGTGCCATTCTTCGAAGACCCGTGGGAAAATCTGACCCGCATGTTCTGGCCGTCGCTGACATTCGCGATCGGCATCGGCGCCGTCATCGTGCGTTACACACGCTCCAGTGTCCTGGAAGTGCTGGACGAAGATTATGTGCGCACGGCCATGGCCAAGGGCCTGTCGCAGTCCAGGGTCATCTTTGTACATGTCCTCAAGAACGCGTTGATCCCCATTGTGACAGCCGTCGGCGTGTGGACAGCCTTCATGATCGGGGGCACGGTACTGATTGAAGAGATATTCGCCATTCCAGGGCTTGGGCGGCTGGTGCTCGGCGCAATCCAGAACCGCGATTACCCGGTGATCCAGGCGACGGTGCTGTTTCTGTCGTTCGGGGTGACGGTCACCATGCTGCTTGCCGACCTGGTGGTGGCGGCGGTCGATCCGAGGATCAAGTTCGCATGAGCGCGGCCGACGCAAATGCAGACGCCGGCGCAATCGCGCCAGCAACTGCGCAACGATCGCCGGTTCTGCGCTTCGTGCGCCACATGCGCCGCGACCCCGCCACTTTGGTCGGCCTCGTCATTGTCGCGACGCTTGTCGTCATCGCCATCTTCGCCCCTTTGATCGCACCCTACGAAGCAAACCAGAATACACGGGTAATGCTTGGAGCCCCAAGCTGGGCGCATCCATTCGGCACCAACATCCAGGGACGCGATTTGTTCAGCCGCGTGGTGCTCGGCAGTCGCAATAGCCTCGGCGTCGCTTTTCCGTCGGTAGGTCTCGCAATCCTGATCGGCCTTCCGATCGGCATGTTGACAGGGTTCATCGGCGGACGCTTCGACAGCATCTTCAATCGCATCTTTGACATCATCTTTGCGCTTCCCACCATTCTCTTTGCAGTGGCTCTCGTCGCCTATCTCGGGCCCAGCACCCGTAATCTGATCCTCACCATTGCAGTTCTCTATATCCCGCGCGTGGCGATGGTGGCGCGAGCGCCGACCTTGTCGCTGAAGACGCGCGAATACGTCGTCGCCGCCCGCATGTTCGGCGCCTCGACATTCTGGATATTGCGCAAACATGTTCTGCCAAACATCGCAGCGCCTATTCTGGTGGAAGCGTCGCTGCTTCTTTCGACGGCTCTGCTGACCGAAGCCTCGCTCAGCTTCCTGGGTCTTGGGATCCAGCCGCCGGAGCCAAGTTGGGGAGCAGACCTTGGCAAGGGCCGCGGCTTCATGGAACTCGGCGTCTATCAGGTTCTGTTCCCGGGACTCGCTATCATGCTCGCCGTTCTGGGCTTCAATTTGCTCGGCGACGGGCTACGCGACTTTTTCGACCCCCGCAGCCGAAAGGCTCAGTGATCGCTATTGCGCAAGGAGATTGTTCCATGAAGAAGCTGAAAGTGGCGGCGGTGCAGGCCAAATCGCTGGCGGCAGATTTCGCCGAAAAGTGGCAGGGCGTCGATGTTGCCCGTGCGCTCGATCTTGTCGATCAGGCTGTTGACAAGGGCGCCGACCTGATCTGCTTCCCGGAGCTGTATCCGCTGGTTGGCGAAACGGAATTGCGCGCCAGGGCGCGCCAACACGGCGTGCATCTGATCGCTGGCCTTGCGGACGGAGCGCCGGAGCGCTGGTATAACACCAGCGTGATCATATCGCCGAAAGGCGAGATCATCGGGCGTCAGACCAAGAATTATCCGACTGCCGGCGAAGTGGACAATGGGGTCGTGGCCGGCGACAAGTTCGAGGTGTTCGAAACCGGGATCGGCCGTTTCGGCATCGTCATCTGCGCCGACTTTGCCTTCTTCGCCGACGGGGTCGACAAGAGCCGTAAGGAAAAGGCCGACATCATCTTCAACCCGGCCGTCTGGTTTGCACTGGCCGAGGGCTATCCACACACTGTGGCCGGACGGCATCTCGAATATTCCGTGCCGATCATTGGCGTCAATGTTGCGCGGCCAGATGATATGGGCGCGCTGTCTTCATTCCCGCCGGCCGGCGGCTTTAGCACGGTTTGTGTTCCGCCTGCCGTGGCCAGCATGGACGAACTCTGGGAGTGGTTCCGAAACAAGCCGACAGGCATCGACACCGTCTCCGACTTTATCCACACAGCCGGACGCGACGAAGAAATCATTGTGGTGGATATCGATATCGACGCCGTGCGCAGGTTCCCCGGCTATTTCTCCAGCCGGATCACCGAGCGTTCTGCAACATCCACAGCCGATGCTTGATGTTTTTGCCTCGCCGGCATGATCCGGACCGGCTGACTTTCGATCGAAACTGAAAACCCGAGACCAGCATGCACCAGACCAGTCGCGGCTTCCCGCTCTTTCTCACCTTCGACCTGGACGCAGAAACGATGTGGACAGCGCGCGACCAAGCCTATGCGTCGCGTCCGATCCTGATGTCGCAGGGCGCGTATGGCTGGAAGGTCGGGACCGGGCGGGTGCTTGATCTTCTGGCGCGCTACGGCATCAAGACGACGTTTTTCATTCCGGGTATTGTCGTTGAACAGCGGCCGGAATTGATGGAGCGCATCCTCAAGGACGGTCATGAAATCGCCCACCACAGCTACAGTCATCGCTGGATTCTCAATCTCACTCCCGACGAAGAGCGCGAGGAAATGGAGAAGGGGATCGAGGTGATCCGCCGGGTCAGCGGTCATAAACCACGCGGGTGGCGGTCTCCTGCTGCAGAACTCAGCGCCATCAGCATGCAACTGCTGGTCGACTACGGCTTCGACTATTCTTCGAACTTTTTCGACGACGATTCTCCATATCTCCTGACGGTTGACGGCAGAAAGACAGACATCGTTGAGCTGCCTTTTAGGTGGGTTCTCGATGACGCGCCATTCTTCCAATACTCGATCGTTCTGCCTGGCCGTACAATGCAGGCGCCTTCGGCTGTGCTCGAAGTATGGAAGAGCGAATTCGACGTTCTTTACGCCGAGAAGCGCATGATGATGATCGGAATGCACCCGCAGCTGATCGGCCAGCCTTCCCGCCTCAAGGCGCTTGAGGGCCTGATTGAACACGCCTTGAAGCATCCCGATGTCTGGATCGGACGTTGCGACGAGATGACGGATGACATGCGTCCACGCCTTCAGGCTGCCGGACGATGAGCGCTGGTTTGAAACAGAGGCGCTTCTTCGTGACCGGAGCAGCAAAAGGGATAGGCCGCGCCTGCGTTGAGCGCCTGATCGGTGCTGGCGCAAAGGTCGCCTGTTTCGACCGGGACGCCGACGCATTGAGTGCGTTTGAGTCCGGGAGCGGAATGTTGAAACTCCATGGCGATGTCGCCCAATCAGCCAGTGTCAACGCGGCCGTCGACAAGGCGGCTGCCGACCTCGGTGGGCTAGACGGATTGATCAGTTGCGCCGGAATCGATCTGGTCAGCAGTCTCGAGGAAACCAGCGACGAGGCGTGGCGCCGGATCTTTGCGGTCAACCTCGATGGCGCAATGCATCTGTGTCGGGCAGGCCTGCCACATCTGCGGCAAGCGGGCGGCGGCACTATTGTCAACGTTTCCTCCGCAGCAGGCCTGCAGCCTTTGAAACACCGCAGCGCATACTCGGCGTCCAAGGCGGCGCTGCAGATGTTTTCCAAGGCGCTCGCCATGGAGGCTGCCGAATACGGCGTACGCGTCAACACGGTGTGCCCGGGCGCTGTGGAGACGGAATTGTTGCGCTCCAGCATGAACAGCGCGCCTGACCTCCAGGCTGCGCGTGACGCGGTGAGCGCACGCTACGCGCTCGCTCGGATTGCGGACCCTGATGAGATCGCAGCGGCGGTCGTCTGGCTATCCGGACCGGACTCGTCCTATGTCACCGGCACTGCGATGGCAGTTGACGGCGGGAGAACCTTTCATTGACTGCGCCCCGCTTCCTGGACCGTCATGTGATGGTGACCGGAGCCGGAAACGGGATCGGCGCTGCGACTGCAATTCGTTTTGCGCAAGAGGGCGCGCGAATTTCGATTATTGATCGCGACGCCGCGGGAATGGCGGCTGTTGCGGCAGAAGTCGACGCTTCGCAAATACACATCCGGGTTGGGGATTGCACCAACATGGAAGTCGTTCGCGACTTCCATGACAGCGCTGCGGACAATTTTGGTCCCGTCCAGGTGCTCTTCAACAATGTCGGACAAAGCGGGCGCGAGTGTTCGTCACCCTTCGCTGACTCGCATGAAGATGTCTGGCGATTTGTGTTCGAAGTGTCGCTCATGACAACCATGAGGTTGTCCCGCCTTGTTGCACCGGCCATGCGCGAGCGTGGCGGGCGTATCGTCAACATGTCGAGCGATGCCGCCTTTGCTGGTGATGCGGGCCTTGCCGACTACGCTGCCGCCAAGATGGGGGTGGTTGGCTTTACCCGCGCACTGGCACGCGAACTTGCCCCGAGCGGAGTTACTGTCAATGCAGTTGCGCCGGGTGCGATCGCGACGCGTGCCCATGATCGCGTGCCCGCGGATGTCATCGACAGGATCAGGCGCGAGACGCCTGCCGGATTTGTTGGCGCTCCCGGGGACGTCGCGGCAGCCGTTGCATTCCTGGCCAGCGACGAAGCGCGCTTTATCACAGGGCAGACACTGCTGATCGACGGCGGACGGTGGATGGTGTGATGGCGAATATTGCCGATATGCAGGCTCTGGAGATGGCGGATGCGTTGCGCAGACGCGAAATTTCGGCAGTTGAAGCTGTGGAAGCGGCGCTGGGGAAAATCGACGACGGTCAGCGGCTTAACGCGTTCATCTCCGTCTGCGCGGAAAGGGCTCTGGACGAGGCCAGAGCTTCGGACGAAAGGCTGGCCGCAGGCGCACCGGTCGGTCCGCTGCATGGCCTGCCTTTCTCGGTGAAGGACCTGACCAACACAGAAGGTGTACGCACCACTCATGGTTCGATCCTCTACAAGGATGCGACGCCGGGCGAAGACGCGGTCGCCGTCGCCAGAGCGCGCGCTGCGGGCGCCATTCTGATCGGCAAGACGACAACGCCGGAATTCGGCCACAAACCGTTTACGGACGGTCCGCTCTTTGGCCGCACGCTCAACCCCTGGGACGAAAACGTTACCTGTGGCGGTTCAAGCGGCGGTGCGGCGGTCGCAGTCGCGGCGAATATGGGCCCGTTGGCGCTCGGCACGGATGGCGGCGGGTCGATCCGCATTCCTGCAGCCTGCTGTGGCGTCGTCGGAATGAAGGCAACGCTCGGCGCCATTCCGAACCTCCAGGCGCCAGATCTTTTCGGGGCCAATTCCTATACCGGCCCGATGGCGCGCAACGTCGGCGATACGAGGATGCTGTTCGACGCGATCAAAGGGCCGGATCGTCGTGATCCCTATGGGCAGGTTGCTCCATCCGCACGCCACGCCTCCGGCCAGATCCGGATCGCCTGGCTGCCGCGCTGCGGCAATATTCTCGACCCCGGGATTGAGCGTGTGGTTTCGGCGGCAATCGGTCACGCGGAAAGTCTCGGCCTGCTTGTCGAGCAGATCGAGATCGATCTGGCTTCATTGGAAGAGCCGTTTCTGGTCATCCTTCGCTCGGCGCTCCTGGCGCGTTTCGGAACCGAAACCAGACGCCGGCCGGAGATTTTCGATCCGACGCTGCTTGCCACAATTGAAGCAGGCCGCCGCTACAGCAGCGCAGATCTCGTCGCCGCACAGGCGGCGCGGACGGCTTGCTTCATCAGGCTGCAGGCTCTGTTTGAGACATTCGACGTCATTGCGTCGCCAACCCTCTCGGCGCCGCCGCTTGCCATCGGAACCGACCCGCTCGGACAAGTTGAGATCGACGGCCGAAACGCCGGAACGATCCGCGGCGCATGGTATCCCTACACCTTTCCATTCAACCTCACCGGCCATCCGGCGATATCGATACCTTGCGGCCTTACCGATACCGGGCTGCCGGTTGGCTTTCAGCTCGTCGGCCGCTGGCACGAAGACGATTTGCTGCTCGACATTGCCGAAGCCTTCGAGCAGGCCATCGGCTTTTCGGCAAGACCACCGCGCCAGCGACGGGAGCGCCAAAGTGACTGATCTGCTCGACATCCGCGATCTGACAGTGAGTTTCCCCTCAGGCAACAGCAGGGTCCGCGCGGTCAATGGCGTCACATATCGCCTGAAGGAGGGCGAGGTGCTTGGCGTGGTTGGCGAGAGCGGTTCCGGCAAGAGCGTCCATGCCTTGTCGATCATGCGGCTGCTGGCCGGCGGACGCATTGATGGCGGCGAGATCAGGCTGCTTGATCGTGACCTGCTTGCCCTGGATGACGAGGCGATGCGCGCTGTGCGTGGCAAGCAGATCGCGATGATCTTTCAGGATCCGATCTCGTCCCTCAACCCGGTCTATACGGTCGGCTTCCAGCTTCGTGAGGCGCTGCGTTTGCATCTCGATCTGTCGCATGAGGCAGCAACGCGGCGAGCAGCCGAGCTTCTCGCACTAGTCGGCATTCCCGACGCCCCACAGCGGCTCGACAACTATCCGCACGAATTGTCTGGCGGTATGCGCCAGCGCGTCATGATCGCGCTTGCGATCGCCTGCGAACCATCGCTGGTTATCGCCGACGAGCCGACCACGGCGCTCGACGTCACCATTCAGGCCCAGATCATCGAACTCATCAAGCAGCTTCAGCGCGACATGGGATTGACGGTGATCTGGATTTCGCACGACCTCGGCGTGATCGCCAGTCTCGCCCAGACGGTGAACGTGATGTATGCCGGCTACATTGTCGAGCGCGGGCCGGTGAAGAGCATTTACCGCAATCCCCGTCATCCCTACACGGTTGGTCTGCTCGGCTCGATGCCCCGACACGATGCGCCTGCAGGCGGCCGGTTGCAGGCGATCCCCGGTCGTCCGCCGGACATGTCGATGCCTCTGCCAGGCTGCCCCTTTTCGCCGCGATGCGACTTCTCGACAGCGCAATGCCGGGAGTCCATGCCGCATGTCGAAGAGGCGGAAGAAGCGCATGAAGTGCGTTGTTGGAACTGGCGGGACGTTTTGGCTTCGAGGACGAAATGATGGATGCCGACATGCCAGCCAGCTCCGATGTCCTCGTGGAGGTGCAGGGCCTGCGCACCTATTTTCCAATCAGGAAAGGCGTTCTGTCGCGAAAGGTTGGAGACGTGCGGGCCGTCGACGGCGTCAGCTTCCAGATTCGCCGGGGTGAGACGCTCGGGCTTGTCGGAGAAAGCGGATCCGGCAAGACCACGGTCGGGCGCACGCTGCTGCGCCTGCAGGAACCGACCGGAGGCAAGGTTCTGATCGAAGGCCTGGATTTTGCCGGGCTGTCGGGAGCACGGTTGCGGAGCATGCGGCGGCGACTGCAGATGATCTTTCAGGACCCGTACGCATCACTCAACCCGCGGATGAAGGTCGAGGATCTGATCGCCGAGCCTTTGCGGGTCCAGGGCGGTTCCGATCGGACGCAGATCGAGGCGCGGGTTGCCGAATTGATGGAGATGGTCGGCCTGCCCGGTCATTTTCGCGGACGCTTTGCTCACGAATTCTCCGGCGGTCAGCGACAGCGCATTGGCATTGCTCGGGCGCTCGCACTTAGTCCTGACCTGATCGTCTGCGACGAGGCGATTGCATCGCTCGACGTTTCGATCCAGGCGCAGATCGTCAACCTTCTGGGCGACCTGCAGAAGCGCCTCGGTCTCACATATCTCTTTATCGCACATGATCTGAGCATGGTCCGGCATATCAGCGACCGCATCGCCGTCATGTACCTCGGAAAGATCATGGAGCTGGCGGATGGCGACGAGATCTACCAGCGACCGCTCCACCCTTACACGCAAGCGCTGATCTCGGCAGTGCCCGTGCCCGATCCGGAAATTGAACAGACGCGACAGCGGATTGTTCTCGAAGGCGACATTCCAAGTCCTTCCACGCCGCCCCCCGGCTGCGTCTTCAGCACGAGATGCCGACATGCGCGCCAGCATTGCTTCAGCGAGGCGCCTGCCTATCGCGAAGCAGCGTCAGGCCATCTTGTCGCCTGCCACTTTGCCGAAGAGATATCCGGAATTACCAATGGAAAATGATGTGGGCCGTGCTGCAAACATCCAGCGCGCCCGGACGCATGGCTCCGCCCTTCGCAAGCCATGCAGCGCTTCCGTTGACTGTCCGGAATCGGGTTTGTAGTATCTTTTAAGAAAGATAAATTTGGCCATGTATTCGTGGCTGGCGGTTGGGCTGCACCGGAACATTTGAGATCGAATATGACCCGGACTGCCAAGGCGGTAAACGTCGACGAAATCCGGGAAGCGGCCCGGCGGTGCCTCCCTTCCTTTCTCTTCGACTTCATCGATGGCGGCGTTGACGCAGAGACGGGTCTGTCGCGGAATCGGGCTGGCTTCGAAGAGTACGAATTGGTCCCCCGATATCTGGTCGACGTCAGTAAACGCGATCCGAAAGCGACCCTGTTCGGACGGACATACAGCATGCCGTTCGGCATCGCGCCAACAGGGCCAGCGCCGTTGTTCCGACCGAAGGCTGATGAAATCCTCGCAGCGGTTGCGAAGGATCTGAACTTGCCGTTCGTTCTGTCCGGTGCTTCAGGCGCGTCGCTGGAAGACATCGCACGCATCGCGCCGGACAACAGCTGGTTTCAGCTCTACCCGGCGCGGAACCGCTCCATCACCGAAGATCAGATCCGCCGGGCGGCAGACGCGGGAATCGAGGCGCTGGTCGTTACGATAGACACACCGGTTACGCCAAACAGGGAGCGGCACCGACGCAACTCCATCAGCATCCCATTTGCCCCGAAACCTGCAACTTTGGGCAGGATCGTCAGCGAGGTGCTGCGGCACCCCGAATGGTTCATCCGTTACTTTGCGAACGGCGGTATGCCGATGATGGGAAATTGGCAGCGATACGCCTCACCCAATGCCACGGCATCGAACGTCGCCGCATTTTTCTTCGATCAGGCGTTCGTTCCGGGGGAGGCGGGAACGCTCAGCTGGAGGGATCTCGAGCGCTATCGCAAAGCGTGGACCGGCAAATTCATCGTGAAAGGCGTGATGCATCCCGAGGATGCGCGGCGTGCGGTGGAACTCGGAACCGATGGGCTGTACATCTCCAATCACGGAGGGAAATCGCTGGACAGGGCGCCCGCTACAATACGAGCGCTGCCTTCCATCCGCCGCGCCGTAGGCGCGAATGTGCCGATCATGATCGACAGCGGCATCCGGCGCGGTTCCGATATTGTAATCGCCCTTTGTCTGGGCGCCAACTTCGTCTTCGCTGGGCGGCCAACGCTATTCGGGGTTGCTGCCGACGGAGAAGCAGGCGTCCGGAAGACGATCGATCTGTTGCGGAGCGAACTTGACCTGGTGCTCGCGGGCATAGGCGCTTGTGGCGTGGGCGAACTGGACAGACGGTTCCTTGCAAAGGAAGCCTTCGATGAAGCGTAGGCTTGGCCGTTCGGATCTCCTGCTCCCACCGGTTGTCGTCGGTGGCAATGTCTTTGGTTGGACAGTCGACGCCGCCCAATCGTTCCGTTTGCTGGACGTCGCGTCCGCAGACGGCCTTAACGCAATCGATACGGCGGACGTTTACTCGAACTGGGTCCAGGGACACCGGGGCGGGGAATCCGAAACCCTGATTGGCGACTGGATGCGAACACGCGGCAATCGGTCCAGCATCATCGTAGCGACCAAGGTCGGCCTCCAGATGCCGGATGGGGCAGGGCTTTCACCAGCCTGGATTGCGAAGGCCGTAGACGGGTCGTTGCGACGTTTGCGGACCGACTACATCGACCTCTACCAGGCGCATCTCGACGACGTTCGAGTTCCTCTTGCTGATACGCTGGGGGCATTCGCCGATCTCATCCAAGCAGGCAAGGTGCGTGCAATCGGGTGCTCAAATTTTTCGGCCGAGCGCATGGCGAAAGCCATCGACGTCAGCGAAACGCATGGACTGCCGCGATTTGAGAGCATCCAGCCTGAGTACAACCTCATCGCCCGCGAGAAATTCGAGGGCGCTCTCGCTTCGCTGTGCGCCCGCGAGCAGATCGGCGCAATCAGTTATTTCGCGTTGGCAGCAGGGTTTCTTTCGGGAAAATATCGCGACCGGAATGATCTAGAGGGACGTGCGCGCTCTGCTCGCGTGCAACAATTCTTGACGCCCCGGAATTTGGCAATCCTCGACCGTTTGATCAAGGTTTCCGAGAATGAGCACGAGCAGCCGAGCACTGTCGCCTTGGCCTGGCTACTGTCGCGTCCGTCGTTGACGGCCCCGATAGTGAGCGCGACGTCCGAAAATCAATTGCAAGACATTTTCAGGGCGAGCCAATTGAAGCTGTCTGCCGATTGCATCCGAGACCTTGATGAGGTTTCAAGCCCGGCGGGTGCTGGGAGCCATGAGGCCGATGTTTGAAAGAGGGAGCTGGGGGCAATTTTTCCGGTAGGCCGCAAATGTCATGGGGTAGCTTCATTGCCTCCGTCGCAACCGGTTGGCAACGTCTCTCTGGCGCAGGGGCCCTTTGATTTCTGAGGAGCTTGCTCGTGTTCAAAGCCCCCATTTTGATCGTTCGGTGATCCTGCTGTGCGTACGCTGGGATCTAGATGCGGAGCCTCAACAGGTTGTCCGGTTGCAGGCCGAGCCGACTGATTGGTGTTTTGGACTTTGTCCTGCCTTGTGGTCTATGCCTCGCCGCGAGACGACCGATGGCTCACAGATTTTTTGTCCTGAAATGCAGGAAAAATCTAACAAAATCAAAATGCTGATATTTTGACGGCCTTGTTCCCGGTGCCCAAAGCGGGCGCGGACATTTTCCACATGGAAGTCAATGTCTTAGGGCAGAGAACATTTTGAGCGGCCAATGATTCAGGCGTAACCGGCAGTATCCAGAACTGCGCCAGAATACGACGGACATGGGCCATGAACCCGTGCACCGCCGGCTTGTCATTGTGCTTGACCCGGTGCGCCTCGCCATCTCCTTCACTGGCCGAAGCGATGATCGTCGCATCAACCAGCGTGCCGGTCTTGACCCGGATAGATTTTGCCTTGAGCTGGGCGATGATCGCGTCGAACAGCGCTTTGTCCAGTTCCCGTTCCGCCAGCGCCGGGCGGAGCCGCGCGAAGGCGGTCCGCTCCGGCGTCGGCTCCAAACCCAAAGCTCTCCTGGCCAATCCGGCGACGTGACATGCCAGATCTCAATCCCTTACTCATGTCGAAGGGATATTGATTGCAGACCGACGTCTCCAACAACCTGGGAACAGCTCTCATTATCCGTGCAGGGCGTCGACTGCGCGGAGCAAGGCGTCGTTGTCGAGCCCCATTCCACCCATGCCGTCATGCGCATCCAGCCCCTGAAGGGCGTGGAACACGTCTGCCAAGCTATCGTTGCTGACCGAGAAGTCCCAATTGGCGATTGCCGACTGCAAATCAACGATGTCGTTGATTGTGTCGGTCAACTGTGCGTTGACCTCGGTTGTGATCTGTGCCGGAGCTGCAGCGCCATTTGCAGGCTGGGTCAGTTGGTCGGCACCATACCATCTTTTCTCGCCATAGAACCAGAAGCCGTCGATATTCGTCAACGTGTCGGTTCCAGTAGCCGCCGACGAAACGGTGATCGTACCATCGGCGTTCCGAACGAAGACATAGTCCGAGGCGCTGCCTTTCAGATCGGCCTGGTTGTAGTCGCCGCCCTGACCATCAACGATGTCGTCGCCCTTGCCGCCAAGGTAGATCGTGTCACGGCCATCGCCCAGCATGATCTTGTCATTGGCGTCGGTGTCGACGAGATAGTCGTCGCCCGCCGTTCCCATGATCATATTGGTGACGCCGGTTCCCCCGCCGTCCGCAGGCGGGTTCTCGCCATGGCTCGATTCCGTCAACGTCACATTGTCCAGAAGGCCGCCATAGCTGTCATTGTCGCCAGCCACAGACCGGAACGTCAACACGTCATTGCCGCCTGTGCCGTGCACATGCAGGTGGTTCGACTTCATGGTCGAGTCTGTCGGCGTCACCGTACCGATCACCTGACCGTTCCACAGCACTTCCATCTTCGACGAGGCAATTGCGTCCGGACGGCCGGCATAGTCAAACGAGATGCCGTAATATTTGCCCGCCTCGGTCTTGACCGTCTGCGACAGAGCGCCGTTGTAGGCGTCGACCTCGACAAGGTTCTTGCCCTCGGTCGCCTTCATCCCGCCAAAACCGTCATTCCACACTTCGATGCGGTTGTTGGCCGACTGCCAGGGACCAACCTGGCCGTTCTCCATCAGGCGCCAGGTCGGCGTAGCCGGTGCAGCGCCAGCCGTCTCGAAACTGCTGTTTGACAGCAGATTATGGTCATGCCCTGTGTCCGGATCGACGGGGGTGGCATTCAACGCCGCCTTTACCGACACTGCGTCGACATCGATGTCGAACCCGGACTGACCCTTGGGGCTGACATCCGACAGCTTGATCACCGTCTTGTCGCCGGTGGCGACAAAGGTCATCGAATACTCGGTCTTCGAGCCGCTGACGCTGACGGTCTTCGCGCCGACTGCGGTTGCTCCGTTCAGTGCCTCCATCTTCACCTGACCATCGACAGCCACGCCGCCAGAGGTCGTGCTGGCGGTGAACTTGAAGGTGTAGGTCTTGCCGGCCTCGGTGTTGATGGTCTGCGACAGCGCCGCGTCATGGCTATTGGCCCAGCCGTCAAGCGCCATATATTGCTTGCCGGCTGCGGCGCGGGCCACCGTCCCATCAACGCCGCCGCCCCCGGTCAGCGTCCAGCCCATGCCCGCCTCGCCAGGACCCGCCGCGCCCATCTCGAAACCGCCATTGTGAACAAGCTCAGGGCCAGTCTGAGCAGGTGTGGCGTTAGCCGCCGCTTTCACCGACACGCCATCGAGGTCGATGTCAAAATCGGCCTGTCCTTTGGCGCTGACATCAGACAGCTTGATGACCGTCTTGTCGCCGGTCGCGACAAAAGTCATCGAATATTCGGTTTTCGATCCGCTGATGCCGACTGTCTTTGATCCGACGGAAGTCGCGCCATTCATCGCCTCCATCTTCACCTGACCGTCTGCGTCGCCTCTGGCCGCGCCGATTTTGGCAGTGAACTTGAACGTATAGGTCTGGCCTGCCACGGTATTGATGGTTTGCGACAGCACAGCGTCATGCTGGGCTCCCGTCCCAAGATATTGCCAGCCATCGAGCGCCATAAATTTGTCGCCGAAGCTCGCACGATTAGAGTCGTTGTGGACCCCGCCGGTGCCGGTCAAGGTCCAGCCATCGCCAGACTGACCTGGACCGGTCGCGCCGAGCTCGAAGCCGCCATTGTGTACCAGCTCAGGACCGGGCTGAGCGCCCGGATCAAGCGGCTCGCCGCCCGATCCGTCTGCCTTGAAGGCGCTCAGAGTTGGCTCAACAGCGACCACCGGGGCAACAGACGGTACGCCCTTGTTGTTCCACGCAAACAGCATCCAGGAGCCGGCCGCCAGATCGTTGACATTCTCGGGCGCCTTGATCCGAATTGTGGTTGCATCAATCTTTTCGAAGTCCAGGTGAACCACCCGGGCTTCCATATTGATGCCATGCGTCACGGCGCCGGTCTTGGAAAACGTGATTTTCGAGATCGCGCTGGCGTCATCGACGTGGATATCAAAGCTCTCGCCCGGTTTGATCGCATCCGGGGCGTCGGTCACGACAGGCCGCTTCGCCAACTGACCAGCCGAGTCGAACAAATAGGGCGGCTTGAAGATCTGCGCGTCCTTGACGCCGCCGCCACTGGTGTTGCCCATCGCCATCAGCGTGCCGTCATTGAGCAGGATCGATGTCGAGTGGTAAAGCCGGAACTGGGCTTCAGCCGCCATCGTGCTGATTGCGTTGGTCGCCGGATCAAAGAGCACAGCAGCCTTGTCGGCGCCCGCCCGGTTTTCTTCCATGTCTCCACCGCCATTGATGAGGACCTTGCCGTCGGCCAGGACCGTCATGTTGGACCAGTCCTTGTGGTCAGCGGCATTGCCGACCTTGGCGAATGTCGGCGTAGCGCCTGAAATGTCCATCTTCCAGAGGTCGCCATTCGACGCCATGGCGAGCACCTTGCCGGGCTCATACATGATCGACGGTGTGCCATAGTCGACTGTGAAGGGCAGTTGGCCGATCTTCTTGACCGAGCCCGCGCCCGACGGGTCGAGTTCCATGACCTCGAACACGCCGTTCGACCCGCTGCCATTGGCGTAGTAGATGATCTTGCCGTCATCGTTCAGCCAGGTCTTCGGATACCATGAGGTCGAATTGTGAGCCACCGTTGCGAATTCGCTGTCAGTCGCCCCGGTAAGCTTGCGCCAGCCTTCGCCCGGCGTGTAAATTTCCGGCACAGCGACGCCCGACTGGTCTGGCCTGGTGCCGGAGAGCACGACGATCTGCCCCGTCGGCAGCGACACCATTGAGGGATACCAGCGCGCTTCCGACATCGAGCCATATGCGTCGGTGACAATGGCGGATGTGCCAATATCGAACAGATTGCTGTCGGCGACACCGATCTGTCCGGACCGGCCACCGCCGGCGATCAGGACCTGGTTTGTGCCCGGAATGATCATCGCCGCTGAACAGAACGTGTCTGTCTGGGTCGTATGAACGTGGTTGATCACCTCGTTCTTGCCGGTCGCAGGGTCGTAGATCGCATGGTACATATTGGCGGGCAGGCCCGGCGTTGTCGGACCTTCGGTTCCAAAACTCAGAACCTTTCCGTCCTGCAATACGACTGCGTGAATCCCGATAAACGGCCAGGGCATCGACGGATCCCAGGCGCCTGTAACATTATTGGCCATTCTCAACTCCGAACTTGTTCAAAAAGGGGACTTAAATGTGTGAATTCAGTCTAATGACAATTGCCTTGGCAAAGATCATGCCACTGGCTTGTCGTTGTTCCTCAGCTTGCCCGGGCGATACATGCGCCACACTTCGGTCCGGTCTGGAAGGGTGTGAAAATTGAAGCAATTCTGAACGTTGCCGCCGGTCCGTCGCTTGTCGTGGTCAATCCGGTACAGGTTCGTCGCCATGCGCAGGCGCTGCTGACTTCGGTGTCCGGTGCCGGGCCGGTCACGGTGCATACACTCATTGCCGGGTTGCCCGGGCTTGGCCAGCCACAGCGCGTCATCATCCTTGACGTTGGCTTTGAGGCGTGAGCCGCCGGAGCCGCCAGCGCCTGCAAGTTCTCAGGCGATATCTCCCCGTCCTGCTTGCGCGATCGCGGTGATTGCCTTCAGGCCGACCAGGCGCGGCAAGGCGTCAGTCGCTCCGCCGTGGATGATCTGTCCCTTGTCGCCGAGAAATCACAATGCCTTACGCATATTCCCGGAGCCCCGGAGGTATGAAATAGGGTGTCGTCAAATTGTTTTGCGAGCGGCCACGGCAATGCCGGGCTTTTGTCTGTCAGGCCGCCGCGCAAACGACCCATGCATTGGGATCGCTCAGCTTTTTTGATCGGTGGCGGCGTGCTCATGGACGCGGGTGGAAGATGATCGATCATCTGCCCGTCACCATCGATAGCGGCTGATACGGCTTGAAGAATGCGCGCCCAATGACCGGCTCTCCCGGCTGCAGCGTCATGCAGGAAAGGCACCACAACCAATGCGATTTGGGAGCCTCGCCATTGGGTATGAGACCTGGAGTTTCTTGCTTGACTCCCTGACAAATGAAATTATAAATACTACATAAATGAGGTAATTATCGTGCGAATTGCTGGCGTCAAATCGTTTGTTTGCAACGCCGCTATGCGTAACTGGGTCTTTGTTCGCGTCGAAACCGATGTGCCGGGATTGGTCGGGTGGGGCGAGGCGACACTGGAGTGGAAGACGCGCTCGATCGTCGGCGCCATCGACGATATTGCGCAGCTGGTTGTCGGCCGCGACCCACGCGATATCGAGCAATGTTTCCAGATCATGACCCGCCACGGCTTCTGGCGCATGGGCGTGATCGGCATGTCGGCGATCAGCGGCATCGAAATGGCGCTGTGGGACATTCTCGGCAAATCCCTCGACGTTCCGGTGTGGCGGCTGCTCGGCGGCAAGGTGCGCGACTACGTGCGCACCTATACCCATCTCGGCATGGGCGACATGGGTTCGGTCTACGAAACGTCAGGCCAGGCGCAATTGTCTGATCGTGGGCGGGCGGTCGTGGAGGCAGGCTATGACGCGGTCAAGGTCGTCTCGATCCCCTATGCGCACTATGTTGCGTCCAACCGTGACATCGACGCGCTGCAGGCCGCCATGATGGGTCTGCGCGAGGCGGTTGGGCCAGATGTCGATATCATGGTCGACGGCCACGGCCGGCCTGCGTCGGTTGCGCTCGCACGTGACTTCATTCGCGCCATCGAGCCGTCCAGGCCCATGTTCGTCGAGGAGCCACTCCCTCCCGAAGACATGGATGGGCTCGCTCACCTGACCGCAACCACCAACGTTCATATTGCTGCGGGTGAGCGGCTTATCGGCCGCAAGGATTTTGCCGAAGCGCTAAAGAAGCGCGCCTTCCATATCGCCCAGCCGGACATTTGTCACACCGGCGGCCTGTCGGAGACCAAGAAAATCGCTGCCATGTGCGAACTCGCGGGCGTTGGCCTTGCGCCGCATAATCCTCTTGGCCCTATTGCAGGGGTTGCGGCGCTGCATTTCGGCATCTCGACGCCGAATTTCATCATCCAGGAAGAAATGTCGGGCGCGGTTCCGTGGTATGAAACGGTGGTCGAATGGCCGATCAATCGTCGTCCGGGCCGTTGGGATCTACCGGAAAAACCGGGCCTTGGTATCGACGTGAATGAGGCGGAAATCGCCAGACATCCTTTCGAGCAGGAAATCCTTCATGCAACCAATGCCGTCCTGGCAGACGGCACGATCGTGGATTGGTGATCGCCATGGCCGGACGTCTCGACGGGAAGGTCGCGCTGGTGACCGGCGCAGGGCAAGGGATCGGCGAGGCGATTGCGCGAGCCTTCGCTCGGGAGGGTGCCGAGGTTGCCGTTGCTGAGCTAAGCGAAAGAACCGGGAGTGTGGTTGCGGCCTCTATCGGCGGTTTGTTCATCCCGTGCGACGTCACGCTCCAGCCTGATGTAGAGCGGGCTGTGGGCGAGACAATCGAACGTTTCGGCCGCATCGACATTCTGGTGAACAATGCCGGCGCAAATATATTCTACCGCCCGCACGAGATGCCGCGGTCCGAATGGGCGCGCTGCATGGCGCTTGATCTTGAGGCCGCCTGGGCGATGGCTGAGGCCGTGTTGCCAGGCATGCGCGCGCGCAAATCTGGCGCGATCGTCAACATCGCCAGCTGTCACTCATTCAAGATCATTCCGCACACATTTCCGTATCCGGTTGCCAAACACGGGCTGGTCGGGCTGACACGGTCGCTCGGCGTTGAATACGCAGCCGAAGGCATCCGGGTGAATGCGATAGCGCCGGGATACATCGAAACGCAGATTGCGCTCGACTATTGGGCCGGCTTTCCCGATCCGGCAGCCGAGCGGGCCAAAGCTCATGCGCTGCACCCGCCAGGCCGCATCGGAACTCCGATGGAAGTCGCCATGACAGCCGTGTTCCTTGCATCCGACGAAGCACCATTCATCAACGCCGAAACGATCATCATCGATGGGGGAAGGTCGGCGCTGTACCACGACTGAAACGATAGTAACACGGAGGAGAATATCATGCATGCCTTGAAATGCCTGACGCTATTGGCCCTGACTGCTGGAACCGCGACCGCCTTCGCGGAAGACATCAAGATCGGCTACATCAATAAGATGGGCGATCACCCCTGGTTTGTCGCAGAAGTGGCCGGAGCCAAAGCCAAGGCTGAAGAACTCGGCGCCAGCTTCGTTAGTCAGGACGTCCAGTTCGACGCCAACCTGACCATTACGACGCTTGACACAATGATCGGCGATGGCGTCAAGGGCATTGCGATCGTCGTGCCGGACAAGGCCCTTGGCCCGGTTATCGCTGCAAAGGCCAAGAAGGCGGGCATCCCGCTAATCGCAGTCGATGACGACATCACCTATGAAGACGGTTCGCCCGTTCCATATGTCGGCATGAACGCCAAGAATATCGGCCTGAAAGTCGGCGAACAGCTGGCGGCGATGTACAATTCTGAAGGCTGGAAAGACAAGAAGGTGATGGTCGCGTCGATCGAGGACCGCAAGGCCGACACCTGCATGCAGCGCAATATGGGCGCTGAAGAGGCCTTCCTCAAAGGTGTCCCGGATTTCGACAAGGCAAATATCCTGCGCGTCGCCTATGACAACACGATGGTCAATTCCATCGACGTCATGACAACGACGCTGACTGCTCATCCCGATGTCACCAACTGGGTGTTTTACTCCTGCAATGACGACGGCGTGCTTGGAGCAGCGCGTGCGATGGAAAACGCCAACTACGCTCCCGACCAGGGTCTTGGAATCGGCATTGACGGCAGTCGCGCGTGTGACGCATTCGGCGGCGGCAAGGCGTCTGCCTTCCGCGGCACGATGTGGCTGAACTCGGAGAACCACGGTTCGACGGCTTCCGCTTTGCTGGTCGCAGCGATCAAGGACGGCAAGGAATTGCCGATTGCGACCTACACCGATCCGGAGTTCATCAACCCGGCCAACTTCGAAACGACTTACAAGGCGAAGCTCTGCAAGGGCTGATGCTGGGACTGGAGGGACGCCGCCCTGGGCGCCCCTCCAATTTTCCGGAGGAAGAGCATGACCAGTGCCGCCTATCTGTCGGTCTCAGGCGTCTCGAAGAGCTTTGGCGTCGTCAGGGCGCTGAACGACGTTTCTCTTGATTTTCGAGGCGGTGAGGTGCTTGCCCTTGTCGGCGAGAATGGCGCAGGCAAGTCGACGCTGATGCGTCTTGTCGAAGGCGTCTTTGCGCCAGACGGTGGCGAGATCGTCGTTAATGGCAAAGCGTGCGCATTTGACGGCCCGCGCGATGCGCATGAGCTGGGCATCCGGGTGATCCATCAGGAGCCTGAAATCGTCCCGCATATGTCCGTTGGCGAAAACATCTTCATCGGCCATTTGCCGCGTATGGCAGGCGTTCTTCTCGACCGTCGGAAGCTCGCGGGCCAGACCGCAAAATTGCTCCAGGACTTCGCGATGGATCGCGAATTGTCGCCCGGGCAATTGTGCGAAGGCCTCGGCCCGGCGCAGCGCCAAATGATCGAAATCATGCGTGCAGTTCATGCCGGCGGCAAATTGATCGCCTTTGACGAGCCGACGTCGTCGCTGACCGATGAGGAGGCGCGGCGGCTTTTTGAGATCATCCGCCGGTTGCGTGCCCAAGGCGTTGCAGTTGTCTACATCTCGCACCGCCTGAACGAGATCATCGAATTGGCCGACCGCATCGCCGTGTTGCGCGACGGCTCGCTGGTCGACGTATCTCCCGCGAAAGGCGCGACCATCGACACGATCACGCGCAAGATGGTTGGCCGCGAGGTTGCGGAACTGTTTCCAGGCAAGACTCAGTTGTTTGGCAAGGTCGTGTTGGCGGTCCAGGACATGACGACCGACCATGTGTCCGACATCAGTTTCGAACTGCGCTCCGGTGAGGTACTCGGCATTGGCGGACTGATGGGCGCCGGGCGCTCGGAACTTGCCAAGGGATTGTTCGGCTTCCATCGCCGTCACAAGGGAAAGGTCGTGCTCGACGGCGTCGAGCTGCCTTCGGGGGACACTGCGGCTGCCATTCTGGGAGGCTTAGGTTTTGCACCCGAAGACCGCAAGGAGGAAGCACTGCTCCTGATGCAGTCGATCCTCGACAACGCCGTGTTGTGCATTCCCGACAAGGTGACGCGCAACGGTCTCTATTCCAAGGGGCGGGCGCACGACATCATTTCGGGGATTTCCGAGCGCCTGTCGATCAAGGCACCGTCCCTCGACACGCCGGTCGGGCGGCTGTCGGGTGGCAATCAGCAAAAGGTTGTGCTGGCCCGCTGGCTGGCGCGGCAGCCGAAAGTGCTGATCCTCGATGAGCCGACGCGTGGCATTGACGTCGGTGCGAAATCAGAAATCTACGCACTGATCCGTAAGCTCACTCAATCGGGCATCGGTCTGATCGTCATTTCATCGGAAATGCCGGAGTTGATCGGCCTGTCCGACCGTATTCTCGTCGTTGCGGGAGGCCGCCTGACTGGCGAATTCGAAGCCGCGGACATCACCGAAGAGGTCATTTTGCGCGCGGCCATGCCGCATGATGCTTCCGAACTCAGGGAAGAGCTGACTTAACCATGACAAATGCCACAGCCAATATCTCCTCTGCTCCCACACGGACGCTTATCGATCGCATAGGGCTGCACAATCTCAGCCTCATCATTGCGCTTGTCGTTCTGGTGGCAATTTTCGGCACGATCCGAAGCGACGTCTTTTTCTCCTCGCGCAATATTCTGAACATCGGCATGGGCGTCGCCATTCTGGGCGTTCTGGCGATCTCTCAAACTGCGGTCATCGTCTCGGGCGGCCTCGACATTTCGGTTGGCTCGATCGTCGGTTTGACGACTGTCGCCACCGCGATGGCAATCCAGGCGAGCGACAGTGCGGGACTAGGCATCGTTGCAGGCATTGCGCTTGGCGCGGCGGCCGGTCTCGTCAACGGGTTGCTGATTACCTATGGCCGCATCAATGCCGTCATCGTGACGCTCGGCACGATGGCAATCTTTCGCGGTATCGCCTTCATCCTGTCCGATGGGCAGTCGATCTCCATCTTCAACGAGCAACTGCGCTGGATCGGCGTTGGCCGTGTGCTCGGTCTGCCGGTTCCGATCTGGATTCTGGTCTTTGTCGCCGCAGGCTTCTGGGTTTTCCTCCACCGCTCGATCCCTGGACGCAATCTTTACGCCATAGGCGGGAATCCCATCGTAGCGCGCCTGTCGGGCATGAACCTCAACCGGTACCGTGTGAACATTTACGTCCTGTCGGGTGCGATCGCCGGCATTGGAGGAATTCTGCTTGCGGCACGTACTGGTTCCGGCCAGCCAATTTCCGGCTCTCAAGGGCTGGAGCTGGAGGCCATTACCGCAGCTTTTCTGGGCGGCTGTGCGATGCAGGGCGGACGGGGCACGGTTGTCGGAGCATTGCTCGGCGTCGCCATCCTCGGCGTGCTCAATAACGGCATGATTTTGACGGCAGTGCCAACTTTCTACCAGATGCTGGCCAAGGGCACACTGCTGATTCTGGCGGTGTTGTTGGCCGAATACCGACTTAACCGGAGTTGATCGATGCCCAAGACGGGGCCGCAATCGCTGAAAGAACGTCCGAGGGACCTTGTAACTTCAACGCTGGCCAAGAAGATACTGTCCGGCGAATTCCCGTCTGGCGGCAAACTGCCTACTGAAAATGAACTGGGCGACATGTTGGGCGTCAGCCGGACAGCCCTGCGTGAATCGATGCGAACGCTTGCGGGCAAGGGATTGGTTGAGAGCCGCACACGTTCCGGCACAATCGTCCTTGCGCAGGCAAACTGGAACCAGCTTGATCCTGAACTGCTTGGCTGGCGCGAAGAACTTGAACCAGATCTCGATTTTGCCCGCGCGTTGACAGAGGCGCGCCAGACGATCGAGCCTGCGGCAGCGGGATTTGCGGCACAACGCGCCACCGGTCAGGACCTCGGCCGGATACAGGAGAGTTTTGACGCGATGTGCCGCGCCCCGAGCGACGACATCGAGGAGAGCATTCGCGCCGACGAAGCGTTTCATCTGGCGGTCCTCGCCGCGAGCCGCAATCCGGTCTTCATCAATTTCGGCTCGATGATAGGCCCTGCGCTGCGTAACGCCTTCCGGCTGACGACGTCGGCGTCGGAGAATTATGCGGCGACTCTCGACATTCATGGCGAGGTGCTGGAAGCGATACGCATGCGCCGGCCCGACGATGCGCGCCTGTTGATGAGTGGCCTGCTCGACGTCGCCAGCCGCGATTTGTCGCTGGCTATCGCGCAGCGGAGTTCGGTCAGATGACCGTTGCCGTTGCCGCAGCAAGTGATGACGTTCTGGGCGAGGGGCCGGTCTACGACCGCGCCGATGGTTCGTTGCGTTGGGTCGATATCGGTCGCGGACTTTGGCGCCGGCTTGACCTGAAAAGCGGCGCACATTCAACCATCGAACTGGACGAGGCGCTGACTGGTTTTGCGCCGGTCGCCGATGGCGGCTATGTCGGCGCATTCAAATCCGGCATTGCCCGCTTTGGACATGATGGGCGGATAACATCTTGGTTGGCCCGTCCCGAAGCTGGGATTGAAAGCAATCGCTTCAACGATGCGGGCACGGATCTGCATGGCCGCTTCCTGGCAGGCACAATGAACATGCATGGCGGCGAACCGAAAGGTGCGCTCTATTCGCTCGACGACCAAAGGCGGCTTTCTGTATTGAAGCGCGGCATTGGAATAGCAAATACCATCGCCTTCAACCCGTCCGGCGACATTCTATATACCGCGGACACGTCGACCGGCGACCTCATGGCGTTCGACTATGACGCTGCCACAGGAAAGCTCGGCGAAAGACGGGGTGATTTCCGTCCCGACCCATCTCTACCTGGTGCGCCGGATGGTTCGGCAGTCGACGCCGAAGGCTATTTGTGGAACGCGCGCTGGGATGGTGGCTGCGTCGTGCGTTTGGCGCCGGACGGTGCGTTAGATCGTATTGTCGAAATGCCGGTCCGGCTTGTTACGTCCTGCTGCTTTGTTGGGACGGCGCTCTACGTCACCACATCGACCTGGAACTTTTCGGACGAAGACCGTAGGACGCAGCCGCTGGCCGGCAGCCTGCTGAAATTCGACGCCGATGTCGCAGGACTGGAACGATCACTTTGCCGGATTGGCGCAGCATGATCAAACTGTCGTCATCCGAATTGCGCCTGAGCGTCCTCCCTCAACTTGGCGCGGCGGTGCACTCCATGCACTACAAGGTTGGCGATGACTGGGTTCCCGTGTTTCAACCCGGGAAAGAAAATCCCGCTTCGGCTCTTGATTGCGGGCTGTTCTGGATGTCGCCCTTCGCCAACAGGGCGCGCGACAACCGCCTCGGCGCGCATGTGCTGAAGCCGAACACGGCCGAGCCTCTGGCATTGCACGGCGCCGCCTGGCAGCGGGCGTGGACTGTGGCCGAATGCTCGCCTTCACATTGCCGTCTTGCTCTAGAAGTTGGCGCCGGCAGCTTCGCCTATGCGTTTGCCGTCGCCGTCAGTCTGACGCTGAAGGGCGCTGAACTGACCATTCAATTGACCATTGCCAACCGTGACCGGACCCCGGTGGCAGCAGGATTTGGTGTCCACCCGTATTTCCCGCGCCGCCCGTCAACACGTCTTCAATTTCGCGCGGAACGCTACTGGCTGGAAGGGGCAGGGCATCTCCCAACCGGCGCAGTCGCCATGCATCCGGACGTCGATTTTGCAAACGGCTCACCATTGCCGATGGAGTGGCGCAACAACTGCAATTCTGGCTGGGATGGACGCGCCGAGATCGAACAACCCGATCTCGGCTACAGGTTGATCATGACTGCCGACGATTGTCTCCGTGAATTGATGCTCTTCGTCGATCCGCAGCTCGACCGGTTTGCACTGGAGCCACAAAGCCACACCAGCGGCGCGACACAGGTCAATCCTGAACCGCCGGCAACCGGAACCACTTTGCTGTATCCGGGCGACAGGCTCGAAACCCGCCTCGTTTTCCGCATCGAACCGCTGAACTGAGTGTTTGCAATGACCATTGAGCCGACCTTGTTGTTCCAGTTTTCCGCACGGGACGGCCAGCCGCGTGTGGCGCATTTTGCCAATGGCGAACTACGCCCCTCTGCCGATCCGGTCACGGCATATGCGCTGGCGTCAAAGGCCGTCGCGGAGGGTGACTTGCTCGAGGACGTCATTGGCACGATTGTTTGGGACGCGCCGCGAACGCTTGATGACTTCGTTTCAACTGAAACGCTTCTGCCGCCTATCACCCATCCTGATCCTGCACATCTGTTTGGCACAGGCACTGGGCTGACACATTTGGGCTCCGCATCAGCGCGTAACAAAATGCATGCCGCCGGTGCGGAAGAAACCGATTCCATGCGCATGTTCCGATGGGGGATAGAGGGCGGCCGCCCCGATGGCGATGGACCGGGCGTGCAGCCTGAGTGGTTCTACAAGGGTACCGGTCACAGCGTAGTAGCGCCAGGCGCGAATCTCGTCTCGCCGTCCTTTGCGCTTGATGGCGGCGAAGAGCCTGAACTGGCCGGCATCTATCTGATCGGGCGGGACGGGACGCCATGGCGTCTCGGATTCGCACTCGCCAACGAGTTTTCTGATCATGTGACCGAAAAGCAGAACTACCTGCTTTTGGCGCATTCCAAGCTTCGTCAATTCAGTTTTGGGCCAGCACTGAGGATCGGAAAAGCGCCGGAGGACATCAGGGGCGTCTCACGCATTCTACGCGACGGGGTCGAAATCTGGTCCAAACCATTTCTGACCGGCGCCGCGAATATGAGTCACAGTCTGGAGAATCTGGAACACCACCACTTCAAATACGAGATTTTTCGTCAGCCCGGCGATGTGCACGTTCACATGTTCGGCACGGCGACACTAAGTTGCGTCGATGGCGTCATCTGTCAGGACGCCGATGTTTTTGAGATTGGTGCCTCCGGCTTCGGACCGCCGCTGCGGAACGGATTGGCAATTGCCCCCCCAGCCGCAGCGAACCGCCGGGTCTCTGTGAAATCACTTTAGAGTATGCGTGTTGGTCAAGCGAGTATTAGCGCCAAATGTTCTGACGACGGACACGGCTCCCCGTTAGCGCCTATGGCCCAGAATTGAGGATTTGATCTAAGGAGTGTTCGGTTCTCGTTGAAGACGAAGGAACGAATATGAATGCGAAATTGACTGGCGGCAAACGCTCCGCCGAACATGTGGTCAAAGACATTCGTCGAGCCGCCCGGCGGCACTTTTCATCGGAAGACAAGATCAGGATCGTGCTGGATGGCTTGCGTGGCGGGGACAGCATCGCGGAGCTCTGCCGCAAGGAAGGCATCGCCCAGAGTCTCTACTACACCTGGTCGAAGGAATTCCTGGGGACCAGCAAGCGGCGGTTGGCAGGAGACACGGCCCGTGCTGCGACGACCGGTGAAGTTCAAGATTTGCGCCGCAAGACTTGCGCTCTGAAGGAGGCTGTCGCCGACCTGACGCAGGAGAACCGTCTGCTGAAAGAAGCATGATCGGGCCCTTTCGGTGAATGCCTTGCATTCACCTGTCGGGTAAGTGATGGGGGCGGCGGCGAATGAGATACCTGCAGCCGAAAAGTTCGAGATCATCAGGATCGTCGGGCAATCACATCTGTCGACGAAACACACACTGGACCGTCCCTTCCGGCCGAGCCAGGTCTGGAACCGCATCGGCGCCGAGGTCCAGGCTCAGATCATCGTCATGGCGCTGGAACATTCCGAGCTGTCACCACGTGAGTTGGCGGTGCGGGCCGGGAGACAGACCAGGCAGAATTGCCCTGGCGGCGGCGGCTAGAATTACAGCGGTTTCCAGGCGATGACGTCGATCTCGACCTTGGCGTCGACCATCAGCGCCGACTGCACGGTTGAGCGCGCTGGCGGGTTATCAATGAAGTGTTTCTCGAACACTGCGTTGAACGAGGAAAAATCGCGGGCGTCGTCGAGCCAGCAATTCACCTTAATGACATCCTCCAGTCCGCAGCCTGCGAGAGCCAGAACAGTCTTGATATTGGCAATGACCTGTTCTGTCTGGGCGACGATGCCGCCCGTCACCACCTCGCCGTCCACAGTCGGCACCTGCCCGGATACATGCACATAGTCTCCGGCGCGCACGGCCTTGGCAAAGGGGCGGCGTTGGCCACCGGCCTGCGTGTCGGCCACGTCATATCGGATCAGTTTCTTGTCGGTCATCTTTTCATCCTGATTGATTGAGGTAATGGGACCGTCACCAAACCATACCGCGTGCCGTGACGGGGGCGGTCCCCTCGTGCACACGCCCGCGGACCAATTCGACCCGGTCGAGCATATTGGTGACGACGCATGCATGGTTTGGCACGATGCGCACCCGGTCTCCGACCTTGAGCCCAATACGCTCGGCCTTGAGCACTCCATGCTCTTCCGACAGCGCTGCAACCGCAATGTCGGGGCGTTTGAGGACATGGCCATGACCCTTGAGGCCAAGAAGATCGGATGTCAGCACCTTGGTGCCTGCGTCGATCACAGCGCGGTCCGGCGCTGGTGTCGAAACCACTGTCGCAAGAACCGTCAGTGCGCAATCCTCCCAGGTGCATACGTCCTGCGCCTGTAGCGAACGGTCATTGTAGACGTAGGTGCCGATCCGGTATTCGGTGGCGGCAGGCACATCGCCAGCACGCCACATGCCCGGTGTGCCGCCGCTTGACACGATTTCCACAGCAATTCCCCGAGCCTCGATCAGGGCGCGCGCCTGCGATAGCCAGCTCTGGACGTCGGCTTCGCGTCCAACAGGCGGATAAGTCATCAAACCGCGAAAGGCCAGTCCCGGCAGATTGCTGATCTGGTCAGCTAGATCGGCCGCAGCCCGCGGGGTCAGAACGCCACAGCGCCCGCCTCCGGTATCGCATTCGATCAAGATGCCGAGCGGCTTTGGCGCATCGGCAAAGCCACGCGACAAACCGGTAGCCACGACTGAATTGTCGGCAACGACGGTCAGCCGGTCCAGCTGGTCAGCCAGCATCCTGAGACGAGCAAGTTTGGCGTCCCCAATGATGTTGTAGGTGATCAGCACATCGCTGATTCCTCCCTCAGACATCATTGCTTCGGCTTCGCTGACCTTCTGGCAGGTAATCCCGACCGCACCGGCCTCAATCTGGCGCTTGGCCAAGAACGGCAGTTTGTGCGTCTTGATATGCGGCCGCAGTTTTAGTCCAAGCCTGTCGCAATAGGCCTGAAAGCGAACAATGTTGGCCTCGGCAACGTCAAGATCGATAAGGACCGACGGGGTGTCGAGTGTCTTGAACATCAGGCCGTCTCCGCATGCGGGTTGTCGGCTATCGGCCAGATAGCGCGGGTCAGCTGCGTGTAACGATTGCGTTTGGGGTCGTTAGGATAGGGACCTTCCACAGCAGCATAGCGGATTTCGGCAGCCATGGGTGCGAAAGCGCCGTAGAAATGGTTGGTCGATTTCACGACCAGGATTTTCTTTGCGGTGGCGTCAATGCCGAGATTGGTAAAGAGATCGGGCGAGAATGATTGTGAACGATTCGTGGTCAGCACGATCTCGATGCCGCTTTCAAGACGGACCACAGCGCAGTTGCCCATCGGCACGACCGAAGCGCCGAAACTCTGGACCGCGTTCCTCTGCACGCGCACGACCGTAACATCTGCGTCGACAGGTTCTCCCGCCTGGTCGGAAGTCTTGCCGCCAAAGCGCAGGCGCAATTTAGCCCCTGCGCCCGCAGCGTGGCAAAGTTGAACCGCCATTGGATCCCAGACATTGCCAAAGGCGATGTCGTCCAGTCCAAGCAAAATGGCCTCTCGCAAGATGATGGTGGAATCGCCTGGCACCCCTCCGCCGGGATTGTCCCAGACATCGGCAATGACGATCGGACCTCTCGGGGCGGCGGCGCCATATTCGAGTGCTTCGCGCGCGGTCATATAGGGTGGGCGCGTCTGACCACGGAACGAGAAGAGTTCCATGCCCAGATCCCGCGCCAGCGCCTCGCCGGCAGTTGCGTCATCATCGGTGATGACGATGATCCTGGCGCCCAGGTCGGGTGAATCGCCGGCCATGAAGCCATGCGTCGCAGAGATCGAAAGCACAGGTCCCTTGCCCTCAAGCGCCATCATCTTGTCGACGAAACCGCGCATCGGCTGGGTGCTGGTTGGCAGCACCTCAATCATGCGGACATCAAAAACCGAGATGACGGGGCTGATTTCTCCGCGCGCCGCGCGCAATGTTAGATCAACGCATGCTGCACCGGTTTCGACGAAATCGGTGTGGGGGAATTCCTTAAACACTGTAATGACATCGGCATTCTCGTATCGCTTGGCGCTGAGATTGCTGTGTGGGTCGAAGCTGACCCCGATCTTCACGTCAGGGCCTACGATCTGACGCACAGCTTCGATCAATACGCCTTCGCAATCGACGCAATTGTCTGCGATCATCGCGCCGTGCAGGCCCAGGATGACGGCGTCGACAGGCAGCGCATCGCGCAGTTGGTCGAGAACTTCGTTGCGCAGCCGGTTCCAGGTCTGGCCGTTGAGAAGTCCGCCCGGTTCGGCCCATGTGGCGGTGCCTTCAACCAGTTCAATCTCGCCAGCCGTCTGGCGCTTGCGAAGTTCGGTGAAGACTGCGCTGCAGAGTGTCGGGGTTGGGGGGTGTTGACCTGGCGGGGCGTAAAAGCTCTCGGCAAAGTCTTCAAAATCGGCTCGTAACGGCGAAAACGTGTTGGTTTCCGTTGCTATGGATGCACAAAAGATGCGCAATTTTTTGTTCCTAAGTGGTTACAGCGGGTTCCTCGCCTCATGCGTCGCCCGCCAAAAAACGGCGGGCTTTGAAGCCCGCCGCTTTCTTGTTTGTTTCGTTTACTGCATGTAGGTGACGGCATTCGCCTCGCCGACGGAGCTCTTGAACAGGGTCATGAGCTCCTGCGCTTTGGCGTCGAGATTTTCCTTCACGTGCTGCTCAAATACAGGTTGCGTCGCATCGGCGAATGCCTTGCGCTGCTCTGCGGTCAACGCCGTGATCTCCATCTTGGTCTTCAGGCCCGCCAGGCCCCGGTCCGACGCCTCGATGATGCGGCTCAGCCCGCGGCTGGCCTCAACACAGTTGGCGGCTGCTTCACGCACTGCGCCTTTTTCCGCATCGCTCAGCGCGTCGTAATAGGCGCGGTTCATGATGAATGTGTAAGGCGAGAACAGGTGATCGGTCAGCGTCATGTATTTCTGAACTTCAGCGAAGTTCGAGAAAGAAATGATCGGGATCGGGTTCATCTGGCCGTCGATAACGCCGGTTTGAAGGCCCGAATAGACTTCACCCCATGCCAGTGGGAAGGATTGGCCTCCCATGGCCTGCACGATCTTCTGGTGCGAGGGCAGGGTCATGGTGCGGATGCGGATACCGTCGAATTCGGCCGGGGTCGCTGCGGAGCGCTTCGAGTTGGTGATCTCGAAGAAGCCGCCGGTGTCCGGGAAGCCGAGAACGACGACGTCGCCGAGCGAAGCCTCGATGTCAGCTGCCAAGGTCTTGCCGAACGGACCATCGAAGACCGAGTAGGTTGCCGAGTAGCCGTCAAAGGCGAAGGGCAGGTTCAGAACGTCGATACGCGGATAGTAGCTGGCCAGCGCCCCTGTCGATGTCAGGGTGGCCTGCAGGATACCGTCACGAACAAGCTGGACATGCTCCTGCGCGGAACCAAGCTGGTTCGAGCCGTAGACCTCGACGGTTACGCTGCCATTGGTGGCAGTGCTGGCCTGGGTTGCGAAAACCGCGGCGCAAGCGTGAGCCGGGTTCTCGAACGGATCGGTCTTGTTGTCGTGACCGAACTTGATCAGACCGCCAGCAAGAGCAGTGCCGCCTGTCATCAGGCTCGTCGTCAGGAATGCGGCGAGCGTCAGTGTGGTGGTAAGCGTCTTCATTGTATTCCTCCGGTTATTTGAATTTTCGATAGTAGTGGTCAGGCAAATCCGAGCCATCGCGGCAGAAGAAGTGCGGCGTCTTCCCAGAACGCGAAGGCAAAGAGCACGACGATTTCGGCGATCAGGAAGGGGAACAGCTTGATTGAAATCCGCTCAAGCTTTTCGCCAGTGACGGACGAAAGAACGAATAGACAGGCTCCAACCGGCGGCGTCATCAACGAGATGTTCAGCGCCAGAACGAAGATAATGCCTGCGTGGATCGGATTGAGGCCGATCTGTTCGGTCAGGGGCACCAGAACCGGACCCAGGATGATCAGGATCGCGGTGATGTCCATCACCATGCCAACCAGCATCAGAAGTCCGACGATGATGGCTATGATCACAAAACGGTTGTCAGAGAGACCCATGACGCCGCTGGCGATCATCTGCGGGATCCGCTCGAAGCTGAGATACCAGCCAAGAACGCCTGCAAAGGCGATGATCACGAAGATCACCCCGGTGATGCGGGCAGTCCGCACCAGCATGTTGTAGAAACCCTTGAACGTCAGCGAGCGATAGACGAACACGCCGATGAAGGCCGCGTAGGCGACGGCGATGGATGCCGCTTCAGTCGGGGTGACGATGCCGCCCAGGATGCCGCCGAGAATGATCACCGGCATCGCCAGCGCTGTCAGCGACGACACGAACGTGTCCCAGACTTCCTTCAGGGTGGCGCCGCGTTCGGCAACCGGAAGACCTTCCCGCTTGCCGCCGATGGCAATGACGGCCATGCACACGGCGCAGATCACCAGACCCGGCAGGATGCCTGCCGCAAAGAGACCGGCGATCGAGACGCCCATCAGCGAACCGTAGACCACCATCAGACCCGAAGGCGGGATGGTCGGGCCGATGATGGAGCCTGCCGCCGTCACGGCACAGGCATAGTCCCGCTTGTAGCCTTCCTTGACCATCGCCGGAACAAGCGTTCGCCCGAAAGCGGCTGCGTCGGCGGTGGCCGAACCTGTCAGGCCGGCGAAAAAGACCGACGCCAGCATGTTGGCGTGGGCGAGGCCTCCGCGGAACCGCCCCACCAGCACCTGCGCCAGCTTGACCAGGCGTGTGGTGATGCCGGTGTCGTTCATGATTTCACCCGCGAGGATGAAGAACGGCATGGCAAGGAAGGGGAAGATGTTCAGCCCGTTGAAAATCTTGCTCGGACCGATAGCCAGGAAGGAATTGTTGGCGATATTTGTGAAGCCGCCTCCCATGTCGATCAGACCAATCACGCCAGCTACGCCAATGGCGAAACCGATTGGAAGGCCGAACAGAACAAAGAAGACGAAAGCGATTGCGGCGATCATTATTCCATCTCCTCTTGGAAGCCAGGCTCGTAGTAGCGGCCCATGTCACGGACTGTGACCAGAGCGACCTGAATGCAGCAGATAGCCGCCGAGACGGGGATGGCTGCGAAATAGGGTTGCATGCTTGAGCCGAAGATCATCGCGCGCCGGCTGGCGCCGCTTTGCATGAAGCCCAACCCGTACCAGAACACGTAGAAGAACAGCGCAAAGGCAACGATATCCATTGCGATGAGGATGATGCGGCGGGGGCCTTCAGGAATGGTCGAAATCAGCGCCGTAAGGCCAATGTGCTCCCGCCGGGAAATCCCGGACGAAACAGCCAGCATGGCGGCCCAAATCATAACGTAGCGGGCAAATTCTTCAGGCCAGGGCAATTGCCAACCCAAGAAATACCGGTCTGCGACGCCTAACCAGACATCCAGGACCAGAACCAGCATCAAAAAGGCGACGATGGCTTCGATTCCTCGATTCAGCCAAGCGCTCGCACTCGCAGTCCAATGTGCCATTACTCCTCCCTCCGTAACTAAAGTACAAAATATCGAGGGATTATGTGAAAATCAACTGAAATTTGTTCCTGAATTACAAATATTTTAGGTGTTAAGCGGGATCCCGCTTGGTTTCCGGTTGTGCATTTACAAAATTTGTAGCTAAGTTACACGCACCGTATCAGCTGCGTGGAGGGGATAATGGGTGCCGCAATGATATCCGATGTAGCTTGTCCCCGGCCATGGATGTGATTTCTGCCCTGCGTGAGCAGGACGGCAAGCTGGCGGCGCGCGAACAGAAGGTCGCCGATTTCGTCAAGGCCAATCTTGATCAGATCAGCACTCTGACGATCGCCGAGCTCGCTGACAGCGCAGGCGTCAGCACACCGACGGTGATCCGCTTTTGCCGGTCGCTCGGTTGCGAGGGGTATCGGGATTTCAAGCTGCGTCTGGCGCAGAATCTCGCAGTCAGTCTTCAGTATTTGCAGTCGGAAAGGAGCGCCGAGCTCCCCCGGGCGGAGACAGCACTGGATCAGGTTCTTGCGTCGATGTACGCAACAGCAAACGCGATGCGCCAACAGCTCGACCGGGGCCAGGTCGACAGGGCCGCAAAAGTTATTCTTGGGGCCCGCCAGCTTGTTGTCGCTGGCATCGGCGGCGGCTCGTCTATGCTGGCGAGCGAAGCTGCCAACCGCTTTTTTCGCCTGGGCATACCTGCAGTGGCGATCAGCGACAGCTACCTGTTACAGATGCGGGCGGCAACGCTCAGGGCTGGCGATGCGCTATTGCTGATTTCGGCCAGCGGCGAGGCTGACGCAATCGTCGCCTCGGCCAGGATTGCCAAAGGATATGGCGCCTCGACCGTAGCCATTACGAAGATACGCAGCCGTCTGAGCGATGTCGTCCAGCTTGCGGTCACGACAGATCTCCCCGAAGACCCGGACATATTCAAGCCGACAGCTTCGCGCTACGCATTCCTGGCGATTTTGGACACGATTGCGATGACTGTGGCCTATGCGCAAAAGGATGTAACGGTCGAAAACCTGCGTCGAATCCGTTCGTCACTCACAGCCTATCACGGGCGGACGGGCGAACAGCCGCTTGGAGACTGACGTCCAATAGAGCGCCACGCATCCATTTGAACCTGAAAGGGTCTAACCAAACACGATCCAGTTTCAAGAGATCAAGTAAGGTGCTGCCAATTTCGGCCAGGGTTTTGCGCGTTCTATCTGTCCGGCCAATCCAAACAAAGTCGCTTCGTCGCCATATCGTCCCGCAAAATGAACGCCGACAGGCAGTCCGTCCCGCGACATGCCACCGGGAACCGACATCGCAGGCTGACCGGTGATATTCTGGATCCAGGTGAACGGCAGGAATGCCATCAACCGCTCCAGCCACGTGTCGACATCGCTGATGTCGGACGAATGAGCTCCGATCTTTGGCGGCAATGACCCCAAAGTCGGGGTCAGCCAAAGATCGTAATTTGCAAAAAACTCAGCAATGCGCCGGCTTTCTCTATGCATCGCTTGCAGGGCGCGGATGTAGTCGGGCCCGGAAATCGCCAGACCGCGCTCCGCCAACGCATAGGTCAGCGGTTCGATCATCTTCACCTCTGTGGCCGGCAAGGCGCCGCCACTGGCCCTGCCGACATTGACCGCCGTGTTCGCCTGAAAGACGGTCGCAAACGACGATCTAGCAATGTCGATGTCAAACACGGGTTCTGCCTGTTCGACGATGTGACCGAGTTCCTCACACAATCCGGCCATGCGAATTGCTGCCGCCACACATTCGGGGTCGATCGCAACGCCACCTGGTCCGATTGTCGAGAACCCTATGCGCAGTCTCGGCGGGTCGCGCAGGGCATCGTCAAGGTAGGGACGATGCGGTGGCGCCGGCCAATATGGATCGCCCGGCATCGGGCCGGCGGTGGCGTCGAGCAGGGCGGCGCTGTCACGCACCGACCACGTCACGGCGTGCTGGCTGGCAAGCCCTGCAAGGCCTTCGCCACCTTCTGGACCTGCGGTGATCCGCGCGCGCGTTGGTTTCAGCCCGAACACGCCGCAGCACGAGGCGGGGATCCGGATCGAACCGCCGCCATCAGTCGCGTGCGCCATTGGCAGCATGCCAGCCGCAACGGCCGCCGCTGCCCCGCCGCTTGATCCGCCTGGTGAATAGCCGGGATTCCACGGATTGCGAGCCGGGCCAAACAGATGGGGTTCGGTGACCGGTTGCAAACCGAACTCCGACGAATTGGTCTTGCCGACAATCACCAGGCCTGCTTGCCTGCAGCGGCGGACAATTTCGCTTTCGTTTATCGCCAGCGTATTTGCATAGAGCCGCGAGGCCTGGGTGTTGGCCGCGCCTGCGACGGACACGACCAATTCCTTGAAGGCGAAGGGAACGCCGGAAAACGGGCCATCGGGAAGGCCCTTTTCGACGCTTGCAACTGCGGCGTCATGGAGCGGCGTCACAATGGCGTTGAGCGACGGATTGCGTTCCGCAATCCGCTTCAGCGTCGCGTCCAGGACCTCCCGGGCTGACGCTCGCCCGGTGCGGATCAAATCCGCGACACCGGTGGCATCAAGGCGATCAAGCTCGTCTGTCACGCGCGTGCTCCCGACGCAGGATCGGTAAGCGGTGGCCATTCAGCCCGTGGCATCGGCTCATAGGTTTCGAACATCGGGTCGACCGCAGCCCCGAAGCCGGCGGCGTCGAGCGAGCCGATGTGGAATTTGCCCTTGTCGATGCGTAGCCGGACCCGGCCGTCCTGTCTGTGGTAGAGATCGGGGTGAGCCGCGAGGAAGGCGTCCGCTTCGGTTTCAGGCCGCTCACCAAATCCGTCAATGAAATGGTGAGCATTGCGCTCGACATGGGTAAGCCCAAGCAGCCTCACCAACGCCAGATCCTGCTGGATCGAAATGCCGGGTTCGCAGGTCAAATCCTCAGCAGACATGAAGTAGCGTTGTTGCCCTTCCTTGCTGTTCCACAACTTGCAGCGGGCAAGGTTGAGGACCGATTTCCAGATGCCCTTGCAGGCCTTCGAGGAAACGCCACTGTAGCCAAGCTCTTGCGCGGTGCGGAATGCCGACAATTCGCCATCGGATTCGTCAATGATGACAGGAATACGTGCGGCCAGCGGCTTTATCGAGGCTGACAAGGCCTTGGAGCGATGAACGGGCTGTTCGACAAACAGGATTGAGCCGGCGAGGTGTCTGAGCGAAGGGCGCGTCAGCAACCGGCTGAAAAAATCGGCAATCGCCTCGGCCTGCGAATATTGTTCATTCCCGTCGAGTGTCACGGCATAGGGAAGTTTGGAGCGGCCCAGAACCGCGGCAATATTCTCGAGGCGCTCAATATCGGTGACCGGATCGCCTCCGATCTTCAGCTTGAAATGGCTGTTGCCGTAGAAGGCGACGACTTCCTCAAGGCTTTGTGGCAATCCGTCGTGCACCCGATCGTCTGCCGCGATATCCGCAGTGAGGATCGGGTCCGCCAAGCCGACAGTATGCCGCACCGCGATTTGCCCAGCCGGGGAGTGCCCGTCAAACAGGTGGGCGAAGTCAAACGATGCCAGTTCAGGGGTGAGGTCGTTGGCGCCCAGTCCAACGAGTCCACCGCGCATTGCCGTGTCCAATGACACCCCAAGTGCCCGGCAGAAACCATCGATGATGGCCCGGTCGACAAGCGATTGACCGAAGCTGGCAACCAGCGGGTTGAGGGATTCTGCAGCGCAATGGGCGATATGCGCGTCGTAGGTCGAAACAAAATGGCTGAATGGTGTGTCGAATGGCAATGCCAGATAGGCGGCAGCAGCGATTTCGATTGAGCGGCGCAGCTGGTGGTGATTTTGTGCGTCAGTCAGCGCGGTATTCTTGTCGAACCACTTCGCCCCGAGCGCATCCGCTGACCAGCCGGTTGCCTCCTTGCCGTTTTCGAGCGCAACGCGGGCGCGAACGATTGCCTGACGGCCATGCGTCACTGTCGTGACGCCGAAACGAAACGGCATTCTGAGACGATAGGGCCGCTCGCGGCATTCCAATTCGAGGAGCCGGACCCGCATATGCTCAGGCCAAGGCTTGTAGCGGTTGACCTGGCGTGTCGGCAAGACGGCCCGTCAATATGTCATGGATGCGCAGCGACAGAACGCCAAATTCTGCGGTCGCGCGCGTTTCCACTGTGCGCGGTCGCGGCAGGTTGATGTCGACTATTTCAGCGATGCGGCCAGGCCGCGGAGACATGACCACGACGCGATCTGACAGGAACACTGCCTCGGGAATCGAATGCGTGACAAACAGCACGGTCTTGCGCTGGCCATCCGCGCCGGATTCTCCCCACACCCGGAGCAGTTCGAGGTTCATGTCATCACGTGTCATCGCATCAAGCGCGCCGAATGGCTCGTCCATCAGCAGAAGTGGTGGGTCCAGCAACAGCGCCCGGCAGAGCGACACACGCTGCTGCATGCCGCCGGACAATTCGCCCGGCCGCTTGTTCTCAAATCCGCCAAGCCCCACCAGCCGCAGCAACTCGCGCGCCCGGTCCCGGTATCGTGCTGGCCCGAGTCCTGCGAGTTCCGCAGGCAACAGGACGTTTTCCAGCACTGTTCGCCATTTCAGCAAGACCGCTGCCTGAAACACCATTCCAACCTTTGAAATGGGTTCCGTCACCTGTTGGCCGTCAACCATGATGCTGCCGCTGCTGGCCGGCCTGAGACCAGCGAGCACACGAAGCAAGGTCGACTTGCCACAGCCGCTCGGGCCGACAAGGGAGATGAATTCTCCCTCATCGACCGTGAGGTCGATGCCGCGCAACGCTTCGACGGGTCCGCTGCCGGTCTGGTACACCATGCCGACCCGGTCGAGTTCGATCATTTTTCTGGTCACGCGGGCAAACTCCGGTTCAGCGTTCGTCAGGGCATGTCCACCTTGGTCAGAAAGTCGGTCGTAAACACGTCCTTGCATTCGACCTTTTTGGGCAAGCCCATATAGGTATTGACCAGGTCGACGGAGTTGCACATCTTCGCCTCGTCCACCCAGCCGATGCCGTTCTGGCGGTAACGGTCGGTCTCCAGCAATTTGATGCCGAGCTTCATGTTTGCACCAATGGTTGCCTCGTCGATCTCAGGGACCCGCTTCTTGAAGATGGCGAGCGCTTCGTCGGGATTTGCGATCACATCGCGCCAGCCCATATAGGCCGCCTTGAGGAACTTCCGGAGAACCTCCGGGCGTTCTGTCATGGTCTTTTCGCTGGCCATAATTGACATCGAATACATGTCGAAGCCGTGATCCGCCCAAGGCATTGCCACGACATTTCCGGCGCCCATCGGCTTTTCGTAGAGCGGCAGGCCGGTGGTGTAGTCGGCAACAGAATCGACCCGCTTTTCGGCCAGTGCAGCGACCTTTGCGGTTGGCTCGATATTGACCCAGGTGACTTTGCTCTCGTCGATATTGTTGGCCTTTGCAAAGGCCGGCCACATCTGGCGCTGTCCGTCATTGGCCGGTGCGCCGATCGTCTTGCCCTCAAGATCCTTGGGATTTGTGATCGGTGCGTCCTTGGATGTGAAAATGTTGAGCGGCGTCTTGTCGAACACCATGCCCACGACCTTGATCGTGGTTCCACGCGCCTTGGACGCGATCACGACGGCGCTGTCGGCCAGCCCTGCGTCAGCCGACCCGGTGTCGACCTTGGCGATTGAATCGCCAGAGCCTTTGGAGTTCTCAAGCGTCACGTCGAGACCTTCGGCGGAAAAGTATCCCTTGTCTAGCGCGACCCAGTAGGCGGCGTGGTCGCCGACAGGGAACCAGTTGAGCGCGAGCTTGAACTTTTCCTGTGCATAGGCCGGGGCGGCCATCAGGCCGGCGAGGGCCGCGGTTGCGATCAGTTTTTTCAACATTGGCATGCTCCCGTTTGATGCCCGTTTCGGGCGGCTACTTTACTTCCTGTCCTTCGGCCCAGGGGGCGAGGATGCGCGACAGCCCCGCAACCGCGCCGAACAGCACGAGGCCGATGATCGAAATCCAGACCAGCGCGCCAAACGCCAGTGGCGTGTTCATGCTGCTCTGCGAGGTGATGATGACGTAGCCGAGGCCCCGCTGCGAGGCGACGAACTCGCCGACGATTGCGCCGACGACTGCCGAGGTTGCTGTGACCTTCAGCGCCGACAGAATGTAGGGATAGGCGTTGGGAATCCGGATCTTGGCGAAGACCTTCCACTTCGGCGCGTTGAAGACGCGGCCAAGATCAAGCATGTCATCGTCGATCTGGGACAGGCCGACCGCCGTGTTGATGACAACCGGGAAAAACCCGATCAGCGCCCCGATCAGCATGTTGGGGAGGATTCCATAGCCCATCCACAGCATGAACAGCGGTGCGACGGCGACCTTGGGCAAGGTGTTGACGAAGACCAGAAACGGCATGAGCGCGCGGTTCATGACACTCGACCAAGCGATGATGGTGCCGAGAAATACGCCCCCAACCGCTGCGATGATGAAGGCGCCGAATATGGCGAGCGTTGTTGCCCAGATATGGCCGGCCCACCTGATCTCGCCCGATGTCAGCGCATGCCAGACCGACAACGGACTGGGCAGCAGATATTCGCGGATGCCGAAAATGCTGACCGAGATCTGCCATAGCGCCAGCAGGGCGGCGAACAGCACAAAGGCCGGGAACCATTCGGCGAGCTTGCGTGAGACGAGTGTCACAACGTCACCTCCACGGCGTGCTTGCGCACGAAGCTTTCGTCTACTGTCACGCCAAGACCCGGACCCTCGGGCAATTTGACCGTTCCACCACCGCGCCAGACCCGGTCGGCAAGGAAACTGGTTTCAATGTATTGCGGCCCGTTGAGCTGCAGCGGCGAGATGCCGAAGGCGGCTGCCAGTTGCAGGCCAGCTGCAAGACCGAGATCGGTTTCGGTCAGCCCCGACAGAGACAGGCCAAGGCCTGCCGCGTTTGCAGTCTCACACAATTGGCGTGACCGGTGAAACCCGGAATTGCGTTGCAGCTTTGCAACTGCGGCGTGGATCGCGTCGGCGCGAACATATTCGATCAAGTCGGCGACCGAGCGCAGGCTTTCGTCGATCCCGATCTCCACCGGGCTTGCCGCACACAGTGTACGGTAGTTGGAGAGGTTGAATCCATCGAGCGGCTGTTCAAACAGGGTCACGCCCAGGTCCGCAAACCGGTCAGCCTGCCGGCGCGCTGCCGCCAGCGAATAGCCGCGATTGGCGTCAACCTGGATGACGCGATCGCCAACGATGTCGCGGGTCTGGCGCACGAGTTCCAGATCGCCGGCCTCGCCATGCATCCCGACCTTGACGTCGAACACATTGTATCCGGCGGCGAGACCATCTTGCGCCAGTTGCCGGGCGCCAGCCGGCTCCGACACTGATATCATCCACGAGAGTTCGAACGTGTCGCGCTGCCGGCCACCCAGTAGCTGATGCACTGGCATACCCAGCGCGTGGCCAAGCGCGTCATGTGCCGCAATGTCGATGGCGGCTTTCGCCAGCGGTGAGCCTGTCGTGACGCCGGGGCTGATCGCCCGATCCATGGCCCTGTGCAGCCCGTCAAAATCCCACAGGGGGATGCCGGCAACGACGGGCGCAAGATAGCGGCGCAAGGTCGAAACGATTGTTTCGGTCGTTTCATATGTCCAGCGCGGCGTCGGCGTTGCCTCACCCCAGCCGACTGCGCCGCCATCTGCTTCGAGCCGCACGAGAACGCGCGGCGAAGGCTGGCCGGGATGTCCTGCGACGCCGCCGGCAATCAGGAACGGGCTCCTGAACGGAAACTCCAGAACGAAGATGTCCAGGCCCTTGATCTTCATCAGCCAAGCCACCTTTCGAGGCTGGCCGTGACGAAGGCATCGTCAGCGAGGTCGCCGTGCTGGCGCAGAACCCGGTCGATCTCGGCGGATTGGCCCGGACTCAAACCTTCTTCCGGATCAAGGCACCAGATGCCTTCGAGCAGACCCTGGCGGCGCAAAACTTCGTGGCAACCGGCAATGCAGCCGTGGAAATTGTTGGCCACGTCGAAGAATGCGCTGTTGCAGTCGGTGACGCGCGAGTCGAGCGACAGGAAATCGGCTGAAACTGCATCCGCAGCTGCTGCTTCCCGGCAGCGTTGAAACAGCTCGACAGCTCCCTTGGTCCACACGGACCAGTGCCCAAGCAGGCCGCCAGTGAACCGGACTGTCACTGGCTTGCCTTCACGCATGAACGTGAAGGGCGTAACCAGATCAAGCACGATATGATCGTCATTGCCGGTATAGAGCGCTATGCGCTTCTCGGCGCCGGCTTCCACGACGCCGCGCAACACATCGAGTGTGCGATAGCGGTTGAATGGCGCGACCTTGATTGCGACTACGCCCGGGATCGCCGCAAACCGCGTCCAGAACGCGGCGTCGAGATGAACACCGCCAACGGCGGGCTGAAGATAAAAGCCGACGACCGGGATGTGTCTTGCGATCTCGGTGCAATGTTCGATGATCGCGTCGGGGTGCTCGTTCTTCATTGCTGCAAGGCTGAGAAGCCCCGCATTGTATCCGAGCGATCGGGCAGTTTCGGCCTCGCTGAGCGCTTGGCTGGTCTTGCCGGCCAGCCCGGCAACCATCGCCAGGGGGCGGTTGCTCCACTCTGCTGCCGTCGTTGCCGCAAGTTCAAGCACATCGCCATAAAGGCCAGCTTCGCGAATTGCGAACTGGGTTGTGTGAACGCCCACCGCAAGTCCGCCAGACCCGGCGTCGAGATAGTAGCGGGTCAGCGCTTTCTGACGTCTGGGATCAAACTTGCGCTGGGCTGTCAGCGCGAGCGGATGGGCCGGGATCACCGTGCCTGACGCGAGGATGTCGAGACCGCTTGCTTCAGCCATCATCCGAACTCCGGCCCGGCGACGGCGAAAAGCCGGTCCCGCCTGCAAAACGGCTCCGCACGCCCAAGGGCCATGCGTGTGAAACTGCGCTGGATCTCAAATCCGCGCGCTCCAAGCCAGGCGCCGAGCTGACTCCAGATTGAGGGGACATCAATGTAGACCAGCCCGCTCACCTGATCGAACAGATGCGCTACCAGGTTAGTCGCGGTGCTCGGGTCTGCCGCCACGACTGGGCCTGCCTGAAAGGCGCGATGGCCGGTTCGGATCATCGCGAAGCCCGATGCGTCGCCCACGGTGATCGTGTCGCTGCGCGCCAGAAAATCTTGCATCAGCCTGTCACGCCGGGCGCCATTGGCCGCAGCATCAAGGTCACGCACCGGGGGGACAGTTCCGATCTGCGGATTGCCCCCGTATGCCTGGCCTTGCCAGCGGTCAAAGTCGAATTGCGGGACGAATCCCTGCCGGACGTAAACTTTGACGCCGTCGGCGGTCGCGTCGAGCACTGGCGTTCTGCCGAGACGCTTCAATTCCTCGATGCAGCGGTCGACAAGCCGGGTGGCAAGGCCCTTCCTGCGCCATTGCGGCGTGACCAGAACCATTCCGACAAAGCCGTATGGCCCGTCATAGGGCAGGGCAGCTGCACTTGCGACAAGCCGGCGATCGCCATCGCGAATTCCGAAGGTCATTCCGTGGTTGATGAAGTGACGCCAGTCATCCGGGGTCTGGTTCCATCGCGCATCGTGCGACAGCGCCATGCCGCCATCGACATCCATTTCTGTCAGCCGTTCAATAACGGGCGCGTCAGAAGCCGCCATCGCGGACCTCATATTTTGTTGGCTTGTTGAAGCTCGGCATGTCGCGTCCGACCCAATCGGCAACCCAGTCCAGCATGCGCTTGAGCGGCACGCGCGGGTAGCCGAACAGTTCGGCCGCCTGGGCACTGTTCGTCAGCCACGCCGTCTGCGATTCCGCCCCTGTCAGATTCGGCGTGACACCGAGACGCGATGCGAGTTCCTCGACCAGCCAGCGCACCGAGAGGGTTTCTGGGCCGCTCACATTGATCGGTGAAGTCGGGCCGGTGCAGTGGAGGAGAGACCGTAGCGCCTGGGCGTTGGCGTCACCTTGCCAAATGACATTTACATGACCCATGAGTGACAGGTCGATAGGGTTGCCGGCCTTGATGCGCATGGCCAGATCGTGAAGAACGCCATAGCGCAGATCGATGGCGTAGTTCAGCCTGAACAGTCGGCCGGGCGTGCCGTAGAGGCCGGAGAAATACTCAAAAATGCGCTCGCGACCGAGGCAACTCTGGGCATATTCGCCGCGCGGTCCGGGCGGCGTTGTCTCAAGCGCGCCCTGCGAAAATACGTCAACCAATGGATAAATGTTTCCGGTCGAGAAGGCGACGATACGTGAATCCCGGAATGCCGAGGCAACGATTGACGGGCAATGCACATTCATCGCCCAGGTGAGCGCCTGATTGCTGCTGGCGCCAAATTTCATGCCCGCCATGAACATGACATTCTTGATGCGCGGCAAGGCATCGACCTGGGTGGAGTCCAGCAGGTCGGCGCGAATGGTCTCGATGCCGTGACCTTCCAATTCTTGCTGCAGGTCAGGCTCGTTGAACCGCGCGACGCCGATGATCCGCTTTGAAGGCGCTGCTCTTTTGGCCAGCCGCGCCATGGTCGGCCCCATCTTCCCGGCGACGCCAAGAATAAGGATGTCGCCATCCAGGCGCGCCATGTCGTCGACGAGATTCTGGTCTGGCTCCGACAGAAAGTCGTCGAGGGCGGACGCATCGGCGAACGAGACCGGCAGGCTGGAACCGTGCTCACCCGGACGGGAACCCGAACCGTTGTCGGGTTGAACTCGTTGTGCCGTCGAACTGCGCATCCCTCACTCCCGATTGCCGTTCCTGACAACAAGGAGACTAGATGCGCTGTCGATAGCAATCAACTAGTTGGTTGAAAAATTTTCCTTGGCATTCTGCGCCTCCGAAATCAGTACTCGCAGGCGTTCAAGCGAGCGCCGGCAGGACGCGACCGAGGGCGACAGATGCGGCTCGATCGCGATTGCACCCTGGTATCCATCCCGCACCAGCGCAGCGATCTGGCCGGTCCAGTCCACGCCGCCTTGTTCGACGATTTGCCAGCTTCCATCGGTGTCGACGGCAACGTCCTTGAAATGGACGTTCTTCAGGAATGGCCGGATGGCTTGATACCCGTCCGGGTAAGGCAAATCGCCATCAATCAGCGCATTGGCCGGATCCCAGTTGATGCCGGCATTGTCGAGATTGATCTTTTCGGCAAGCGCCGCGGATCGGTGTCCGGTATTTGCCCAGTGTCCTTCTTCGGTTTCGATTGCCAGTGTCAGGCCTGCCTTTCCAGCAGCTTCGCCGGCGCGTGCCAAAGCGTCGATTGCCGCAGGCGGCGTGTTGCCAGGCCTGTCGCCGCCGCGCTCGAAGCTGAAGGCGATGATCATGCTGGCGCCGGCTTCGCCAGCGAAATCGATTGTCTCGGGCAAGAGGTTTTCGAGATGGTCTGCGACCATGTTGCGCGCCTCTGACCAGGCCTGGCTGAACCGCCTGTCCATCCATCCGAGATTGGACCGGGCCGGCGCCTCTGCGGGGAGCGGGATCTTGAACAGGCCGGGCGAAACGGCTGTGATCTTGACCCCGAAGTCGCGAATGGCACGGATCAATCGGCGGCGCCGATATGGCTCTATGCGCGGAATTCGCTGGTCATAGACGCCGCGGAGCTCAAACGCGTCGACGCCCCATTCAAGCCCCAGCTCAAAAGCTGTTTCGGGATCGTTGGACAATTCGTCGGTGACGATGGAGATTCGCATGTCACTATATTTCCGGTGCTATCCTGGCCGCAGAAGAAGTGCTGAATTCTCTGCGTTCGAGCGATCTGATGAAGCGGATCGACGCGCTGGCGCATGCGGGTCCATCCGGCTCGTAGACAAATGGTTCGATCGCCGTTTGTCCGGCAAACCTGTGCTTGCGTAATGTTTCGATGACCGCGGCAAAATCGATCGCTCCCTGCCCAGGTCCCCCCATGTTGTCGTCATTGAAGTGGACATGGGCGACGCGCCCTTGTGCCAGCCATGCGTCGAGAGCCGCCGCGACGTCGTCGCCATTTGCCGCCAGGGCATAACAGTCAATCATCGTCTGCAAGGCCGGCGATCCGATCTCGTCGACAATCGCGACCGCTTCATCGACGCTCGCCGCAAAGTTTGTCGTGTCTCTAGCGAGCGGTTCAAGAATGTAGGAAACGCCGTGGTCCGAGGCCGACTGTGCCATCCGAGCGAGATAGGTGATCGCTTGCCGTCTGCCGATTGCTTCGTCGCCTGGCCGCAGTTCGCGTTGGTTTGGCGAGCCGTGCACGAGGTAGGTCCCGCCCAGGCTCGCGCACAGATCGATCAGCCGCTGACCAGCATCGCAGGTCGCTTCAAAAGTGATGTGATCGTCAGATGTGATCGACAGACCAGACGGCGCCGCAAGCAGCCAGTGCAGGCCGGAAATCCGCGTGCCTTCCGACGCAGCAATGTCTCGAAGCCCGGCGATCTGTGCCGCTGTCATTCGCGTCGGGTCGGCGGCAAGAGTGAATGGCGCGACCTCCAGGCCGTCAAAGCCGTGGTTTCGCGCGAAGGCGCATTGGGCCGCAAAGTCGAGTTCGCGAACCACCTCGTTGCAGAGATTGACCTTGAGACCCCACATACAAACAGGACCCGTCCCGTGGCGCTTCCTTTCCGCTTTGCAAGCAAGGCTGAAACACCGGAAAAATCACGACAGTTGCTTCGCGAGCATGTCGCGCGCTACAAATTGAGTCAACAATATCCAACCGATTGGTTGATTTTAATGAGTGCAATATCCGCATCCCGGCCTGGCAGGAAAAAGAGCGATCCCAACCGCGCCCCGTCGGATGAGGTTCTGCTTGAGGCTGCGGGCGAGGTTTTTGCGGAGCGGGGGCTGGAAGGGGCGCGCGTTGATGACATCGCGCGGCGGGCGGGTGTCAACAAGCAGCTCGTCTATCATTATTTTGAGAACAAGGACGGGCTCTATGCTGCGGTTCTGGAACACGTGTATTCGCGTATCCGCCAGCGCGAGCAGGAGTTGGATCTGAGCCGTTTCCCGGCCGAGGAAGCCATGAGGCGGCTGATCGAGTTTTCGTTCGATTATCTGGCCGAACATCCAGATTTCGTCTCGCTGATCGCTGATGAAAACGCCCACCGCGGGCGTCACCTGCAGAGCTCGACCCGTGTTGAGGCGGTGAACCGTCCGATCGTTGACCTGATCGGTGAAACGCTGAAGCGCGGCGAGGCCGATGGCGTGTTCCGCAAGGGCCTTGATCCCCTGCATGTCTACCTGTCGATTGCCGGCATGGCGTTCTTCTATTTCGCCAACAGCCACACGTTGAGCCGAATTTTCAACCGGGAACTGCGTTCGCCGGAAGCTGTCGCTGAACGGCGCGCGCATCTTGTCGACTTCGCACTGAACGCGATCAGGTCACGTCAGACCTGAGATTGTTGTTGCGCTGAGCCTCAACAGATGAGCAAGACGCCAATCCGTGCTTTGAGGCTTTGCCTTATGCGTCGTCGATACGCCTCATCTCTGCCTTGAACGCGCCAGTTGTTCCCCGTCAGCAGCTCTGGGGAATGATCCGCGCCACATTCGAGCCGCGCAGGGCGGGAGTTATCTCGGTCCTCTTCCAGCAATCGATGGTCCGGCCGGCAGACGAAAGGTCCCGACCCTGGTTTCGTTGGGAGCTGTGTCAGCTCTCCGCATTTGCCGCTGAAGACAGAGCGGCAGTGATCTGGCGCAGCGAGACTTGGCCCAACGCACGACCAGCCCCATCGACAACAGCGGCCGTATCAAAAGACGACGTCGTCAGTTCCTTGGCTGCCATTTCCAGGGTCGTGCCCGACTTCAGGTGCGACAGGGATTTGCCGCCGGCGGCAGGCACGGCATCCATGATCGAGTCGACTTTCAGGAACCGGCCGCGATTGACGTCCTTGACGAAGCGCCGGATGTAGTCGTCGGCGGGTTTCAGCAGGATTTGCTGGCTGTCGCCCTGCTGCACGATCGAACCATCGCGCAGGATGACAATGCCGTCACCTAGCCTCAGCGCCTCGTCGAGATCGTGTGTGATGAAGACGATGGTCTTGTTCAATTCCGATTGCAGGTCCAGCAACATGGTCTGCATGTCGGTGCGGATCAGCGGATCGAGCGCCGAATAGGCTTCGTCCATCAGCAGGATCGCGGCATCGTTGGAGAGCGCGCGCGCCAGGCCGACGCGCTGCTGCATGCCGCCCGACAGTTCGTGCGGGTAGCGCGTTTCGAAGCCGACGAGGCCGACGCGGTCGATCCAGCGCATGCCGGTCTGCCGCGCCGTGGCGGCATCGACGCCGCGCACTTCAAGACCAAAGGTGACATTGTCGATGACGGTGCGGTGAGGCAGCAGGCCAAAGCGCTGGAACACCATGGCGGTGGAACTGCGGCGAAATTCGCGCAGTTCAAGCTCCGACATGTCGAGCACGTTCCTGCCGCCAATCATGATTGAGCCGGAGGTCGGCTCGATAAGCCGGTTGATGTGTCGGATCAGCGTCGACTTTCCTGACCCGGACAGACCCATTATGACCTGGATCTTGCCGCCGGGCATGGAGATGTTGATGTTGTTGAGGCCAAGAATGTGACCGTGTTCCTTGGCGAGATCGGCCTTCGACATTCCATTGCGCACGGCGTCCACATGGTCGCGCGGCGCAACGCCAAAAATCTTGTAGAGGTCACGAATTTCGATCGACGCGTCCGACTTACTCATGTGCGGCGCCCCGGTGTTTTTGCAGCCTGTGGCCATAGGCCTGACTGATGCGGTCGAACATGATGGCGATGCCGACGATTGCCAGGCCGTTGAACAGGCCTTGCGTGAAATACTGGTTGGCAATCGCCTGCAACACGTTCAGGCCAAGGCCCTGTACGCCGATCATCGAAGCGATGACCACCATGCCCAGCGCCATCATGATGGTCTGGTTGATGCCGGCCATGATGGTTGGCATGGCGAGCGGCATTTGCACCTTCCAGAGCTTTTGCGAGCGCGAGCAGCCATAGGCGTCGGCGGCTTCAAGCACTTCCTTGTCGACCAGCTTGATGCCGAGATCTGTGAGGCGGATGATCGGCGGGATGGCGTAGATGACCACCGCGATGAAGCCCGGTACGCGACCGATGCCCAGCAGCATGACTACCGGGATCAGGTAAACGAAGGGCGGCATGGTCTGCATGACGTCGAGCACCGTCTGCATGAAGCCGCCGAGGCGCTTGTAGCGGTTCATCAGGATGCCAAGCGGGATGCCGAGCGCGATGGAAAAGAGTGTCGCCGTCAGCACCAGCGAGATCGTCTTCATCGCGTCGAGCCACAGACCCAGAAGGCCGATGGCGACCAGCGTGCCGATAACGGCAATGACGACCGCGCGGCTGCGCGCGACAAACCATGCGATTGCCGCCAGCGCCACGATGACCAGTGGCCAGGGTGACTTGGTCATCAGGTTTTCAAAGAAGATCAAGGCCTGCTGAAGCGGATAGAAAAACGCTTCAATCGACGCGCCATAGGCGCGGGTGAACATCTTGAACGAGCCGTCGATCGTGCGTTTGACCGCAAGCAGCGTATCGGAATTGATCTGCGGGAATTCGAAGAGCCAATCCATTTCGCTACCCTTGCCGTAACGTGATCGCCGCTGCCGGGCAGTGTTGCGCATTCACCAGTAAGTTGCACCGGAAATGAGTACACTTCGCCTGAGAAAACTGGCCGGCATTTGCGCCGACCATGAGTTGGGGCAATTGGCCCGGGAGACTATGGACCCGCCCGGACCAATGTGGTCCCGCGTCTCAGAGCGCGGCCTTGACCTTTTCGGCGACATCAGCGGGAACCCACTTGGTCCAGATGTCGGGCATTTCCTTGAGGAAGTGCTTTGCGCCGTCGACACCGTTCGCCTGATTGTCAGTCATCCAAAGCATGACCGAGGAAACTTCGGCCTGCGTCCAGCTGCGCTTGCCCAGATATTCCTTCACCGCCGGGTCCATGCGCTCGACGAAAGCTTTCGAGGCGAGCGTCACCATTTCAGCCTGTGTCCAGTAGTTTGGCTTTGGATCCGGGCAGTCCGCCTTGGTGGTGCAACGCTTCCATTCTGCGTCGTCATGCGCCATTTCCAAGCGCAGCATCGGGTATTTGGCCAGCAGCGACGTCGGCGACCAATATTGCGCGATGATGCCGGCCTTCTGTTCGTAGGCCTTTGCGATTGCGCCGTCGAGCGCAGCGGCTGAGCCAGTCGGAACCATGACGAAGTGGGGGTTGTTCAGCGCCTTGACGAGTTGGCCGGTGACGACCGTGTCGCCCCAGCCTTGCGGACCCTGGATGACTGCGCCCTTGGACGGGTCTTCAGCCGAAGGGAACAGTTCCGGGTGTTTCATCGCGTCTTCGACGGTCTTGATATCGGGATTTGCGTCCGCAACATATTTCGGGATGTACCAGCCCGAGATCAGGCCGTCGCTGATAGCGGTGCCGATCTGCACGACGCGGCCTTCGGCTGCGCCCTTGGCGTACACATCACCGAGCAGGCTGGGCGTTGCTTCCGAAATCAGGTCCGGCTGGCCCTTTTCAATGATCGAGGTGATGGTTGGCAGGTGTCGCCTGCGACCGTCGTCGCGTTGCAGCCGTAGCCATTGTTCAGGATGAACTGGTCAACGCCAGCCATCACTTCGGCCGACTGCCAGCTGAACACGGCGAGCGATACGTCGCCACACGCAGCCTGCGCCGAGCCGGCATAAGTCATCGCTGCAATGGCTGCGGCTGAATAAAGCAATCTCTTCACGTCATTCCTCCCAGAAGCGCGGCGTTTCGACGGACTGGTTCCAAAGCCACGCGGATTGGCGCCAGAAGTCTCCGGGCGAAGGCAGGGCATGCGGTTTGTGATTGTTGTCCCGCAGTCAGGCCTTGTTCCCTGAGCCAATCAAGATCATAAAACTCAACTGTAGACAATATGTATTTTTTGAGCCTACATAGAACCATAGTAAGGGTCCGAGCCATCTGAATGCGCATGGACCAGGAGATGGAAATGGGAGACGACGGTCGGACAAGGAAGGCAATCTGCCTCGAAGACATACAGCGGCGGATCCTCACTCAGGACCTGGAGCCGGGCTCTTATCTCGACGAGGTGCAGATTTCCGAGGCTTACGATATTTCGCGGCCGCCGCTGCGCGAGATCCTGCGGCAGCTCGCGGGCGAGGGTTATGTGGTGCTGCAGGAAAACAGGGGCGCGCAGGTAGCACCCATGTCGCACATGACGCTGCGCAATTTTTTCCTTGCCGCTCCGATGATCTATGCGGCCGTGTCGCGGCTGGCGGCGCACAACGCCAAACCGGGACAGATCGTGCGATTGAAAGAAACGCAACGCCTGTTTCGCACTGCGATCGACGAAGGCGATACTGCCGAGCGTGCGCTGTTGAACGAACGTTTTCACGCGATCATCGGCGAGATGGCCGACAATGAGTATTTGACACCGAGCCTGCGGCGCCTGCTGATCGATCACACGCGCATCGGCATGACATTCTTCAGTTCGCGCCATCCCGACCTTGCGGGCCGGCGGTCGATTGCCGCGGACCAGCATGACGAATTCATTGCACTGATCGAGGCGGGTGATGCCGACGCGGTGGCCGACCTCGCGGTGGCGCATTGGGAACTGTCGCGCGCAGAAATCGAGTCTTTTGCCACGCCCGCCGGCATGCGTATCCCGCTCGGGAAAGCGCCGGAAGCCGCCCGGGAGAAAGTCGCTTTATGAAATTTTCCGGCATCTACGCACCGGTGACAACGCCGCATCGCGACGATGGCTCAATCGACCGCGATGCCTTTGCGCAGATGATAGAATACCTGATCGCGTCGGGCGTGCACGGCCTCATCAATGGCGGCTCGACTGGCGAATACTATGCCCAGTCGATGGACGAACGCCTCGAAATGGCAGGCCTCGCAAAGGAGATCATTGGCAAGCGGGTTCCGCTGATTGTCGGCACGGTCGCGATCCGGCTGGAAGATTCGGTCCGGATGGCCGAGCACGCAGCAAGGATTGGCGCCGCAGCAATTCTGGTCGGTTCGCCTCCTTACTCGGTGCCAACTGAACGCGAAAATGCGCTGAACGCACTCGCCATCGATCGCGCCGCCAACCTGCCGGTGATGCTCTACAATTATCCGGGCCGCATGGGCATCAATATGGGCGAGGAGTTTCTCGATCGCGTTGGCCGCAGCGCCAATATCTGCGCCATCAAGGAAAGCTCGGGCGACATCAACCGCGTGCATCTTCTGGCGCGCGATTATCCGCATATCCAGATGTCGTGCGGCATGGACGATCAGGCGCTGGAGTTCTTCGCCTGGGGCGCGCAGAGCTGGGTCTGCGGCGGCGCAAATTTCCTGCCGAAAGAACACATCGCGCTGTGGAAGGCCTGCGTTGTCGAGGGCGATTTCACCAAGGGCCGCCGCATCATGTCGGCGATGATGCCGCTGATGCGGGTGCTGGAGCAGGGCGGGAAATTCATCCAGTGCATCAAGCATGGCTGCGAGATGAACGGGCTCTATGCCGGGCCGCCACGACCGCCCTTGAAGGCGCTCAACAAGGACGACAAGCGGCAGCTTGAACAGGTGGTGCGGGTGTTGAAACGCACCGTCGCCGAAATCGAGGCGGGGCAGGGTTGATGAGCGACCTTCTGACATACGACGAATACAAGTCGATCGCCGCCGGGCTGAATTTTCCGGCGCAGGCGTTCATCAACGGCGCATTCCGCCCTGCCAAATCCGGCAAGACGTTCGACGCGATCAATCCGGCGACCGGCAAGGTGCTGGCCAAAGTCGCGGCGTGTGCGTCGACCGATGTCGATTTCGCGGTCGAGAAGGCGCGTGACGCATTCGAGGACGGGCGCTGGTCAAAGCTGCATCCACGTGAGCGCAAGGAAGCGCTGATCCACCTCGCCAAGCTGATCCGGCGCAATGGCCGCGAACTGGCGGTGATGGAAAGCCTGGACAGCGGCAAGACGATCCTTGACTGCGAGACGGTCGATGTGCCGGAAACGGTCAACTGCCTGATCTGGCACGCCGAACTGATCGACAAGATCTACGATCAGGCAGCGCCAGCATCCGACAATCACATCGCCATGATCGTGCGCGAGCCGGTTGGTGTCGTTGGTCTGGTGCTGCCGTGGAATTTTCCGCTGCTCATGCTGGCCTGGAAGATCGGTCCGGCACTCGCCGCCGGATGTTCAGTTATCGTCAAGCCTGCAGAAGAAACTTCACTGACCGCATTGCGCGTTGCTGAACTGGCGATGGAAGCGGGCATCCCGGCCGGCGTGTTCAACGTCGTGCCAGGCTCCGGTCCCGATGTCGGCGAGCCGCTTGGACGTCACATGGATGTCGATGCGGTCTCCTTCACCGGCTCTACCGAAACCGGCCGGCGCTTCCTTCGCTATGCGGCGGAATCAAACCTCAAGGAAGTGACGCTCGAAATGGGCGGCAAGAACCCGGCGGTGGTGTTGGACGACGCCGAAAATCTCGACCGGGTGGCCGCCCACATCGTCAACGGCGCGTTCTGGAACATGGGTGAAAACTGCTCGGCTTCGTCGCGCCTGATCGTGCAGAAGGGCGTCAAGGACGAGCTTCTGAAGCGCATTCTGGCGCATGCGCGCGAATGGCCGATGGGTGATCCGCTTGATCCTGCCAATCGCGTCGGGGCGCTGGTGTCGAAGGCGCATTTCGACAAGGTCAAATCCTATCTCGGCAAGGGGCCAAATGTGCTGCTTGGTGGCAGGGCTGCAAACGGATTTGTCGAGCCGACCATCCTCGACATAACCGACCGCAACGCCGCGCAGGTGCGCGAGGAGATTTTCGGGCCGGTTTTGTCCGTGCTGACCGTCGAGAGTTTTGACGAGGCCATCGCGCTCGCGAATGACACGCAATACGGGCTAGCGGCGTCTATCTTCACCGCCAATGTCAAACGCGCCATGCGCGGCGCGCGCGCCATCCGGGCCGGCACGGTGACCGTCAATTCGTTTGGCGAAGGCGACATCTCGACTCCGTTCGGCGGTTTCAAGCAGTCGGGCTTTGGCGGCCGTGACAATGGCGTGCACGCGCATGATCAATACACTCAGATCAAGACGATCTGGGTCGATCTGGCCGACGATGGCGATGAGGCCGTTGATTGACGCACTACGCCGCCAAGCGCCTGCCGTTGCAGCTTGGCCCGGCGGCCTGGAATGCGATTCTGAGGCCTCAGGCCGAACGGCCAACGCTTGACGGCGATCAGACCGCAGACTTTGTCATTGTCGGCGCCGGTTTTGCAGGCCTGTCGGCGGCCCGGCGGCTGACGCAATTGCAGCCGGGCGCGCGGATCATCGTGATTGAGGCCGGACGCGTAGCCGAGGGTTCAGCGGGGCGCAATTCCGGTTTCATGATCGACCTGCCGCATGAACTCGTCTCCGATGATTATGCAGGCACTGGCGACGACCGTGCGATCATCGCGCTCAACCGGCAGGCAATTGCGTTTGGGCGCGCGGCCGTCGACGACTATGGCATTGACCGCAATTTCTTCGACCCGGCAGGCAAGATCAACGGTGCGGCGAGCGACTATGCTGACGCGCATAATCGCAGCTATGCCGAGCACCTCAAGCGGCTGGGCGAGCCAAGCGAACTGCTCGACTGCAGCCAGATGGCGGAGATCACCGGCTCGCGTCACTACCGCTCCGGCCTCTACACCGCCGGCACGGTGATGCTGCAGCCGGCGGGTTATGTGCGCGGCCTTGCCAAGGGGGTGGAGGCTGCAGGCGTTTCAATCTTCGAGAACAGCCCTGTGACCGGTTTTGCGCGGCAGGGCGCAGATTGGCGTGTGATGACCAGGAAGGGATGGATCACGACGCCTGGCGTGATTCTGACCGTCAACGGCCACCTTGAAAGCTTTGGTTTTGAACGAGGCAGGCTGATGCACCTGTTCCTCTATGCTGTGATGACGCCGGAGCTGGATGCCGATGCGATCAAGCGGCTGGGTGGCAAGTCCCGCTGGGGCATCACGCCGTCCGACCCGATGGGCACGACGGTGCGGCGCATCGATGGCGGGCAGGGGGGAAATCGTATCGTCACCCGCACCTGTGCGACATTGAGGCCCAACACCGTTCCGTCTCAGGCCGAACTCAATCGTGCAGCGCGCGTGATGCAGCGCAAGTTTGACCAGCGCTTTCCGCAACTCGCCGGCATGAGCATGCAATATGCCTGGGCGGGTCTGCTCTGCCTGACGCTGAACGGCGTGGCGGTGGCGCGCCAACTTGATGAAGGCGTCTATTCCGGCTGCGTGCAGAACGGACTCGGCACGGCGCGCGGCACATTGACCGGCATCGCAGCGGCGGAACTTGCGTGTGCCGTCGAGAGCGCCGCGACGCAGCATTTCGCGGCGCAGGCGCAGCCGACAAAGCTGCCGCCGCAGCCCTTCCAGCAGATCGGCGCAAACGTTGCGCTGCGCTGGAAGGAATGGAAGGCGCAGGATGAATAGAAGTACGCCAATGCTGGGACTACATCTGGTCTTCCGGGTGAAATTACTCCACTTCCCGTGTCGAACAAATGTAGTCAGCTGCTGAAGCTTAGGTCCTTGCGCTCTCAAACCTTCGGGCAAACGTCTCGGCAATGGCCAACACCGCTGCATGGATCGGGCCCGAGGTCAGTCGCGGAATGACCGATGCGTCAACGATATGCAGATTGTGCAGGGTTTTGAGGCGCAGGTTGGCGTCGACAACGGCGCCTTCGTCACTGCCCATCCGGCACGTGCCGGACGGGTGATGGTGCGTAATCGCCGCTTCGGCAATGAAGCCGTCAATGTCGGTGGCGCTGTCCATGCGGCCCGGCAATAATTCACTTGCGCGCCAGTCTGACAGTTCGTTGTGGCCCCCGATTTCCCGCGCCGCCGCCAGTGCATTACGAAACATGGCCCGGTCGTGTTCTGTTTGCAGGTAGGCTGGATCAATCGACAACCTGTCACTTGGCGCTGGCCCAGAGATGCGGATGGTTCCGCGGCTTGTTGGGTGGGTGACGCCAAACAGCAAGGAATAGGCTGTTCCGGCCTCCGGCGCGGCGAAACGTTCCGAGACGATTGGCGCGACCCCGCAACCGACGACAATCTCGGGCTGACCCGAAGCCGAAAAATCCGATGCGCGCATATACGACATCGATTCCGAGTGCTGCAGCCGCGATGGCGGCACGTTGCGCCGTGACGCATAGAGATTGCCTGCACCCAGAAGATGATCCTGCAGGTTGCGCCCAATCTCTGCCATGTCGATCCTGCATTCGACGCCGGCCGCGCGCAGAACCTCGCTGGGGCCAACACCGGACCGCATCAGCAGGGCAGGGGTTTCGATTGCGCCTGCGCAGAGGATGATCTCGTTTCCGGTTGCCCGGATTTCTCCATCCGGACTGGCGATGTCGATACCTTGCACATGGTCGCCATCGAACAGCAACCGGTGCACCCGGCTACCGGTGAGGATCGTCAGATTGGCGCGCTGCCGGACGTCCGCGGTAAGCCAGGCATCGGCAGCGGTCACCCGCTTGCCATTGCGGATATTCAGCGAATTGGCCGTCACCCCGATCATCTGGCCGCTGTTGTGACCAGTGAGGCGTGGCAGCCCGAGCGCCGCACCTGCTTCGATAAACGCCCGAGCCAGCGGACTAACCTCTTCATCGGGCAGGTAGACAGGCATCGGGCCACCCTTGCCGTGAACTCCGTCGCCCCCCAAGGGATGATTTTCGATCGCCATGAAGGCCGGCAGCAATCCCTCCCAGCTCCAGCGATTGTCGCCGGTTGCCTCAACCCATGCGTCGAAATCGGCCGGGTGTCCGCGCATGTAGCCCATCGCATGCAGGCAGCTCGATCCTCCGATCAGGCGGCCCCGGGCCCAGTGATGAGACCTGCCAGCAGTGCCCGCTTGCGGCTCGGTGACGTAGTCCCAGTCATAATTCCGCCCTTGGAGCGCTGGCCATGCGGCTGGCTTCCAGATGTCGGGGTCTGATGGTTCGCCGCCCGCTTCAATCAGCAGGACATCGCGCCCGGCCTGTTCGCTCAGCCGCGCGGCCAGCAGAGACCCTGCCGACCCTCCGCCAACGATGATGACATCGGCGACGAGCGATTTTTCAGTTTCAGTCATTTTCGAACGCCGTTCCTAGCTGTTGTTTGCGCGGTCCATCGCAATCTTTGCCGACGCCTTCGCTTTCAGAACGTGCCTGCTCGCCGCCTTCTTCGCCTGCTGTTCGTCTCCTGCGGCGATCGCATCATAAATCTCGGTCATCTCTTCGAGACTTTTCTGCGCCCGCCCTTCGAGAGACATCGACCGAGACCGGAAGAAGCTGATTCTCGCCAACAACCCCCGATGCAGCTCGTCCAGGATCTTGTTGCCGCAATTGGCGAGCATGATCGAATAGAAGTCGGCGGCTGTCATTACTTGTGCAAAATTGTCATTGCTGGACGCGGCTTGGGCAAATGCCTTCAGCGCCATCTCTAGTTCGCGCAATTGCGCTTCTGGAATCCGAGCTGCGCAACGTGCCGCGGCATCAACTTCCAGCAACTCGCGAACCTCATAGATTTCAGTGGCTTCCTGCCACGACAGCGTCGGCACATAAGGGCCGCGGTTTGGCACAATTTCGATTAGCCGCTCCGCCTGCAGCCCCCGCAGCGCCTCTCGCAACGAGGGACGGCTGACGCCCAGTTGCGCACAGAGCTGGCTTTCAACGAGCCGGCTTCCCGGCTGAAACCGCCCCGAATAGATCGCCAGCCGAAGCTTGTCTGCAGTCTCCTGCAAGACCGTTCGTGGCGAAACCCGCAGATCCAAATCTTGCATGCTCATCTCTATCTAGTGTGCCCGGTGAAGCGCCGACGATACACAATTCATACGCGATTTGACACAATGATACATCAGATTGCCAATGGACAAAATTGAATGATTGTCTGACAATCTGCTTGACTGGGCCGGTTGTGTGTGTTTTTGTGAAGTCCGGTTGAGGCGGTTTGGAGGATCCGGTTGCAATGTTGAAGGAATTGTCGCCAGACAGTCCGGCTTCGCGGCGTGTCGATATTGGCCGTATCAAGCTGAATGTGCGTGAAAAGGGCGAAGGTCCTCTGATGCTGTTCTGTCACGGCATCACCGCCAACTCAGCGGTCTTCGGCAAGCTGACGGATGAATTGTCCGGGCGTTTCCGCACAATTGCGATCGATCAGCGGGGGCATGGCCGAAGCGACAAGCCGGATACTGGCTATCAGGCCAACGACTTTGCCGACGACTTGGCCGCACTCATCCGCACACTCGATGATGGTCCTGCAATCATTGTTGGCCACTCACTTGGTTCACGCAACGGTGTCACTGTGGCTGCCCGCTATCCCGAGCTTGTCCGCTCGGTCGTGGCGATCGACTTTACGCCTTATATCGAGCCTGAAGTGCTTGATACGCTAGAGAGTCGCGTCAACGCAGGCGATCAGCTCTTTTCTGATCTCCCTCAGGTCGAGGCATATCTGGCGGCCAGGTATCCCAAGATCCCGATGGATGCGATCAAGGTTCGGGCCGCGAGCGGCTACCATGGTGTTGAGGGTGGGCTGCGTCCTCTCGCGTCGCCGGCTGCAATGGCCCAGACGATCACCGGCTTGCGGGCTGATCTCATCCCGGCGTTCCGCGATGTAGCCAGGCCTGTGCTCATTGTGCGTGGCGCAGAAAGCAAATTGGTGTCCGAGGCCGCTTTGGCAAAGACGAGCAGTCTTAGGCCGGATCTGCCTGTGGTCGTGGTGCCCGGCGCAGACCACTACGTGCATGAGGAACAACCCGAAATCGTATTGCGGGCGATCACGAACTTTGTTGATGCCTGACGAGCACAAGCTGCACGCGCGCGTCGCGAGACACTGAAGCTATTTGACGTTTTGAGGATTTTGGAATGGCAAACGTAAACAAGACATCTGGCAAAACACGGCATGCGGAAATCGCGGGTGGCGGCTTCGCGGGTCTGACGGCGGCCATCGCATTGCGTCAGAATGGCTGGAGCGTCCGGCTGCACGAAAAGGGCCCGGAACTCAGAGCTTTCGGCGCTGGTATTTATCTTTGGCATAACGGCCTTCGTGTTCTCGAGGGTCTGGGTGTTCTCGAAGAGGTGCTGACGGGTAGCCACACGCCGCCGACCTATGAAACCTGGATGCAGAACAAGTCCGTCTCCAAGGAGACTTTCAACGGCTTGCCCTGGCGGATCATGACGCGAGCCCATCTGCATGACGCGCTGGCAAACCGGGCCCGCAAGCTTGGCGTGGATATCCGTGTCAATTCGGAAGCTGTCTCGGCCGATGCCAAAGGGCTTCTGACCGTCCAGACCGGAGAAGTGTTTGAGGCTGATCTGGTCGTTGGCGCCGATGGTGTTACCTCCAAGGTCCGCGATTCGATGGGTTTCAAGCAGGATCGCTGGGTTTCGGTGGATGGCATCATCCGGCTGATCGTTCCGCGCATGAAGGAGCAGCTTGGCGAAGGCGAGTGGGATAACACCATCGACATGTGGAACTTTGAACCCCGTGTCCAGCGCATTCTCTATTCGCCTTGCAATGACAAGGAATTGTATCTGGGTCTGATGGCTCCGGCCGCCGATCCGCGCGGCTCGCGTGTTCCGGTCGATCTGGATGTTTGGGTCGAGATGTTCCCGTTCCTGGAGCCCTGCCTGGTCGAGGCTGCAAAGCTCCAGTCGGCCAGATACGACAAATACGAGACGACGAAGCTCGATACCTGGACCTCTGGCAAGGTGGCGCTCGTCGGTGATGCTGCCCATGGCATGGCCCCAGCTCTCGCCCAGGGTGCAGGTTGCGCAATGGTCAACGCGTTCAGCATTTCGCAAGACGTCGAAGAACATGCATCCATCGAAGATGCTCTTGCCGCCTGGCAGAAGCGTATCCGGCCGATCACTGATCGATGCCAGGCGACTTCGGGCGAATATGCGGCGAACAGGTCGCTCTCAAAGGGCAACATGTTCACTCCGGCAGCCCTTGAATCGGCTCGCTACGACCCGCTGCGCCGCCTGTTCTCCTGGCCGCAGTGACCGGCGCACGCTGCGGACAAAAACTAATCCAGAGCCGTTATCCTACAGGGAAACCAAGATGAATTACTCCACCGAGGTAGAAAGCGCCTATGATGTCAGGGGCTGGTACTCTTCAGTCCAGGAAATACGGCACGATGGCGGAAAGCCAGGAAAGCCTCTGGTAAAGGCGGTCGTCGGTCTCGTAATCCGCAATCCCTTTGCAGGAAGGTTCGTTGCCGACCTGTCGCCGCTGACGAAACCAAGTGCTGCGATCGGGCATGCTCTTGGTCAGCGCGCGGTCGCATTGCTCGGCGGCCGGCCCGTCGAAAGCTATGGCAAGGGTGGTATCGCCGGCACGGCTGGTGAGCAGGAGCACGTTGTCGCCTGCGTCACCACCGTATTCGGAGACCCGCTCCGCGAAGAAGTCGGCGGCGGCGCCGCCTGGATATCTTCGGCAAGCAAGGTGGCTGCCGCAGGCACCACCCTCGACATCCCGCTCGCCCACAAGGACGAGCTTTATATCCGGTCGCACTACGACGCTGTGACGTTCTCTGTTCCAGACGGCCCCCGGCCCGATGAAATCCTGCTGTGCGTCGCGGTGGCGACCGGCGGACGTATCCATGAGCGAGTCGGCGGCATGAGCGTGGCCGATTTCAAGAACAAAGCTTGAGCGAAATTTTTCGAAGGACGAATTCTAATGCCGTTGAATATTAAAGACCTGAAGATTACTTCAACCGATTTTGAGCCGCTTGGCAGGCTTCGCGATGAGCATGCCGGCGACAAGGGCAATGTTCTGCCACGGCTGAAGGTGGCCGGCGTCCCAGCGGAAGCCAAGGAGCTGGCGGTTGTTTGCCATGATCCGGACGCACCGCTGCCGCGTGGTTTCACGCACTGGACGGTTTACGGGATCGATCCTTCGACGACCGATCTGTCCGATGCGCAGGAAAAGTTCCGCGTCGGGCCAAACGGCGCCGGCTACCATCAGTACAATGGCCCTCAGCCGCCTGCCGGTCATGGGGATCATCACTACTATTTCTGGGTCTACGCACTCGATACCAATGTTGAGGGCACGCCCACCCGCGAGGAATTCCTCGCAAAATATGCGGACAACATCATCGAACAGAATCGCATCGTCGGCATTTACCAGAACAAGTGACGGTATCACCCGGGCGTTCGGATTCGATTTGGAGGAAATATGAGCACCAGACAGAACTCGTCTCAGCAGATTTTTGATGATCTGGTGACTGCGACGAAAATCCTTCTGCATGAAGGTATTCTCGACACGTTCGGCCATATCAGTGCCCGGGATCCCCAGGATCCGAACGCCTTCTTCCTGCCTCAGAAAATCGCACCGGCGACGATCACCGCCAGCGATATTCAGCGGCTGAATCTCGAAGGTGAGGCTGAGGATGATCGTCCGTCATATCTCGAACGCTTCATCCACAGCGAAATCTACAAGGCGAGACCGGACGTGCAGTGCGTGTTGCACAGCCACTCACCGGCTGCTCTGATCTATTGTTTCGTTGACCAGCCCTTGCGGCCGGTCAGCCATATGGGCGCGTTTCTTGGCGACGGTGTTCCGGTCTACGAGATCCGTGACAAGCAGGGAGACGCAACAGACCTGTTCGGCGGCAGCAAGGAAGTGTGCGCTGAAATCGCGGAAGCCCTGGGTGATCGTCCGGTCGTGCTGATGGCGCGTCACGGTGTGGTCAATGTCGGTGGTTCGATCCGCGAGGTTGTTTTCAGGGCGATCTATACCGAGCAGAATGCAGCTGCCCAGACGGCAGGTCTGCAGGTCGGCAAGATCAAATATCTGTCTGCAGGCGAGATCGCGTCTGCCGGCAAACTCGTGGGCGCCCAGCTTGACCGGGGCTGGGAGCACTGGTCGGAACGTCTCAAGCAGGCCGGACTGGCCTAGCTCGGATCAGGAAGGATCGGCGCCAGTCATGCAGAACGCAGGAACATACGACTACGTTATCGTCGGTGCCGGGTCGGCAGGCTGTGTGCTGGCCAATCGCCTGAGCGCCGATCCGAAATGTTCGGTTCTGCTGCTTGAGGCAGGCGAATGGGACACCGATCCGATGATCCACATTCCTCTCGGTTGGGGCAAAATCCTGACCGAGCGCCGGCACGACTGGATGTATTTCTGTGAACCGGAAGACAATGTTGGCGGCCGCCGGGTCGAGTGCGCCCGTGGCAAGGTGATTGGCGGGTCCTCGTCAACGAATGCGATGGCCTATGTCCGCGGCAATCGTGGTGACTATGACCGTTGGGCGGCAAATGGTCTGACGGACTGGTCATATGACAAGGTGCTGCCCTATTTCCGCAAACAGGAAACATGGGAAGGCGGCGCTGACGAATATCGCGGCGGCTCGGGCCCGCTGAGCACTCAATTCTGCAAATACAAGGACGAGTTGATCGAAGCCTTTGCGGAGGCAAGCAAGCAGGCAGGCTATCCACAGACGCCCGACTATAACGGAGCGCAGCAGGAAGGGTTTGGCAGGCTTCAAATGACGATCGGCAAAGGCCGTCGCAGTTCGACAGCCTCGGCTTATCTCCGTCCGGTGCTTAAGCGTCCCAACCTGAAGGTTTTGACTGGGACATTGGCCACCAAGATCCTGTTTGACGGCAGGCGTGCTTCGGGCATCGCGATCACACGCCGCGGACAGACGCAGACCATCACTGCGGCAAAGGAAGTATTGCTTGCCAGCGGTGTCATCAACTCGCCGCAACTGTTGATGCTGTCAGGCATTGGCGAACACCAGCAACTGGCGGAGCACGGTATTGAGACGTTCGTCGATATGCCGGCGGTAGGCGCGAACCTGCATGACCATGTTTCGGTCATCCTGATGTACCGGCGCAAGACCCCAGGTCCATTTCACCGGATGATGCGCGCCGACAGGATCGCGGTTGACTTCGCCAAGACATATCTGACTGGCAAGGGCTTTTCGGGCGATGTGCCCGGCGGGGTTGTCGCCTTTCTCAAGAGCGATGCAGACCGTCCTTTGCCGGATGTACAACTGCTCTTTACCGCTGCGCCGCTGGCGGCTTGGCCCTACTTTGAGCCGTTCAAGGCGCCATTCCCGGACGGCTTTGCTACGCGGGTAGTGGCCGTCCAGCCTGAGAGCCGTGGTGCGATACGGCTGGCTTCGGCCGATCCGGCGAAGGCGCCATTGATCGAACAGAATTTTCTGGCGTCTCCAAAGGATTGGGCGTCTCTGCGGGCCGGCTTCCGCGTCGCACGCGATCTCGCGGCGCAGAATTCGATGCAGCCCTACATCGCCGCCGAATTCTTTCCGGGACCAAAATGTCAAAGCGATGAGGAGATCGACGAGCACATCCGTCAGACTTCGATCACCGTCCACCATCCGGCGGGTACCTGCCGGATGGGCGTTGACGCGGCGTCGGTCGTCGGTCCTGACCTGAAGGTTCGCGGTGTCGAGGGCCTGCGGGTCGTGGATGCGTCGGTCATGCCGGACCTGGTCTGCGGCAACATCAACGCTGCCGTGATTATGATTGCCGAGAAGGCCGCCGATCTCATCTCGGCGGAGGTAGCCAAAACGCCCGAGTTGTCGAATTCGTGAACGGGACGAATGAGGAGACGAAGGCATTGTGACCATCGAATTTTGATGTCGACGTGAGGCGGAGGACTGAGAAAGCGCCATCCACCTAGACAGGCCCAAAGACGCCAAAACGCGGCATACCGCGAACCGGGAGGAATATATGATTAAGCGTGTCGCTCTGATTGGTCTGGGCACCATGGGACCTGGCATCGCCGCCCGCCTGGCGCGCGGTGGACTAGACGTGACAGCCTACGACATCGCGCCGGCTGCGATCGAGCGGGCCGTGCAGATGGTCGAGGCCGCTGGCAAGGCGCTTGACGCGTTGGCCATTGCAGCGCCTGCAAGTGGCGCCGGTTCCATCCGGTTTACGCAGGACCTCGCTGAAGCCGTGCAGGGCGCTGATCTCGTCATCGAGAACGTGCCGGAAAAGATCGACATCAAGGCCCAGGTCTATCGCGCGATTGATCCGATGATTGGCAAGGATGTGATTGTTGTGTCCGACACGTCGGGCATTCCGATCACCAAGCTGCAGGCGCATATTTCCAATCCGGGCCGCATGGCCGGCATGCACTGGTCAAACCCGCCGCACATCGTTCCTATGATCGAGGTCATTGCCGGCGAGGATTCGTCGCCGGAGACTATTGATACGGTTCGCAATCTGATCCGGTCGCTTGGGCTGCTGCCGGTCCTGCTCAAGCAGGATGTTCCGGGCTTTGTCGAGAACCGGGTTCTCTATGCGCTGCTTCGCGAGGTCGTCGATCTGGTGGAGCGGGGCGTCATCGATCCCGAAGATATCGATACCTGCGTGTCCTGGGGCATCGGCTACAAGCTGGCCGTGGTCGGCCCGATGGCGCTGCTAGATATGGCCGGTCTCGACATCTATCAATCGGTCTCGTCGTTCCTCAATGAGGACCTTGCTGACCGCAAGGACGTGGCGCCGATGGTCGAAGCGCTGACAAAGGCCGGAACTCTGGGCATCAAGTCAGGCAAGGGCGTCTATTCCTACACGCCGGAACGCATCGCCGAACTGCAACGGGATCGGATCGGCAAGCTGGTCGCCACGCGTCTGATTCTGGAAGGACGGAACTAGGTATGGCCAACCCTGACCATGAGGCTCCGGCACAGTCAGCGGCGGCAGTTGTGCCGCCTCCCGCTGCTGTACCGCCGATCTTGAGGAACGCGCTTGGCGTGTTGCTGCTGGCAGTTGTGGCGGTCAATGTCGTCAATGCCACAGGCCGCTATGTGCTCGGGATATCCTTTTTGGGCGCCGACGAGTTGATGGTCTACACCGTCATCTGGGTCGTGATGCTTGGCGCCGTTCTCTCCTTGCTCACCAGATCGCATATCAACGTCAATCTGGTCCCGTCCTATGCCAGCCCCCGGACGCTGAGACTGCTCTACGTCATTCACGACGCAGCGGCCGTCTTTGCCTGTTCATATGTCACCTATGCGTCATGGCAGTTCATTCGCAGGATTTCGCGGCTGGGCGTCGAAAGCATGGGTCTCGGTCTGCCGATGACGGTCCCGCACTCTGCCCTGCTGTTCGGGTTTGGCGGCATGACGATTGCTGCGCTGCTGATGCTTGTGCGAGACCTCATTGCATTGTTCCGCAACTCGCCAACCGAAAGCCGCGGACCATGATCGTCACGCTTGCCATTGTTCCGCTGGTCCTTCTCGTCATCGGAGCGCCGGTCTTTCTGGTCTTTTTGACGGCGGTCGTCGCGACCATGCTTTTTGTCCTTCCGCTGCCACCGGTTGCGTTGCAACAGGTGCTATTTGGCGGTCTCGACAACTATGCCTTGCTGGCGATCCCGTTCTTTGTCTTCGCTGGCGAGCTCATGGGTTCGGCAGGCATCGCCAATCGCCTGATCACATGGGCGCTCGCGATGGTTGGCCGCGTTCCCGGCAGCTTGGGCGTCGCGACTGTCGGGGCTTCCACAGCCATCGGCGCAATCAGCGGTTCGAGCGTGGCAGCCGTCGCCGCCTTGGGCAAGACGCTATATCCCAAGCTTGTTGCGTCGGGATACGGAGAACAGCGGGCTGGCGGTTTGCTGGCGTCGAGCGGTGCGATCGACATTGTCATCCCGCCCAGCATCGCGATGATCCTCTACGGCATGGCGGCGGAGCAATCCGTGCCCAAACTGTTCATTGCAGGCATCCTCCCGGGCCTGTTGATGGCGGCGATGATGGCTGCCTATGTGATATTCAGTTCCATCGCCGCCAGGATTCCAAGCGAGAACCGGTTTGACGCCAGGATTGCCTGGCAGGCGACCAAAGAAGCGTTCGCAGCGCTTCTGATGCCAGTGTTTGTTCTCGGCGGCATCTATAACGGCTTTTTCTCGCCGACGGAGGCAGGGGGATTTGCCTGTCTCTATGCGATCGTGGTTGCCCTGTTTGTCTACAAGTCCATGACAGTCGCAGATATTGTCCGGGCGGCGGGCGACTCGGCCATCTTGTCAGCGCAGATACTTATCATCGTTGCATGTGCAGGCGTCATTACCTGGATGTTGACGACGCAGGGCCTGCCGCAAACCATCATCGCCTGGATGACGGCGCTGCAGCTCGACGCGGTGACATTCCTGCTGATCGTCAATCTGGTTTTGCTGCTCGTCGGCTGTTTTCTTGATCCAACGTCGGCAATTCTGGTGTTTGCGCCCTTGCTGGCTCCGGTCGCGATCTCGCTTGGCATCGATCCGATCCATTTCGGAATTGTGATGTCGGTCAATCTGGCGATCGGGATGTTCACGCCGCCGTTCGGGCTCAACATTTTCGTCGCGCAATCTGTCACTGGCCTGCCGGCTCATTCGCTCTATCGGGGAGTGATGCCGTATCTCGCCGTCCTGCTGACGGCGCTCCTCATTATCACGTACGTCCCGGCAGTTTCATTGAGCCTGGGTCAATAACATTAGAACAAGGGAGAATTAGAATGCTTCGCAAACTATTCGCAACCACGGCACTGGCAGTTGGTCTCGCGTTCGCCGCACAAGGCGGCGCTCATGCCCAGTCGACGATGAAACTGGCTTCGGCGACCATCAATGACGTCCAGCATGAATGGCAAAAGGTCTTTGCCGACGAGTTGAAGGCGCGCATCGGCGATGCGGTCAAGACTGAGATTTATCCGGCAAGCCAGCTCGGCGCGATTCCGCGTATGTCGGAAGGCGTGCTGCTCGGAACGATTGAGGCGTTCACCACGCCTACGTCCTTCATGACCAATGTCGATCCGCGCTTCCAGGCATTCGACGTTCCAGGCCTGTTCAAGTCGCCTGAAGATGTCGACCGCGCGATCCATAATCCGGAATACCGCAAGCACCTCGAGGAACTGTTCCTCGACAAGGGTCTGCGCGTCATCGGCGCGATCTACAACAGCCCGACGGTGGTCTTCACCAAGAAGGCTGTCACCAGCCTCGACGGCCTGAAAGGCCTCAAGATCCGGACCTTTGCGTCGCCGCTCCAGATCAAGCCGATGGAACTGCTCGGCGTAACGCCTCTGCCGCTTGCGCTGACGGAAGTCATTCCGCAGCTCCAGTCCGGCGGCCTTGACGGCATGCTGGTCGGCGTCCCGATCCTGACTGCGTTCAAATATTACGATGTTGGCAAGAATATCCTCGACATGCGCTTTGCCGAGATCGTCTCGGTCACAGTGATGAACGATGACTGGTATCAGCAGCAGACCGATGAGGTGAAGGCTGCGATCATCGAAGCCGGCCGCGCCGCCGAGACCAAAGTGTTTCCGTGGGGCGTCGAGAACGTCAAGAAGACCTATCAGATCTGGACTGACAATCAGGGCGTTGTGAACCAGCTGTCCGCCGACGATCAGGCGCGCATGGAAAAGGACTTTTCCAAGCTGGCGGATGACCTCCTGGCCTCGCAGCCGGACGTCAAGGCCGAATACGAGAAGCTGAAGGCTCTCGTCGGTAAGGCAGGCGCACAGTGATCACTTGCGGCTCGGCCCTACTGGCAGACCAGACCGGACGTTTCGGCGCGACAGTCGAGATCGATGGATTCTGGCAGCTTGCGGTCGAGCCGCAAGGTCTGACGCGTTTCATAGGTGCGGCCCTTGATGCCACACCACACGCGCTCGACAGGCAATGCCTCTCCGCGCGAGTTGATGACAGCCCAGGCTCCTGTGCCAGGGTCGAAACGCAGATCGAGGCTGGCGCTGGTTTGCGGGCCAACGCTGGCGAGGTCAGTGGCGAACCAGTGTGCGATCTCGGCCTGGCAGAGGATCGGCTGCGTTCCAGTATTTTTGATCATTGCGGGCACCGGGACGAGATTTGCCAGATTGATCGTCTGCCCGGCGAACGCGGGATTGCAGAGACCGAACATTGAGACGGCAAACAATGGGAGCACCAAGCGCATGAACCACCCTCTGATCTTATTCTGAAGCGAGTAGCAGAAAATCTACCGGGAAGCCTACCCGATCATGACAACAGATGGAGTTTACGATGAGAAGAATTGTTAGCACGACGATCATTTCCGCCCTGGCCGCGGTGCTTATGGCAGGATCTGCCATTGCAGGCGAAGTCAAATCGATTGCGATCATGACGCCTGAGGAAGGAACCGATTTCGGCTGGAACCAGCAAGGCGTAGATGCTGCAAAGGCCGCCGCAGCTGCGGCCGGCGTCGAGGTCATCGTTGCTTCCGGTCTCGGCTACGGCGACGTACGCCCCGCGCTGCGTGAACTCGCGGCAGACGGCGCCAGCCTGATCATCGCACATGCCAGCGGCTATGCGACCTCGGCCCCTGAAATTGCCGAGGAAACCAAGGTGCCGGTCGCTATTGTCGACTCACCCCAGGCACTCAAGGACGGTCTGGTCGCAGACTACACGTTGAGCGGTCATGAAGGCGCATATCTGGCCGGCCGCATGGCTGCGAAGATGAGCCGTTCCAAGCATGTCGGCATTGTGGTTTCGGGCGAGCCTCCGTCATGGAATTCGCAGTCGGCCGGTTTTGCGCAGGGCGTGAAGGCGGAGAACCCGGATGTGAAAATCACCTATGCGGTGATCGGACCCGCTGCCTATAGCGACGCCGCCGGCGGACGCCGCGTCACCGAAAGCGTGATTGCAGCAGGCGCAGACATCATCTTCGGCCAGGGCAACGGCTCGAGCTTCGGCATGCTGCAGGCAGTTGAAACCGCCAAGGCAGCCGATGGCGGCAAGGTTCTGTTCATCGACGTCATCGGCGACAAGTCATCCGTCAGCAAGGGGTTCCTGCTCAGCTCGGTCGTCTGGGACATCACCCCGGTCTATACTGCGATGATCAAGGACATGCAGGCCGATGTGTTCGGCACCAAGCGCTATGCGATTGGCCTAGCCGACAATTCGGTCAAGCTTCTCAAGACCGACCAGATCCCGGAAGATGTCTGGGGTGAAGTCCAGAAGATCCGTGACCAGATGATCGCAGGCGAGATCAAGGTTGAGCCTGTGTTCGAGGCGACAGCCGTTCGCGCCCTGATGACCGACGTATCGGCATCCGCACAGTAATTGCGGTTTGCGCAAGGGAGGGGCGGCGACGCCCCTCCCGGACGTCAGTCAGAGGTTTGGCCGGAACCATGAAACCCGATACAGAACAGCAAAAGGCTCAGCCTCCCATCGTTACGCTTGACCGCGTCACGAAGCGGTTTCCTGGCATTGTCGCCAATGACAGCGTAGATTTGGAGATCCACGCGGGCGAGGTGCACGTTCTGCTGGGCGAGAATGGCGCCGGCAAGTCGACGCTGATCGGCATGCTGTCCGGGCTTCAACAGCCCGATGGCGGCCGCATTCTGATTGACGGCCTTCAGAAGGCCATCCGCTCACCCAGCCACGCATTGTCGATGGGCATCGGTACAGTCTTCCAGCATAACATGCTGGTTCCAACACTGACCGTTGCCGAAAACCTCGCCCTTGGCGGCGACTGGTGGCGGCGGCCCGAAATTGCCGAACTGACGGCGCGCGCCAATGAAATTGCGCTGCCGCTCGGCATCGAAATCAATCTTAACGCGCGCGTATCGCAGCTTTCCCTTGGCGAGCAGCAGCAGGTCGAGATTGTGCGCGCGCTGCTGCGCGACAGCCGCCTGCTGATTCTGGACGAGGCGACGTCCATGCTGACGCCAAAGGGCATCGAGGAACTTGGCGCATTGATGCGCCGGCTGGTCGAACGCGGCTTGGCGGTTGTCTTCATCACCCACAAGCTGGGAGAGGCTGCCGATTTTGGCGACCGGGTGTCGGTGCTCAAGCTTGGGCGCAAGGTCGGGGAGATCGCGCCGCAGCGCTTGCGTCAACTGGAGCGATCCGCGCTCGTCGACGAGATCGTCACCATGATGTTTGGCCGCGAAGCCGGCGATGGCGCAGTGTCTATCCCGCAGCGCGCCGTCAGCGATGACGCTTTGCTGGAGGTGCGCGGCCTCGTTGTGCCGGCAACGGCAGATGCCCCCGGCCTCGACGCCATTTCCTTCAGCGTCGGCGAGGGTGAAATTCTCGGCGTCGCGGGCATTGACGGCAACGGCCAGAAACAGCTCGCCGAGGCACTTGCAGGTCAGCGCTCGTCGGCAGGAGGCAGTGTGCTGCTGGCAGGCCAGCCGCTTGACGGCATGGATATCGGCGGCCGCCGCCGTCTGGGTCTTCGTTACCTGACCGACGACCGGCTGGGCGAGGGGACTGTCGGAACCTTCCCTGTCTCGATCAATTACTTTCTCAAGCAGATCGGCGAGGCGCCGCTGTGGCGGTCGGGCATTGAGCGGAGCAGCGAGATCGACCAGCGCGCCCGGGAGTTAACCCGGCAATACGATGTGCGCACCCCGACGATTGAAACCCCGATAGCGCGGCTGTCAGGCGGTAATATCCAGAAAGTGCTGATTGCCCGCGAACTCGCCGACGGCGCACGGGCGGTTATCTTCAACAAGCCGACCTACGGGCTCGATCTCGCAAACACCCTGGCGACCCGCCAGCGGATCCGGGACATAGCAGGACAAGGACTGGCCGTGCTGCTGATCTCGACCGACCTCGATGAACTGCTCAGCATGTGCCACCGCATCGCTGTCATCTCGCAAGGGCGTCTGGTGGGTACGATCGAAAATGGCGATGGCGCGGGCGAACGGGTGGGACGGCTGATGATCGGACTGGCGGCATGACAGACGAGGCAACGGAGGTCCGTGCAGACGCAGTCGCCCCGGGCCTGGGTGCAGCCGGGCGCGCAGATCTTGTGCGGCGGCTAGCGATAACGGTTGGACCGATCATCATTTCTCTAATCATCGCCGGTTGTGTCCTGCTGGCGGTTGGCGTCAACCCGCTGACCTATTACGGCTATGTCGTTGACCGGGGACTGCTGTCGCCGCTCGGCCTTCAGCAGACGCTGACGCGGATGGCGCCGCTGCTGTTCATTGCAGCTGGCCTGATTGTGGCGTTCAGGGCCGGCATGTGGAATCTGGGAGGTGACGGACAGTTTCTGCTGGGTGCTGTCGCTGCGGCTGCCTCGGCGCCGGTGTTTGTGCAAATCATGCCCGGCTGGCTGGCGCTGTTGCTGGCGTTTGCCCTTGCCACACTGGTTGCAATGATCTGGTCAATTGTCCCGGCTCTGCTGCGCGCCTATCAAGGGGTCAATGAAATTATCACCACCCTGATGATGTCATTCCTCGGCGTGTCCTTTGCCAATGTGCTGGTCAAGCTGATCTTCCTCGATCCGGGTACGACCGTACCGCAGACACGCACGCTGCCGGTCGCAGATCGTCTGCCTAGGCTGTTTGACACCACCATCACCAGTGGGCTGGTGTTCGGTCTTGTCGCCATCATTGCGGTGCATCTGGTGATGACGCGAACTGCGTTTGGACTGCGTCTCCGCGTTGTCGGTGCAAATCCACATGCCGCCGTTCACGCCGGCCTCAACGTGCCGCTACTGACGCTCGCCGTCTTTGCGATTTCGGCCGGATTGATCGGCATGGGCGGCGCTATCGACATTATTGGCGTGCAGGGCAATGTCCGCGCCGACTGGAACCCCGCCTATGGTCTCGCTGTCATCCCGGTCGTGTTCCTCGCCCGCATGAACGGCTTTGCCGCCATAGGTTTTGTCTTCCTGTTGTCGGTGCTGTCCATCGGCGGCGAGAGCGCCGCGCGCCGCCTCGGTGTTCCGCAACACTTTACGTTGGTGCTTGTCGCGGTGGTGCTGATCACCCTGGCGATTGCGGAATATCTTGATCACCGTTTTGGTGAAAAGCGCAGGGCTTGAAACGATGAGTGGATTGTTCAGCGAAACCTTTGTTGTGGCCCTGCTGTTCGGCGCGGTGACGGCGGCCGTTCCGTTGCTGCTGGCCGGGCTCGGCGAGCAGATGTCCGAAAAGGCCGGCGTCCTCAATATCGGCATTGAAGGCATGATGATCTTCGGCGCCTATATCGGCTTCGTTGGCGCCTATTATTCCGGTTCGTTCTGGATCGGCTTCGCAGCAGGCGCAGCTGGCGGCATGGCGGTTGCAGCCTTGATGGCGCTGCTGTGTGTGCGTTTAGGCCTCAACCAGATTGTCATCGGCATCGCGATCACGCTCGGCATGGACGGTCTGACCGCACTGCTGCATCACTTCCAGTTCGCCCGTTCCTATCCGCGGTTGCCCGCCGCCGAGGTGACGCGCATCCCGCTCCTGGCGGACATACCGGTTATTGGACCGGCGCTCTTTCGTCAGCATCTGATCGTCTATTTTGCGGTCGCAATGGTGTTCGTGACGATGTGGATCTATCGCCGCACACAACTGGGCCTGAACTTGCAGGCCGCAGGCGACAAACCCGCTGCGCTGGACGTTGCCGGCATCGATGTGGTGAGGACGCGGACGATCGCTGTCCTGTTCACCGGCGCGATGGCGGGGCTCGGAGGGGCCTACCTGGCGAATATCGGCGCTGGCCTGTTCATCCCGTTCATTACCAACGGCGCCGGCTTCCTCGGCATTGTGCTGGCGATGCTGGCGCGCGGGCGGCCGGTCTGGGTTCTGGTCGGGGCGCTGCTCTTTGGCGGCTGCCTGTCATTGACCACCGCGGCCCAGGTTGCCGGCGTGAACATTCCGACTGACGTCATCCAGATGCTGCCGTTCCTGGCGGTGATGCTGATGCTGATCCTGTTTGGCCGTCGCGCCAGCCTGCCGGCGGCGCTGGGCATTCCCTACGAGCGCGGTGCGCGCTGAGAACTTTTTCGATCATACAAAGGAGGCAATCATGACGGATACCAAGGTTTACCTGCTCGACGGAGGCTCGTTGGTGCTCGACGGCTATCACGTCTATTGGAACCGTGGTCCGGGCGGCGAGGTGCGTTTCCCGGTCTATTCGATCCTGGTCGAACACGCCGAAGGACGTTTCCTGATCGACACCGGTTACGACTACGACCATGTCATGAAGGTGCTGCCTTTCGAGAAGCCCATCCAGTCGAAGGATCAGACAATTCCCGGCGCGCTCGGCCTGATCGGGCTTGAGCCAAAGGATGTCGGGGTCGTGTTCAACTCGCACTTCCATTTCGACCATTGTGGCGGCAACAAATATTTCCCGCACGCCAAGAAGATCTGCCACAAGAGCGAGGTGCCACAGGCCTGCAATCCCGCGCCATTCGAGCATCTCGGCTATTCAGACTTGAGCTTCTCGGCGGAGGCTGCAGAAGCGCGCGGTGCGACCGACCAACTGTTGAAAGGCACGACCCGCCAGAACTCCACCTTTGAAGGCGTCGAGGGCGATGTCGAACTCGCCAAGGGCGTTCATCTCATCTCGACGCCCGGCCACTCCATTGGCCACTACAGCCTGCTGGTCGAATTCCAGACGCGCCGGCCGATCCTATTCACCATCGACGCCGCCTACACCCAGAAGAGCCTGGAGACGCTCTGCCAGGCGTCGTTCCACATCGATCCTTTGGCGGGCGTGGACTCGATGCGCCGCGTTCAGCAACTCGCCAAGGACCGCGATGCCGAGCTGATGTTCTCCCACGACATGGAGAACTTCCTGACCTACCGCACCGGCACCAAGTTCTACGGATAAGGAGCACGATATGCGTTATTCGGACACATCAAATCCTGTCATCACGCTGACATCAGGACCGGTGAACGCCTACGCAGACGTGTTGCGCGGGTTGGGCAAGACCGTCCTCTACGACTACGATCCGGCCTTTCTGGCCTTCTACGAAAACGTCATTGAAAAGGCGCGCAAAGCGATGCGCCTTTCGAACCGCCCGGTGATCCTGCACGGCGAACCCGTGCTGGGGCTGGAAGCTGCCGCAGCGTCGCTGATTGCAAGTAACGATACGGTTCTCAATCTTGCATCGGGCGTCTACGGCAAGGGCTTTGGCTACTGGGCAAAACGCTACTCGCCGAACCTGCTGGAAATCGAGACCCCCTACAACGAGGTGATCGATCCGCAGTCGGTGCGCGACATGCTCAAGGCGCATCCGGAAATCTCGGTCGTGTCGGTTTGCCATCACGATACGCCTTCGGGAACGATCAACGACATCAACGCCATCGGCGAGATTGTCGCTGCCCACGGCGCCTATTTCATCGTTGACGCCGTTTCCTCGTTTGGCGGCATGAAAACCCATCCGGAAGACTGCAAGGCAGACATCTACATTACCGGCGCAAACAAATGCCTGGGCGCACCGCCGGCCCTCACACTCGCTGGCGTGAGCGACCGCGCCTGGGAGAAAATGAAAGCCAATCCGGCCGCGCCGCGCGCTTCCATGCTGTCAATCCTCGACTGGGAGAACGCCTGGTCGCGGGCAAAGCCGTTTCCATTCACGCCTTCGGTCTCCGAGGTGAACGGTCTCGACGTGGCGCTTGACCTCTATCTTGACGAAGGGCCGGAAAATGTCTGGGCCCGTCATGCCCTGACGGCGCGCGCCATGCGCAAGGGGGCCTTGGCGATGGGCCTCAATTTGTGGGCGGCGAACGAGGCGTTTGCCTCGCCGACGACGACGGCCGTGCGTACGCCGGATGGTATCGATGAGGCGGCGCTGCGCCACGAGACGCGGGCGCGCTATGGCGTGGTCTTTTCTTCTGGACGAAGCGAAACTTTGGGCAAGCTGACACGCATCGGACATATGGGTCCGACAGCCCAGCCGATCTACGCGGTCGCGGCGCTGACGGCGCTGGGCGGAGCGCTCAAAGCGCTGGGCCACAAGGCCAATGTTGGCGCCGGCGTCGACGCAGCGCTGGCTGTGATCGATAGCGACGTATGAACAACCAGATATCAGCAGGAGTAGGAAAATGAGCGGAAGACTTTCAGGCAGGACGGCGCTGGTCACCGGCGCTGCGCAGGGCATTGGCAAGGCAATCGCCAAACGGCTCGCCGAAGACGGGGCGACCGTCATTGTCAGCGACATCAATGCGGCGGGCGCAAAGGCGGCTGCTGCGGAGATCGGCAAAGGGGCGATCGCCATCGCGGCCGACATTTCGGACCCCGTGGCCGTTGACGCCATGTTCAAGCAGATTGGTGAGAAGACCGGCGGCGTCGACGTGCTGGTCAACAACGCGTCGATCGTCCCCTTTGTCGCCTGGGACGATGTCGATCTGGCGCATTGGCGAAAAATCATTGACGTCAACCTGACCGGAACGTTCATTGTGACGCGCCAGGCTACCGACCAGATGCGGGCCAACAAGAAGCCGGGCCGCGTGATTTCAATTGCGTCAAATACGTTCTTTGCCGGCACGCCCAACATGGCAGCTTATGTCGCTGCAAAAGGCGGCATCATCGGCTTCACCCGCGCTCTCGCAACAGAACTTGGCGCATATGGCATCACCGCAAACGCGCTCTCGCCGGGTCTGATCGAAAGCGACGGCGTCAAGGCCGGTCCACATAATGGCGGTTTTGAGTTCGTCGAGATGATGCAGGCAGTGAAAGGCAAGGGTCAGCCCGAAGACATCGCCGATGTCGTGGCGTTCCTGGCGTCGGACGACGCCCGCTGGATGACCGGCCAGACGATCAATGTCGACGCCGGCATGGTGCGCTACTAGCGCTATCAGCTACCCGCCCGGGTCGCGTTGCGTCCGGGCGGGCGGCATTTCGTATCAAGTCCGATTGAAGGAGTTTCTTTCATGGCCGCCAAACGAGAACAGAGCGCCCGCTTCAAGGCTGGCCTGGCGACCCGCAGGGCAGTGCTCGGCGATGAGTATGTCGACAAGTCGCTGAACGCGGCTACGGACTTCAATTGGCCGATGCAGGAACTGGCGACTGAAAATTGCTGGGACCAGATATGGAACCGGCCTGGTCTGGACCGGCGCAGCCGCAGCCTGCTCAATCTAGGTATGATAGCTGCGCTCAATCGTCCTAATGAATTGAAGCTGCATGTCCGCGGTGCGATCAACAATGGCGTGACGGTGGAGGAGTTGACCGAGGTCTTCCTTCAGGTCGCGGTCTATTGCGGCGTTCCCGCCGGTATCGACAGTTTCCGGATTGCCCAGGACGTGCTGAAGGACATGGGCAAGGTGTAGACTACCTCAGCGCCACACCGGAATGGCGGCCAGCAGCGCTTTGCCGGTGTGTGACTGCGGGTGGGTCAGAACGCGGTCAGCGTCCCCTAACTCCACGATCCGGCCGCGGTCCATGATCGCAACCCTGTGGCAAATCACCCGGACAACCGCCGGGTCGTGGCCGATGAACAGGAACGATATCCCGTCCTGCCGTTGCAGGCTGACCAGCAGCTCCATCATCTGGCCGCGCAGCGACACGTCGAGCGCCGACAGCGCCTCGTCGAGCACAACCAGCCGTGGACGGCTGGCGAGTGCACGGGCCAGTGCCACGCGCTGCCGCTGGCCGCCAGACACTTCATGAATGCGGCGGCTGGCCATTTCAGCCGGGAGCCCGACGCGGGTGAGCAGGTTTGCTACTTCCGCGTCTCGCCCTGCGGGATCGCCGATCGCGTGAATGCGCAAGGGGTCCATGATCGCCTTGCCGACGGTGGTGCGTGGATTGAACGCCGCCACCGGATCCTGGAAGACCATCTGGATGGAACCACGTTGATGGCGTAGCTGTCTAGGACCCAGAGCCAGCCAGTCGTCGCCGTCGATCGATACCTTGCCGGCGTCGGGTTCGATCAGCCGCATGAGCACGCGCGCAAGCGTTGACTTGCCACTGCCGGATGGGCCGACAACGCCAAGCGTCTCGCCCTGCGGGATCGAGAAGGACACATCGTCGAGTGCGACGACCGTGCGGCCGCTGCTGGCAAAACGTTTCGACAGACCTTCAACAGCGAGCAAATCACGCGGCATCTGAGATACCCACGAGACGCGGCGAGTCGATGTCGACATAGGTTGCGAGCAGATCGCGCGTGTAGCTTGCGCGCGGATTGGCGATCAGTGTCTTGGCATCGGCGCATTCGACAAGTTCGGCATTGCGGAAGACTGCAATCCGATCAGCCAGGCTGGCGGCCAGCCCGATGTCGTGCGTGACAAAGATCAAGGTCATGCCGCCAGTGCGGACCAGTTCCTCGAGCAAGGCCGCGATCTCGGCCTGGACGATCGTGTCGAGCGCGCTGGTGGCCTCGTCTGCGATCAGGATCGATGGTCCGGCGGCAATCGCCGCAGCAATCGCAATGCGTTGCTTCTGCCCTCCGGAGAACTGGTGTGGATAGGCGCCGACCGCTTGCTCAGGCTGGGGAATGTGGACCCGCCCGAGCAGCTCGATCGCCTTGTCGCGGGCAGCTCTTGCATCAAGACCAAGATGACGCCGCGCCCCTTCGCCGACCTGCTCGCCGATGGTCAGCACCGGATTCAGGCTTGAGCCAGGGTCTTGAAAGACAAAGCCGATGTCGCGGCCGGGCAGGGGAGGATGACCAAGCCCGGGCCAGGTGATGATGCCGCTGGTCCGGGCCTCGTCCGGCAAAAGACCAATGAGCGCCAGCGACAGCGTGCTCTTGCCCGAGCCGCTCTCGCCGATGATCGCCAGCTTCTCGCCAGCCATGATGTCGAGGCTGACGGATTTCAGCGCATGTTTGACGCCGGCCGGCGTGTTGTAGCTGACGGACAGCCCGTCGATCTGGCACAGAGCCGCGCTCATGCCCGCCTCCTGCGCACCGCGAGCGCCTCGACCAGTCCTTCGCCGAACAGGTAGATGCCAACGACCGCGCTGACGAGACCAAGCCCCGGAATGATCGACAGGTAGGGCGCGGAGCGCAGCAGGTTGCGGCCCTCGGCGATCATGCCACCCCAGGTGACCGAGTTGGGATCGCCAAGTCCGAGGAAGGACAGCGCCGCCTCGATCAGCACGGCGGCGGCCACAATGACCGACACCAGCGACAGCACCGGCGGAAGCGCATTGGGCAGTACCTCGCGGAAGGCTATCTCGGCAGGATGCATTCCGATCACCCGCGCCGAAGCGATATAGTCGCGCTCGCGAATGGACAGGACTTCGGCCCGGGCTAGCCGCGCCGGACCGGTCCACGCCCCGAGCGCAATGGCGACGACGATCACCGTGAGCGACGGCCCGGATACGCTGACAAAGGCGAGCGCCAGCAGAAAACCGGGCACGATCTGGAAGGCGTCGACAATGCGCATCAGCGCTTCATCGACAAACCCGCCAGAAAAACCTGCGACGGTGCCAACCACAACGCCGGCGGCGATGGCGACGATGGCCGAGGCAAGTCCCACCAGCAGCGAGGCTTGCGATCCGTAAACCAGCCGGGTCAAGATATCACGGCCCAGCTGGTCGGTGCCGAGCGGAGTGGCCCAGTCGGAGAAGGGCGGCAAGAGCGGACGGCCGACGATGGAAGCCGGATTGCCGGAAAGCAGGTGGGGCCCGAGCAGCGCCACCAGCGCCAGCGCCAGCAGCAGAATAGTTCCGGCGAGACCTTCGGGCGACGTGACAATGCGGGTCAGAAACGATCTCATCGGCTGATTGCCTCAGATGCGCCGACGCGCGGATCAAGCCAGGCATAAGCGATGTCGACCAGCAGGTTGACGACGACGACCAGCAGCGCGGAAATGATGATGATCGCCATCAGGAGCGGCGCATCACGGCCGGCGACTGCCTCCTGCGCCAGCCTCCCGAAGCCGGGAATGGCAAAGACGCTTTCGATCACAACCGAACCGCCAAGCATGGTAGCGGCCTGCAGTCCGAGCATGGTGATGAGCGGCAGCAGCGCGTTGCGGGCGACATGGCGCACCACGATGCGGCGGCGGCTCAGTCCCTTTGCGCGTGCGGCAAGCACAAAATCCTGACGCCAGACCTCGCCCATGCCGGCGCGCATCACGCGCAGGAACAGCGCGAGGTAGATGAGGCCAAGTGATGTGACAGGAAGGATCAGGTGGCGGGCGATGTCGAGCGCGCGCGCGACACCTTGTTTGCCGGACGCAATGGTCTCGATGCCCGAGGTGGGAAGCCAGCGTTGCTGCACGGCGAAGACGAGGATGAGCACCAGCCCCAGCCAGAAGCCGGGCACGGCATAAATCGCGAGCGATCCGATGGACAGAACCCGGTCGACAATGCCGCCAGGACGCGACCCGGCGACGATGCCGAGAAGCGAACCGGCGGTGAACGCCAGCGCGGTGGCCGAGCCCATCAACCATAGAGTCTTGGGCAGACGCTCGAGCACGACGTCGATGATTGGCCGGTCAAAGGCGATGGACCAGCCGAAGTCGAGCCGGGCCAGCGAGCCGAGATAGAGCCACAGCCGGTTGAAGGCGGACTGGTCGAGGCCATAGCTCTGGCGCAGGCTTTCGGCCAGTCCCGCATCCCCGCCGCCCAGCGACATGAGGTAGGCGTCGACGGCGTCGCCCGGCGCCAGCTCCATCAGAAAAAACGTGCCGACGATGACAATCGCCAGCACGGGGATGCTGGCGATCAGCCGCCGCCGTGTCAGGCGCCAGGCGCGATGCATGCAGGATCGACCTCAGCCCGCCTCAGGATGCGATCCCCGTATCGGCCCAGCTGGAGACAACCCAGCGGGGATTGTTGGCGACGTTGACAAGGCTGCTGCTGGCGACCGAGGTAAAGCCCCAATCGGCAACGTTGATGAGCGGCAGGTCGGCGGTGACCAGCTTCTGGAAATCGTTGTAGAGCCCGACCCGTGTGGCGGTGTCGACAGTCACCAGCGCGTCGGCGATTACCTTGTCGATCTCCGCATTGGCGTAGCCGCCCTGGTTGGAGAAGAAGGTTCCGGCTGGAATGCCCGACTGAACGAGATTGGTGGTCGAGATCGCCGGATCTCCACGGAACACGGCCGCGCCGATGGCGAGGTCGAAATTATGATCCTTGTAGACCGCGTTGAGGTGGCCGGGCGCATCGTTGGCGACGAGTCCAGCCTCGACGCCGACAGCGGCCAGCGCCTGCTTGAGATAGTCGCCGAATGCGCGCGTTTCGGAGAAGAATGGGGCTGGCAGCAGCCGCAGCTTGAAGCGCGGCGCACCGTCCTTGGCCGGGTAGCCAGCCTCGTCCAGCAGCGCCTTGGCCTTCTCCGTATCGAACGGGTAGAGCGTGACGTCAGGAGTATAAAATTCCGGCGCGTTCTTCGGCACCGGCCCGGTCGCCTCTGCGGCGTAGCCGAGGAAGACAGTGTCGACGACGAATTTCTTGTCGACCGCATGTGCGATCGCCTGCCGGACCTTTAGGTTCTTCAGGATGTCGTTGCGGTGATTGATTTCGATGGTCAGCTGGTAGGTGAGCGCCTCGTAGCCCTGGGTGACGACCTTCAATTCGCTGTTTTGGGAAATACGCGCCAGATCCGACAGTGGCACCTGCGAGAACGCCGAGAGCTGGATTTCGCCGGCCTCAAGCGCCGCCGCAGCCGCCGCTCGGTCGGGCAGCACGCGGAAGATCACTTCGTCCAGCCTAGGCTGGCCTTCGCCCCAATAGGCCTCGTTGCGCGTAAGCCGGTAGTACTCGCCAGCCTTGTGTTCGGCAAAGACGAACGGGCCGGTTCCCACCGGCTTGTTGTTGGCCGGGTTGGCCGCGATGTCGGTGCCTTCATAGATGTGCTTGGGCAGCACGCTGGTGACAACCGGCAGCGCATTGCGGATCAGTTGCAGCGGTGTCGGCTTGGAGAATTTGAAGACGGCGGTTGAAGCGTCCGGCGTTTCGACCGCTTCGAGATTGGCGAGCACCGATCGGCCGATGTTCTGCATCGGCTTCCAGACCTGCATGGCGGAGAAGGCGACGTCCGCCGACGAGAAATCTTTTCCGTCATGCCATTTCACGCCCTCGCGCAGCTTGAACGTTACCGACAGACCGTCTTCAGAACCTTCCCAACTGGTCGCCAGGCGGGGCGTGAGCCCGTCCTTGCCGTCGAATGACGCTTCGGCCAGCGGCTCAATCACTTTCGAGGTGATGTAGAAGACTGCATTGGAGGCGACGATGGCCGGATTGAGATTTTTCGGTTCGGAATCAGCCGCGGCGACCAGCCGCCCGCCTTCAGGCGCTTCCTGCGCAAAGCTGAAACGCGTCAGCGCAGCGGTCGCTGCAAACATGGCGGTGCCCTGCAGCAGCGCGCGACGGGAAAGACCTGATATCGACATGTTCATCTCCAGTGCTTTGGCACAGTATTGGCCGTTCCTGAACCTATGTCACTAAGATACGGGACCTAAGAGATAATGCCAGCAAAGAGTTGGTCTTTTCAGTTTTTCGAAGCTAGACGCGAAGGGCGCCAGGCCCCGAAATTGCGCACACCAGCGTGATCGGAAGCGGGCGCTTCCAATCGAAAATCGATTGAGTTGAGACAGGCGGATTCCGGGAGGGAACGCGCACTAGGACGTGTCTTGGTAGGGCGTTCGTGCGGGGGCGATGTTGAACGCTGGCACAAGCGTGGAAAGATGGGTCGCCACGTGGCGCGAAATGGCTCGCAACGCCAGTTCGCGCTCGGCGAGATCGAGTTGCTCGATGTGGTTGACGAGGAAACACAGCGCCCTGCCAAGCTCGCTCAAGGCGGCGGCAATGCGCATCAGGTCTTCGGCGCTGTCGTCGGAGTGCGTCAGGTCAATGTCGGAGAAGACGATGTCGAAGCCGAGTTCGAGCCCTGTTTCGGCGATCATCTCGCGGACGGGGAAAATGACGAGGCCGAGGATCCAGCAAAGCGTTCTGCGCACAATGCGCGAGCGGTTTGTGGTGCGCTCGGCAAGAGCGGACAAGGCGAACAACATCGCAACGATGCGGTGAAGCACCTGCAATCTGCTGTCTTGTCTGCCCTCCCTTGCCATGTGTGCCTCCAAATTGCGTTGGAGACATTGTGGGGGAGGAAAAAGCGAGGGGGAGAAAAATTGCGAAATAGTTTCTGGCGTTGCGAGCGCGGCCGCTCCCTCCTTCTTGCGGGAGGGGCGCGCCGCGCATCTCCTACCGCACCACCAGCACCGGAACCGTGCTGTGCGATACGACTTCGGCCGTCACGCTACCGAGCATCAGACGGCCAAGGCCGCGGCGGCCATGAGAGGCCATGACGATCAGGTCACATTCGCTGGCTCCGGCGGCCTCGAGGATTGCTTCGGCGGGGAATGAATGCGCGGCCTGGACGGCTTCGGCCTTGACGCCAGCCTTCTTGGCTTGCGCCATGGCGGCGGCCAGAAGCGTGTCGGCGGCGCGCTTTTGCGCAGCATCAAAATCATCCATGTCGCCGGGCAACGGCGTCCACACGTCCGCGCCGATATAGGGCGGATAGGGGAAGTTCTGGGTCACGGTGAAAATCGTCGCCTTAGCCTTCAATGCCTTGGCGAGAGCCAGACCCTGTTCGACGCCCTTTGTCGCGAGTTCTGAACCGTCAGTCGTGATGAGAAAATGGGAATAGCTTGCCATATGAACCTCCTGTCGGCTGCGATGTGATTTGTTGAGACGATATCGCCATTATGAACCGCTGCCTTGATCTGAAACAAATCAACCGCCACAAGGTTGCGATAAGGCTGCCCTGATCTGGTCCGACTGACAGCGTTCCCGGGCGCCTGCCTGCGAGACATCCGAGCCAATGCCTGAAGCGATCCAACACGAACCGACGATGCTGCGCGACGCGCTGGTGTTTCTGGTTGCCGCCGTTATTGTTGTGCCGCTGTTCCAGCGCCTCAAAGCAAATCCCGTCATCGGTTATCTGATCGCAGGCGCTCTCGTCGGCCCCTACGGCCTCGCGTTGATCAGCGAAGTTGAGGGTAGCCACCGGCTGGCCGAATACGGCATTGTCTTCATGCTGTTTCTGATCGGGCTTGAACTGTCGCTCGAACGCCTCAAGGCGATGGCGCGATATGTGTTTGGCCTCGGACTGGCGCAGGTGGCGGTGACCGGTTCGGCGCTGGCCGCAGTGGCGCTTTTGCTCGGTGCAAGTTTCGGGCAGGCCGCGGTAATTGGCGGTGCGCTCGCTCTGTCGTCGACAGCGTTTGCGTTGCAGATCCTGACTGACCGGGGCGAACTGCACACAAAGGCCGGCCGCATCGTTCTTGCGGTCCTGTTGATGCAGGACCTCGCCGTGGTGCCTGGCATTGCGATTGTCACTGCGCTCGGACAAGAGGCGGACGAACTTGCCTGGTCGCTGGCGCTCGCAGCGCTGAAGGCGCTTGTGGCGATGGCGGTGCTGCTGGGCGTTGGCAGGCTGGTGCTGCGTCCCCTCTATCGGGTGATCGCTTCAGTGCAGAGCCCGGAATTGTTTGCAGCGGCGACGCTGCTGGTGGTGCTGGGCACCGCCTACGCCACGGAACAGGCAGGCCTGTCGATGGCGCTTGGCGCTTTCCTGTCCGGTCTCACGCTGGCCGGCACCGAGTTCAGGCACCAGATCGAAGCAGACGTCAAGCCGATCCGTGGCATCCTGCTCAGCCTGTTCTTCATCTCGGTCGGCATGTTGATCGACCCGCGTGTTGTGTTCGCCGAGCTTCCGTCGATCCTTGCACTGGTTGCCGCGCTGATTGTGATCAAGGCGGCGATTCTCATCGTCTTGACGCGTCTGTCAGGCTCTGGCTGGCCGCTTTCGGTCAATGTCGGCCTGCATCTGGCCGAAGGCGGCGAATTCGCTTTTGTGCTGTTTTCGCTCGCGATGACGGCAGGCGTGATAGGGGAGGGGCCAGGCCAGATACTGCTCGCAGGCGTGGCGCTGTCGATGGCGCTGACGCCGCTGCTTGCCACGGCGGGGCGCGCGGCGCGCATCTGGCTGGAACAGCAGGCTCAGCCCGGCGCTGACGCAATCGCGCTCGATACGGAACAGCAATCGGGACACGTCATCATTGGCGGCTTCGGGCGCGTTGGCCGCACGGTGGCCCGGATGCTGGACGAACTGGATATGCCGTGGGTGGCTGTCGATCACGACGCATCCAACGTGCAGGAGGCGCGTAAGAGTGGTTTGCCGGTCTATTTTGGCGACGCCGGCCGTCAGCAGGTGCTGGACGCCGCCGGCGTCGAAAGGGCGGGCGCAGCGGTGATCACCATGAACGACGCCAAGGCTGCTGCTGCAGCCGTCCGGGCGTTGCGCAAACGTCTGCCGGGTCTGCCGGTGCTGGCGCGCGCCCGCGATCCGGCCCACATGCACGAATTGCTTGAGGTTGGCGCCTCGACGGCATTGCCCGAAACCACGGAAGCAAGCCTGATGCTGGGCGGTGCGGTGTTGCGGGTGCTCGGGGCAGACAATGAACAGGCTGATCGAGTTGTCAGCTTTTTCCGCCAGGACGCCTATGCGCCGCTGGGCGATCTTGCCCAGCCAGAGGAAGCGGCGGATGACGCCGTTCAGCCGCAAAAATCCGGCAAACGATAGCGGGCACTGCCTCTGGTCTGGGCAAAAGCCGGGAGCCAATACGGATTGTCTGGACACTTGTCCTATGCTTAGCCACTTATCGGGTTCGGAGGTGGCAGGCATGCATATTCGGGAATTTGGCGTCGAGCAGTGGATGAACCGCTATGAGACGACCTGTGAGTGGAACCTCGCCGAGACTTGCGTTGAATCGCTGACATTCGGGCAATTGCTGGATCTGGCGGGCAAGGGCAACACGGTGCTCGACGAATTGCTGCCGATGAAGCTGACCTATGGCGAGATCGAGGGCAGCGCCCGGCTGCGCGCCGCGATTGCCTCGCTCTACAAGGGGCAGGGGCCGGCAAATGTGACCGTGACCCACGGTGCGATTGGCGCCAACGCGCTGGTCTACCAGACACTGGTGGAGCGCGGCGACAAGGTCGTGTCGATCGTGCCGACCTATCAGCAGCACTATTCGATCCCCGAAAGCATCGGCGCGGAGGTGCGCAAACTCTGGCTGCGCCCGGAGAACGGTTTTCTGCCCGACCTTGATGAATTGCGCAGTCTGACCGCCGGCGGCGTCAAGCTGATCGCGGTGACCAATCCCAACAATCCGACCGGCGCGCTGATCGAACGGCCGATGCTGGAGGAGATTGTGAAGATCGCGCGCGACGCCGGTGCGTGGCTGCTGGGCGACGAGGTCTATCGCGGCATCGACCAGGAGGGCGACGGATTTACGATATCGGTGGCCGACCTTTATGAGAAAGGCATTTCGACCGGCTCGATGTCAAAATCCTATTCGCTGGCAGGACTGCGGCTGGGCTGGATCGTCGCGCCGCAGGAACTGATTCACAAGGTCTCGATCCATCGCGACTACAACACGATCAGCGTCGGCATGGTGGACGACTATCTGGCGACACTCGCCTTGAGGAACCGCGACAAGGTGCTGGCGCGCAGCAGAAATATCGTGCGCGGCAATCTGGCGGTTCTGTCGGACTGGGTCGACGCTGAGCCCCTGATCTCATGGGTCAAGCCGAAGTCGGGCACGATTGCGCTGCTCCGATATGATGTCGACATGCCGTCAGAAGAGCTGTGTATTCGCCTGCTGGAAGAGACGGGCGTGATGTTGACGCCGGGCTCCGCTCTCGACATGGAAGGGTGGCTGCGCATCGGCTACGCCAATTCGCCCGCGGTGCTGGCCGAGGGGCTGGCGCGCATGTCGGAGTTTTTGAGGAGACTGGCATAGGTCGGCCACATTGAAGACTATAGGAGTGTAGTGATGTCTACGCTGACAATCAGGCTGCCCCAAGACCAACACGACCGTCTCAAATTGCTCGCGTCGGCGCGCGGTGTCAGCATGAACAAGCTGTTCGAAGAGTTTTCGACCAAGGCGATTGCCGAGTTTGATTCCGAAGCGCGCTTCAAGGCGCTTGCCGCACGTGGGAGCCGCGAGCGTGGATTGGAACTACTCGACCGTCTTGATCGAGCATTTGCTGATGCGAACAAGGACTGACTGGATGACCAACACGCTTTACGGTTTCAAATCCTGCGACATGGTTCGCAATGCGATGAAATGGCTGGAGGCCAACAAGGTTGACTACGCGCTGTTCGACTATCGCAAGGAGCCGCTTGATCCAAAAGTGCTGGATGGCTGGTTCAGGCGTGCGGGCTGGGAGAGCGTCTTCAACCGCAACTCGACCAGCTACAAGGAAATGCCGGAGGCCGAGAAGGCCAAAATAGACGAGGCGAGGGCGAAGGAGCTCATTCTGGCCAATACGAACCTGATCAAGCGACCGGTGCTCGATACTGGCAAGGAACTGGTGTTCGGTTTCAAGCCGGCGGTGTTTGCCAAGGCGCTCGGCAAGTGACGCGACGGGCGGCCAGCGTGGCTGTGGCGATGCTGTTTCTCGCCCTGGTGCCGGCTGGCGCACAAACGCCCGAAAACGACACGACGGCTGCAATCGAGCCAGAATTCTTCGAAGTGAATGGCCTGTCGCCGGGCGATGATTTGAACCTGCGGGCGAATGCGTCGCCCACCGGCATGATGATCGGCCGGATGCCTCAGGGTTCGGTGGTGCGCAATCTCGGCTGCGCCGAGGTCGGCAAGCATCGCTGGTGCAAGATCGCCGACGTCAACAAGGACAGCCTGCAGGGCTGGGCGGCAGCGCGCTATCTGGTCGAGACGCAATATGACGAGCCGGAGCCGCTCGACCCCACCGACGCGCCTGAAGGCGAGCCGGGCGAGACCGGCGACTATCCCGATATTGACAATAGTGGCGCGTCAATTCTTCCCGATTAGAAGCTAAGCCCACTCGCCCTTGCGCATCACCGGCACGCGGTCGCCATTCTTGTGCACGCCGTCAATGTCGATCTGGTCCGAGCCGATCATCCAGTCGATATGGATAAAGCTCTTGTTGCCGCCGCGCTTGGCAATCTCGTCCTGCGACAGGTTTGCTCCATCGACAAAACACTTTGAGTAACATTGGCCAAGCGCAATGTGGCAGGCGGCGTTTTCGTCAAACAGCGTGTTGTAGAACAGCAAGCCGCTCTTCGAGATCGGCGAGGAATGGGGCACCAGCGCCACTTCGCCGAGACGCGCTGCGCCTTCGTCGGTTTCCAGCACTTTCTTCAAGACGTCCTCGCCGCGGCTGGCTTTCGCCTCGACGATGCGGCCGTCTTCAAAGCGCACCTCGATGTTTTCGATCAGCGTGCCCTGATGCGACAGCGGCTTGGTGGAACGGGCGGTGCCGGATACGCGCCGCGCATGCGGGGTGGTGAAGACTTCCTCGGTCGGGATGTTGGGATTGCAGACGATGCCGTTCTTGGCTTCCGACGCGCCCCCCTGCCATTCGTGGCCGTCGGCCAGACCAACCATCAGATCGGTGCCCGGCCCCTTGAAGTGCAGGGAATGGAAATTCTGGGCGTTGAGCCAGGCGGTGCGCTCGGCGAGACGGCGGTTGTGAGCGTCCCACTCGGCGACCGGATCGTCGCGGTCGACGCGGCTGGCGGCAAAGATCGCATCGGCCAGCTTGCCGACTGCAATGTCATCCGGATCGTCGGGGAACATCAGCTTGGCCCAGCTCAGGCCCGGATAGGCGACGATGTTCCAGTTGATGTCGAAACCGGCAATCTTCTCCAGCGCCGGCTGGTAGGCGATGGAATTGGCCTTGTTGGCGCGCGCCACCTTGGCCGCGTCTTCGTTCGACAGCAGCATCGGATTGTCGCCGACAATTGCGAGGCGGGCGGTATTTGCCGAAAATGCCTTGGCGACGCCGTCATAAAGCCAGCCCGGCGCGCGGTCAAAACTGTCATCATTGGCATTGCGGAAGCGCGCCAGCGTCAGGTCCTCGTCAGACAGGATCGGCGTCACCAGTCCGGCGCCAGCCTTGTAGGCATGAACTGCAATGCGCCGCACCAGTGGCAGCGCTGAGACCGGCGCGGTGAGAAACACGTCCTGACCGGGTTGCAGACGCAAACCGACCTTGACCGCCACTTCGGCGAGCTTGTCGAGTTTCGCCGGGTCGATGGAAGGCTGGTTGGCTGGGTAGGACATGGTTGGTTCCTCGAATTCGCTGCAGTTGATGTAGTATCTCGCGGCGGCGAAGACCAGCCGGGGCGGCAAGGCCTGTCGTCTGACCACAGGAAACATGTCCGCTGGCCCAGAAGTCGTGGTTGCGCCGCAGCGAGCCGTGATTATGGTCGCGGCGATGTCGGCCCTCCCCACACATTACCGTTACGCGCTCGGCGGCCTGATCGGCATGGCCGCCGCCATGGGCATTGGCCGCTTCGTCTACACGCCGATCCTGCCGGGTATGATGGACGAGCTCGCCATGTCGGCGTCAGACGCCGGGCTGATCGCGTCTGCCAACTATCTCGGCTACCTGATTGGCGCGGTGCTCGCCGCTGGCGGCTGGGCGCATGGCCAAGAACGCGCCATCATGCTGGCTTCGGTGCTGGCGTCCGCAGTGCTTTGCATCGCCATGGGGCTGACGGACAGTTTTGCCGCCTTTGTCGTGATCCGTTTCGCCGCCGGGCTGGCGTCGGCCTTCATGCTGGTGTTCCTCGGCACGATCGTCTTCAGCCATCTCGCCGCCGCCGGGCGGATGGACCTTCAGGCGATGCATTTCTCCGGCGTCGGCGTTGGTATAGCTATCTCGTCAGTGATGATCGGCGCGCTGGTGCTGGCGCATCAGCCTTGGAACGCCGGCTGGATATGGGCGGGTCTGCTGTCGCTGTTGGCCTTTGTCGTGGTGGCGCTGCTGGTGCGCCAGGGACCGGTGGTGACGGGTGAACCGGTGCGCGAGCCGCCGCTGCCCGATGATCCGGCTCTGAAACGCATCATCTTCTCCTATGGTCTGTTCGGCTTCGGCTACATCGTCACTGCGACGTTCCTGATCGCCATTGTCCGTTCGGGTGAGGGCGGGAGGCTGTTTGAAGCAGCCGTGTGGCTGGTTTGCGGACTGGCGATCCCGCCGGCGAATTTTCTGTGGCAGCGGCTGTCACGAAAATTTGGCCTCGCCAACGTGGTGGCGCTGGGTTGTCTGACCGAAGCGGCCGGCGTGATGGCGAGCGTCGCCATCGGTGGCTATGCCGGGCCGCTGATCGCGGCCGTCCTGCTTGGCGGCACCTTTGTCTCGATCACCGCGCTGGGGCTTCAGATGGGCCGGGTGCTGGCGGGCCGCTCGCCACGCCGGGCGCTGGCCCTGATGACGGCTGCGTTCTCGGTCGGCCAGATGGTGGGGCCGCTGGTGGCGGGCTGGCTGGCGGACGCAACCGGCACCTATTTTGCCGGGTCGGCGATTGCTGCACTGTGCCTCGTTGCGTCAGGCTGGCTCGCCTGGGATTCAGGCCGCATCGCCAAGGCGCGGGCGGCAGCGGCTGCATGACCAAATTGTCATGACCGAAATGTAATGCTGCAGCGGCCTTGTCCGCCATTTCATTGCCCAAGAATCTGTGACTTTATGCGCGCGACTCAATTCCGCAGCGTGATGCGCAAGCCCGCCGCAAACCGGAGAATGCGCCAGTGTTCGTCTCCTTCTTCCCCAAGCCGAAACTGTTTTTCCTGAGCGCTATTGGATGGGCGGCGGTGATGATCCTGTTCTGGTATTTTGGGGCCAGTCAGCTTGGTGCGGCCCTCTGGCCGGCAACTGCCGATGCCGCGGCTGCAAAGATCATCAGTCCAGCCCGCTTCACCAGCGCACCCTTTATCTGGTTCTATCTCTATTTCTGGGCGGGCGTCCTTGTTTTCTATGCGTTCTGGCGCTGGTACTCGCCCCACCCCTGGATAAATTGGTCCGTTCTCGGCACCGCGCTGATTATCTTCGCAGCCTATTTCAACGTTCAGATATCAGTCGCCCTGAACGACTGGCGGGGACCCTTCTATGATCTCATCGTCAAAGCGTTGACGCCGCCGGCCTCCGTGCCGATTGGCGACGTCTATGCCGGTGCCGGCTCATTTCTGGCGCTGGCGCTGGTGGGCATTACGGTGAGTGTGCTCAGCGTCTTCTTTTCGAAGCATTACATCTTTCGCTGGCGCACAGCGATGAATGATTTCTACGTTTCGAACTGGGATCGGCTGCGTCACATCGAAGGCGCATCGCAGCGCGTGCAAGAAGACACGATGCGGTTTTCCGAGATCATGCAGGGCATGGGCGACCGGTTCGTGGACGCAATCATGACGCTGATTGCGTTCACGCCTCAACTGATTTTCCTGTCCGCGAGCGTATCGGAGATTCCGATCCTTGGAGCGATCCCTTACCCGCTCGTATTTGCCGCAATCGGCTGGGCACTGTTTGGAACAGCTTTGCTTGCACTTGTCGGGATCAAGCTCCCAGGGCTCGAGTTCAAGAACCAGCGGGTCGAGGCTGCTTTTCGAAAGGAACTGGTCTACGGCGAGGATGACCCGAGGCGTGCCCAGCCCATTACGCTGGCCGAATTGTTCGCCAACGTTCGCCGGAACTATTTCACGCTCTATGCGCACTATGTCTATTTCGACGTGACCCGATATCTGTATCTTCAGACAGATGCCATCTTTGCGACACTCATCCTCGCTCCCTCTATTGCAGCGGCAAAATTCTCGTTCGGCGTCTATCAGCAGATTGTCTCGGCCTTTACGCAGGTCACCAACTCATTCCAGTATCTGATCAATTCGTGGCCGACCATTGTGACGCTGATTTCGATCTACAAGCGCCTCCGCGCGTTCGAAGCAACGCTGCATGGCGACGCGTTGCCGCAGATCGACGAGGACTATCTTGCGGGCAAGGCTGAAGGCGCTAGCGAAGCTGAAATCGCGACCTGACTATCCGGGGCGGGGCCGGCTGCCTGCGGCAGCCCCCGCCCGTTCGAGACCTTTCGTCAGGCCACCGGCATGACGAATGCGCCTCCGGCGCACCGGCCTCTCACCCACCCGCAGCGACTGATGACCCTTCGGCCGGATTGGCCGCCAGCCAGTCTGAATAGCTGACGCATTTGACGTCGGCCTTGACGCAATAGGTGCGCGCAAAGCGTTCGAGCGCGGTCCAGTAGGCGCCGCCATTCATCAGCACGAAGTGAAAGCCCATCTGCACCGGGCGTCGCTCACCGGCATATTCGGCCTCAAAAGTCCTGGCGAAGGCCTCATAGGTGCGCTCGGCGAAGGCGGCAGAGTCCTCGGGCTTCTCCTTGCCGCCGGAATGACGCACGAACAGATTGTAGTCCATCGAGATGATGCGTTTGGACGCCGGACCTTCCGGGATCATCGGCAGGCCGAACTCAGCAAGCTTGCCCTTGTGGCCGGGCAGTTGCGGGCCGCGGGTGACGGCGCTGGCATTGTAGGCAAAGCCTCGTTCGGCAAGTGTTGTCGCCAGTGCCTTGCCCTCGGAAAGATAGGGCGCACGAAAGCCGCGAATGCCACGGCGGGCAAGTTCGACCCAACCGGCGGGCGCGTCCAGGCCGTTCAGCTTCCAGCCATTGGCCAGGATGTCGTCGAACTGGTCGAACTCGTTTTTCCAGTCAGCCTTTGTCCAGTCCTTGCCGTCAAAATGGCCACAGCCGTGGCTGGCGATCTCATGGCCCGACTGATAAGCGGCCCAGACATTGGCCAGCCGCGCCGCTGCATCGCCGCGCGAGGCGGCAAAGCCGACATTGGAACGGCCGGCCTTCATGCCGGGCGGATGGTAGAGGCCCTTCTGATCCGGTCCCAGCAGGTAGACGCAGGAAAGGAAATAGGTGAAGCGGCTGCCGGTTTCGTCGGCGAGTTTCAGCGACCGGTCCCACAGCGCGTTGTCATGTGCGCCATCAAACGAGATCAGCACATATTGCGGCGAGGTCTGTTGTGCTGGTTCTGCGGCCAGAGCTATTCCGGTCGACAGGCACATGGCCGCCGCCAACACGCTGATACGCTTGCTCATGAACTTCCCGACGCTGCTGCTTCGCTGTCCTTTGACGCAACAATGTGGCGGCGATGCGTTGGTTCCCAAAATGCGGGCGGCGTCTGATCGGAAACGCAGTGCTTCCGATCAGGAATGAAGCAGGCTGAGACAATCGTGTTCGCTGACGGATCGCGATGCCCTGAAAGTCGGCCTCAGCTGCAGCAAGGCTGCGCCTTGGCGCCGCCGCCCAGAATGCCAAGCGAACGGTCGCGCGGCTTGCAGCTTGCCGGTCTGGGAGACAGGTCGACATGGACCGCGCCCTGGCTCAACAATGGCAGTGATGCGCGGTGCATCTGCATCGGCCGGATGCCGTCGCTGACCTCGAATGTCAACCTTGCATCCCGATCAAGCGGGATACGCTCACCCACCTTGCGAATGATTGCTGCGAATTTCCCGGCGGACATGTGGTTCTCGTAATTTCCGGCGTCCAGCAACTGTACGAAGACTTCCGGCCAGACTTCCGGGTTCGAGCCGCAGTCGAGCGCCGAAAATTGCCCGGCCTTGACCTCGGTCACGTGGTATCCGCCCCTGATCGGACGGCCGTCATAGTAAAACACGAGCGGCTTGTCGGCGTGACCCGCAAGCTGGGCGAGCAGATCGCCTATGGTCAAATCATCAGCGTTGGCGGCCTGCACCATTTCAATTTCCGCATTGTCAGACAGAAGCATTTGCATTAATCCTTGATTCGATATTTTTAGGATCATTGAAATATGGAAGAACGTCAAGCCCTGATCGCTTTTGGTGCGCTGTCTCAGGAAACCCGGCTGAAGCTGCTCAGACTTCTTGTGACCGCTGGTCCGGACGGTGTCGCGGCTGGCGCTCTCGCCGAACAGGTTGAGGTGTCGCCGTCCAATGTCAGCTTTCATCTGAAAGAGATGGAGCGGGCCGGGCTTGTTGCGGCGCGGCGCGACTCGCGGTCCATGATCTACACGGCGGAGTTTGATGCGCTGGCCGATCTGATCCGCTTTCTGATGGAAGACTGCTGCTCCGGCCACCCCGAAATTTGTGTGCCGGCTGTCAGCCGGGCAGCCTGCTGCGAACCTGGTTCAAAGGGACAAAAGACCTGATGCCGGCATATGATCCTGGCCGTAAGGCCGCGGCCGAGGCATTTGGCACGGCCATGCTGGTCGCAACCGTTGTCGGATCCGGCATCATGGCAGAGACGATGACCCGCGATGCGGGCCTTGCCCTGCTTGGCAATACGGTTGCAACCGGCGCAATTCTGGTTGTGCTCATCACGATCCTTGGCCCGATTTCTGGTGCGCACTTCAATCCTGCCGTGACGCTTGTCTTTACGGCGCTGCGGCAGATGCCTGTGCGGCTGGCCGCGATCTATATCGGTGCGCAATTGCTTGGCGGCGTGGCTGGCACGATGATTGCGCACGGCATGTTCGATCGGGTCTTGCTGGAGACATCAGGGCATGTCCGCACCGGCGGAGCCCAATGGTTCTCGGAAGGCGTCGCAACATTTGGATTGATCGCGGTCATCCTCACTGGACTGCGTTTCGAGCGTGCTTCAATCGGCTGGCTGGTCGGGCTCTACATAACATCCGCCTACTGGTTCACCGCGTCTACGTCGTTTGCCAATCCGGCGGTTGCTGTCGCCAGATCGATGACGGACAGTTTTTCTGGCATTCGTCCGGTCGACCTGCCGGGGTTCGTCACAGCCGAACTGATCGGGGCGCTCGCCGCCGCCGGGTTTATGATCTGGTTGCTGGGCAAGGAAAGCTGAAGAGCGGTCGCGGCCTTCACGCAGAAGATATGTGTATTGACGCCCCGCAAGCATCACACCTGCGGGATTACGGCCTCCTCCCGCCATATTTCTACCGTTCCCCTTCCATAGCCGGAGAATTCGGCTAAAAGCGCCCAAAGATACGTCAAAGCGGAAACAAGATGTCCGACGATAGTTTTATTCGTGAAGTCAACGAGGAGATGCGCCAGGATCAGGCCAGGGCGCTCTGGGACCGATTTGGCCCTGCCTTCCTGGCGATTGCCATTCTGGTGGTGCTCGCGACTGCCGGCTGGGTTGCGTATGACTATTGGACGACCAGCCGCGCCAATGCTTCAGGCGACCGGTTCTCGCAGGCGTTGACGCTGGCCAATGAAGGCAAGAACGACGAGGCGATTGCCGCTTTGCAGGCGCTTGAGGCTGATGGTTATGGCGCTTACCCGCTGCTGGCGCGTATGCGTGCCGCCACTGTGCTGGTTGAAAAGGGCGATGCGGCGGGTGCTGTGAAGCAGTTTGACGAAGTTGCCGCCGACAATTCTATCCCTGCTGCGATCCGCGACATGGCCCGCCTGCGCGCCGGGTTTGTTCTGGTGGACAGCGGCACACAGGCTGATGTTTCGGCGCGCGTCGAGACGTTGACCGCCGACACCAACCCGCTGCGCCATTCGGCGCGCGAGGCGCTGGCGTTGGCTATGTGGAAGGAAGGCAAACTTGCGGATTCGCTGACGCTGTTTGAGCAGATCGCCGCTGACAAGGATGCGCCGCGCAATGCGCGCGAACGCGCCACCTTGATGGCCGAGTTGATCCGCGGCACCGGCCAGGCATCCTGATCATGGGCTATTCGGTCGCCATCGTCGGCCGTCCAAACGTCGGCAAATCGACCCTGTTCAACCGGCTCGTCGGCAAGAAGCTGGCGCTGGTGGACGACACACCGGGCGTGACGCGCGACCGGCGCGTGCATGAGGCGCGTCTCTACGATCTCGAATTCAATGTGATCGACACGGCTGGCCTTGAGGTGGCGGCTGCCTCCTCCCTTGCGGGACGTATGACTGCCGGGACCGAACTGGCGATTGGCGAAGCCGATCTGGTACTGTTTGTCATCGACGCCAAGGTTGGCCTGACCCATGACGACCGCACATTTGCCGATCTGGTGCGCCGCTCGGGCAAGCCGGTGGTCCTCGTCGCCAACAAGGCCGAGGCGCGCGGCGCGCAGGCCGGCATGCTGGAAGGCTGGGAGCTGGGGCTGGGCGAACCGATCCCGATTTCGGCAGAGCATGGCGAAGGCATGCCTGATCTGCGCGAGGCGATCATCGAGGCGATCGGCGAGGAGCGCGCCTTTGGCGAGGATGAGGACGATGATGTTGTTGATCCGCTCGAGCAGGCCCCGCTGATCGGCGAGGACATTGCCGATCCCGATGCCGAGGACATCCCGGCCTATGATCCGACCAAGCCGATGCGCATTGCGGTGGTGGGGCGTCCGAATGCGGGAAAATCGACGCTGATCAATTCGTTGATTGGCGAGGAGCGCATGCTGACCGGTCCGGAAGCCGGCATTACCCGCGATTCGATTTCGGTCGAGTGGGAATATGCCAACCGGCTGATCCGGCTCTATGACACCGCCGGCATGCGCCGGAAGGCCCGCGTGCAGGAGAAGCTGGAAAAAATGTCGGTGCAGGACGGCCTGCGCGCCATCCGCTTCGCCGAGATTGTCATCATCGTGTTTGATGCGACGATCCCGTTCGAGAAGCAGGACCTGCAGATCGCCGACCTGATCGTGCGTGAGGGCAGGGCTCCGGTCATCGCGTTCAACAAGTGGGACCTGATCGACAATCCGCAGGAAAAGCTGGCTGAACTGCGCGAGGCGACGGGCCGCCTGCTGCCGCAGGTGCGCGGCATCCGCGCCGTGCCGGTGTCGGCTGAAACCGGGCGCGGTCTCGACAAACTGATGACGGCGGTGATGCAGACGCATGAAGTGTGGAACAGCCGCATTTCGACGGGAAAACTGAACCGCTGGATCGAGCGCATCCTGGCGCATCACCCGCCGCCGGCAGTTGCCGGACGCAGGCTGAAGATCAAATACATCACGCAGGCCAAGACGCGACCTCCGGGTTTTGTACTGTCGGTGTCACGTCCCGAAGCGATGCCGCAATCCTATGTTCGCTATCTGGTCAATTCGCTGCGTGAGACGTTTTCGCTCGACGGTGTGCCGATCCGCATGATCCTGCGCGGCACGGACAACCCGTTTGCGGGCCGGGCAAAGACCAAAAAGTAATCCCTGCCCCTGCCCCTGCCGCTGTCAGTTGACGGCAGGTATCACGCTGGACGCATTCACCTCGTTGCTGACGGATATGGTGGAAATGCCGATCATCGGCATGAATTTCATGTGCGCCTCGAACGAGAACGTGGCCTTGCCGATGATTTCGCTGCCAGATTGCCTGAACTGGATGTCGAGAACCGGGCGGGCTAGAATCTCGTAGGCGTCTAGACTGTCGGCGTAGACGCGATCGGTTTCATTCATGGCTGCGTCCATCCAGTGACTGTCGTCATTTCTAGCCGCTGTCGACCCGGCATTCACGCCGGCCTGAATTGCCGCATCTGCTGCATGGGTGAGCCGCTGTTTCAGTTGTGACAATTGAAGGTAGTCGGTCGCAAAACCGCAGGCCGCAATTAGCGGCAAACTCGCAAGCGCACCGAAGACGGCAATATTGCCATCGCGTGCGCCCGCCAATCGGCGGAGCAATACCAAAAACATGACTTACTCAAAAAAAATGGATCGACTAATCCACTGGTTGTAGCAAATGCGCCTTAATCGGCAGTGAAACCGATGCTGAAAATGCTGCACATTTTGCCGGTGGGGTGAGGCGCGTGCGTTTAACATTCCGTCAAGGTTAATGCTTCATGTTGGCCGCAGTTGAGTTGTTGCGTCCCGGAGTGAGCAGTGCGTCGCCGTAATTCCCCGCCGAGCCGTCATTCATCGCGCGGCAAGCAATCCCTTTTCACGCCGGTCGCCTTCGGCTTTGCGATGTGGCTCGGTTTCCCGACCGTCGCCGCACAACAAGACATGGCAAGCCTGATTTCGGCCGGCACGGCCAATGCCCGCTGGGGAGCCTATGTCGAGGCGGCAGCTGCAGGCTCTGTTCACCAGGGCGAGTTGAAATTTACTGACGCGACCGTGACGGGCGCGATTGCCGGCGGTGGCGTCAATGCGCCGGGCGTCGGCTCTGTCGCGTTCAAGGGCAAGTTGGAAGCGCCGTCCACACCGGACGAAGACCGCATCGTTCGCGCCGGCAAGCAGGGCAGGGTGGTCGGCGTCGTCAAGGTCGCGCCGCCAAAGGCATTCAATGCCGGGTCGATCTTCCAGCGCCAGAGCAGGCTCGAGCCGCTCGACAGCGCATCCAAAATGACCTTCGTCAAACCGAAGATCAAAGGTAAGGAAATGCAGATCGCGTCGGCCTTCTACGTCAAGAAGGAGAAGAAGGTCTCGCCTGGCGTGCCAGCCATGCTGGCTTCACTCGTCACCAATGACAGGCCCGACATTCTGGCGACCGCCTATGCGCCACCTGAGCCGGACTATGCCCGCGCCTCGCCGTTCGAAAGTCTGCTGCAGGGGCCGGAAATGGCAGGTGGCCGCTTCATTCCGCCGATGGCGAAAGGCGACCACGAATGGCTGAAGCAGGCGTTGCCGGCGGAAGTGTTTTCGGCGAAGGAGCAGACCTGTCTGGCCAATGGCATCTATTTCGAAGCGCGCGGCGAAAGCCTGCGCGGCCAGGCGGCGGTCGCTCAGGTCATCCTTAACCGGGTCCGGAACCCGACCTATCCGAACACGATTTGCGGCGTCGTCTATCAGAACGATCACATGCGCAATGCCTGCCAGTTTTCGTTTGCCTGCGACGGAAAGAAGGACGTGATCGCCAGCCCTTCGCATTACAAGACCGCTCAGGACGTGGCCATGGCGGTGACGGCGGGAAAGATCTTTCTGCCCGAGGTTGGATCTTCCACCCACTATTACGCGCAATACGTGTCGCCGGGCTGGGCGCGCGCCATGAATCGCATGTCGAAGATCGGTCTTCATATCTTTTATCGCACCCGCGGCGGCGGCTGGAGCTAAGCCTGACAGGCCCGCGATTCCGCGCAGAACAGCGAGCGATTCCACCGGACGCATTGTCGCATCGAACTATGTGTCTGAAATTATTTGCATAAATACATATCATAACGCCCGGCTTCCCGGCTTGACTGGCCGGAGGCCCCTAACTATGTTGCGGCCAAATTTGAAGCGGGCGGCAGGCGACTGACCGGCTGGGCATGGAGGTTGCGGTGGCCGGGTCAAACGGGCCAGACGAAACCGGAAGAACCGGGTCTGGCGATCAAGACGGCAACGCACGCGGGGACGATCTCGACAAGCGCAGGCGCGCGCTGGAAGCTGCAATCGCAGCCAGAAGGCCGGAGCCGGTGGATGACGGGAAAGCCCAGAGCACGGGTGGCCTGAACGGAATTGGCTATGCACTGCGTCTGTCGAGCGAATTTATCGCGGGCGTGGTTGTGGGGGCTGGAATCGGGTGGTTCATCGACCGGTTTGCCGGGACGTCGCCTTGGGGGCTGATCGTTTTCCTGCTGCTGGGCTTCGTGGCTGGTGTATTGAACGTTCTGCGCTCGGCCGGGCTGATTGCAGAACACAGGATCCGCAAGCAGGACGCTGACGGACCCAAACAGGAATGAGGCGCTGACAGGCGCCAGAGCAAGGCGAGGTAAAGGTGGCGAACGACCCTATCCACCAGTTCCAGATCTCGAAGCTGATCCCGATTGAAATCGGCGGTCTCGATTTCTCGTTCACCAATTCATCGCTGTTCATGGTGGCGACCGCAGTTGGCGCCGGCGCGTTTCTTTATCTCACCACATCGAGCCGCGGCCTGATCCCGTCGCGTATGCAGTCGGTGTCGGAAATGTCCTATGAATTTGTCGCCAACATGCTGCGCGACGCTGCCGGAACACAGGGGATGAAGTTCTTCCCGCTGGTGTTTTCGTTGTTCATGTTCGTGCTGGTGGCCAACCTGTTCGGCATGTTCCCCTATTTCTTCACCGTCACCAGCCACCTGATTGTCACCTTCGCGCTGGCGCTGCTGGTGATTGGCACCGTGGTTGTCTACGGCTTCTGGAAGCACGGATTCGGCTTTCTCAAACTATTTGTGCCGCATGGTGTGCCAGGGCTTCTTGTGCCGCTCGTCGTGCTGATCGAGGTGATCTCGTTTCTGTCGCGCCCGATCAGCCTTTCGGTTCGTCTGTTCGCCAACATGCTGGCTGGCCACATCACGCTGAAGGTCTTCGCAGGCTTCGTTACTTCGCTGTCGGCATTTGGCGCGGTCGGCGTGGCGGGCGCGGTGCTGCCTCTCATTATGACGGTCGCTCTGACCGGTCTCGAATTCCTCGTTGCTTTCCTGCAGGCCTACGTATTTGCGGTTCTGACCTGCATGTATCTCAACGACGCGATCCACCCGGGTCACTGATTTTCACTATTCGGGCCAATGGCCTGGACACCTCTGCAACGAACACGTCCATCAAGGAGATTTGACATGGAAGCAGAAGCAGCAAAGTACATCGGCGCTGGCATCGCGTGCCTCGGCATGGGCGGCGCAGGCATTGGCCTGGGCACCATTTTCGGCAACTACCTGGCAGGCGCTCTGCGCAATCCGTCGGCAGCTGACGGCCAGTTTGGCCGCCTGATCTTCGGCTTCGCCGTGACCGAAGCTCTGGGCATCTTCTCGCTGCTCATCGCACTGCTGCTGCTGTTCGCCGTCTAATACAGCGAATTGCAAATCGACTGCCGGCCGCCAACTGCGGCCGGTGACAGGGCCGTCTTGAATGCCGGCCCATCGGATTTTGACAGGACCGATCATGGCAGAAGCGATCGCTGAAACCGTCACACCCGCAACCCAAGGCGCGGCTGGCGCGAACGGCACGACCACGGGAACCGAAGCCGGGCACGCGCCTGTCTCGGGTGCTTTTCCGCCGTTTGACTCATCGTCCTATCCATCTCAGCTGCTGTGGCTGGCGATCACGTTCGGCCTGTTTTATGTGTTCCTGAACAAGGTTGTACTGCCGCGCATTGGCGGCATTCTCGAGGTCCGGCGTGACCGCATCGCCCACGACCTCGACACCGCAGCCCGCCTGAAGGAAGACGCAGATGCTGCTGTTGCTGCCTATGAGCAGGAACTGGCGGATGCACGCGCCAAGTCGAACAAGATTGCCGGCGACGCCCGCGACGCCGCGAAGGCTGAAGCCGACGCCGAGCGCCGCGAAGTCGAGACGGCTCTCAACGGCCGCCTTGCCGAGGCTGAAGCCCGCATTGCATCGGTTCGCGCTGCGGCGATGAAGGATGTCGGCCAGATTGCAGAGGACACCGCAGCCTCGATCGTGCAGAGCCTGGTTGGCAAGTCTGACAAGGCTGCGATCGCTTCTGCGGTCAAGTCGGTTCGGGAATAGGAGGCCGCCATGGACGCCACATTCTGGGCCACAGTCGCCCTCGTTCTGTTCCTCGCCATCGTCATGTATTACAAGGTGCCGGGCATGATCGCCGGTCAGCTTGACCAGCGTGCCGCAAAAATCCAGAACGAACTGGATGAGGCCCGCCGCCTGCGTGAGGAAGCCCAGCAGCTGCTGGCCGACTATCAGCGCAAGCGCAAGGAAGCCGAGGCGGAAGCTCAGGGCATTGTCGACGCCGCAAAACGCGAAGCCAAGGCGCTGGCCGCCGACGCCAAGGTGAAAACCGAGGAATATGTCGCCCGCCGCACCGCATTTGCCGAGCAGAAGATCGCTCAGGCCGAACGCGACGCAATCGCCGAGGTGCGTGGCAGCGCAGTGGAGATCGCCGTCGAGGCGGCCCGCAAGGTGCTCGGCGACAAGGTCGACGCCCAGGCGGCTGGAAAGCTGTTCCAGGAATCGATCAGCGCCGTGAAGTCGAAGCTGAACTAGACCCTTTCAGGTTCAAATGGAAACGGTTCTGTTTCCTTGAAGGCGAGGCGATCCGCAAGGAAGTCGGCGAAGGACGGGCTGGTGGCCCGGCCA